>CAYRGX010000029.1:20049-49927 GCA_964423905.1 uncultured Leptospirales bacterium | reverse complement strand
CTGACAAGAAAGGCCCCAAACCCGCTCCCGCAAAGAAAGACGAGAAAAAAGTAGAAAAGAAAGACGACAAAAAAGCTGACAAAAAGGCTGACAAGAAATCTGACAAAAAGGCCGACAAGAAAGCTGACAAAAAGGCCGACAAGAAAGCTGATAAAAAAGACGACAAGAAAGCCGATAAAAAAGGCGGAAAGTAAGCTTTTTACATCTCAGTTATAAATCAAAAACCGACCCGTTACCCCGGTACCAGGTCGGTTTTTTTATGCCCATGACTTCCTGGTATCAATATTGTTCCTGAGTGCATGGAGATAGTGGTGCAGAACAATGCATTTTAATAGAAAACCAAAAGAAACGCGGTATGGACAGGGTAATTGAGAACTTGAAACAGGGGATGGAGTTTTTATGGATGAATCCCGGAAATGGAAGGTGTGCAAACGATATCTTCTCTGAAACGGATATCGAGGATGCGCGCGCCAGGCTTGTCCGTTTTGCCCCCTTAGTAGAAAATTTATTTGAAGAGACCAGTGGGAATGCCGGGATCATTGATAGCCCCATTGTAGCCGCCCCGGCCATGCAAAAAGTGCTTGAAGAGAGATTTTCCATGCCTCTCTCGGGAAGGCTATTGCTGAAACTGGACAGCCAATTGCCAGTCTGCGGTTCGATCAAGGCCAGGGGTGGGATCTACGAGGTGCTTCGGTTCGCGGAGAATCTGCTCCTGCGAGCGGGGCTCCTCGATCTTGGTGATGATTACTCGAAGATCGCCTGTGAAGAGATGAAACGACATCTGGTGCGCTATCATATTGCAGTGGGCTCGACCGGGAATCTCGGCCTGGCCGTTGGCATCGTGGCAGCCAGGCTCGGATTCATGGCGAGCGTGCACATGTCGTGCGATGCGCAGGAATGGAAAAAATCAATACTCAGGCGGCATGGCGTCAGCGTTATAGAACACGATGGCGATTATTCGAATGCGGTGGCGGCCGGCAGGGACGAATCCGGAAAGGACCCATATCGACATTTCGTCGATGACGAGCATTCAAGGGACCTCTTTATGGGTTATTCGGTGGCCGCGCGACATCTGGCCGGTCAGCTCCAGGCGATGGATGTCAGGATTGACCGGACTCATCCCCTGTTTGTGTATGTACCATGCGGTGTGGGCGGGGGGCCCGGCGGCGTGACATATGGCATTAAAACGATCTTCGGAGAACATGCGCATTGCTTTTTCGGCGAGCCCACCCACAGCCCCTGCATGCTCCTGGGCCTGCATACGGGAAAGCACGAGAATATCACCGTTTTCGATATCGGGCTGGACAACATCACCGCGGCAGACGGTCTCGCTGTGCCACGACCATCCGGCCTGGCGTGCAGGATGATGGAGGGCATGCTCGAGGGGATATACACCGTAAGCGATGACGAGCTGTTCCGGTTGCTGGCGTTGATGTGGGAGCATGAACGGATCAATCTTGAGCCTTCAGCTCTTGCGGGCGTCCCGGGAGTTATCCATAGCAACAGGCTTTATGGATCGCGGGCCCTTAAAAACGCCACGCATATCGCCTGGTGTACCGGCGGGTCGATGGTCCCGCCGTCCGTAATGAAGGAATACATTCTTAAAGGACAAAGCTTGCTGTGACGGATTGCCGATTACCTAAAACGCATCAACATGGAAACGGTCCTGGACCACGAGCGGGAGTTGGCTGCGTTAGCGTTATGCGAACTCGGAAGAATCGATGGCATGGCAATATACGGTCCCCCGGATGCGGCCGCGCGGACGGGCATCGTCTCGTTCGCGGTCGCGAGTGGAAACGGGACAATCGACTGTCACATCCTGGGCGAACTGGTCACGCGTCAAGGGATCGCGATGCGAACCGGCGGGCACTGCGCGTATCCCCTCATGCGGAGGCTGGGGGTGGAAGGCACGCTCAGGATAAGCGTATATGTGTATAACGACGAAGATGACCTGCTCAAATTCGTGCGCGTGTTGAAGAATTGCATCGCCCACTGCGCGCCCTGAGCCTGTCACGGGCTTACGGGGAATTATAATCGGGCAGTTTAAGGTCGTGCCCGGGACCACAGTTATGCGCCGCTGCAGCAATGAGCGACACGGGGAACCATGAAACGCGTCATCAGAAACCTCCTTGCAAAGGTTGTAATATACAACCAATAAATTAAAAAAAAGCCTTCTATCCGCATCCGCAGCCTGCATTTTCCCCGCAGCACTGCCGGATCGATTGCATGAATATGCCCATCGATTCAATTACCGCTTCGCGCCTGTCGGCCGGTATGCGATTCAACACTTCTTCGATGAAAGCGGTTATGCAGGCCCAGACCTTGTCCCTTGTAACCATGCCTTCCTGCGTCAGGGAGAGCTCGATTGCCCGCGAATCGGTGTCCGACGACACCTTTTTCACCAGGCCCCTTTTAACCAGGGGCTCGACCAGGCGCGTGGTCGTGCTTTTTTCAACCGAGAGCAATCCATGGAGATCGGACATGGCGATCGCGCCGCCGCGTGCGGCTGCATGGTCGAGTATGCTGAATTGCGTAAACGTCAATCCTTCGCATAGCACCGCTTCGCTTTGAAAAAGCCGGATTATCTTTCCCATGTTTTGCAGGAGGTGATAAACCGCCTTTGTCTGTTCCAAGTGTTCCGTCATTATAGTTGTAATATACAACCATAATGACGGAACGTCAACCAAATTTTCCGGTCGCAAATGATTTTTCTGAAACGCGACGCCATGCCAGGCATGCGGATTACTCGCGGCATGTCACAGGAGATCGCAAGGTCACGACTTCAGCATATCCTTCATTTTGTTCGGATCGATTCGAACCAGTGTGGCATGGGAGACGGTCAGGATAATTCCCTCGCTGTCCCGTATCTCTCCCCGCGTGTGTATTTCCCTTCCACTCTCGTGTTCGAGATAACCGATTATCGTGAGCGTACGTCCGACATGGATAGGGCGGAGATACTCTACCGTCATTTTTTTGGTCACGAAGGCATTGCACTTCATCAGCCCGTACGCGACCCACGACATGATCTCATCCAGCAGAAGCCCGTGAAATCCCCCGTGCATCATTTGCCCCCAGCCGCACCAATGCATGGGCGGTGTGAATTCCGTTCCCAGGGTCGTATCATTCACCCTGTAGAACCTGAGCTTCAGGCCGTGTGGATTGTCCCGCCCGCATGCGAAACAGTAAGGAACTTCATCCTGGACGGGCAGGGGCTCCAGGTTCGTTATGCTTTCTATGGTCCTTTCGGCCGTGTCATTCATCGTGAATTAACCTCCAGAATTAAAATCCGTCATGGTCCTGTATACAGTAAAGACGGATGAGATGGTACCGGAGATACAAAAATTAGTGGAATACTACAGGCTTTATCGTCCTCCGAATGCAGACTCGCATCGGGGTTACGGCCGGAATCGATCCGCGGCCGCGATGGTCATGGTAAAGTTGTGTTAATGACGTGCGATCGGGATTCTTTCACATGAGGTAAGGTCCCGACGCGGATGGGCGATCCCTCGCGATCAGGGCTTGAAACCTTCCACCAGCCCGTTCATCTGCTCATCGGGTCGTATCAGTTTCACCCTGGTAAAGCCGGCGGTCTCGAGGGTCGACCTGATTTCCTCGAATGAATAGGTGCCTCCGCCCGGCGTGGCGACGAGCATGTTGACGGCAAAAAGCGCCCCGCTCGCCGGGACGGTATGATCCGGGCTCATCACGTGGTCCCGGATTACCAGCCTGCCTCCCGGCTGGAGCGCGCGGAATATCCTGCGATACAGCTCAACGTTCTGTTCGGGGCTGTTCTGGTGGATGATGGCGGACAACAGCGCGAGATCATGCCCGCCGGGGAGATCGTCGTTGTAAAAATTTCCCCCGACAAGCGTGATACGATCGGAAAGGCCGGTCTGCGCGAGACGGCGCTCCGCCAGCCGGATGACGGGCGGCAGGTCGAATATCGTGGCGATCATGCCGGGACAGGCTTCGAGAAACGCCTGCGTGTAGGAACCCGAGGCGCCCCCGATATCGAGCAACTTCGTCGCGTTGCCGGGCCTGATCGCCGACACGATACCCGGCGCCAGCCTGCGAGCGATGACATGCATCGCCCCGATGAACGCCTCCATCTCGCCTTCATTGCTGTGGAACACGGGAGGCCTGGAGGTGTCCGCTCCCTGTCGCACGATTTTTGTCAGATCCGACCACCTGTTCCATCCCCCGACAGAATGCCTGATCATCGGCATCAACGATGAAGGGGAATCGGCCGACAGGACCGATGCGGTCTCTTCAGGGCAGGCGTATCGATTGTCTTTCTTATCAAGCAGTCCCATACTCACAAGGGCGTCGAGCAGTATCGTCATGCCGCGCTCGGTTGCGTTGATGGTCCGGGCGAGTTCCCGGGCGGGCACCGGCTTTTTTGCGAGTATCGTGAATACGTCCAGTTCGGCGGCGGTGAGGAGTATTCTCGACTCCATGAATTTTCTTACGAGGGCAAGAATCGCTTCAGGGGTCATGGGTACCTTCCGGAAATATTATATTGGTGTCAAGGCGATATCCACCATTTAATGCGCCATATGTTCTTCGTTTACGCAACGATTTTCCATGATCGATCAGATCTCTCCCCTCGGCCGCAATCCCGAAGCCTCATACACCGCGTCGATCACGCGCATGTTGGCGGCCGCGTCCTCGTTCAGCAATTATCCTGACATACAAATGTTGTTCCCAACTATTTGCGTCCGATCCAGGCCAGCCTATGGTATCGCCAGCAATGACAGAAACAGGGCCATCACGAACGCGTCAGCCGCGAGAGGGACCATGCCGACATGGTAGCGCGTTATCTCGTCCAGTCGGTAATAGAGCACGTAGCAAATCAAACCGGCCAGGGTGGCAGTTCCAAGCAGTACGGCCATTGCCATCATGCGTCCCGGGCCAAATCGCCCGGTGCCGTACAGTACGGCGACCGCCGACAGCTCCAACACGGCCCAAACGTGTATTATCATCAATTCTGATGTCACTATCCGGTGAAACGCGATTGAAGTGACCAGGAGCATGACGATGAACAACGCAACGCCGCCCACAAGGACGTACCGCACCGGCACGCCTTTCGAATCGTCGGAAAGGGTGTTGATGCCGCCCGACATCAGCAGAATCCCGGCGCATCCGGTGATAAACGCAGCCGCGATGTAAATCGTCCCGGGAGTTCCGCCAGGGGAACCCGGGCGAAAGGAAACGGCCCACCAGGCCAGGTAGCATAGACTGCACGCAAGAAGAAGAAGATTGCCGGCAAACATCTCCCACAACGGTAAGCTGAAATCGCGGAAAAATGTCATGGTTTCTCTATCCCGGCAGCCTGAAGGCCTCCTCGGCTTCCTTCAATTCTTTCTTTTTTCTTGAGTCGCTCCATTTGAGTTTTTTCGCCGCCAGGTCGGCCACCCGCGCGAGGGCTTTCGCGCCGGGGCGGCCCAGGGTGCCGATTCCCGTTCTCCTGAAAAGTATGTCCTTCAGGGTGAAGGCCATCTCGTGATCGATCGCATAGATCACCTGGCCCAGGATTTCGCCATCGGCGTTCAGCGGTTCCCGCAGCTTCCTGTCGTCCCGGGCCACATCCAATACGCCGTTGCATTCCATGCCGTAGTGCCTTCCCAGGTAGTCCATGGTGGCCGAGTCAAATTCGGGATTATCCATTTTAATCCTCGCGATGAAGGCATCCATGTCGTCGATTTCGCTGCCGACAAGCCTTTTCGAGGCGGTCATGCATTTCAACAGCTTTTTATCGAGCCGTTTTCCCACGGCTCGGAGGACCTGCTCGGCCAGATTGCGGCTCGTGGTGTATTTTCCCCCCTCGGCGGTGATGAGGCCGGGGAGCCCTTCGTCGGCGTGGTCGATGACCTCGTACTTTCTCGTGATGGTGTAGCTGTCGCCTCCGTCGGAGCCGACCAGCGGCCGCAGGCCGCCGTAGGAGAACCTGACGTCTTCATACCGGATGGGCTCGTCGTTGCCGAAGTGGGCGTTGACAAGATCAAGGAGTTCCTCGATGCTTTTCCTGGTGACGCGGTAATTGTCGGGGCTGCCGGGATAGTCCTTGTCGGTCGTGCCAATCAGGGTGTGACCGCGCCAGGGGATAAGAAAGAAGTGCTGATTTTTCGTCATAGTGCCCACCGCGTGACTCCCGACGCGGCTTTCCACAATAAGGTGGATGCCTTCGGATCGCTTGATGGCATGTCCGGTTTCGCCTTTTTTTGCCAGTCCCAGGACTTCGTCCGCCCAAGGTCCGGCGCAGTTCACGATGCAGGACCCTTTGACGGAGTGCTTTTTATCCTTGATGAGATCGCGTACCGCCACGCCCGTTACATTCCCGCCCGTGATGATGAAATCTTCGACTTTCGCGTAGTTTGCCACCCGGGCCCCGCAGGATTCGGCCGATTTGACGAATGCCAGGGTGAGCCTCTCAGGGCAGATGCTGATGCAGTCGTAGTAGATGCCGGCGCCGGTGAGGCCATCTCGCTTTACGTTCGGCTCCTCCCGGATGGCCTGTTCCCTGGATATCGTATAATGGTTCGGGAGTTTTTTCTTCCTGTCCCAGGTGAAGCCCTTGTCGAATGCCAGGATGTCATAGAGATAGAGGCCCAGTTTTATCACCAGGGAGGGGCTGGTGAACATGCATTTAAGGGGATAGACGAAATTCGGCGCGATGTTCTCCATGATCCTTCGCTCACGGAGCGATTCGCGCACCAGCCCGAACTCATAGGTCTTAAGGTAGCGGAGCCCGCCGTGGATGAATTTTGAGGTGGCCGCGGATGTGGCGCACCCGAAATCGCTCTTTTCAACTAGCGCCACGGAGAGGCCCCTGCTTGCAGCGTCGTATGCCACCGCGGCCCCCGTGATCCCGCCGCCGATGACGATGAGGTCGAACTGTTCGTCTTTGTAGTTTTCGATGAATCGTTTCATGTCTTCTCTCGCTTAACGGTTGATTTTATTGAAGTCGGCCTTGTTGTTTTTATACAACGCCTTGTAATGCCCGAAAAGCCTGTCGTAAACCATGGTGTTGCTCTTTTCGGGCGTGTACGTGTTTCCCTTATGGAGAATCCTTTCGATGTCGGTGAACTGTCGGAATATGCCCAGCGAAACCATCGCGATGGTCGCCACGCCCAGGGCACTGGCCATCTGGGGGTTTTTCATCTGTACCACGGGTTTCCCGAGCACGTCGGCGAAGATCTGGCACCAGATTTCGCTCTTCGATGCGCCTCCGATAATCCGTATGTCCTCTGTCGATGGCCTGGATATTTTCTGTGATAACTTTTCCACGTATTCCATGCCCCAGCGGATATTATACGCCACTCCCTCCATCGCCGCGCGAAGCAGGTCGGCCCGCACCGTGTTCATGCCGATGTTGAAGATCTGGCCGCGCAGGTAGGGGTTGTTGATGGGGGACCGCTCTCCGAAAAGCCAGGGGGTGAAGATCGTGTTGTTCGCCCCGGCCGGCGAGTGCGCCGCCTCGCCGTCCAGGTCGGCGTAGATCTCCCCGGCGCTCATCCCTTCGGTGAACCTCGCCGGGTATAGAATTCCCTTGATCCAGTCAAGCGCGGCGCCCAGGGTTTCCTGCTTGCTGATGATAAGAAATATTCCCGGCATCCCCGAGGCGGTGGTCCCGAGGTAGTGCGCGATGTCGATCGCCTTTTTCGGATGATGCGTGGCCACCCATCCCGCGGTGCCTATGTTGACATGTATTCTGCCGGGCTCGATGGCGCCGGACCCGATGGCTGAGGTGGGCATGTCGCCGGAGCCGTTCACCACCGGCAGTCCCTCGGGGACCCCGGTCTTATCCGAAAAGTCCCTGGTCACGCTTCCGGCGATGGCGGTGGAGGCCCTGAGTTCCGGCATTTTTTCCGGATCGAGCCCGAACATGCGATGGATGCGGTCCGACCAGTGCCACTTCTTCTGGTCTCCCCTGGTGTTCATGAGCCAGGTAACGTAGGCCATGTCGTAGGACGTCACGTAATTGCCCGTGGCGAGGAATACGGCGTAATCCTTCACGTCCAGGAACTTGTGCGTCGCCTCGTACATTTCCGGCCTGTATTTTTTCAACCAGGCGATCTTGCACACCGAGTCCTTGCCGGTAGTTCCAGGCATTCCGCCGGTTATCCTCAGGAACTTGATGATCTTGGTGAGGGGGTAGCCTTCGATCTTCACGATACCCCTGAGCAGTTCCTCCTGGACGAAGCAGGAGGCGCGCTGGTCCATCCATGACATCGCGTTCATCAGGGGCCTGCCGTCCCCTCCGATGGGGATGGTGTTCTGCATCTGGCTCGTGAAAACAAGGCCCGCGAGCCCGGGCAGGCATTCCGGGTGCGCCGCCAGGACCTCCCTGCTGGTGCCGTAGACCGCGGCTGCCAGGTCCTCCGGGGACTGCTCGACGCAGGATAGCTCCGGGTAGGAGAGGGTGCAAGACATCTGGCGCGAATCAATGTACCCCTCCGGCCCCACGAGCACCGCTTTGGTTTCCGTGGTCCCCACGTCGACCGCCAGTATGAGATTCTTGTTTTCCATGAATGACCCTCCTCGCCAGGCGGAATGTATTATTGCTGCGCTGCGTCACGTCGCACGTGCCGGCGCATGGAAGCTCGTAGCTCTATCCACCAGGGGCATTATGAGATAACATCCATCATCACATGAACCGCTCGAACCTCTCCTTCGTCGCCTTGCAGATGGGGCACACGCCGGGAGGTTCGTTCCTGGCGCATAGATAGCCGCATACCTTGCAGCGCCATACTGGCATGCTCAAACCGGTTGATGATGCCGGTCCCGGTGCATTCCTGTCGCGGGCGGAACGCTCCTCTTCAGGAGGCCTTCGCTCGGGTATGGGGGCCAGCGCTTTTTCACCGACAGCGATCATCCGCGATACGTAAAGGCCGCAGTAGCACGCATCATGCTCTTCCAGGTCGCTGTCCCGGTAATCGCACGGGCAGATGATATCGAGATCGTCCGACTTCCGTCCCGAGGCGAGCCTGCAGGGACAGGAAGGATACCCGTACCTCTTCTCGTTGACGATGAGGCTCCTCACCAGGTCCCTCGTGAATTCCTCGTCGGGACCGAGGAAATATCCTGAAGCTTCCGCTTCCTTTCGAAGCTTCCGGTACAGCCTGTCGACATCCCCGTCGGTGATTTCGTTGTCGGGCTTCATCGCAGCAGCCCCTTGATTTTTCCCTCGTCAAACCCGACGATGCATTTTTCATTGTTTATGACCAGGGTGGGAAAGGAGCAATGGGGGTTCCACTTGCGGATATCGTCCTTAACGAGGGTGTTTTCCTCGTTTTCCAGGAGATCCACATACACAAACGAGTATTCTATCTTCAGGTCATCCAGGAGCTGTTTCGTCTTTTTGCACCAGATGCAGGTGCTGAGGGCATACAGTGTTATGGATCCGACGTTTTTTCCATTTACGTGGGTCATCTCGGCCATGAAATGGCTCCTCCTGTCAGTATTTGACAGTATATCGCCATGACAATCATCATGCTGTCAACCTTTATACGGCTAATATCGTCCGGTCAATAAACGGTAATGCGTTATCGCATCGCCATTTCGCGGTACCACGGAGCGTGTGCCGGGTGCAATCAATGAAAGGAGTGGGATATGCAAGCGGATTCAGGGAATCGAATCCGGAGCTGTTGTGACGGGCCGCCGATGAAAAAGATCTTGATGGACGGCGATCCTTCCTCCATACTGAACTATGAATATACATCGCCGGACGCGGACCGGCACAGAAAAATGAAAAATGCCAACGGACGAACCCGCCTCGCGGCGGGCATCATGGCGTGTCTCCTTGTAGGCATGTGCTCGCAGTGCGCGAGGGGAGAGCAGATGCATGAAGGGAACGCTCTGCTCGCGCCTGCCCGGTACCGCACTGTTATTATCATTCAATCCTATTACCATACCGGCATTCTTCTGGAACTCGATGCCGAAACCCGCGGAAAACTCGACCTGGCGCGATACTTCATCAGGTACCGCAACATCGACATCGGATGGGGCGAGGAGGTCTTTTACCAGGACCCGTCATTCACCCTGTCCAAAGGGGCGCGGGCGGTCCTGTGCCCGTCGAGGAGCGTCATCCGCGCGGAGGGCTTCAACCAGGACATCGACGACGTCGTCGGGACGAGCGACCGGGCGATGCGGTTCAGGATAACCGACGATCAATACGATCGGTTGTGCGCGTTCATCAACGCGTCCCTGACGAGAAACGTGAAGGGGGAAGCGGTCGTCGTATCGTCGCACGACAGCGGCGCCGTGCTCTTTTTCAAATCGCCCCATACCTATTGCCTGTTCAACACCTGCAACACCTGGATCGCGAAGGCCCTCAAGCGCGCGGGAATTGAGATCAGCCCCGCGTGCGTCGTTACCGCGTCGACGCTGTTTAGTCGCCTGAAAAAAAAGGGAGACAGCCTGAAGTGACGCCGGGACAGGCATCGTAAAGCCGGCCCGGTTGGCGGAAGACGCGGGAACGCGGCCTACCTCTTCCCCCTCCATTCCGCGTAGCGGCATAGCGCCCACGCGGCCGTGGCCGCGCGCTCCGGCGTCGGCAGGAAGGGAATGCCGGATTCGTACAGGTGCGCGATGAGAGACTCGTCGAGATCGAGGAACGTGGAGCAGATGATCGGAACCGGCAGGCCGAGCAGCGTTTCGGCGATCTGGTGCTTGAGCGTGTCGCCGAGCTTCATGGCGGCCTCGATCATAGTGTGGTCGAGGCTCGGGGCCACGGCGGGATGGTCACGGTAATGGAGGAAGGTCTCCACCCCGAAGAAACCGTAGAAGAGGATCAGGTCGACCTCTCCCGATTCGGCGATGAGGCGCGGCACCCTGCTGAAATACGCCTCCCAGTTGTTGATGAAGGTGAAATCGACCGGGTTCGCGAGCGAGGCGGTCGGCGGCGCGTACTCGGCGATCGCCTTCTGCAGCGTGGGCGAGAAGCGGTGGAGCTCCAGACCAGTGCGGGCGACCGTATCGGCCATGACAGCACCCGGCCCTCCGCTGTTGGTGAGGATGCCCACCCGCCTGCCGCGGGGCAGGCCGCAGCGGGAAAGCACGCAGGCGAAATCGAACATCTGTTCGACCGACATGGCGCGGATGATCCCCGTCTGCCGGAACACGCCGTCTACGATCCCCTCGGGAGAGGCCATCGCCGCGGTGTGCGACGCGGTTGCGCGGGCGCCCTCGTCGGTGCCGCTCGCGTACAGCGCGACGACCGGCTTGACCCGGGAGACCTCCGCCGCCTTCTTCATGAATGCGCGGCCGCGCCTGATGGCCTCGATATAGCAGGTGATCGCCCGGATCGTGTCCCGACCCGCCATGTAATCAAGGCCTTCGACGATGTCGATATCCCCCTCGTTGCCCAGGCTGATCGCCTCGGCGTAGTTGAGCCCGCGCGAGGCTAGATAGGGCATGAGGTGGGTCACGAACGTTCCCGAATGCGACAGCATGCCGATGAGGCCGGGCGTGCCCGAAAAAGGGAATATGGTGAAATTGTAGCTGTTGTGCAAATTGGCTATGCCGATACAGTTGGGCCCGACGTATCGAAGCCCGTGCCTGCGTGCCGCGGCGTTCAATTCCCGCTGGAGCTCGGCGCCGCCCGTTTCTTCGAAGCCGGCCGTGACGATCACCGCCCGTCGGATGCCGGCGGCGCCGAGCTCGTCGATCAGCGGCGGCACGGATTTTGCCGGGAGTATGATCACCGCCAGTTCCGCGCCTCCCTCGATCTCGGACACGCTCCGGTAGGTGCGGAGGCCGAAAATTTCGTTCTCGCGCGGATGGATGGGATAGATCGCCCCTGGATAATGGTTGGTGAGCAGGGTTACGAGCAGGCCCGATCCCATTTTGGTCGGATTTCCCGAAGCACCGTAAAAAACGATCGATCGCGCGTTCATGATTTCGTTGAGGGGATTGCTGTTCATGCCGGACTGCCTCGTTGCATTCGAAGGTGCGATCATGATGCAAACACGGGGCAGGCTGTCCAGCATTATACTTCACGGGAAACGGTGCATGAAAAGGGGATCGTCTCTACCGGACGGATTTTCGCCCTGAAGAAGATATCCGGGCAAATTCCGTCGCGCCAGGTGCTTTGGACCGTGTCCAACGAGTGTCCGGACGTTTCGTTCTATTATGCCGAATAACGGCGCGGATATCCATGCCACGCGGTGCCGTGTCTGCTTCCTGCGCGCATGGAACACTTACCGCCGGGCGCATATCCCGCCACATAAAAAATAGCCGGGCGATGTGCCATTGCCGGTCACGCGAAAGTGTTATTTACGCGACCGCGGACAATATACACTTGACGTGCGTTTCGCGTTCTGCGAATTTATCTGACAGGTAGTATCGAGTTGGAACCACATTCGTGTGACCATTTTAGAGCGGCCCCGGGCCGCGCCAGGGCTTGACGACCGCGATGCAGATTCAGGGACAGACGATTTCGGGCCGGTACCGCGTGCTGGACAAGCTCGGCGAGGGCTTCATCAGCGAGGTGTACAGCGCCGAGGACAGGCACAACGATAACCGAATCGTCGCGATAAAATTCCTCAATAAGAAGAACACCTCCGGGAGAATCGAGGACATCATCCGCTTCTATTCCGAGGCCTCGATCGTCGCGAAGATGTCGGATCCCTCCATCGTCAAAATTTACGACATGGGGGAGTTCAACGACAACCACTACCTCACCATGGAATACATCCCCGGATCGAGCCTCTACAGCCTCCTGAGAAACGGCCTGACCTTCGACATCGACGATGCCGTGGACATCGTGAAAAAAATATGCGGGGCCCTAGCCCATATCCACGACAAGCGGATCATCCACCGGGATCTGAAGCCGGGCAACATCATGCTGACCGCGACCGGGAAGGGCCCTGGCGTGAAGGTCATCGATTTCGGACTGTCACAGGTGAAGGACCTGGCGGTGATCACCGGCGAGGAGGAGGTGGTCGGCACCTTCAGCTACATGTCGCCCGAACAGGCGGGGGTCATCAAGACGGGGGTGGACGAGAGGAGCGACCTCTACTCGCTGGGGATCATTTTTTACCAGCTCCTGACTGGGAGCCTCCCGTTCAGCGGCGACAGCATCAGCGCCATCATCCACCAGCACATCGCCAAGATTCCCCCCACGCCGTCGGACCTGAACGACCGGCTGTCCTCTATTCTTGACCGCATCGTACTGAAGCTCCTCGAAAAAGAACCGGAGAAGCGTTATCAGAGCGCCCGGGGACTGCTGAGGGACCTGGAGAGGTTCCAGAGGGGCGACGTCTCGTTCATACCCGGCGCGGACGACCAGTTCATCAAGCTGAATTTCCGCACGCATCTCATCGGCAGGGACAGGGAATACGGCACCCTGAAGGGCGCCTTCAAGAGCGCCCGGGAAGGCAGGGGGCGGGCCTGCCTTGTGAAGGGCGAGGCTGGCATGGGAAAAACGCGGCTGGTCGACGAGCTCCGCGACTACATCGCGACGGAGGGCAACGGGCCCTTCATCGGCGGCAAGTGCTTCTCCGGCGAGAACAAGACCCCGTACGGGCCCTTCAGGGACGCAATGAACGCATACCTGCGGATTTTCAGGCGGTACGACGCCGCGAAACAGCGGGAAATCAGGGACGGCCTGCGCGATAAGACGGGCGACCTGGGCGGGATAATCCTAAGCCTCAACCCGTTCATGAAGGAGATCCTGGGGGAGTGCCCGCCGCTCGTGGAACTGGAGCCCGACAGGGAAAACAAGCGCTTTCTTATGGTGGTCAGCGCCTTCTTCTCCAACCTGAGCCTGATCGAGGGATCGCTGGTCATCCTGCTCGACGACCTGCACTGGACCGACCGGGGCTCGATCGAGCTCCTGGAAGAGATGATCCTGGACATTTCCCGGTTTCCCCTGCTGCTCGTCGGGACGTTCCGCGGCAGCGAGGTGGAAGAGGGTCATCCCCTGCGCGCGATCATCGACGACGCACACAAGTATCCCGTACCGCCCTACGATATCGAGCTGGAACAGCTCGCCAGGGACGACATACGCCAGCTTGTGGCGGGCATCCTCTTCCAGGAAAACGCCTCCGGTGACATCGTCGAGTTCGTTTTCCACAGGGGCCAGGGCAATCCCTTTTTCTCGATAGAAATCATCAAGCAGATGGTGCTTGAAGGCGCCCTTGAACGAAAGAATAAGCGATGGGCGATAAACGCGGACACACTGGCGCGGTTCACCATTTCGTCGTCGGTCGTCGATATCGTCATGAAGAGGATAACGCAGCTCGAAAAAAGGGACGTGGACGTTCTCTCGTACGCCGCGGCCCTCGGCAGGCAGTTCGACACTGGCATCCTCTTCAGGCTCCTCGATACATATCCCAAGGAGGAGGTGGTGGCGGTCGTGGACCGCGCCCTGGCGCTGCAGCTCATCGAGAAGGGCGACGGCGATCCCGATGTCATGCTTTTCGCCCATGACCGCATCAGGGACGCCTTCGATCGGGCCATCGACGAAAGCACACGCGCGGCCCTGCACGAGAAGATCGTGGCGACCCTGGAGGAGTTGCACCGGGACGACATCGACGCGGTCTCCTACGAGCTGGTCCACCACTCGGTCCTGTGCGGCAACAGGGACAAGGCCCTGCGTTATGCGCTTCCCGCGGGGAGGAAGGCCAAGGAGAACTACGCCAACGACGAGGCCATACGCTACTTCGGCATCGCCCGTGAGATCATCGAAGGGATGGGGCTCATGGGCACGGACACCTGGGTCGAATGCCTTGAAGGGATTGGCGAGGAGTACCTCCTGGTCGGGAAGAGCGATGAGGCCATCGACATCTTCGCGATGCTGCTCAACTACAAGAAGACCCCGATGGAGCAGGCCCTGATGTACAAAAACATCACCGAGGCCTATTTCAAAAAAGGCGACTTCGTCAACTGCGAGGAAAACGGCAGAAAAGGTCTGGCCATTCTTGGCGAAAGGGTGCCAACAAAAAACAGTCGCGTTATCTTCAATATTATAATTGAACTGCTCAAGCATTACTTGCATCAGTTGTTTCCCTCGAGATTCAGGAAGAGGAGTTACCATTTAAACGATGAAAAATACAGTGTAATAGTTTCATTCCTGAGCAAGCTGGGATGGAGCTATATGCTGAGCAACGTATTTAAAAGTGTATTGTCTATTTGTAGAATATTAAACATCTCGGAAAGCAAGATCGGCCTTTCAAAAGAGCTTGCTATGGGAATAAGTGGATATGCCAGCATATTCATGGCAATGCCGAAATTTAAAAATGCGATCAAGCTGCAATTAAATGCCCTAGCCATAAAAGAAGAACTGAACGACGTCTGGGGGATAGCCCAATCATACCAGCTCATCGGTTACTGCTACGAGTGGATGGGCGATTATGCCAGAGCACTGGAGAATTTCAGGAAAAGCATCGCCATATTCACCAAGATCGGGGACATACGCGAAGTGGCGATACTGCATGCCGGCATCGGCGAGACGGAAAATCATACCAGCAATTACGTAATGTCCAAGATAGAAATTGACGAATACCTGAACCTGGCGTCGAAAACCAGGGATGAGTATGGCATAAGCGCCGCCCTGATGTGCGGCATGCAGTACCAGATCGAGAAAGGAGAATTCGACGACGCCCTTGAATCCGGCATGAGAAGCTATGCGATATCCCGCGACAGGAACCTTTGGTTCGTATTCTGTGAAATCAATATTTATCTCGGATATCTCTTTCTTGAAAAGGGTGAAACCGGACATGCCATCGAATATTTGCTGCGGGCAAGGGACCTCTACGAAAAAAACTTTTTTTTAAAGCATTATACGGTCATGTTGTATCCATATCTTGCGCTTGTTTATATAGAAGATTTCATCAGAAGAAAAGAAGACCTGTCGAACTCAGAAAAAAAGAGGGAACTCAAAAAAATAAAGAAAGCGTGTTCCACCGCCCTGGCGAAAACGAGGCCATGGAAAACGCACCATGGTATCGCCCTGCGGGCCCAGGCCCGTTACTATGCCCTCGTCTTGAATAACGGGAAGGCTGCGTCGTTTTTCCAGGAAAGCATCGATCATAACGACAGACTCGGCAGAAGGTACGAAATCGCCAGGAGCCTTTTCGACTACGGCTCCTTCCTGAATGCCAAGGGGAAGACGGACCTGGCCCGGAGAAAATGGGAATCGGCCAGGCGCATCTTCACGGAGATCGGGGCGAGGATATACGCGCGGAAGACTGCGGACCTGCTCGGCGTGAAGGAGGAGGACTCCTCCGCGAGCCGGAGGCTCATGGACCGGCAGCGGCTCTCGTCGATCATCAAGGTGAGCCAGGACATCAGCTCCATCCTGAACCTGGACGCGCTCCTGGAGATCGTCATGGGCAAGGCCATCGAGGTGACCGGTGCGCAGCGCGGCTTTCTCTTCATCTACGACGAGAAGAGCAAGACCCTGGCGATCAGGGCCTACCAGGGCGTCGAGAGGTTCGGAAGGGAGGATTATTCCACCAATATCGTCCGGCATGCCTTCGAGAAGGAGCAGATCATCATCACCACCAACGCGGAAAAGGACGAAAGGCTCCGTTTGTTCGACAGCGTGCGCGAGATGGGCCTCAAGTCGATCCTCTGCGTGCCGATGAAGTACCACGTGAAGGTCATCGGCGTCTGCTACCTCGACAATCCCCTGTCCGCGGGTGTCTTCACCCAGGAGGAGGCCGAACTCATGGGCGTGTTCATGAGCCAGGCCGCCATCGCCATCGAGAACGCCCACCTGTACAACAACCTGGAGTCCCTGGTGGAGGAGAGGACCCAGCAGCTCAGAAAGCGCACCATGGAGCTCGAGGATAAAAGCCAGGAGCTCGAGGACGCGTACCTGCAGCTCAACGCCGCCTACGACACGATGAAGGAGGACCTTTCCATGGCGCGTCGCATCCAGGAGAACATCCTCCCTGAAAAGACCTCTTCTCTGGGCGGCCTTTACTTCCATGCGAAATACCTGCCCCTTATCGAGGTGGGAGGCGACATTTTCGATTATTTCATGAAGGACGACGGCACCGTCAGGGTGTTCCTCGCCGATGCGACGGGCCACGGCGTGGTCGCCTCGCTGGTGACCATGCTCATCAAGAGCGAATACGAGAAGGTCAAGAACGATCCCGGCCCGCCATCGGAGGTGCTGGCGAACCTCAACGCCACATTTTACAATTCATACAGGTCACTTAACATGTTTTTCACGGGCGTCGTGATTGACATCGACGCGGGCGGGGATCGTTTCAGCTACAGCTCCGCGGGACACCCCACCCAATACCTTGTCCGGAATGGGACCATTGTCGACCTTCCCAAGACGGGCAGGGCGGTGGCGCTGTGGCACGACCTTCACTGCGGGGACGTATCGATGGAGTACCGCGCCGGCGACAGGCTCCTCATTTTCACGGACGGCCTGTTCGAGGAGTTCAACCATCGCATGGAGGAGATGGGCGAAGACAAGGTGAAGGAGCTGATTTTGGCCGACTGCGACAAGCAATCGGGGGAGATGATTAAATCGATCATGGGGTCCATCAGGGAATTCACGTCGCAGACGCACATCAGCGACGACATCACCGTCATCGCCATCGATCGCGAGTGAGGCATGCCGCGGGCGTCAGCCGATCCTTTTCCCGAAACCGCTGGAATAGAGAGTGTCACGCCGGACGACCTTGCTTCTGAAATAATACTGGTAGAAGAGGTTGTCGAGAAACACGCTCCATCCCCTTTTCCCTGTCCAAAGCCCGTACAGGGCGTGGGGTATGTAATTCTTGAATGAATAGAATTCCTGGTAGGTCCGCCAGAACGCCTCCTGCAGCTCCTCCTCGGTGAAGTTCTTCGGCCTGAACACCACGTTCGTGAGCGTGTATTCCGACCACCGGTAATGATTGATCCGCCCCTCGCGTTTAAGGCGGTCATGTACTGCCGTGCCTGGGAAGGGGGTCAGCACGGAGAATGTAGCGTAGTACACCCTGTTCTCTTTTAAAAATTCGAGTATCTGCCTGAGCTGTCCGGGCGTGTCCTCGTCGAATCCGATGATGATACTTACCATGGGCATGATACCGGCTTTTGTAATGATTTTCAATAAGTGCCCATATTCGTCGATTTTATTGAATTTCTTGTTCATCGATTCGAGGCTTTTGGTGTTTATTGATTCGAGGCCGATGAAAAGCTCGAGGCACCCCGATTCGGCGGCCAGTCGCAGCAGGTCGGGCTTTTTCGCGATCGTGGTGCTCGCCTGGGACATCCACGTGATGTTTTTTTTCGAGACGGCCCTGAAGAGCTCACGGCTGTATTCGGGGTTGAACGCGATGTTATCGTCGAGAAAGAGCAGGTACTTCGCGCCCATGGCCACGTTCGCGTCGATTTCCTTCATGACGTGTTCCACCGGGCGCACCCTGTATTTGTTTCCGAAGAACCGCGACACTGAACAGAAATCGCATTTCAGCGGGCACCCCCTGGTGGTGAACGTCGATATGACGGGAAATTTCCACCCCGGCCTGCGGGGGTAGATCTTCATGTTGATGCCCTCCCATTTCGGCAATACCAGGTTTTGCAGGTCGGGGAATGCGTCCTCCCGGTATACGCCCTTGAGCCTGCCACGCTCACAGTCGTCGAGAATCCGCTCCCAGAGATTGTCCGCCTCGCCCACGACAATCGCGTCCGCGTGGTGCCCGGCCTCTTCGGGCAGTATCGTGACGTGGATGCCACCCATGACCACCTTCACGCCCCTGTTCCTGAATGTGTCAGCGATCTGGTAGGCCCGATCGGACTGGATTGTCATCACCGTGATTGCCACGAGATCGAAGGACCTGTCGAAGTCGATCTGCTCGACCACATCGTTGACGAATTCCACGGCGTGGTGCGGCGGTGTCAGCCTGTTTAACATGGCGAAGATAAGGGGCGGGAAATAGGCCATCCTGTACTTCACCGGGATGCCGTTTTCATCAAGCCTTGTGGGGTTTACTATCAGGATTTTCATTTTCTATTTTCTTCCGGTATGAGTATGTATGTGCATGCGCTACGATTCGGCCAGTCCGGCGGAAGCATTTTTACGTGAACATGAAAGAGCCATAACCCTTCGAGCTTTTTCAAGGGATTTCTCTTTTCTGCGTGCATCGGCATACTGTGTCAGGCTCAGGCCGATCATGGGCCACTTGCCGTTCAGATTCCTGGATCGTATGAGCTTCGTGTTCTTCCTGATCAGGTTGGGGACACTTGCCACACTCCTGCTCAATTGGATAAAGCCGCTGACAAGCTCATCCTCGGTCATGTTGAGGGGACGGTATACCAGGTTGTGAAAGTCATACCGCGACCAGTCACGATCGATGATGCGGCCTTCGTTTTCGAGCCTGTTGTATAACGGGGTATTGGGATAGGGAGTCATGATGTCGATGATGATACTGTTCAGGTTCGACTTGACGTAAAACTCATGAATGCGATCGAAACAATCAGCGGTATCGGTGTCGAGTCCGCATATAAAACTTCCCTGGACAAGTATGCCCCTGTCGGTAACCATGTCGATTATCCTGCTGAGCTTCTCGTTGTCGCCGTGAATTTTGTTTTTCCCGTGTTTTTTCATCGGCGACGAGAGGGATTCGATGCCCACGGAGATGACCACCACGCCGGCCCTGGCAAGGGCATCGAGCAGCTCGCCGTCGTCGAGATGGTGGAGCGTGGTCTGTATGAAGAGGTACTTGCCGAGCCCGGCGATTTTACTCAACAATGCCATGGAGTGCGTTTTGTTCAACGCGAACGTGGCGTCGCAGAGCGCTGCGTGGCGCGCCCTGACGCTTTCCAACTCGCGGCTCACCTCGTCGATGTCGCGCAGCACGTAACGCCCGGGCATAAAGGGGCTGCAGAATTCGCACCGGTGGGGGCAGCCCAGCGTTGACATCAGGAGCGGAAAGCGGGTCCTGCCCAGTTCGCGGTACACCTCGTGCAGGTTGTCGGGGAAGCGAAAGGAGTGTTCCGCGTCGTGGACGATTATCGGCTGCGAATTATACGGGGATATTTTTCCGCATTCAACGTCATGTAATATTTTTTCCCATTGGCCCCGATGAATGCTCCGGGCAACGACGCTGGCGTGGGCTGCTCCCTCTTCCATGGTTTGCATGCCATTGAAATGAGGGCCGCCAAGGATGACCACTTTTCCCTTTTTTCGGAGGATGTCGCTGAGGCGGTACGCGGCAGGGGCCATGAATGTGTATACGCTGAAGGCGACGATGTCGGCATTAGTGTCAAGGTCGACATCATCTTCGCCGCACGTCATTACGCGTGTCTCGTGTCCGATGGGATCGGTCCAGGCTTTTAGTACTGCGAGCATTGGCGTACTGACAAACCTGGTATATTTAAAATGTCTATCCAGAAGATAAATATCAATTTTCATGATGCCAGATCAGGGTGGGGCACGGCCGGACTCATTCCCTGTTTTATTCCAATTTGCATAACTGCACGTGATAATCCGGCGCAGCCGAATTTCAAGTTAAATTTGAAATTATAGCCGCATATTTCATTTTTCCGGCAATTCACACGATTAAAGAGTCCTCCTGGCGGGTTGTGAGACACGCGCCCGGTACCGGGACTGTCGCATAACAGACATTCTACGTGGTTCACGCGGGCGTTTCTCGTTGACAAAATGGGAGCATGGTGTTATGCGATATCACTGTGACCGTATCTTCAGGATTCATTGCGTTGTGCACGTTTCCTGACGCTGGTCGACACCCGGATGTCCCGGGGAATGACTTTTTTATATCGAAGGAAAACAGGAGCGATCTCCATGCAGACCGATTTCCATTTCTATTGCGTGTCGGTGCTGGCCCGGGCCGCGGGCTTCACCCCCGACGACGCGCTCGTCCTGGGCTACGCTTCGCAGTACGTGGACGACGCCACCGAGGGCGACCTTATCCCCATAAAGGTCAACGGAGGGGAATTCCGCTTCGACCCGGTGCGCACCTGCTACGACGGTCTGGCCGCGGTAGAAACCCTCGGCTGGTCCGGAGAGAAAAAGGTCTTTATCCCCTTCCACTATCTACCCCCGGAAGTGTTCAATCCCGTACATTCGCCCAATTTCACGTTCGTCACGGACCGCAACCGCGCATTCTCCAAGCTGCTGCTGGAAAATGCGCTCAGGGAGCCGAAACGGAACCGCGAGCGCCGGCTCTGCCGAATGGGCGTGGCGCTCCACACCTTCGCCGACACCTGGGCCCACAGCGATTTCACCGGGAGAATGCACGGCGACGAAAACGGGGTGGCCTCGATCAGGGTGTACGACAGGGAAGGGAAGGAAATCCCCTCGAAAATAGAAAACCTCGTGTATAGAATCCTGCCGCGGGTGGGGCACGGGGAGGCCCTTTTGCTGCCCGACATCGCCTACAAAACATGGGAGTGCATGGTGGGGAGTCCCGGGCGGAGCATCAGGAGGGACAATGTCGAGTGCTACCTCAATTGTGCGGAAGAGATCTACAAGTGGCTGTGCTCGCAGAACGCATCGCGGAAGATAATCCCGTGGAAAACCGTCGCGCCCCGGATCGAAAGGCTCTTCGGCGCGAGCTGCGGGGAGCCGGGCGTGATTACACGCCTTTTGCTGCCGCTGTATTACGGGTATTCGCAGAAGGACCTGGACAGGCGCTGCGAGAAATGGAAGGCGGAATTCGGCGATTTGTTCAAAGACGCGGCCCGGCCCTACAGTTACGACAAGACGTCCTGGCGCGAAGAGGCCCTGGACGGCAACGTGCAGTGGGACGACTATTCGCGAAAGAAATGGTCGAAGGTGTCCGCGTTCAGTGCCCGGAGCGGTTTCTGGAATTCGCTCTGGGTGCATTTTCACCGTGCGGCCCTGAAACAGCGTAATTTCGTGCTCGAAAACCTGCCCTGACGGGGCGCCGCCGGGCACGGACGGACGGCACCCTGCGTCGATTCAGGCGTATCCATGACATACCATGTAATCGATCCATATTCTTTTTTTCTGCTTGCAATCATTCGATTTTTAAAATGTATTGATCCGGTAAACCATTGATAAAATCACGATGTCGGTCGCGCAACATCATCGGGGGCAGTGAAAAGAGGCCCCGCGCGGACGCATGAATGGACTGAATATGATAAAAAACATGACAAAGCCCGGCTTGTTCACAAAAGGGAAAAGCAAGCTTCAAATCGCGATTACGACGTTTTTCATCTTCATGCTCGTCGTGGCGTCCATACTGACGCTTACCTATACCTACGTCCAGACATCCAAGGCGGCGCTTCGTTCCGCCCGGCAGATGATGAAGGCGGCGAATAGAAGCATATCGCAGGACGTTCTCAAGTACATGGGGATAGCCAGGCGCTCGGCGAAAGCCACCGCGTGGACGCTCTCCGACGCCTCTACGGTCCATTCCAGCTCGAACAGGATATTTCTCGTGCTTTCGGGGCACCTCAAGGCGAACAGGGAAGTGTTTTCGATGTCGGTGGGGGACAGTTACGGTTCCGTCATGATGGTGGGAAAAATATTCGACGACCCTAAATACAGCGTCAACAAAACGAAATCCCTTCCGCCGGAGGTGATCTACCGCTCGCACCTCGTGGACCTGCAGAGCTCCCCGAAAATCGAATATTACCTGTACTACAATAAAAACTTCGAGGTCATCGGCAGGGAGGACGTGCCGCCGGAACAGATCAAGTACGACGCGCGGACCAAGACCTGGTACCTGCAGGCCGACAAGGAAAAGAAAAACTCATGGACGGATGTCCGTATTTACCGCAACGGGGAGTTCGGCACCTCGAACGTGGAACCCGTCCTGGATGGGAAAGGGAACGTGCGCATGGTCGTCTCCGCCAGCATCGCGCTTTCCCTGAAGGACGGGATCGCCTCGCGTCTGCACGTCGGGATTGACGGGATCGCGGTTCTCCTCGATGAAGACGGCCGGTTGATCGCCTACCCGGACCGGAAAAAGATCACCCGCTGCGAAAAACCCGCCGAAGACAATCTCCTGAAGTGCGAATTCAACAAGGTCGGCCAGATCGGGAACGAACCCCTGGCGGTCGCGTTCCGCAAATACAAGCAGAAGTCAGACCTGCGCGATCCGAAGAACATTCCCCCGCGCCTTAATTACAACGATTACAAGGCTTCGATCAAGAGGCTCGACCCGGAAAAACGCAAACGGTTCGATCGGGCATATATCGTAAATGAAAAGAAAGAGACGGTCCTGTTGCGGGAAAAACTGTCAAAGGAAACACGGGAGCGCGTGCCCGATATCCTTGATTCGATAGGATACACCTACTTCATGCGTTTCACCAGCGGTGGCCAGGAGTACCTCGCGAGTTTTCGCTCTTTTCCCGAGAGCTATGGCAAGGAATGGATGATCGGCGTGCTCGTCCCGATCAACGAATTCATCGGCGCGCTGAAAAAGGCCATCCTCAGCGTCACGCTCATATCGGCCGGGATTCTTATCCTGGCCATCGTGGCCATCGTGATATTCTCCCAGCGTATTCTAAGGCCGCTGAAACTGATCGCCTTCGACATGAACCGGATCCAGAACCTGGACATCGACGAATCGGTGACGCACGATTCTTTCTTCTACGAAATCACCCTTATCGCCGACGCCCTCGCTTCCATGAAACACGGGCTGAAGGCGTTCAGCAAATTCGTTCCCTATGCGCTGGTGAAACAGCTGATCGTTTCGGGGAAGGGCGCCGAGCTCGGCGGGGAAAAGCGGCACCTCACCATGATGTTCACGGACATTGCCGGCTTCACGACAATCTCGGAGAGCATGACCACGGAACAGCTCCTCCAGCACATATCCGAATACCTTGACACGCTGACGAAAATCATATTGTCTGAGCAGGGTACCGTTGACAAGTACATCGGGGACGCGATCATGAGCTTCTGGGGAGCCCCGGTCGAAGACGCCAGGCAGGAATACCACAGCTGCAGGACCGCGCTCCTCTGCCTGGCGAAGCTCAGGGAGATGAACGCCAGGTGGGTGACCGAGGGCAAGCCCGAATTGAATACGCGGTTCGGGATCAATTCGGGCGACGTGAGCGTCGGCAACATGGGATCCGGGGACCGCATGAATTACACGGTGCTGGGGGACGCGGTCAACCTCGCGTCGCGGCTGGAGGCGATCAACAAGTACTACGGCACCGACATAATCGTCGGCGAAAGCACCTACGAGGTGGTGAAGGAGTCTTTCTGCTTCAGGCCCGTCGACGTGGTCGCCGTGAAAGGCAAAAGCAGGGGCGTGAAAATATACCAGCTGCTGGCCGGTACCTCCGACGATCCCGAACTCGCGCCCGACGGGAACGTGTTGAAGTCGCGGGACATGACGACACGCGCCTTCGACGCATTCATGAACAGGGAGTTTCAGCAGTCATTGGAGCTGTATTCAGAGCTTGCGCGGACGTTCCCGGACGATCCTCTCGGCGGCATGTTCATCGAACGCTGCAGGGAGTACCTGGCAAACCCGCCCTCGGATGACTGGGACGGTGTGACCCATATGAAAACGAAATAACCCGAAATTCAGGGAGCCGTCCTGAAAGAAACGGATTGCGCGCTTATCGCAATCCGTTTCTTTTTTTGAGTGTTTCCCCGGTACGGCCGTTGATGACAGGAACGCCCTCAATTGAACCGGGGGACGGCGCTCAGTACTTTTTCGTCCTCATCGCCGGGGCCTTCTCCTGCCTCTGGTATTCGTCCATGTTGTATTCCTCGACCGCTCCCTGTGAAAGCTGTTTCAGGTAGGTCGAGGGCGCAAGGTTGGTCCGAAAAAAGGCCGCTTCCTGGCCCTTGGGGACCGTCACCATGAACGAGAAGGAAAGGTTTACCGTCTGTTTCGATTTCATGGGTATCTGCCACTTGCAGATGCCCTTCTTGTCGTGCACCTGAGGCGAGTGGGAGAAGGATACGTTCTTGATCTCGATTTCGCTGGTCCTGCTCACCGGCAGCTGGTCGAATATGTTCATCGTGATATCGCCGCCGCTGTAGTTTTCTATCTTGATCACGAACTTGTAAAAGATTTTTTTCGTGCTGCTGAGTATTCCCGGCTCTATCTCTTCTTTTTCTTCAAGGGATCGGGTGACCCGGATGTTCTCGTTGACGCTCAGGATCAGCTCGAAGTTCTGTCCCGGAAGTATGTTGTCGGTAAACGAGGATCCCACGAAATCGTTCCCCATGAAGATATTGAGGTTGCCCCTGAGTATCGGCGTCTCGAGTGTGTTCACTCCCACCGCCTGGAGAAACGCGTGCGTGTTCAATTTCGGGATGCAGAGGTATTCGAACTTCACCGGGAGCGAGTGACGGCTGATGGGGGTCCGGTGGGGCGACCCGTCGCTCGGAATATCGGCCCGCTTCGGCACATGGAACACGAGTGATCCGACCTTACGCTCGGCGCCCCGGTCCGCACCCTTGTCGACGATGTCTTCGTCGTTCGCTTTCCCGCCGATGATGCCTCTCCTGTCGAGATTGTCGAGCATCGCCTTGTTGAGATCCTGCTGGGAGGCGAAGCGTTCCTTGCTTTTCCGGGTGGATGCCTGGGGCATTTTCGAGGAAAGCGTGGCGTATATGGGGATCAGCTCCGGCAGGTATCCGCGAACCGAAGGCTGTGCCGTCGAAAAGGATATTTTCGCGTTTTCCCACGATTCTCCGCTGCTCTGCGCGACAACGCCGTATCCGGTGAAATCGGTCTTTTTCTCGTCGGTGAAAACGCGTATGTCGTACCCCGGGTTCCAGGATATATTCTGGTTGATGTAGGAGATCTCCATCGTGACCGGTCCCCGGTGCTGCACTTCGGCGATCACTTTTATGAACTTTTTCCGTGTCAGGGTGTTGAACTCGCCCTGCAGCTTGGATAGTTTTTCCCGCGCCACGGCGATCTTTTTATCCAGCGAAACGAGCTCTCTTTCTTCCGACTGGAGCGCCGCGGCGTTTTCCGTCTGCTTGGTCGTGAGGTACGCAAGCATGCGGTCGTACTCCTCTATCTGCAGCCTCGTGTTGTACCGCATTCCGAGGGTCCGGCCCGCGGCCGACCCGGTTCCGCGCGCGGGGACCCCGAGGAAGCTCTCGCTCACGCCTTCGAGGTACTCGGCCGCGCGCTTCAGGATCAGTATGCGGCTGCTGACGGTTTTTCGTTTCGACTCGAGATCCTGGACCTGGTGTTGCGCTTCCTGAACCTTCGGGTCGGGCGATTGCTCCAGATGGCTGGTGCGCACCTCCACGTCGATGATCTTCATGTCCCCGCGGGAAGACTTCGCCCGGACGCTGTCGTCCAGGAGCAGGGAGGGCATATTGTTGAACATTATCTCGTATACGCCCGGATCCAGTTCGCCGCACTGGGCTACGCGCGTCACCAGGGCGCGGTCCGGATAGATCATGACTCGGTCGATCTTCGAGACCGGCACCACCTCGCGTTTGTGTTCCGCCCGGATCCCGGTCCCGAGATAAAGAAGAAGCATCATCATCATCGATACACAGTGTATTCTTTTCATAGTGCGTTCTCCATTAAACAATAGATGGCTGACGGATCATTGTATTCCAGATCAATAATATCACCGGCATGATATCATTAAAAGCATTTTTACGCCAAATCTCCCTTTTATACAGGCGTATTATTGATGATTAGACGGCAAAATCATATAATGGGTTCTCAAAAAACCGGGATATGAGCCTTTTTATCGATGCAGGTCAGGGCGATTTATGTTAAGCGCGACTGAACACAATACCTTCCTGGCTGAATATAAACCGGTAATGGTATTATGAAGACTATCGAAATATTTCTTGCCTGTAGCATGTATCTGTGGACGATATATCAGAACTATTCACGGTCCGGATGCACATATGAAAATCAGGCAGATTAAATTCAGCGGCTTCGATGTTTTCTGCTATATTGTAGCCTCCGAAAGAGACGGGACCGCTGCCGTTATCGATCCGGGAGGAAGCCCCGGGGTCATAATCGATGAGGCGAATAAAATGGGCGCGACCATTCATTTTGTCATCCATACCCACGGGCATTTCGATCACACCGCCGGCACGGAGGGACTGAAAAAGCTAACGGGCGCCAGGGTCGTAATGCACCGGCTGGAAAGCGCCGAAAGCAAGGCGGATATCCTGCTTGATAAAGAGAAAACCTTTGCGGTCGGCGATATCGTTTTCACAATTTTTCATACGCCCGGGCATACGCCGGGGGGAATCTGCTTGTACGCGGAAGGCAACCTGTTCACCGGAGACACGCTGTTCGTCGGTGACAGCGGCAGGACCGACCTCCCGGGAAGCGACCGCGCCGCGCTGGGGCGCTCGATCAGGAACCTCATGGAACTGCCGGAGGAAACCGTTGTCTGGCCCGGGCACGATTACGGCCCCACGCCCAGTTCGACGCTCGGGTGGGAGAAGAGGAATAACGTCAACGCTCGGGAATACGGATTTAATTTGGAAGAATAATGTTTTATCTGGAGAACCTTGTCTTGCAAAAAGTCGACCTTACCTTACTCGAAGTTTCCGTTTAAAATCGCACATGGCATGTTAATGGCGGGTTTTGTTTTTATACTTGTGATGGTATAAAGAAAAACCAGCCATACATAATACTCTACGCAGGGAGCCTCTTGGACTTCCTTTTTTTATCCCCATATTGGCAAAAGAAATTTTTTTGCTTGATTCTTACGGTCACATATTATAAAAAAATAACAATTTCTAACAAATATCTACAAATTATGCTACTGTTATGTTCGAATTAACACAACAGTAGTCTTGATGCAATATAGTTAAATATGCACATCAAGATAGATGTCATTAATGTAATCTGTGTCGCACTAATAAGGATGCTTCATCGCTCGTGTCGTTTTAAATATAAAGCCGGGAATTTCGTTTTTTTTCTAACATATTGTTACATGGCTTGAATAGAGTAAATTACCTTCATTAAAAATTAAAAGGGGGGGTGGAATGAAATATCCCGACATAACATTCGAACCGTTGTTTAGCTGGGTTAACAGGCCCAAGGTCCTGTATTCGGCTGGACTCAGGTCAGAAGTGGGATTTGAAATGGGTCAACTGGGGGGGACAAAAGCTGTAATTTATACCGACAGGGGTTTGGTTGCGGCTGGCATCTCCGATATGGTGGCCGAAGAAGTGAAAAAGTCAGATCTCAAACTGGTTGGCATCTTCGACTCCATAGTCCAGGACGCAAGGATCGACATTATCAATGAGGGAGCCGCGTTTTACAGGAAGAACGGCGCTGATTGCATGATCGTCGTCGGGGGCGGAAGCGTGATGGACACAGCCAAGGCGATCAACATCATGATCGGCGGGGGGGATGACGACTTCCAGCCGCTTGCGGACCAGGCTGGTTTATGGGAGGGGGCAAAACATCTTCCCCCCCATATCGCATTCCCCACCACTGCTGGTACGGGATGCGAGGTGACATGCGCCATGGTGGTTTTGGACACCAAAGCCCACGCCAAGTTGCAAGTCACACATCCATTTTGCAATGCCGATCTTGCCATGCTGGATCCAGAGCTGACAGTGAAGCTTCCGGCGAAGATCACCGCGTTTACCGGGATGGATGCTCTTACCCACGCAATCGAGGGAATGACCTCAACCGGGGCGGAGCCGATATCCGATGCTTTGGGCCTTCATGCGATACGCCTCATCTTTAAGTACCTTCCTGTCGCCGTTAAAACTCCGGATGACATTACCGCAAGGGGCAACATGCTCATCGCGAGTACCCTCGCAGGGATGTGTTTTGGCAACACTATGACCGGCGGAGTCCATGCGACTGCTCACTCCCTGGGCGCCCTGTATGGTATTCCGCATGGGCATGCCAACGCCATCATGCTTCCCATCGTCATGGAGTATAACCTGGAAGAGGCGGCGGAACGATACATGATGATAGCGGATGCTATGGGACTCGAAGTGTCGGGAAAGAAGCCTGAGGAAGCTGCGATGATGGCGGTGAAAGCCGTTGTGAGCCTGAACAAGGAGATTGGACTTACCGAAACCCTGAAGGATTTCAAGGTTCCAAACGACGAGGAGAAGCTGCAGCCGCTGGTCGAGCTGGCAGCCGCGGACGGTCAGGTCAGTTACAATCCGCGCTACCTGGAAGAAGCAGATCTGTTAAAACTGTACATGAAAGCAATTTAATTAAGAAAAGGAGAATACAATGGAATATTGGAAAAACCCAGAAGAAGCCGTAACTGCTATTAAAAAGATGTGGGAAGAAATTGGAAATGATCCCGATCTCCGTGCATCGGCCGGCAAGGTAAATCAACTGATTGTCTTCGATTACACTGAAGACGGTCCCGGTTGTGCGGTTTGGGTGGATTGCCGCAACGGAGAATTTAAGGTTGGATCCGGGATCCCGGATGGTGAACCCGATCTTACCATGAGCCTTTCCGCCGACGATGCTCACCGCTCCTGGATGGATAAGCTCAATCCCGTCATGGCCATTACGCGCAAGAAGATACGCATCAAGGGATCTGCAACCGGGCTTCTCAAGCTGGTTCCCAAACTTAAGAAAGTGGCGGTAATATACTCCAAGGTGCTTACCGATCTTGGCTGGGCTGATAAGATTATTAAATAACGTCTTAAGCAGGTATTGTTAAAGGCCAATACCGGGAAGATTCTTCAGGCGGATTTCTATGTCGATGCAGTCGGCATAGAAATGCTGTCTGAGGGTAACTATGAAAAATGTCGGTCGAGGGTCTGGCCATTAAGCTTGAACTCCGCTGCCTTATCCATGGTTTCCTGAGGAATTAAAGACATAGGCATGGAAACAATTGAAAAAAATAACATGCAAAGTGAATGGCGTTCTGAACGAATTCGTCGTCGATGAGAAGCATGTTCTCATCGATTTGCTTCGCAAGGACCTGCGCCTGACGGGAACGAAACAGTCCTGCGATCGAAAGGGACAGTGCGGCGCCTGTACGGTGATAGTGAACG
>CAYRGX010000029.1:0-20039 GCA_964423905.1 uncultured Leptospirales bacterium | reverse complement strand
TTCGTCCATTAGATAGTTCCTCCGAAAATTGAAAGTTGGCTCGGCTGCCCTTTGGTTTCGGTAATCCATCCACCATCAAGCGATAACGCCATTTGGGGTTCAAACCCTGCCCGGTGAACGGGAAAACCGCGCTCTCATGTACAAAGAAGGTTGTGGACCTTGAGGGGGCCGATATTATCACCGTCGAGGGCCTGGGCACACCGGACAACCCCCACCTGATACAGGAAGCGTTCGTCCTGGCGGGAGGGATTCAGTGCGGGTACTGTACCCCGGGTATGATAATGGCGGCCAAGGCGTTGCTCGATGAGAACAAGAACCCGAGCGTGGAAGACATCAAGAAGGCGCTGCGCCGCAATCTGTGCCGGTGCACCGGCTATAAAAGCATCATCGAGTCCATCCAGCTCGCCGGTCGTTTTTTGAGAGGAGAAACGACGCCGGACAAGGTACGGCCAGCCGCATCCGCGAAGGCGCTTGGAGTGGCACACCCTCGTCCGTGGTCAATGATGAAGGCCTGCGGCGTTACCAAATACAGTGACGATATCGTCGTACCCGGGGCGCTGGAAGCCGCGGCGGTAAGGAGCCCGCACCATAACGCGAGAATCAAGTCGATCGACTTTTCCGACGCTGAAAAAATGCCCGGGGTGATCGGTGTCATGACCGCCGAGGATATCAAAGGATCGAATAGCGTCGCCATTGTAACTCCGGATGAGCCCATTCTGTGTGCCGAATTTGCAACGGTCATGGGATCGCCGGTCGCGGCCGTCGTGGCGATGACGAGGGACCAGGCCCGTGCCGCTGCGGCAGCCGTGAAAGTGGATTATGAGGTGCTTCCCCGTATAGCCACCGCTGCGGAAGCTCTTGCCGAGGGAGCCCCGAAGGTCAATCCGGATCCGGACTATCCAAATGAGTACTATACGGTCGCTCAGGTCAAAGGGGACGCTGAAAAGGCCCTTTCCTCGTCAAAGCACGTTGTTAAAGAGAAATTCACCACACAACTGGTCCATCAGGCCTGTCTCGAGCCGGAAGCTGCGGTGGCGTATATGGATGGCGAGGGAGATGACGCCCAACTGGTGGTCATCGGCCGTTCCATCACCATACATATGCATGCGGGGGTTCTCTCAACCGCTCTCGATTGGGACAACGTACGCTACATCGAGGCTTTTGCCGGGGGACAGTTTGGGATAAAAATGGATATTACCACTGAGGCCATAGCGGCGGCCGCCGCACTTCATTTCAGACGCCCGGTACGCTACGTGGCCACACTGGAAGAATCCATGATGATGACCACGAAGAGGCACCCGTACAGCATGGAAGTTCAATTAGGAGCCGATGCTGACGGAAAGATTACGGCTTACGCCATTGACTTTACGGTTGAGAATGGGGCGCGTTCATCGATTGGAATGGTGGTTATGGACCGCACCATCGAAATGCTGAGCGGCGCGTACAACCTGCCGCATGTGAAGGCCGATGGAAGACTTGTCTATACCAATGACGCCTGGGGCGGTGCGGCCCGGGGGGCGGGTCCGCCCCAGGTGAATTTTGCGCTGGAATCGGCTGTCGATATGATGGCTGCGAAACTGAAGATGGACCCCTGGGAATTCCGCATGAAAAATTCCCTTCATCCGGGCGAGCCCACTGGCTCGGGGCATGTGGTCGAAGAATGGGCTTTCCTCGCCTGTCTGGAGCGCATAAAACCTTTATACGAGAAGGCATGCAAGAACGCAAAAGGCCAGGCCAAAGGGGAAATAGTCAGGGGTGTGGGCCTTGCCGGATCAAGCTTCGGGGTTGGGTCTGCCGGTGACGTATCCTATGTGGCCATTGAGCTGGACTCCGACGACGGCCTGACCGTATATGGGTCGGTCGAGGACCCGGGCGAAGGCAATGATGCCATGTTGACCCAGATCGCCGCGCATTGCATGGGAGTTCCCCTGAAAAAGGTTAGGCTGGTGACACGAGACACGGAGCTTACACCCGATTCGGGCGTATCGGCGTCATCGCGGCAGACCTACATGTCGGGTGGGGCGCTGGTTAAGGCATGTGAAGAGCTCAAGGCCGCCATGAAGGAAGTTGGGGCAAAGACGCATGCAGAGCTGGTCAAGGCCGGGAAGCCAACCAAGTATATGGGAAGGAATATCGTTTCCGAAGTGAAAGGCCTGGATAAGGATACCGGGCAAGGCCAGGCATGGGCCTCCTTCATACATGGGGCCCAGATGGCCGAAGTTGAGGTCAATACCAAAACGGGCGAGGTTAAGGTCCTGAAGATGACCACCGTGGTTGACCCCGGAACGGTCATCAACCCGCAGGCCGTTACCGGTCAAATTGAAGGCGGGGCGGATATGGGCGCGGGATATGCCCTCAGGGAACACTTTGTTCTTGGAAAATCAAAGGACTGGCTTACCTATAAATTCCCCACTATTGGAATGTCTTTCGACCAGGAGGCGATACTGCTTGAGTCTCCACGGGCCAAGGGGCCATTGGGAGCTACTGGTATAGGCGAGTTTACTTTAATGGCCACGCATCCGGCAATCGCCAACGCGGTTTACAACGCCATTGGCGAACGTATTTGCGATTTGCCTATCACTCCGGATAAAGTACTGGCCGCCCTGGGGAAGAAGAAATAACCTGCTGCAGGGATTTTTTTGATGGGTGAACCAGAAGGAAAAAAGATCAGGCAACCGTATACCCGTACGTTTGCCGGTGTTGAAGTCTTGTTCAACGGGGAGGGGTTTTTTATAAACCCCTCCCAGTGGACAGATGAGATTTTCGAGGTTCTTGCGCATGAGGCAGGCGTGGAAGAGATCAGCGAAACGCAGCGCATGGCGGTACACTTCATCCAAAAATTTTACTATGAACAGGGGAAAGCTCCCCTGAACCACCACCTTAAAATTGGAACCAATATGAGTATGGCAGAGCTTGAAGCCTTGTTTCCCGGCGGTATCAAATACGGGTTACGCCGTCTGGCAGGCCTGCCGGATCCCAAAGGCTGCAGGAAGGCTGTCGGTTGGAACGTCAAGAGCGATTGATATACCTAGATAACGCCGCCACTGTTTTTCCAAAGCCCGATCGGGTTTTGCGTGAAATGATGGATGTTTACCAGGCCCTGGGAGTCTCTCCCGGCAGGGGCGGTTATGATCTGGCCATGATGGCATCGGATATGGTCATGGACGTACGGGAGCAACTATGCCGTTTTTTTGGAAGCGATGACCCGGAGAGGGTGATCTTCGCCTCCAACGCTTCGGACGCGCTCAATATCATCATCCAGGGGATGATTAAACCGGGCTGTCACGTGGTGAGTTCACGGTTGGAGCATAATTCCGTGCTTCGTCCCCTTCATCATTATCAGGAACAGGGATTACTTACGTATGACGTGGTGGGCTTTGACGGGCAGGGGCGCATAGACCCTGAAGATATTGCCCGGGCCATTAAACCCTCAACCAGTATGGTAATCATCAATCACGCATCCAATGTAATCGGATCCATACAGGATGTGGAGGCGATCGGGCAGGTTTGTAAAAACCATGACGTGCCTCTCGTCCTCGACGCAGCTCAAAGCGCCGGGCTGGTGCCCATACGTATGCTGGAATGGGGTGTAAGCGTTCTGGCGTTTACCGGTCATAAATCGCTAATGGGCCCCTCGGGTATCGGAGGGCTTTTATTCACAGGCGATATCGACATCAGGGGCACTCGTTTCGGGGGCACCGGTGTCGACTCTGAAAGTCTGATACATACGCAGTCATATCCGCATCGTCTGGAAACCGGTACGTTGAATCTTCTAGGCATCATCGGTCTCGGAGCCGGGATAAAATTTTTGGAAGAGGCCGGGATTGATGCTACCCGCTCAAGAGAAGTCGCCTTGGTGCAAAAACTGGCACGGGGCTTGTCTGAGATTCCCGCTGTTCGCACGCATGGCCCTTCAGGCTGGGATAACCGGTTGGCCGTGCTGATGATCAATGTTAATACGATGGTGCCCGAGGATGTCGGCGCGATCCTGGACGGCGATTACGGCATTGCAGTCCGGACCGGGCTGCACTGTGCACCCCTGGTACATCAGGATTTAAACACGTTCCCGCAGGGAGGCGTCCGCTTCAGTATCGGTCCCTTCACTACGAGCGATGACATTGATGTAACTATTTCTGCGATGGCCGAGATAGCCAAAAACAAGTAAGTTTTTGTGATGTCTTCCTGCCCGAAAATGGCGCGTACACATAAAATACTGGTGGCGCGTGTTGCACGGTCAACGCGGCATGTAAACTAGGAGCAGTGTATTGCCCATGATTGATCTATTTCTGGAATGTGTAACGCTGCTTGAAGACGGGGAAGATGTGGCGATGGTCACGATAATAAATCGTGAAGGATCGGCGCCGCGTTCCGCCGGGAGTAAAATGCTGGTGCACCGGGATGGTTCCATCGCTGGCACCATCGGGGGAGGTCTCTTCGAAGCCCAGGCGATCCTTTTGGCGCAGGAAGCGTTCAAGAGTGGGGAAGCAATGACCCGGTCGTTCCGATTTTCAGGCAATGACGCATCCGGAATGGACATGATTTGCGGCGGGGGGGCTGAAATATTTATTGATTTACTCCGTTCCGATCATCCTGAAAGCGTTGAGTTATGCAGGGCTGTCGGCGACGAAAAATGCTGTGGCCGGGATGCCTTCCTGGTTACAAAAATAGCGACCGGTCCGGGTAGTACGGATCGGATAAAGATGGCTATTATTACCGGGGATCAACGAATTGTGGGGATGCCCCTGTCAGAAGATGACCAAGCAGCCCTGACTCGTATGCGCAGGGGACGTTTTCCTCAGGTGGTGAAATTGGGAGAGGCATCGTACCAGATCGAGCCGATCCATTCACCCGCTACAGTCTATATATTTGGGGCAGGCCATGTATCGCAGAAGGTCGCGCATTTGACCGCCTTTGTCGATTTTAAAACCGTTGTCGTTGATGACCGTGAAGAATATGCCAATAAGAAACGGTTCCCACTGGCAAACCATATCATCGTACCAGATAACATGGAACAGTGTATAAGCGGTTTAGACATTTCCATAAACAGCTATATTGTCATCGTAACCCGGGGACACGTTCATGATATGGTAATTCTTGCCCAGGCAATTCGAACTGGCGCCGGGTATATAGGGATGATCGGCAGCAAAAGAAAACGTGAAACCATATATCGGCATCTGCGCCAATCGGGGATTCAAGAAGAAATGCTGGCTAGGGTCCATTGCCCGATCGGTATTGATATCGAGGCGGAAACGCCGGAAGAGATAGCCATCAGCATCGTTGGCGAGCTGATACTGGCAAGAGCGAAACTGATCAATGGATGAGAATGATTATCAAGTAGCCACGATCGTTCTCGCTGCGGGATATTCAAGCAGGACGGAAGGCGATTTCAAACCCTTATTGAGACTTGGCGGTACCAGCATTGTGGAGCGCGTGATTACTTCACATCTTGATGCGGGTATTAAGGATATCAGGTTGGTAGTCGGCTATCGAGCTGATGAGGTCATCGATACTGTCAAGCATTTGGGCATTCGAGTCGTGAGGAACCGAAATTTTCGGGAGGGGATGTTTTCTTCAATTCAGGCCGGGGTAGCAACCCTGGACTCCGAGATTCAGGCCTTTTTTATCATGCCGGTTGATATTCCATTAGTTGATCCTCGTACGATTCAATCAATTCTCGACATGAATGCAAAGAACAATCGCGGCATCACATATCCGGTATATCGAGGCAGGAAAGGGCACCCTCCCTTGATCACCCGCAGATTTATTTCTGAAATATTGGTGTCCCCCGCTCCGGATGGCTTGAGGGGAATATTAAATAACCACAAAAATGAGTCATGCGAAGTGGAAGTGGACGATGAGGCGATTCTGATGGATATCGACACGATGGAAGATTATATCAGGTTGCAGTCTTTCTGGAACAGGAAGATAATTCCAAATCGTGAACAGTGCATGGAACTTTTACATGAAGCGAGTGTTGAAGAGCCGATACAGGAACATTGTCGCATGGTTGCTGTGGTTGCCTGTCAATTTGTCCAACTCTTGAATAATGCGGGAGCGGTTTTAAATATGGAGCTGGTACAATCCGCGGCGTTGCTTCATGATGTGAAGCGAAGCAAGAAGGATCATGCGCGTGCCGGGGCACGGTTCTTGAGGACACGCGGTTATGGCCGGGTAGCAGAAATAGTTGCTGTACACATGGATATTGAAATCACTGATGATGAGTGTCCAACCGAGGCTGAAATTGTTTATCTTGCGGATAAACTGGTGAGCGGTCGATATCGGGTACCTCTTCAAGCGCGTTTTAACGACGTATTGAAGCGTTATGAAGGGAATGAAATAGTCCGGATGTCTATACTGCGAAGAAAAGAGCAGGCTGAAACGATAAAGAAGAAGGTGGAAAGAATCATTGGATGCACACTGGAAGAAATACCCCCGATGAATATGACTTCTCCAGTAAAAGAAAACTGATGGAGGGATGAGTCAATGCTTAAGGTGAAAGTGGATGACGCCATCGGAATGATATTATGCCATGATATCACTCAGATCATACCCGGAGAGTACAAGGGAATTGCTTTTAAAAAAGGGCATATTGTGACGAAAGAAGACATCCCCAAATTGCTGCAGATAGGGAAAGAGAATCTTTTTGTCTGGGAAAAGAAAGAGGGTTACCTGCACGAGGACGATGCGGCCCGTCGCATTGCCGAGGCCGTCGCGGGACCTGGCATTCTGTTAACCGAGCCGAAGGAGGGGAAAATCAACCTGGTTGCCAGTATGCGCGGTTTATTGAAAGTCAATGTGATCGTACTGAATGAAATAAATAATGAAGATCAAGTCGTCGTAGCCTCCCTTCATAGAAATCAAGTCGTGGAGGAGGGAACGATTGTAGCCGGCACGAGAGTCATTCCTCTGGTAATCGATCATGTAATTATCGAACAAGTGGAAAGACATGCCGACCGATATAAACCAGTTTTTGAAATAAAGCCACTGCAGAAAATGAAAGTGGGCATTGAGGTGACCGGCAGCGAGGTTTTTAAGGGAAGAATCGAGGACAAGTTTGGCCCGGTTATAATTGAGAAAGTTACGAATCTTGGATGCAGCGTTATCAGAAAGGTCAATGTAACGGATAGTGATGAAATGATTTCCGATAACATTAAAGCCATGCTGCGTGAAGGGGCAGAGTTAATCCTGATCACCGGCGGAATGTCTGTTGATCCTGACGATATGACTCCGGCCGGGGTCGTCGCCGCTGGCGGCACGATAGTTTCCTATGGCGCCCCTGTTTTGCCGGGATCAATGTTCATGGTGGCATATATCGATGAGACGCCAGTACTCGGATTGCCCGGATGCGTGATGTATTCCAAAAACACCGTATTTGATCTGGTGCTACCTCGTATCCTGGCGGGAGAAAAGATCACCCGACAGGACATTGCGATTCTTGGGCATGGAGGCCTCTGTGCCAATTGCGTTCCCTGCAAATTTCCTTCCTGTTCTTTCGGGAAAGCATAGAATTCAATTTTGCCGTCACGAAGTGGTTTTCCTGGATTTCTAACCAATTAATTGGAAGAGCCGGGCATGGATATGGAGATTTGTAAGCGCCGATTGTAAAGTGGCATGGATGTTTGGCGATTAAGTCATTCAGGCCACTGGACCTGTCAATTTTTATGGAGTATGTTCCGGGTGAATATGAAACAATTCTTTCAGTGCGATTATCCATGAAAGACGCTGTCTCTTCCGGCTATTTCTGTTTGTAGCACGCGAACAGTTTATACAATTCGAATATATATAAATACCCCCTGATGATCACCTTCCCTTGGAACCAGTTCTTTGCTAAAGTCAATATCGATACCTGTCGATTGGCGAAAGTCAGAAGGAGATTCAGTGGCATGTTGATGTACACATGCGATCCTGAAATCTCTTGCATGAAATCCCCCTTTAAGTCCTTCCCGGCCGAGTCGACCGTGATGCGGCCGGCGGATATGCGTATTCTGACCGCGTTCTTCCAGAACGGCGAGTCAACGAGATACTGCCTTTTGATGCCTCCGAATCTTTTCATGAAGCATGGTTTTTCGTTCAGCGGCATGAGCGCGTGATGAAAGATGGCCGCGAACCCTTGCGGGGCAATACTAGTTGCCGTCATCAACGATGACCTTTTCCGTTGCGATGGAATTCATCCCGGGCGTTTCCAGCGTCATCGATGCGGGAAATTTCATTTTCGATTTGAAGTTTGCGATACCGATGGTTTGCATTGTCGAATATATGCTGCATTTCCGGGGGGATATGGCGTCCTCTATCGTCAGTACCGCCGATTTGCACCCGATGACGGCGACGGCTTCGTACTTGCGCGCGCATTTTGCGAGCCGGTCTCTCCGTTTCTGCGGCAACAGGCACATCATAGCCGGAAGCGTCTGGTTGCCTAACACTCCGGTCCGTATGCCCCGCACCTCGAGGTCGTTGCGCAGTCCATCGACATAATCATCAAAGCAATCCTTCCTCCCGAATAAACGGCGCGGTGAAAAATATGGCGCCTTCCGTTCCGCGGACATGCACATCTTCGGACATACCCCGCAAACGACAAAAAGTACAGACCCGTGAGAATACAGCGATGCGTCGAGTTCCGTCGGTTTCAAGTAGAGTGGCATGACGCGTCTCCTTTATTAAAATTCCTTTCCAAGACGAAAGGCTTCATCGAGATACTTTTTGCGTGTCACATCATCGACGGCGAGTGTGCGATAAAAGAATTTATATCGGGCTTCCTGTACCCCGGGATACTTGAAGCCGTACCGGCAGATCAATTTTTCCATTGCCTCCCTCATCCCGGAATCATTGTAGTCCTTCTCCGAGAAAAACGTGGGACTCATGACCAGGGCCTTTTTTTGCGTGAGCAGTCCGACCCGGCCTGACACATGTCCCTTCCACCCTTCGTCTGTCAGACTGTACGCGAAGCCGTAGGAGAAGACCCGCACGATCCATCCGATCATGTTTGCCGGGAGATTCATCCAGAATACCGGGCAGATGAATGCGAATGCATCTGCCCATTTCACTTTTTCCTGCTGGACTTTCACATCGGCCGGCACCTGGCCGCCGATAAAGGCATTGTAGTCTTCAAGCCCGAAATTCGGATTAAAATTCTCCCCGTAGAGATCAACCACCTGATACTCGTGACCTCCCGCGGCAAGCCCCCTGGCAAATGAATCACGCAGGGCGGCGGTGAATGATTCGGGATTGGGATGTGAGTATACTATCAGCACTTTCATGATATTCTCCATATCCGCGTTATATCGATAGCAGGTATCTGCCGGTCGCCTTCATGTAAATCCAGTATTGATCGCCGAGCCGGGCCAGCAGATAGTCCTCCTCGCGTAGAACGATCATGTGATGAAGGACGATCGCGACGACCGCCGCCGTAAAATTTACGGGATTCGGGGTGATCAGGCACGATGAAAGGATGATCAGGATAAATCCGAGGTAAAGCGGATTCCTGCTGATGCCGAAAATCCCATCGGTTTTGAGGGACGTGATGGAATTCTTCGGCAGGCCAAATATCAGGTCATCGCCGAGCTTCTTCATCGCAATGCACGCAATGACGATGCCTGTTATATAAGGCAACAAAGCCAGAATCGAAAACGCTTCCGGTGTCGAATACCATTTCAATTCCGGCCATATGAAGCCGGCCGGAATGAAAAAGCATGACGAGAACGCGCTGACTTTGGCAGTGATAAATGCAATCGGATTGATCGGGGGCTTGGCGACAATGCCAATCCCCCGGTGCAGTATCCGTGCCACGAAGAGCAGAAGAACAATTGAGAATGCAATGAATGTGATAATAATGATTGTACCTAACATATCCATTTACCTCATCAATAGATGTATCGCAAAGGCTTTACCCTTTGATGCTCGCTGCGTTTTCCCGGCAGCACGCATATTCGCTTTTCGTGAGCTCGCGCTGGTATTTCTTCCAGCCGGGGCACCATGTAGTGTGCCATTTCCAGAACCTGCTGATCAATTTTTCGGGGTGTTTTTCCGAAAAATTCCTTAATGGGCAATTCTCGCAACGTGCCATAGTATTCCTCCTCATTCCTGTTCGTTGGTGTGTCTTTTTTTCGGTTGCGCCGTGACTACATGTATTCCTAGAAGTACGATGCAGAGAGGGCACGCATAATTCAACACTTCGAAGTCGTGGGGCAGCACGCCGACCGATTGCAGAAACCACGCAACACCCGCTGATATTATCAGCAGCCCGAACGCGATAGAGAAGAAACTCTTCCTGACATGATTCGTTTTCTGTTCCATTGGATAACCTCCGTATGGCATATATTGTACGAACTTTCTGTATGTAATGACGGATGCGGGAATTGGAAAGATACACTGAATCCGAAATTTTTGTGTTTTGCTGAAACGATCGAAAGATGTGGGGACGCAAGAAGCAGAAAAAAGGATTTCAGGGGCGGGGCGGGATTATTCCTTCGGTTCGCACATAATCTCACCGTCTTTCGTGGAATAACAACTGCATTGTTTCCTCAATTGGTCATGAAGCTCCGTCCTTGCCCTGTGGAGCCTGATTTTAACGGTATCGATGCTCAACGACAGCTTATCGGCTATCTCCTGGTTTGTCAGGGATTCGAACTCGCTCAGGACGTACACCTCGTAATACTTTTTGGGGAGCTTTTCGACATACTCGATGTAGCATTGAACCATTTCATCCTTGATGAGTTTCTCGTCCGGTGTTTTGGTCCGCTTGTCCGACAGCTGGATCAGGTTCAGCTGGCAACCGCTGTCTCCAGTTCCGGGCAGATCCTCAAATGAAGTGGCGCCGAATTTAGACTTTCTGGTACGAAGATGGTCCCGTGCGGCATTGAGGGCTATGCGGTAAATCCAGAAAGAGAGTTTGTTCTCATCCTTCAGGGAATCGAGGTTGTTGCTTATTTTTATGAATACTTCCTGCAGGACGTCTTCGGCGTCGTCGAAACCGACTATGCCGGCCAGATAATGATGGAGCTTATCGGAGTATAGGGTGAATATTTCATTATATGCAAGCACGTGATTGCCGTTTTCTCGTCAGTCAGGCGACGGTATTTCAATCAGATTCCTTGATATACTTCACCCGGCCTCTTTCATTATGGTATAAATATATCCCCCTTTGAATTCCGTGTCAATATCTTTCTTCCCGGTTTATCCGGCCATTTGACGATCGGGTCATTTCGTATCTGTTTCTGCCTTCAACCTGATTTTGCCTTTCTGGGCAAGCTTCGACAGAAAGAAATTGATGCTGTTCTTTGAGAGCTTGAAATGCTCGGACAGTCTTTCCGGATCAACGGACCCGCTCTGCTTGATGAAATTGAATATCTCGCTTTCGATCTGTTCCGACCATTCCTCGAACAGGGAGCGTACCTCCGGGGTCGCATAGCTTGCCATCTCGCTGGTTTTTCCCATGTTCATCATCATCTTGTGGCACATCTCCATCGGGTTGAAATCCATCCGGCCGCTCTCATTTTCAGCGCCTTCCTTCTTACCGCCCATCATTTTACCCATCATGTTCTTCATCATGCCCATCATGGGAGAACCGCCACCGCCCATCATGCCGGCCATCATTCCATTCATCATTTCCCTTTTTTCTTCCTCCGACATGCTTCCAAAAAATCTGTCCATCATTGACTGCATCATTTTCTGCTTCTCCTCCTTTGTCATGGATCCAAAAAACGTGTCCATCATCGCGTCCATCATCTGACGCTTCTCCTCGGCGCTCATGTTTCCCATCATGGAATCCATCATTTTGTGCTTTATGCCCATATATCCTCCTTGGTCTCAACGACGCGACATCGGTCCGCACCTGAAAGGTTTGTTGAACTTGCTTTCATCGATCGGACCGACGATCTCCAGGATCGATTCGAGAATCTGAAGCAATTGCGTATCTTTCAACCGGTAATAAATAAACGGCCCGTCCCTGGTTGTTTCGAGTATGTGCCGTTCCCTTAATGTCCTGAGATGGTGAGACACGAGGGGTTGGGACAGCCCCGTCTCCTGCACGATCTGATTGACGGAACATTCCCCGTCATTGATGAATTTGATTATAGTCAGCCTGTTGGCGTCAGACAGAGTCTGAAAAATGAGCTGCAGTGAGCCGATAGTTTTGTATAAGTCGCTATTCATATAAATATAAGTATATATAAATGATGATTTATATATACAAAGAATATGGAACCTTGTCAATGCTGTTTGAAAAAAAAATTCAAAAAGTCTGAAGTAAATACTATAATTCAGAATATTCAGAATTTACTGAAAAATCAGAAGAAAGGTACGCCCGATGTCCAAAATGCCGATGAAGAAGACAATAACGCCTCCATGCTGCGCTTCCACCGGCGGCGCTTTTCGCGTGGAGGCAATTCTCCGAGTCGACAAGCGCAGCCAGATGGTCCTTCCCAAAGAACTTCGCGAGAAGGCGGGTATATCCCCCGGCGACAGATTTGCGATGGCCAGTTTTGCGAAAGATGGCGATGTATGCTGTCTGTCACTCATCAAATATGTCGGCATCCTATCGTCAGTGGTGATGCGTCCTGAATGGTATGAGCATGGGAACCTTCGTTTGGTATTCCCGATAGCTGTCCCCGAAATCATGAACAAGATCGCGTTCTTCAAGCATGGTCCCGATCACAATCCATATGGTCCATGCGATATTGAAGATCAGGCGGTCGAGACTGATTTGCGGAGTGCACCATATCATCATAATCATGCAGATATAGAGGGGATGTCGCACCCATTTGTACGCACCGCGGGCAGTCAGGGTTATCGCTTCGGTCTTTTTGCCATGCAAATGCCGGCGAATCCTCCGTACGCCATACGGATCGATAGACTTTATCGAAGTGATTCCCCATATAAAACCTGCGATGCTAAGTAAAAACAACGAACGCACCAGCCAGTAACCGATGCCTTCTATGCTGACTAAAACATGAGGTATTCTCTGCCATAGGATTATCATGCCAGTAAGGACCACGGCCGAAACAATGGAATAGAACGCATTGTAATAGGCTTCGTTGATGATGATAACCATATTCTTCCTGATAATTCGTCTTATCATGATACTGTGCTGCAGGAAAAAGAGGGAAGAAAGGGACAGGTCGAAGATGATCGCCTGGCTTCCTGTAAGATTGAAACACACCAGGTCGAACGGTCCGGAGAAAAGGAAGATCGTGAATAGAAGCATCGAGCCCATTCCCGCCAGAAGCGAGGTGTATGCGATTACGAGGGAAATTCTATTTCTCATTTGCGTCCTTGTCCATGCATGAAACGAGATCCCCCCTCCGTTCTGCTGCAACGGATGTTGCTGTTCCTGTCGTAGTAGAAGTCGCATCCTTCGCTCAATATCCGATGAAGGAGGTTCTTGCCGCGGTGCAGCCTGATTCTAACCGAGGCTTCCGAGATATCACATATATTTGAAATTTCAGATACGGTCATATGCTCGAAGTAATACAACACGAGAGCCATGTAATAGCGAGGGGCCATGCGGCTCATTTCCATCCGTATGCAATCATTCATCTCGTCGAGTACGAGCCGGTCTTCAAAATCATCAACGGCGCCTGTCTCGTTTATCAGGGACTCGTCGAAGACAACGTTGCTCCTTTCCCGCTTCCGGAAAGTATCTACCGCAGTGTTTGTCGCGATCCTGAAGGCCCATGTTTTTACCTTTTCCGGTTCGCGGAGATCGGGCAGGCGATCTGCAATCTTGATCAGGACCTCCTGCAAAATGTCCTCGGCATCCTGGCTGTCGCCGACGAGTTTCCTCAGATAATTATAGAGCGAGTCGTGGTAGATCTTGACGAATTCTTCAAAATCCCGGACGACATTATCATTGCTTGCATTCATTACCCTATCCCTGCGCGCTGATCAAGACTACCGTTCGTAAGGGTTTCAACAGGTGCAGCCGCGACATTCTTCCTGGTCGTTTTGCCCCTGAGTGCCCGGGTCTTCCATCTGGCGTTTTATCGTCGAGAGAATACTGTCGGCGGGTACGTTTTTTACTTTTATCGCGAACTCGATCGCCTTTTGAATCTGCTCGTCGGTTAATCCGCTTTTTCTGCACTGTTTCAGATGATACACGACACAGGGTATGCAATTCGATCCGATGGATGCACCGAGGCATACGAGTGAAGCTTCCTGTAGATTCAGCATGGTGTTAAACCTCCATTTTTTTATACGCACTGTTTGTTGGCTGCCGCAACCTTGTTTTCGTTTCCGGATTCATTCTGAAGATCGATATAAATATTTTCAGCGACATCAGTCGCGACCGCTTTCAGCTCGATTTCTGGAACGGAATCGGGATCGAAATACTCGGTATATTTACCATAGTGAAGACGGATTATTCCGGTTAAAGGATACACTTTTTTGTATAGTGATCGCCCATTTTATTGAGACGGCATGAAGCCATCCGGAAACGAGACACCGCCATGAAGCACGCATTCGGGGAATGTAATTCCCGTTTCATGCCATGAGTGAGGTTTTCCGGTACAACATTGACTCTCTGCAAAAAAAGTAAGGGGCGCGACTGGAGAAACGGGAATGATAATCGCGATCAGAAAGGTCGGTCAGTTCAACGGATTCAGTTCCCGGCGCAGAGCGCGGTGGTGATTCCCGCGCCGCTCCCGCCGATGACGAAAAGATTCTTCATTAAAATGCTCCATTCACTCGAATAACAATGACAAGTTAATGAAACAACATTAAATTTTTATAAGAATTAATCTGTTATCGATGGAATTAATGAATTTCTATTACCATCATGGATGACTCCTGCCGGGCCGGTACCCGGCCTCAAAAACCGGCATTCACTTCGGTTAAAGCGTTTTCTTTATGCGGGGATAGGGCAGTTTCCTTATAAACCGAAGCGCCTCTTCCTGATCCTGGTCGACCTCAATGCGCGTTATTGATTGGACATCCTCAGTGCTCAAGGTAATCGTGACCGGTTGTATTCTCATATCACTATATCGTTTCCTCGAAGCCATCGCCCGGAAGACCGAGACCTTCACATATTTGAAGCAGAGCACCACGGAGACTGCTGAAATCGCCTTTAAAAACCGGTTCGCACTGCGATGGCACGGCATTGCCGTTCCAGAGGGTGAGCGCGAAGGCCATGCAGGTTTTCTGACCGCATTGGCCGCAATTCGTGCCGGGAAGGCGTTTGTACACTTCAAGCGCGGGAGGTTTCCGCCTCGTTTCATATGACGGTTCTATCGAAGCGCGACGAGTCCATACATCGTTTATTCGACAGCGAATTTTTTCCAGCATTCGCCATCCGTCGACGATTTCATCAGCCTTGGCGATGGAAATCCGCCGCGGATAGAGCGTAACCATGCGGTATCCGTCCATAAAGGAAAACGTATTGCCGTCATTGTTGTAGCAGCCCTCACGCATTTCCGCGTTGAGATAGGGGAGGGCCTCGCCCATGTCACCGGAAAGATGGGCTATGAGACGAATTTTTGCCGCATCGGCGATACACGGCGCGAGGACCATGATGGAAGCGGTACCGAACACGTCCTCCGCGAAGGTTAATGGCGGCGTCGAAGGAACGGGCAAGGAGGTTTGCCGATATTCCACCCAGCCGGACGAGATGAAATCCCCTGAGTGTGCCGACGCAAGTGCCGATCTCACTTCCTGCTCAAGCGCGATGGCGGGACATCCCACCCGCGAGTAACCGGGCGACGGATCGATGACATCGAAGGGGAGCCCCCGGGAGGCGAGGGCATCCCGCATCTTATCAAATTCGACCTTCCTGGGAAACGCCGTTATCACCTTCACAGGGAGCCGTCCTTCAGCAGAGCGGCTAGTTTTTCTTTCGACGGAAGAAACTTCCCTCGATGGGCTACCTCGCCGTAAATTTTTAGGACGGGCGTGAGAGGAATGTATCGGATTGCATTTTTAAGATCCGTGACGTACGTCACCTCGGCGTCTAGCTCCTCTTCCGCGACGGTCATGTTCACCAGGTCGTGCAGTTTCTTGCAGAATCGGCACCCGGGCCCGACAACTTCTATTTTAATTGAGCCCATGCGAACCTATTGAACCGAAAAATAATTTTTCCTGAAATACAAAGCCACGTTCACGAGACCGATCATGACCGGAACCTCGATGAGGGGGCCGATGACCGCAGCAAAGGCCACGCCCGACTGTATGCCGAAGACCGCCACGGCCACGGCGATGGCGAGCTCGAAGTTGTTGCTTGCCGCGGTGAAGGAGAGGGTGGCGGCAACAGGGTAGCCGGCCCCGATTTTCTTGCTCATGAAGAAGCTCACCAGGAACATGATCACGAAATAGATCAGGAGCGGTATGGCGATGCGGACCACGTCCATGGGGATCTTCACGATGTATTCGCCCTTGAGGCTGAACATCACGACGATGGTGAAGAGGAGGGCGACGAGCGTGAGAGGGCTTATGCGAGGAATGAACTTCTCCTGGTACCACTCCTTGTCCTTCACCTTTATGAGGACAAAGCGCGTGATGATCCCGGCGATGAAGGGAACGCCAAGATAGATAAAAACGCTTTTGGCAATCTGGGCGATGGTAACGTCGACGACGCTGCCCTGCAGGCCGAGAAGCGGCGGAAGGACAGTGATGAAAAACCACGCGTACACGCTGAAGAACAGTACCTGGAATACGCTATTGAATGCCACGAGACCGGCGGCGTATTCGGTATCGCCGCAGGCAAGGTCATTCCATACGATGACCATGGCGATACAGCGGGCAAGGCCGATCATGATGAGTCCCACCATGTATTCAGGATAGCCTGAGAGGAAAAGGATCGCCAGGACGAACATGAGGGCGGGACCGATGAGCCAGTTCTGCACCAGTGAGAGCCCGAGCACCTTCCAGTCCTTGAACACGTCGCCGAGCTCCTCGTACTTCACCTTGGCCAGGGGCGGGTACATCATCAGTATGAGACCGATCGCGATGGGGATGTTCGTAGTGCCGGACTGGAATTGGTTCCAGAAGGCGGCAGTACCAGGATAGAAGTATCCCATACCCACACCGATAGCCATCGCCAGGAATATCCAGAGTGTTAAAAATCGATCGAGAAAAGCGAGTTTCTTGTCAGTTATCTTCGTCATCATTGCCGCTCCGAGTTAGTTATTTCAAGTATCCTTTAATTTCGCCCTGGATATACTTGACGAACTTTTGCTCATCGGAATGAAGATCCCATATTCTGCTGCAATTCTTCCATCGAACTATTTTATCGCCGAGCATTTCTGATACGATAACTGATTTTGTATCAAGCTTGAATTGCCGCGTGTAGTGTTCGTTCGCGCGGGTGTCGACATTGATTACCCTGAGCTCGATTTTCGATTCGGAGAGCTCTTTTTTAAATCCGCCGAGAACCGCTTTCTTCGTGAGTTCTTCCATGCGCATGCAGGTCTTGCATCGAAATTCTCCATGGAAATAGTAGACGACAATCTTCTTGTCCTGTACCGCTCCGATGGGCATGCGCGTTATCCATATGGCCAGGGGAAGAAACATTACAACGGCAATCATCAAAAGAAGGGTTCTTTTTGAATTCATTTTGTCCTCACATTAGTTTAATATTTGATGCAATCAGGTATATGCCACCCATGATTACCAGTATGCCGCAGATCTTTTTTAGAAAGACCGGGCCTTTCGAACTCTCGTTCCAGTTTAAATATTTCTGTACCACCTCAGAGAAGGTGCCGGCGAGTACGATCACCGCACAATGGCCGAGGGCATAGGCAAGAATGAGCGTAACCGCAAAAAACAGCCTGGTTGATGCGACACTGAAGGCGACCCCGAGCATGGGGGCCATATAGGCGAAGGTGCAGGGACCGAGGGCCACGCCGAATATGAGACCGAGAAGCAAAGCGGCGAGCAAACCTTTTTTCTGGAATGATGGATTCGCCCCTTTTTCCAGAAAGGGAAGCGGGATAACGCCCAGGAGATGAAGGCCGACGATCAGAAAGATTACCGCCACGAAATAATTGCCCCAGGGGCCGATATCTCCCATCATGCGGCCCATGAGCCCCGTGACGAGTCCGATGAGTCCGATGGTGACGAGGATGCCCGAAGCGAAAAGCAGGGCGAGCGCGAAGGCACGTTTCGTGGTGATGTTCCCCTGCTCGTCGATGAATCCCACGATGAGCGGGATGCTCGCGAGGTGACACGGGGAAAGCACAATGGAGAGCACACCCCAGATGAAGGCCCCTGCCAGGGCGATCGCCGGTGCGGAGTAGAGCGTGCCCGAGAGCCAGGTAAAAACCTCAATGAGCATCAGCGCACCCCCTTCATTTTGAGGACCTTCACCAGCTCCTCCTTCGGGAAAAAACCCTCGTGACGGTAGTATTCCTTCCCGTTCTTGTCGAGGAATACCTGTGTGGGGATGACACGAATGCCGTATTTCATCGCATCCTGTTTTCCCCGGGGCGTCCAGACGTCATGAAAGACAATACGGACCTGCCCCTTGTACTCTTCCTCGACTGCCTTCATGATGGGCTGCATCATTTTGCAGGGAACGCAGTTGATCGAGCCGATCTCCACGAAGGTGACGCGGTGCTCCGCCTTGACCGCTTCGGCGGATTTACCGGCATTGCCATTCACCTTATCATCAGGTATGGCGTTAACCGGGTGTTTCGCCTCGGTGCAGCCAAGCGGGCTGAGGATCAAGGCGAACGGGAGTGAGCCGCCGCAACAGTCATTTCCCGATCTAATAAACTGCGCACCGGCGACCAGCAGAAGTGCGGCCGCAACAGGCACGATCTTTCGCATCATTCTTCCCTTCATGCAAATTCTCCCTTTTCTTCATTTGTCAAGATGGTTCTTCAGCCCGCTTCGCGCGGCAGCTTCAGTTTTCAGAAGCAATTCCTTCACGAACGCGAGAGCGTCGGCCTGATCCGCATCGAGCGCAATCGCCTTCATGCGCATGATGTCATGCGGGTCCAATTTAATTATTGCGCCCTGCATAAAGTAGCTCCAATGCCATGATACACGGACCTGATTACGCTAACAATTACCGCCGCGCCCCGGGGAAGCCGACGCGCCTTCGATGATTTGTCCCGTAATGCGGCTCACCACTTCTTCAACGGCAGGGCTTTTCCCTTTCTCAAGACCCATTTCGGTGAGAATAATCGCCTTGGGTATCACGCCGATGCGTTCTAGGCCCTTCTTGGCGCAGGCCGTTCCGCAACCGTCGATCGTAAACACGACGTCGGCGCCTTTTGCGGTCTGCACGTACCCGGAAAGCTCCGCGCCTATGCCCGCGAGACAGGACATCTTCGCGAAACCCTCGTCGCGAAGCCTGCGTGCCACGCGGTCGGAAATTTCCCCCACGTCCGCGGCCCCCGAGCATGAATACACCATTCTTACGTCTCCCGAACAACAATCTGCCATGACCAACCTCCGGTTTTTTCTACTTTGATATGAGCTTCTTGATCTCTTCCACCGACGGCACCTTGCCCGCCACCTTCACCTCGCCGTCGACCACCAGGGCGGGCGTGATCATGACGCCGTAATTCATGATGTCCTTGATGTCCTTTACCTTGGTGATTTCAGCCTCAATGCCGATTTCAACGACTGCCTTTTTCGTAAGCTCTTCAAGCTTGATGCACTTCGGGCACCCGGTACCCAATATTTCCAGTTTCATGCTTATTCTCCTGATTTCATTGATTTAAAAAAACGCCCCGAAAATCATGCCGCTGATCGTCGCCATGACCACAACGAGGCTGCAATAGACGATTGTTTTTTGCGTACCCAGGTAACTCCGAATCACCAGCATGTTGGGAAGGGAAAGAGCCGGGCCCGCGAGAAGCAGGGCAAGGGCTGGACCTTTGCCCATTCCGCTGCCGATGAGGCCCTGGACAATGGGTACCTCGGTCAGGGTGGCGAAATACATGAATGCGCCTACTATCGCCGCAAAAAAATTCGAAGCAAGGGAATTGCCACCCACCGCGGCGCTAACCCATTCATTGGGGATTATGCCTTCGTGTCCAGGCCTGCCAAGAAGGAAGCCGGAAACCAGGACGCCCCCGAGAAGGAGAGGGGTGATCTGTTTCGCGAAG
>CAYRGX010000028.1:0-51142 GCA_964423905.1 uncultured Leptospirales bacterium | reverse complement strand
TTTTATTGAAGAGGCGCGTGAGTCGTTCCCACTTTTGACCTTTGACTTTTGACCTTTGACTTCCCATTGACACCTACTTATACGTAGTATACTATTAACTCGCGTACTCCTTATGAAAGGAGAGTTTATCCAGGGAGGTAAAATTATGCCCTATTATGTCATGTTGACCAAGCTGACCGATGCCGGAAGAAAGACCATTATGAACAACCCGTCCCGTATCTGGGAAGTGAACAAGGAAGTCGAGGAAATGGGCGCCAAGATCATCACCCAGTACTCACTCCTCGGCGAATACGACTTCCTCAATGTTCTCGAAGCCCCCAACAACACCGTCATCGCCCGGGTGGCCGCCCAGATCGGTTCCCGCGGCACCGTCACCCCGTTGACGCTTTCCGCCATCACCATCGAGGACCTCGTCAAAGAGATCCAGATGGCCAAAGCTCTCGATAAGTAGTCCATCCCTGGGCAACACCGGAAATCAGGATCGGGCTCCGGCTTAAGCCGGAGCCCGCCTTTTGTTTGGCGTGTCTTTGCGAACCCGCCGGGGACGGGCGCGGCAAGAAGGAAAAGGCAAGCGATAAGCTATCGAAGGAATCGGACGCGAAGCTCGCGGAAACCATCGAAGCCACCCTTGACTATGGCATACAGGAGGACAGGTCGCGCGCGCTGACGAGGCTCGGCGCGGTCAGGGACGAACAACTGAAAAAGAAAATTGCGTCTAAGATCGGGGGCATGCTCAAGGCGGAGAACGACCCCGAGTTGCTCATCAAGATGCTCCAGTTCCTCGGGGAGATGAAGGAATCGCCCGCGGTCCCGGCGATAATGGAAAAAATGGATCACCCTACGGAAGATGTGCGCACGGCGGCGGTCTATGCGCTCAAGACACTCAACGCCACGCAGTCAAAGGACAGGATCCTCGCGGTGCTGAAGGACCGCGACCTCAAGGTGAACTCCAACTACACCGACGCGCTCATCAGGACCCTGGGAGACTTCAAGGCAGCGGAGGTCATGCCCCTGATAAGCGATCCGGTAAAAAGCCAGAAAACGGGGAACGTGATGCGCGAAAGCATGATAGCGTGCCTGGCCTCGCTCGGCACGCAGGAAGGCAAGGACATGATGCTTGCGCTGTACGTGAACGAAGATGAGGATCCGGGCATCCGCGCGACCGCGATAAATGCCCTGGGACGGCTTAAGTATGCAGCCGCGGGCCCGAAAATAAAGGAATTCCTGGTCGCGGTCGAGGGATATCCGATCAAGAAGCGGCAGCAGCTCCACAATCTCTACATGTACTCCCTCACCGCGCTTGCCGGGTTGGGTGATGCCGACGCGGTACCGCGGCTCATGGAATCCCTGAAAAACAACAACGCCCAGGTCCGTCTCAAGGCCGTCACGCTTCTCGGCGAAATCAAGGACAAAAGAACAATTGACATTTTAAAGTACAAGATGGAACATGATCCCAGCGACAAGGTCCGAAAGGCCGCCTCGAACGTATTGAAAGACATGGGCGTCATCCAGGATGGGAAAGAACCCTCGAAAAAGTAATACGGCAGTTACCGCTCCAGAGGCGGCCGCCGGATTGAACGAACGAATCATCGGGCTCCTTACGCTCGCGGTATTCACCGTGGTAATAGCGCTGTGTTCAATGCTCCTGGTGAACATCACGGTTTTTCCCGTCACACTGTTCGCCGTTTCCCGCCCGGAAGCCTTCACGTTCATCATCAAGCACGGCCTCCGTTTCGGCATCATCTTTTTCGTGATCGCCGCGTTGACCGTAAGGGCCATCGGCCTCAGCAAGCTGGGTTTCGGCGCCCGTGACATCGCCTCGTACCTGTCCCTCCGATTCCTCTATTACCTGGCCGTGTTCGGCGTGTTTCTTCTGCTCACGGCGGTTATTGTCGCCTTTCTCTATTTCATGTTTACGTCGAATTACTACCTGCTCTACAAGCTGATCAGCGGTTGACGCACATGGCGATTGAAAGCATAGACCCATACTTCCTCAACCTGCCGCCCTTCGATAGGGCTCCTGACTTCGGAAAGTTCTGGAATAACGCCATTTCGGAAATCAAGAAAACGCCCCTCGAACCGGTCGTGAACCCGGACAACAAGCACTCGACGCACCGGTTCACCCATTACATCGTTACATTCAGGGGCTTCACCAAGAGCAGGATGCACGCGACGCTGCTCATACCGAGGCACGTGCCGAGGCCGCAGGTCGTCATGATCATCCACGATTACAATACGAAGCCCAGGACCTCGCAGGGCCATCTGAACGAGAACCTGGCCTACCTGTTCGTCACGCTGCGCGGGCACGACAACCTCCCGGAGCAGGTGGAGGGCGAAAAGAAAAAAACTCCCGGCTACATGATAGAAAACATCCTGGACAGGGAGACCTACTACGTGAAGGCGGTCTACCTCGACGCATATCGCGCGGTGGACCTTCTCCGCCTGCTTAGCCAGCTCGACTGCAGCAGGATGGGCGTGATGGGAAAGGGCTTCGGCGCGGCGGTGGCCGTGTTCGTCACCGCGAACTGCCCGCGGGTGCAGGCCATGGTGCTCGAAACGCCTTCATTCTGCCACCTGGCCGAAAACCAGAACCTGTCGACCTCGGACCAGGCCACGGAGATCAACGATTTCATCACCGAGAGGAAAAACCGCAAGAAGCAGGTCAAGGAAAACCTGAGTTATTTCGACGCGCTCAACTTTTCGGATTCGATAACGTGCCCGGTGCTGGTCACGATGGGACTCAAGGACACCATCGCGCCGCCCCTCTGTTCGTTCGGACTCTTCCACCACCTGCTCTGCGACAAGACCGCCGAGATTTACCCCGACGATGGCAACGAGGCCGGGGGCGACGTACAGTTCAGAAAATCGCTCGCGTGGATCGCCGAGAAAATCAGGTAATGTTCAGGCGCTTTCGCTTCCCACATACGGCACGAAGGTCGCGGTGCCCAGCCCTTCCTCGATGACCGAGTTTCCCTTCCTTATGAAACGCATGATCCTGTGGCCGTGCCCGTCCTGGAGCGGTATCACCAGCCGGCCCCCTGGCGAGAGCCTGTCGATGAGCCCGCCCGGCACGGTCTTCGCGCCGGCGGCGACGACGATGGCATCGAAGGGACCTTCGGCCTCCCTGAAGTCGTCGCCGAACACGGGGCGTACGTTCGCGTAATCCAGGCTGAACAGAACGTCGCGCGCGCGCCGGTACAGGCTCTCGATCCTCTCGAAGGTGATCACGCTTCCCGCGAGCTCGGCGAGCACCGCGGACTGGTATCCCGAGCCGGTCCCTATCTCCATCACGCGCTCGTCCCCGGTGAGGTTGAGCCCCTGCACCATGAGCGCGATGACCCGCGGACGCGAAAGCGTCTGTCCGAAGCCGATCGGGAGCGATATGTCGTCGTAGGCGCGGTAGCGGAGAGCCTCGGACACGAAAAGGTGGCGGGGCACCCTGGCCATCACGCCGATGACCGCGCCGGAGTATATCCCCCCGCGCGAGAGCCCGGCTGCCATGGCCCTGCGGGGCGCATCCATACCGAAATCGGCTGTCATGGAACGAAGTATCCCCCCCACTCGGTGCCTTTCTGCCCTTTCTGATCCACCTCGATTTTTACATCGCTCCACCAGCCCTTGAACGACGAGGGTTTGAACGTCGAATAGACCACCACGTACCGGTATTCCTCCGACCGCTTTACGCGGTCGTAGAAGGCGCGGAGCGAATCAAGCTCGGTGGGAAGGTACACTCTGCCGCCGGTCTCGCGCGCGATGGACGAGATGACCTTGTCGGGTTTGCCGAACGAAAGGAAATAGACGGGGATATAATGGGCCCTGGCGTAATCGATCACGTTGCGCGCGGAATACTTGCGGAACGAGTCCTCCGCCACGCTTCCGTCGGTGACGACCATGACCGCGCGGCGGTTCAGGCGCGGCGCCAGGTCGCTGATCGCATTGTAGATGACGCCGCCGAAGTCCTTGCCCTGCCCGTAGTCCTTTCCCCCGAGGAGCTTCTTCGTGCGTCTGGAGCTCCAGTCGAACTTCCCCGCGCTCCAGAATTCACCATGGAAATTGAGCACCTTGACCGAGTCGTTTTTCCTGATTTTCGACAGCACGAAATCCGTGGCCCACGGGACTTCCGCTTCGTGCCGCTTCGCCTCGAGCGAACGGTCCACGCAGAGCGTTATGGACACCGAAGGGGCCATATCCTTCAGGTATCCGGTATAGATCCTGACCGGTCGCGCGCCGTCCTCGATGACCGTGAAGTTGGCGGAATCGAGCCCGTAGATCGGCTTCCCGTCCCTGCCGCGAATGTTCAGGTAAAAAGCCACGAGGGGATACTTTTTCACGTCGACCGACGCGATCTCAACCAGCAGGTTGGAATATCTCTTGCCCGCGGGCGAGAAGAGCTGGATCGAATCCCTGTTGAAATCGACACAGTAAAGGTACTCGTCCCTGTCCCTTACGGCGGCGACGAGCCTGGAAAACTTTTTCCTGCCGTCGTTCCATGAATCCAGCCATTGCGTGAACCCGTCCGATGGATGGTAGATGCAGAGGCCCTTCTTTTCGTCAGCGATAAGGAGCGTGTCCGGTCCCCCGCGCGATATGGACCGCGGGGCCTCGAGGCCCTCGATCTCGATTTTTTTCCTGTAGTTGCCCGAATCGTCGAAACTCACGATCCTGGAGTTGCCGCTGTCTACGACGTACATGACGCGGTCGAGTACCGCGACGTCGGACGGGCCCCTGAGCTGGCCGTCGTAATCGCCGCGTTCGCCGCACTGGAGGATGAAGGCCCCCGAAGGCGTGAACTTCTGGATCCGGTCGTTCCCGCTGTCGGCCACGTAGATGTCGCCCCGGTCGTCGAAGCATATTCCCTCGGGGCCGTGGAAACGTCCCTCGCCCGAGCCACCCTCGCCGATCTCTTTTTTAACCCTGCCGGTCTTCGAGTCGAGAAGATAGAACCTGTTATTCTTGAAATCGGTCACCGCCAGCGTATTGACCCGGCAATCGACGCCGTAAAGCATCCCCCCCGTGGACATCTTCACCGAAAAGATTCCCTCGCCGTTCGCGTTGAGTTTCACGAGCTTTCCGCCCGAGAATGACGTTATGTACGAGTTCTTCTCCGCGTCAACGACGATGTCCACGGGCTTCTCGAAGCGGAAGCGGCGCATCTTCGACGAATTGTAGGCGGCGTAGTGGACGAGGTCGGTAAAGCCGGAATCGCCCTTCGCGCTGTCGTGAAAGCGGACCGCCTCGACCTTGCCGACGATAGAAGGATTGTCGGGGGAGACGGAGAGAAGGTTTTCCCATTCCTTCAGCGCGGCGTCGTTCATGCCCGCCAGGCGGTAGGAACGGCCCAGGTAGTCCCTGGCGGTGTGGTAATCGTCATAGATCTCGACCGCCTTCCGGAAGAGCTCGGCGGCCGCGACATACTGCATGTTGTTGTAATAGATCATGCCCTGGCGGAAATAGGTCTTGGCTTTTTCGAACTGGACGAAGTCCCTGCTCTGGGCGAGCGCGCCTGCGGGTACCAGGGACGCGCACAACGCCGCGGCGGCGATGGCCGCGCGAAAGCGTTTCCCGTCGATGTGGAAGTCCCGCCCGTTCAAAAGATGCACACCTCAAATCACGGGATTCAGTAACATCCCACGCGACATAATGCAAGTAAATTTTGAGGCGGCCCCGTTTTTTTAGACGGGCGCCCTGTCGACATGGATACGGTTGCCGCCCTTCTGCCTGGCGGCGATCATCTTTTCCCTCGCCTTCATGGCGCAGGTCACCGGATCGGTCCCGCCCGATGAGCAGCGGGATATGCCGGCGCTTATGGTGATCCTGAAACCGGGCTCGGCGCCCAGGTCCCCGGTCTCCATGTCGTAGAGGGTCGTTCCGATGTCCTTCGCGGTCTTGACCGCCCACTCGAGGCCCTCCGGGGTGATGATCGCGAACTCGTCGCCGGCATAGCGTATCGCCATGTCGTCCCCCCCAAGCGCCGACGTGATGAATATGGCCATCCTGAGGAGAAGGGCGTCGCCGGCGATGTGGCCCTTGGCGTCGTTGAAGTCCTTGAAGTTGTCCGGCTTGATGAGGATGATGTGCCGGCTTTCCCCCGGCGACGCCACTTCCCGGGCGAGTTCTTCCTTCAGGTACGACCTGTTGTAAAGCCCGGTGAGCCTGTCGTAGAGCACCTGGCGGCGTAGGTCCTTGATCCAGGGCGTCTTCTCGTTGATGAGCTGGTGCGAGCGTCGGATGCGCTCGGCCAGCAGGCTGAGTATCTTGTGAAGAATGCGCGCCGAAATCTTCGGGTAGCGGTTGATCACGTTGGTGAAGCTCATGCCCTGGCGCGGAAAGACCAGGAGGACCGTATCCTTCATGGCGATCGCGTTGGCGTCGCGGGGCATCCTGCCGATCATGTCCATTTCACCGAAGCATTCTCCCGGGATGTACTGCGCGATGTCAATGTTGTCGATCTCATCGGTGTGGCGGGATATGAGCACCTCCCCCTCCCTGACGATATATAGCTCGTGGGCCTCGGCCTTCTCCGTGAATATGGCGCTCCCGCCCGGGATCGTGAGAAAATCGCTGTTCCAGGCGACCACTTCGAGCTCGTCCTCGTTCAGCCTCGAAAAAATCTCCGTGCCGCGCAGCAGGCCCTTTTTCTCATCGATATCGCTCATGGCGCCTTCCCTCGATGTCATTTCCCCAGCACCCGCGACAGGAATTTCCCGGTATGGGAGGCCTTGATCTTCGCAATGTCTTCCGGGGTTCCCTCGGCCACGACGAGGCCCCCCCCGTCGCCTCCCTCGGGCCCGAGGTCGATCACCCAGTCGGCGGTCTTGATCACGTCCAGGTTATGCTCGATCACGATCACGGTGTTGCCGCGGTCGACCAGGGACAGCAGTACTTCAAGGAGCTTGCGGATATCCGCGAAATGGAGCCCCGTAGTCGGCTCGTCCAGAAGGTACAGGGTCCTGCCGGTGGCCCTGCGGGAGAGCTCCGTCGAAAGCTTCACCCTCTGGGCCTCGCCGCCGGAGAGCGTCGTGGCGGGCTGCCCGAGCTTGACGTATCCGAGCCCCACCCTGTTCAGCGTATCGAGCCTGGTCCGTACCGCCGGGACGTTGGCGAAAAACTCAAGCGCCTCCTCCACGGTCATGTCGAGCACTTCAAAAATGTTCTTTCCCTTGTACCTGACCTCAAGCGTTTCGTGGTTGTAACGCCTGCCCTTGCATACCTCGCAGGTGATATAAACGTCCGGCAAAAAATGCATTTCGATCTTCTTGACCCCGTCGCCCTCGCACGATTCGCAGCGGCCGCCCGCCACGTTGAACGAAAATCTCCCGGGGCCGAAACCCTTTGCGCGCGATTCGGGGAGTTTCGCGAAGAGGTCCCGTATCGGCGTGAAGAGCCCGGTGTAGGTCGCCGAGTTCGAACGGGGGGTCCGCCCGATGGGCGACTGGTCGATATCGATGACCTTGTCGATTTTCTCGGCGCCCGAAAGGCCCGCGAATGCGCCGGGACGTTCCTTTGACCGCATGACGACTGACGAGAGCGCCTTGAAGAGAATCTCGATGACCAGCGTGGATTTTCCGGATCCCGACACGCCCGTCACCGCGGTGAGCGTGCCCAGGGGAAAGTCCACGTCGATGTTCCGCAAATTGTGTTCGCGCGCGCCGCGCACGCGTATGCGGTCCGCGGGCGCGCGCCTGGTCGCGGGAACGGGAATGATTTCCTTGCCCGAGAGGAAGAGCCCGGTGAGGGACCGCGGGTCGGCCTCGATCATGGCGGGGGTCCCGGACGATACCACGTACCCGCCGTGGAGGCCGGCGCCGGGACCGAGATCTATCACGTGGTCGGCCTCCCGCATGGTGTCCTCGTCGTGCTCGACCACGATGACGGTGTTGCCCATGTCGCGCAGGCGCTTCAGCGTGGCCAGGAGCTTCCTGTTGTCGCGCTGGTGCAGCCCTATGCTCGGTTCGTCCAGGACGTAGAGCACGCCGGTCAGGCTTGACCCGATCTGGGTCGCCAGCCGTATTCGCTGCGACTCGCCCCCGGAGAGGGTGCCCGCGGCCCTGTCGAGCGTGAGGTACTCGATCCCCACGTCGTTCAGGAACTTCAGCCGCGCGCGTATCTCCTTGAGCACCTGCGCGGCGATCTTTTTCTCTATGTCGGTGATCTCGAGCGCGTCGAAGGCCGCGGCCGAGTCGCGAATCGACATGGCGGTGATCGAATCTATCGTGCGCCCGCCGACCTTGACCGCGAGGCTTTCCTCCCGGAGCCTGCGCCCGCCGCAGCGGCCGCAAACCTGGTTGGACATGTATCCCTCCATCCAGGCGCGGATGTCCTCGGATTTCGTCTCGCGGTAGCGCCGCTCGAGCCCGTGGATCACGCCCTCGAACGCGCGGGAAAAGGTGTAGCGCGCGTTTGTCCTGCGCACGTCGTATTCGATGCGCTCCGCGCCCGAGCCGTAGAGCACGACCTTCCTGACCTTCTCGGGGAGCTTCTTCCAGGGGGTCTTCGGGTCAAACCCGTAGTTCTTCGCGAGCGTCTGTATCTGCTCGATGTACCAGTAGCTTGTGCTCTTCCCCCAGACATCGAGCACCCCGTCCATAAGCGAGCGGTCCGGGTCGGACACGATCAGGTCCGGGTCGAACCGCATCAGGAAGCCCAGCCCGTCGCATTCGGGACACGCCCCGTAGGGGCTGTTGAAGGAAAACATCCGGGGGGAGAGCTCGGGTATGGATATGCCGCAGTCCGGGCACGAGAGCCGGGACGAGAAGATGCGTTCCTCCTCGCCGACCGTAACGAGCACGAGACCCTCCCCGAGTTCCATCGCGGTTTCGATGGAATCGGCCAGGCGCGGCCTCACGCCGTCCTTCACGACCAGCCGGTCGACGACTACGTCTATGGTGTGCTTCTTGTTTTTTTCCAGTCGTATTTCGTCGTCGAGGGAGCCGGCCTCGCCGTCGATCCTCACGCGGACGAAGCCCTTGGCGCGGGCGCGCTCGAGCACGTCGACGTGCTCCCCCTTCCTTCCCCGGACCATCGGGGCCATTATCTGGAGCTTCGATCCGTCTTTCAACGTCATGAGCGATTCCACGATCTGGTCCACGGACTGGGACGATATTTTCTTGCCGCACCTGTGACAGTAGGGCACGCCGATGCGCGCGTAAAGGAGCCTGAAGTAATCGTATATCTCGGTGACGGTGCCCACGGTGGAGCGCGGATTGCGATGCGTGGTCTTCTGTTCGATGGATATGGCGGGAGAGAGACCGTCGATGTAATCCACGTCCGGTTTTTCCATGAGGCCCAGGAACTGCCTCGCGTAGGATGAGAGGGACTCGACGTAGCGGCGCTGTCCCTCGGCATAGATGGTATCGAACGCCAGGGAGGATTTTCCCGACCCGGAAAGGCCCGTTATAACCACGAGGCTGTCCCTTGGCAGCTCGATCGATATATTTTTTAAGTTGTGTTCCCGCGCGCCCCTGATAACGATGCTGCGGTTGCTCATATGAGGGTCACGTTCATGGAACCGCACATTGGGCAGATGGCGTCAATCTCATCCTCGTCGTCGAGACTGTCTTTCTTTTTTATGATCACGTCGTCCCAGCGGTAATCGCAGTCGTCGCAGGCGAAGCTCACGGTGACCTTCTTGTCGGAGTCCCATTCCTCGCCGAGGTCGTCTTCCTGTTCCTCGTTTTCCTCAAGGTCGGATCCGGCCGTTTCTTCTATGATGCCCTCGTCCGCGAGTTCCCCCTCTTCCTCGAGCTCTTCCTCGTCATAGTGCTCTTCATAGTAATCGTCTTCGTACACTTCGTCGTCGAAGTCTTTTTCACGATATTCCCTGGCCATGGTACCACCTGCTGTGCTGTGTGTGCGGAAACCTTTTATGTTAAATATACAACGCAAGGGCGGATTCTTTTAAAAAAAACGCGCCGTTTAATAATTATTTTTCCGTAGACATGCGATCCGTGTGCCAGCAGACAGGTCGCCCCATTATTTGTCAAAAAATTTTTTATAAAAAAAAGCGGCAGTTACTCAAGGGGCTTTATATCGGTTTCCATTTTGTCGGGAGCGCTTTCGTCGGGATTAATCCTGTCGGGAAGCTCCCCGACGGATACGAGTATATCCCACACTCCCCAGAAACCATGGGCGGTCGACATCTCCGTGAAACGGAGTTCCAGGCGCCCGGGAGCTGAAAGCTCGTAGGGTATCTCAAGGCGGACCGGTCCCCTGGGGAGGCTCCCGAAGGAGTATTCCCCCAGGAGCATGTACCGTCCGTCACCCGTTCTGGCATGGAGCTTGAGATCGGACTGGAACGCACGTCCCCTCGCCGGCACGAACCGGACGAAATCTATCCAGAGCGTATACCGCCTGTTTCGGTCCATGCCGCTGACGACCACGGTCGCGTTATCGTCGCGGATCATCGAGGCACAGTCGTCGACCAGAGGCGGGGCGTCGGACACCAGGCGGAGGTCCCGCGCTGCGGCCCATTCGCGGAGATCATTGCGCGACAGGGGACCGCTCCAGCGTTTCATGGAATCCGGGGTTTTATCGCATCCGGGGTTAATTATTATGATATTGCCCGCGGGCGCCGCCGCCAACATCATGAAGGCGGCGGCAAGGAGCGGGATCAGGCGGTTCATTTCTTGATGGCGGCCATTACTGAGTGATGAGCCTCATCACGGAATCCGGCCTGAGGCGCGATACCGCTGAGACGTTTTCAGCCGCCATGTTTTTGAACAGGGAATCCATGTTTTTCATCATGCCCTCGGCCCTGTCCTGGCCGGCGAGGCTTGACGCGGACATGTTGTCGAGCTCCACCTGAAGCTTGCGCAGCCGGTCGACGTCCTGGCCGATCTGGCGCGTGTTGTCTTCTTTTTTACGCTGGAGCACCTGCGCGTCCGGGGCCTCTCCCACGTAGGGGCGGAGAACGTTCTTGCCCTCGAACACTCCCTCGTTGAGAATGGCCTGCTGCCGCGCGCCACCCCTGTTCATGTCGTCCACCAGCTTTTCCAGGCCGTCCCTGACGATCTGGTTTTTGGTAAGCGACGACTGGATGTCCTTCAGTTCAGTTTCGATGGCGTCGAGGCGACTGTTGATCCTCGTACCGATAGAAACGGAATCCGCCCCGGCGCCTTTTTTTTGCGCGCCCTGCGCGGATTCGTCGGTCTGGCGTTCGCTGTTGATTTTTCGGGCGGAGTGGAGAATTCCATCAATTGAAACTTTCATTTTACACCCTCCTTTGTGTACTCATGAACCCATACGGGCTATGGGCCGCATACGGGAAATTTCCAGTATTTCCCTAATATGTATGCAAAAACTAAAGTATATACATCCTGTGAAAATGTCAATTTATTTTTAATTGAGCGGGGCCTTTCCTTCTATTTTTTCCATCCTCAGGGAAACGATTTTGGATATACCCGGCTCCTCCATGGTCACCCCGTAGATCGATTCCCCGATGCTCATGGTCTTCTTGTTGTGCGACACGATGACAAACTGCGTACCCCTCGCGAAATCCCTGAGCATACGGAGGAAGCGGCCTATGTTCTCCTCGTCAAGCGGTGCGTCGATCTCGTCGAGGAAACAGAACGGCGACGGCTTTACCATGTATGTCGCGAAAAGGAGCGCGATTGCCGTCAGGGCCCGCTCGCCGCCGGAAAGCAGGTTGATGTTCTTGAGCTTTTTGCCCGGCGGGCGCACCATGATGTCGATGCCGCTCTCCAGGATGTTCTCCGGGTCGAGTATCTCGACCGCGGCGTCGCCTCCCTCGAAGAGCTGGCGGAATATATCCGAAAAATTCTTCTGGATTTTCTTGAAGGTGTCCAGGAACATCTCGACCGAGGTCCTGTTGATGTCCTCGATCACGGAGAGGATGTCTTCCCGGGCCTTCTCGATGTCCTTTTTCTGCCCCAGGTAGTACTCGAAGCGCTTGGTCAGATCGCGGTATTCCTCGATGGCCAGGTTGTTTATGGGACCGAGCTCGTGAATTTTCGCCTTCACCTCCTGCAGCCCCTGAGTCAGCGCGGGCGCCTCGGAGTCGTCGACGCGCAGTCCCTCGAGCGCGGCGACCTTCTTCTCGTACTCCACCCAGAGGTATTCCTCGATGTTGTTTTTCTTGAAGATCACCTCGACCTGCCCCTTCTCGAGGGAGCTTATGCGGTCGGCGAGCGTGTTCAGCTCCTCCTCGTCCTTGCGCGCCGCGCCCTTTCTGCTTACGATCTTTCCCTCGATCTGGGTGCGCTTTTCGATGAGCTCGGTGATCTGCACGTTCAGCGACTCGCTGCGGGAGTTGAACTCCATCAGCCGCTCTTCCCATTCCTTGATCTCGGAGGCGAAACCCTCTATGGCCTTTTCGGAACGCTGTATTTCCTCGTTGTAGCTTTCAATCTGTTTTTCCAGGTCCGCGATCTGGCCCTCAAGGGAGCGCACGTGCTTCTGTATCCAGTCCCTTTCTGTCTCGTTGCGGGACAGGTCCTTTTCCACGCGGGTGATCATCCCGTTGATGTCCTCCAGCTCCTGCTGGTCGTGGCGAATAACGCCCTCGAGCCTGGCGATCTCCGCCCTGAGGGATTCGATGTTCCTGAGCTTGCCGGCGATCTGCGAGTCGAGCCGCTCCTTCTCGGCGTGGATGCCCGTCTTGTCGAAGAGGATGGAGCGGAACCCGTCCTCGTATCCCTCGAAGGAGGATATGTCCTTTCTGAGCGCCTCGACGTCGATCGCGTCGAGGGTGGCGAGCGCCTGCTCCGGGATGCCCTCGCTCGCGTAGCGCCGCGCCTCCATCACGAGGGACGCCATGCGGTCCAGCGATTCGTGGATGGCGGCGCGCACCTTCTGACGCTCCTCCTCGGAGCCGGCGAGCTCGGCCTTGCGCTTCTCGATCGCGTCGACGAGCTTTCTGATGACCTCTTCGAGGATTTCCCGGAGGCCGGCCAGGCTCTTCTCCTCGTCCGCGATGCCGCGCTTGTCCTGCTCGATCTGGTCGTGCGCGCGGTTGATGGATTCGATCTTGCGCTTTCTGGACGTGAAAAAGCTGTCCAGTTTCTTCCTGTCGTCGTCGATTTTCTTGCCGATGTCGATGCCGGACTGTATGGTCTTGTCCTTTTCGTCGGAGAGCTTCGCGCGGTGCGCGGAGCGCTCCCTGATCTTTCCGCCGATGCTCTCGATGCGCGCCTTCTGCTCATCGATGAGCTTTCTGTTCTTGTCGGTCTTGACGTCGATGTCCTCGACGCGGATTTTATACGCCTGCAACCGCTTCTCGAGCTCGAAAAGCTGGTGCTGGATGTCGTTCTTGCGTTTCTCGTCCTTTTCGTTCTCGGCGGACGTGGCGGAGACGCGCGCGGATATGGCCTCGCGGTCGCGCCTGAGCTTCTCGATGTCGTCGTTGAGCTTTTCCTGCTTTTTCGCCAGATCCCTATACCGCAGGAAGTTGAGCCGGATATCGCGCTCGGAGAACTCCTTGCGGAGGGCGAGGTAGGCTTTGGTTTTCTCCGCCTGGCGGAACTTGATGTCCTTCTCTCGCTCTATTTCTTTTATAATGTCGTTGATGCGCTCCAGGTTGTCGCCGGTCTCGGTGAGCTTCTTCAGGGACTCCTTTTTCTGGAACTTGTAGCGGGATATGCCCGCGGCCTCCTCGAAGATGTAGCGCCGGTCCTCGGCGCTCGTCGAGAGGATCAGGTCCATCTTGCCCTGCTCCATGACGGAATAGGAGACCTTCCCGATGCCGGTGTCCATGAACAGCTTCTCGACGTCCTTCAGCCGCACCGTGGACTTGTTGATGAGGTACTCGGATTCGCCGTCCCGGAAAATGCGCCGTCCCACGGTGACCGAATCCGCCTCGAAATCGAGGACGCGCGAGGAGTTGTCGATGGTGATGAACACCTCCGAGAGGGAGACCTGCTTGCGCTGGTCGGTCCCGGAGAAGATGATGTCTTCCATCCTCTCGCCGCGTATGTTCTTGGCCTGCTTTTCGCCGAGGACCCACTTTATGGCGTCGACCACGTTCGACTTGCCGCACCCGTTCGGCCCCACGATGACGGTTATGCCCGGCTCGAAATCGAGGGTTGTCCTGTCTGCGAACGACTTGAAACCGAACATGTCCATGGATTTGAGAAACATAGGCCGATAGTACCGCTGTCTGGTTGTAGTATTACGGAAGACCGCACCGGGAGGCGAATGCCCGCGGGTCATGTTCAAATATAAATGCACGGGACATAAGGCAAGAATTATTTTCAGGCCCGGATGAAAAAATCCCCTCCCTGCGGGCGGTGCCTTGCCGCGAAAACGCCCGTTTTTTCCTTTTCCCGGCCAGAACACGGGCCGCACGATGCCTCAAACCGGAATTTTACGCCTTGACATCGCGCGGCGGCGGCTCACCATGGGACCGGCGGGAGGCGTGGATATGGAACTCAACAAACGGATAGTTGATCTGCTCGACGGTCATTACGTGGACCTGGTGGGATTCGCCGACATGAGGGCGCACGAAAACGACGTGATGCGCTTCGGCGGACCGGTCGTTTCGGGATACCCTTCGGCGGTGAGCATAGGGATCGCCATTCCCGACTCCATCGTGGACTTCCTGCCATCGCGCCAGGACGCGAACGTCGCCTGCGAGTACCGCACCCACGGTTACGAGGTGCTCAACGACAGGCTCAACATCGCGGCCTCGGCGCTCTCGTCGTTCCTGAACGCGGGAGGCCACCGCACCCTCCCCGTTCCCGCGGCGAACAGGACGGATTTCAAGAACGCCACTCCCTCGATATCGCACAAGATGGTGGCGCACATCGCCGGGCTCGGTTGGATCGGAAAGAACTGCCTCCTCGTCACGCCCGAGTATGGGCCGAGGGTGCGCTTCATATCGGTCCTCACCGAAGCCCCGGTCCGGACCGTGGACAATCCCCTCGACGAGCGCTGCGGCGCGTGCACCAGGTGCGCCGACGCCTGCCCCGTGGGGGCCATCAGGGGCGTGAACTACGCGCCTGGCGACGAACGAGAGGTCCGGCTCGATTTCAAAAAGTGCTCCGACTATTTCGAAAAACTCGCCGAAGACAATCCCTACCCGGTATGCGGCATGTGCCTCCACGCGTGCCCCGCGGGCAAGAAGCGTGCGAAGCGGGAGAAATGAATGGGATCCGCCGCGGGCGGCAACGGCACCGGTCCCGCGGGAAAGGCTCTGGCGGCCTGAATGGATGCGGGTGCTCGCCACGATGGCGGTGCTCCCCCTTTACGCGCTGAACCAGGCTGTGATGGCGTTATCGGGTACCGCATCGCGGCCGCGCCCCTGCCGGTCGCGGTGTAATATCCCAGGCTCGTTGTCGTGTCCTTTGCCGCGATCATGTGCCTGTAGGAGCTGGCGATCAGGCGGATCCTTCCCCTCCGGTTTCTCTTCGGCATGAAGGCCCGGTAATTACCTTGACAACCGTCCCGGGCGCGGTTATATCCTACAAAAACGGAGCCGTACACGATCGTGACAGAACGCTTTCATCGAAACGGTATGCGCGCCGCGGCCCTCGCGGTGGCGGTCGCGCTCGCGTGCGCGCACTGCGCGGGCAGCAGAAAGGAGCCCGCCTTTCTCAAGAAGCAGACCGAAACGGTGTCGGTCGCCAGGGCGCGTCCTTCCGACACGCTCGGGGGATACAGGGCCTTCGAATTCGTCTTCACGATGGAAGGCGCGGCCAAATCGATGAGAGTCACCATGAGCGGCGCTTCGATCGCGGACCCGCTCACCGGAAACAGGAAGCCGCTCAAGGTCTTTTTCGTCATAGAGAAGGCGATCAGCGTGAAGCAATTCAAGCAGCGGGCCAGGGACGCCGTGTTCAGCGAAATTGCCAGGAACTACGATACCTCGTGGGGTTGTAAAAAAACCGTGACGGTTTCGCCGCCGCCCTCGGACCCGATGAGGGGGCTCGGGGCCGGGGCGCTCTTCCGGGTTCGCTTCACCAGTTTCAGCCCGGAAGCCGACGAGTTCACCGTCACGGTGGAAAGCGATCCCGGCGTGGTTTTTACCGGGATGCGCTGACCCGCGCTACCGGCGCTTGATCTTCCGCTTCATCGCGCGCAGCGGTTCCTCGCCGAGACGCAAAAGCTCCAGGAGCCTTTTCTCGGTGGGCCTCCCGCCGGCGCCCTCGATGATCTTCACCGCCATGTTGTACTTGCGGCGCATATGCTGTATCGACGCGATGCTGCACTTGAAATGCTTCGCGAGTTCCCAATCACGGTACTCGTAGCGCCCGTCCCTCTCCTTCTTGTTGGAGCCGATGAACTCCAGGACCAGGTCGTCGTGCCACGCGATGTTGGAGCCGGTCCCGTAGTGATGCTCCTCGAAGCGGCGCTGGTTGCGCTCGGCCGTGCCCTTCATCTTTTTCGCCTTCCAGTAGGGATGGCGGTTCCTGGCATACTGGATGTCTTCCACCGTGTGGCCTGTCTTTTTCATCCAGAGCCTGGCGAGCATCGCCTTGCGTCCCGGGGGCAGCTTGCTCTTGAGGGAGCGGTCGATGTAGTCCCTGGGCGTTCTCGCTTTGAGTATTTCCTTCTCTTTGGCCGTCAATTCATCCGCCATGGCCATGCCTCCCGTCATTTATTTATTTCCATGGATCCGAGGGACTGAATGATGCGGTCCCTCTCCCTGGAGTAGGAGTCTTCCCTGCCCGACGTTTCCACGATTATGAGCTTCTTGCCGCGCGGAACGATGGTCAGGGAATAGATGTAATCGAACCCGTAGTAGCGGCAGCGGTATTCGCTGTAGCTGCCGTTCCTTCCGCTGACGGAAATGGGCTCGCGCTTCTGCAGGTGATACCCGGATTCGATGAAATACCGGTCAATCGCGGTCTGCCACATCCCTATATCACCCTCGGGATCGTTCTTCACCGCATACGCCTTGATCCTCACGCCCGCGGCGCTTATCGCGCGGAAGGCGCCGTGCGCGGGCTTGTACTCCGCAAAGCCCGGCGGCGTCTTGAGATTCAGGGGCGGGCCGCACGACACCAGAATGGCGCACATGAGCACAGCGGCAGACAACATGTAGTTCAGGTGGAGTTTATTCATGCCAGTCCCTCATCAGGGGCTCGATGCCGAGTCCCTTAATCCACGCGGCCGGGACGGTGCCCTTCGACTGCCCGGCGGGGACCTTTTGGTTCATGCTGACGGCGATCTCGGCGAGACCGGCCTGGTCCCTCCGCATCGCGAGCTGTCCCCTGATGCGCTCGATCTCGATGATGACGTTGCCGATCTCCCTCTCGATCTCGATGGTCTGGTGGAAGGTCGATCCGGTGAAGAGCGCGTTGAGCTCGGCGAGTAGTTTTTTCTTCACGGCGAGCTGCGTCTCGAGCTCGGTGATTTCGGCGGATATGTCGGTGCGCTGCGTGCGCTCGTCGGCGATGTAGCCCAGGCGGGAGAGGAGCTCCCTCAATCGCCCGATGGAACCCGCCGGCACGCGCATGACCGCCGCGTTCGAGGTGAAGTTCTTCATGTAGCCCTTTTCCCTCTTCGCGAAGTCCCTGAGCGCCGCCACCGAACGCTCCGCGTTCTCGACGGTGCAATAATAGCTGTATGACATGATCGCGGGGGGATCCGCGGCCGCGCACGTCGCCGCGATCAGCAGCGCGAGGGCGGACAGCATCAATCGTTTCATCGCGGCCCCACCGTTTTAATGAATTCCACGAGCGTCTTCTCGCGCGATTCCTTCCTTTCATCGGACCGGTACATCGCCTCGATCACGGCCACACGCTTTCCGTGCACGCCGACCGCGACCGCGTACCGGGAGTCGGCCGCGTACTCGTACACGTACAGGACGAACCGCATGCCGGACCTGCCCGTCACCTCTGTCCTCGAGGCCTCGCGGTACCTCCGCGCCTCCGCCTCGGCGCGGAGGGCCTGGTCCCAGAACTTCAGGTCGCCCGGGGGATAGTTCTTCACGACGCCGAGGCGTATTCCCATGGCCCCGTCCGGGCTGTCGAGGAGCCAGGGGTGTTTCTTCGCGGCGAACTCCTTCTTGTGAAGGAAGAGACCGGAGGGCGTCCCGTATTCGAAGGCGCGAAGCCCCTTGAACATCGAGCGGCGCTCCGGGGTCACGCCCGCGAGCCACTGGAACGGCGAGGGGATATACACGCTGGTCACCTCTCGCACCCTGGCCGCGAGGTTAACCACGATGGTCGACATGTCGGCGCTGTCCTTCATGGCGCGGAGCCGCGCGTTATGCGAATCTATTATGCCGGTCAGCCGGGATATCTCCTGGAGTATCTGGATGCGCTCCTTGACGTCCACGGTACGTTTGAGGAGCTCCTTGAGCCGCTCCCGCACCTTCTCCGCGGTCTTCACCCTGAGGGACATGTCCCGGAACTCGGCGGTCACGTCGGACGCGTTCACCTGCCGCGACTGGATCTCTCCGAGTTCGGAGAGCCTGGCCAGCGCCGCCTCGAAGGACGCGACCGGCACGCGCACCACCACGCGCGCGCTCCGGTACGAATCGGAAGTGACCGCGGACTCGATGAAGCCCTTGTAATCGGCCGCCACGCGGGTGAGCCTGTCGACCGAGGAGGAAACGTTGTCCACCGCAATCCGGTAATCCGCGGAGTAGATGACCATCCGCTCGGCCTCGGGCTGCTTTTCCGCATCCCGTTCGCCGGCGGACGTTTCGTCTCTCGCGTCCAGGTCGCCGGCATACCCTTCGCTCTTCCACTTTTCGCTTTTTGGTTTTTCCTTGTATAATTTCTTGTCGGCCTTTCGCGGGGAATCCTTGCGCTTCGTGTCGTAGAGCCCGTTGATTCTGGAGGCGCCGCCCTTCGAATCGCTGATCGTGCCCGAGCGGCCCTTCATGGAGGCGCAGGAGAACACGAGTCCCGCGGCGAACGCGACGACGAGCGCGATCACGGTTATGCGGCGGAGGGTGCGTACCATGATGCTATGCCTTTTTTCTCCTGGCGTCGAAGTCTTCGCGGGTGAAGAGGGCGAGCACCTTGAGCCCGAGGGCCTCGATTGCCTCGCGTCCGCCCTCCTGCCGGTCGACGATGACCGCTGCGAGGGCCACGTCGAGGCCGGATTCCCGCATCCGCTCGATGGCGGTGATGGTGGAACCGCCCGTGGTTATGACGTCGTCGAGCGCGATTACCTTCTGTCCTTCACCGTAGGATCCCTCGATCCATTTCTGCGTGCCGTGCTTCTTCGGTTCCTTGCGCACGATAAGGGGGGAGAGGCGCTTCCCGTCACGCGACGCCGCGATTGCGGTGGATATCGCGATGGGGTCGGCGCCGAGGGTGAGGCCTCCCGCCGCGGTGATGCCGAGTGACTCGATGGGCTGCTTCAGCATCGAGTACATGACCTCGCCGACGAGCGCCACGCCGACCGGGTCGAGCGTCGTGGCCTTGCAGTCGAAATAATAGAAGCTCTCCCTGCCGCTCACGAGCTTGAAGGGAGGGTCCTCTCGGTACATGAACGACCGCGCGTACAACAATTCTAGAAGGCGTTCCCTTGCCGGTGCTTCTGCCATCAATCCCTCTCATTCTATAGGTTATATCAATCTTGCGGAAAAAGCAACAACAATTTTTTACCGCGCGCGCACACTGCGGGAACCGGCCGTAATACGCAAGCAAAATTCTTCGTGTCAGAGAAGATCGTACGGGTCGATGTCGATCTCGAGGTAGAGTCCGGGACCGGATACGGCGCCGCGTGACGCGGAGGCAACTTTTCTGAGTGATGCGGCGTCGGGCGATTTCAGGATGATATGATGGCGGTAGTTCCCGGCGATTTTCTGAAAGGGCGCAGTGGACGGCCCGAGGACCGTCACCCCGCAGGAGGCCGCCGCGTCCCGCGCCGCGACGCCGAGCGCCCGCGCGGCGTCCGCTACGCGCCGCTCGTCGGCGCCCCGGACGAGCAGGCGCGCGAGGCGCCTGAAGGGCGGGTATCCCATCTCCCTTCTCAGCGGGAGCTCCTGCCGGCAGAACCCCATGTAATCGTGCGACACGAGAAACGGGAACAGGGGATGCTCCTCGTTCATGGTCTGCACCACCACCCTGCCGCGCGCATCGCCGCGCCCGGAACGTCCCGCGGCCTGCACCAGGAGCGCGAAGATGCGCTCGGTCGCGCGGAAATCCGGCAGGTTCATGCCGATGTCGGCGAGGATCACCCCCACGAGCGTGACGCGCCTGAAGTCCAGCCCCTTCGCCACGAGCTGCGTGCCGAGGAGTATATCCACCTCGCCTTCCCCCATGCGCGCCATCAGGTCCTCCATGGTGCCCTTTTTGCGCGAGCTGTCCTGGTCCAGGCGGAATACCCGGCTCCCGGCGAACTCCTTCGCCACCAGCTCCTCGATCCGCTGGGTGCCGGACCCGAGCCGCACCATCGCGCCCTCCTCGCATTTCCCGCAACGGTCCGGTTCGCGGCACTCGTAACCGCAGTAGTGGCAACGCATGGTCGAAGGGGCGTGGAACGTCATGGATATGCTGCAATGCGGGCATTCCACGGGCGCACCGCAGGCCCCGCACTGCACGATGGGGGAAAATCCGCGCCGGTTCAGCAGGAGCACGGTCTGCTCGCCCGCGTCGATGGCGCGCTTGGTAAGGAGCGTCAGCCGCGTCGAAAGCATGTCGCGGGGCCTGCGTGGGTCGATGCGCACCACCTCAACCTGAGGCAGGCCGGCCCCGCCGTAGCGCCCCTCGATCCGGTGGAGGGAGATCACCCCGCGCTCGCAGGCGTACAGCGTTTCGAGCGAGGGCGTGGCCGATCCCAGGACCACCGCGGCGTTCTCCGCGATGCCCCTCTGCATGGCCACGCGCCGGGCGTTATAGCGCGGGGTGCTGTGCTCCTTGTATGACCCGTCGTGCTCCTCGTCGACGACGATCAGCCCGAGGGAGGGGCACTGCAGGAACACCGCGGAGCGCGTGCCCACCGCGATGCGGGACTCGCCGCGGTAAAAGCGAAGCCAGTTGTGGAGCCGCTGGTTTTTCGTGAGCTGGCTGTGATAGAGAACGAGCTCGGGCCCGAACACCCGGGCCAGGCGCGAGAATATCTGGGACGAGAGGGATATTTCCGGCACCAGATAGATGACCGACCTGCCGGAATCGATGACCCGCCGCGCCAGGTCCATGTAGACCTCCGTCTTGCCGCTCCCGGTGACGCCGAAGACGAGGTGCATCCTGTTGCCGGCCGAGATCCCCTTCTCGATCTCGCCGCGCACCGCGGCCTGCTCCGGGGTGAGCCCGACCGCGGCGCCGCCTTCCCCGGGCACAATGCGGAAGCGGGCGCCGGGACTTGTGCCCGACGGAAGGGCCATGGCCATTGTCTCGCCCATGGTCGCCAGGTAGTCGTCGGCCACGGATCGGGCCAGCGCCACCAGCCGGTCATCGAACACAGGCTGCGCGTCCACGATTTCGAGGATATCCTTCGCCGCGAAGTCCCGGGGCGCGCGGTCGTGGACGCCCACCACGGGCGCGACCACCTCCCTACCCCGGAAATTCACGCGCGCCCGCACGCCGGGCGCGACGGCCATGCCGTCGGGCACCGCGTAGGTGAAGGCATCGTCCAGGGGATAGGGAACGAACACGTCGGCGAACATTCTCGCGGGAGCCTCAGCCGTTCGCGCGCGTGGAGAAGGGAGTATGCGGGGCCGGGACTATCACAGCCCCTTGCTGACGGACATTCTGTACTTCGTCGGGTCTTTCTTCTCCCTTTTATCGAGCTCGTCGTTTGAATAGGGATCGTCCGGATAGAACACGTTCGCAGAAAGGGTCAGGTTCCGGTGCGAGTAGCGCGGTATGAGCCTGCCGCGGGGCGAGATGGTGCCCTTGTGCGAGAACGGCTTCTGGGGGGTCACCTCGATCGCGTTGTCGCCGAAGGGTTCAGATACCGCGAGCACGCTCGAGCCCCTGCTCCGCCGGCTGGTCCTTCTCGACGAGCGGTCTGAATACGTGAGCTTCAGGTTTCTGAACTCGATGCGCCCCTTCTTCGCGATGCAGTTGATCGAGTAGCTCACGGGGGAGTTCGTGGTCGAGCCCGCGTGGACTATGTCCATGGTGCACTTGAAGTGCTCGTTTTCGTCCGTCGAGTTCTTGAAACCCGGACCGCAGCCTGCCGCGAACACGGCGGCGAGCGACAGCGCGAATATGGCGGTGGCGATTCTGTAATTCATGAGTTTCCTCCTTGGAGAGTAATATTTGTACAATCCCCGGCAAGGGGCGTTCATTTTTCTACATCAGCCTGAACTCGAGGTAGATCTGGTCCGGCAGAATGTTGTGGTCTTTGTCGAGGCCGAACCCGGCCTTTCTGAACTCGTCCACGATGGTCTGTTTCGGGAGCCTGAGCTTCTTCGGGGGGCCGTCCTTCGCTTCCATCTTCTGGTCGATGACGATGAAGCGTCCGTTTTTCTTCAGGGATTTCTTCACGTGTTTCAGGTAGTCCACGCGGCCTTCCATGTGGTGATAGGTGTTGCACATGAAGATCACGTCGTAGGCCCCATCGGGCAGGGCGGGCTTCTTCGCGTCGACGGTCTCGGCGCGGTAATTCGGCAGGCCGAGCTTTTTCGCGTCGCCGCGCATGTATTCCACCATGGACTTTTCCGTGTCGTAGCCGGTCACCGAGCCCGCGGGGGCCACGGCCTTCGCGATCCTCCTCGCGAAATACCCCGTGCCCGCGCCTATGTCTGCGACCCTGTCGCCGTTTTTCAGCGCCATGGCGCGCACGACCTCGTCCGGCTTCTGCCACCTGACGCGTTCCGGATCCTCGAAGCGTTTCACGTACTTTTCGATATCGGCGAAGGAATGGCCGCGCTCGGTCGGCATGTCGTCGTGATGGTGCATGTCTTTATCCTTTTTGCATGAGATCGAAACAACAATAAATAGCGCGAACGCGATATGCGCGCAATTTCTCAGTGTCTTCATGGTAGATGAACCTTCCAGGCATGGGATGTGCAACCGGTTCCGCCGCGGCAGTCGCCTTTCACGAGCGGTGTGACAGCCATCGGCGACCGGCAACAGTACACTAAAAGGACCGATCCGGAAGAATGTCAATCCAATAAACGATAAAATAACGTTTTTGATATGGGGGGATATGGCTAAAGGCGGCGCTCTTCTGAAAAAACGCATGTCCCCGAAAAAACAATTTACAACACCCCGCGAGTCCGGCCAGGATACAGCGTTTTCCAAAATTTACAGGGGGGATACCATGAAACCAGCGCTTACTTTCTTCTCCGTGCTGTTGATGGCCGCCGGCCTCGCCGCCGCTGACGCGAAAAGTTACTCCATCAAGTTCGACAGGCCCGTTCATGCCGGCGAGAAATACCGGATCTCCATCCTCGCGAAAGACGTCATCGACATGAACTTCACCGACGGCACAAACTCGAAGAAGTCAAAGGAAGATGTCGTCACAAGGTTCGACGCGCTCATGTCCGTCGTCGAGGTGAACAAAAAGGGATACGTGCAGAACGCGGCGTACGTCGTCGAAAAGTTCACCATCGAGACCGCCAAGGGCAAGAAGGAAATATTACCCGCGGGCAAGCAGATCGGCGTGTCCTTCAGCGGGAAGAAGGTCCGGTACATGATCGACGGGGACCCCGTTGACGACGGCACCGCCAAGTTCCTTTCGAAGATACTGACCTTTTTCAAGCCCGAGATGGAGGACGACGCAGTGTTCGGCACGAAGGACCGAAAAAAAATCGGAGACTGCTGGGACATGAACTATTCCCTCGCCGCGGAGAGGTTCAACCGCGACGATATCCAGCTTGCCAAAAAGGACCTCACCGGCTCGACCTGTCTGAAGGGCGTACAGAAGGCGGACGGGCGGGACTGTCTCAGGATCGGCATAAAACTGAAGGCCGGCGCGTTCAAGATGAAGAACATCAAGATGGAAAGCTCGTCGCTCGACGCCTACATGGACCTCCTCTACCCGGTGGACGAGCAGAGGACCGCAGTCGAGGTCGGCATGAGCGTCGCGGTGAAGTTCAGGGGAAGGGGCAAGGTCAGATCAGACAGCCCCGAGATGCTCATGGACCTGAACATGCTTTTGAACCAGAAGATGCGGGTAACAAGGCTGAAATAATCTAAAAGGCCTTCCGGATGGAAGGCCTTTTTCGCAGTGTTCCGCTTTGACTACTTGGTGAACAGTCCCTTGATCGAATTGAGCAGTTCCGACGGCATGATCACGACTTTCGCGTTCTGCGAGTTGCTCACCTTCACCAGCCCCTTCACGTACTCCTGCCCGATGAGGTAGGTGAGCGGATCGCCGCCCGTGCTCTTCAGCGAGTCGGTGACCATGTTGATGGCCGCGGCCTCTGCCTGCGCCAGGCGCTCCCGCGCCTCGGCGTCCATCTTTGCCGACTCCTTGCGCGCTTCGGACTCGAGGATCTGCGCCCGCTTAAAGCCCTCCGCTTTCTTCTCCTGCGCCTCGCGCTGGGCCTCGGCCTCGATGACGGTCGCGCGGCGCTCACGCTCGGCCTTCATCTGCAGGGTCATTGCGTTGAGTATTTCGATGGGGGGCTGGATGTCCTTGATCTCGACCCGCGTGATTTTGGTGCCCCACGAATCCGTTGCGTCGTCGAGAATTTTCAGCAGCTCGGCGTTGATCTTGTCGCGCGACGAGAGCGAGTTGTCGAGCGTCATCTTGCCCATGATGGAACGAAGGCTCGTGAGGGCCAGGTTCGATATGGCGACATGCAGGTTCTCGATCCCGTAAAAGGCCTTGTAGGGATCGAGTATTTTGAAGAAGACCACCCCGTCGACCTTCACGGACGCGTTGTCCTCGGTGATGATCCCCTGTGCCGGCAGGTCGAGCACCTGCTCGCGTATGTCGATCTTCACGGCGACCCGCGAGAAGACCGGATTGATCAGGTTCAATCCGGCGTTGAGCGTTTTCGTGTACTTGCCGAAGCGCTCCACGACCCAGTTCTCCGCCTGGGGCACGATGCGCACCCCCTTCGCGATGAGAATGATGACCACGAAGGCCACCGCGATGACAAGAATCAATGTTACCATGCGTTCCTCCTCTAACGATTATGCGTGTAATGTATATGTCCGCGCCCGGCGGGCGTGCGATGCCCGCCGTTATTGCGTTCCACGATCGGGTATTGGGATATATCCGCCGCTGCCTCAGTCCGGTTTCCTGACGATGAGCTTTATCCCGTCGGCCTCGACCACCTGCACCTCCTCGCCCTCTTCGAACGAGAGTTCCGAATTCGACTGTGCAGACCAGGTCTTCAGGCCGTGGAATACGTCGTAGAGCTCCACCTGCCCCACCATGTTTGGCGTTATGCGCTTCGTGACGCGTCCCCTGCGGTTGGTGAGCGTGGCATCGCGTACGTCGTCGACAACCTTTCCCTTGAAGAACTTTTTGAAATAGAGCTGCCAAAGCCCCAGCGTGGACAGCGAAGAGACGAAAAAGACCATCCACTGGGACGCGCCGGACTCCGTGACCCCGAAGAAGGTCAGCGCCGCGGTGACGATCGCGCCCAGCCCGAACCAGAACACGACGAACCCGGGAACCACCACCTCGAGGCCCATGATGACGCAACCGATGGCGAGCCAGATCAGCGGGGAAAGCTCCATTAGAATCTCCGTGAAGCCAGAATATGAGAATGACACATCATGCCCCGGGCGCGCGGGTTTATCAATGATTTTTTTTCGGAAAAATAAAAAAGGCGAGCTGCCTGCGGCCGCCCGCCTTACGAACACTGAAAATGCATCATTCGTTCATTGCGCAATCCTATTTATTATACCCGTACTGATAAAATAAATAGGCGGTATACCGTCTGTACATCGTGTAGGCAAGTTTCATAGGTGTTACGCCAAATCCGAATTTCGTGTACTTGGCCCCAAGAATCATGAGCATATCTACGAATTTGGCCTCACAGAATTGAGAAGCGACATGAAGGGCGGTAACATTTCTTCTGTTCTTTTCGTTGATATCGCACCCCTTCGACATAAGGTACATGACCATATTGATATCGCTGTTCCTGGCGGCGATCATCAGCGGGGTCCATCCGAACTCGTTTCTCGCCCACTTGTCCTTGAGATCGGCGCCACACGCAACAAGGACATTCAGCGCTTTCAGGCTTCCGGACTGGCACGCGGCGACTATGTAGTTCGGATACCATTTTTTCCATTCCTTTTCGTCCTTTTCGCTCCGCCCGGCAAGCAGATACCGCAGCACCTCGGCGTTGTCGCCGATGATTGCGAACATCGCGGCATTCCTGTTGAAACCATCCCTCGCATTGACGTCAGCACCTCCGGCAATGAGCTGCTTCACGAAATCGAGCTTCCCTCCCTGGCATGCATAATGCAGCACGTCCCCGCCGAACTGGAACCTGGCGTTGGTCTTGGCGCCCTTCGAGATAAGGAACCGGGCAACCTCCATGTGGCCGTTGGCAAGCGCCCACATGAGCGGTGTCTGCACGGTAAAATTGCCGAGCATGTTCTTGGTGCCGAACATTTCATTGTCAACCTGGCACCCGGCACCGAGCGCGGTCTTCACGAGCTCGAGATTGCCGCTCATGGACGCAAAAGAAAGGACGCTGTTGCCGGCACTATCGTTGTCATCGATCTTGGCGCCTTTCGAAATGCGGATATGCGCGAACGACATCGACGCGGGCTCGGGCCTCCTGACGTACGGGATCAACAACGTGAAGTCCTCTTCCCTGGTCTGCAACAACACGATCTACGGGGGGACCGCCTCCGGCGAGGGGTGCCGTTCCTTCGGGATTTTCAACGACTGGCAGAGCGTGTCCCCGCTGGTGTACAACAATACGATCCACGCGGGAACGCACGCCGGTTCCGCCAACGTCCTGTCGGGATCGTACGGCGTGCACAACTCCGGGAGCGCCGCCGCGCCGAAACCGCGCATCGTCAACAACATCATCTTCGCGGGCATGGAGGAAAAGAGTTACGGGATATACCTCGCGGCGTCGAATATCGTCCCGGAGGCCGTGCGGTACAACGACATCTTCGGCTGCGCGATGCTCTACGCCGTCCAGTACGCCCCCACGAACATCGTGGGGCTCGACGCCGCGGGCATCAACGCCCAGCCCTTCGCCGCCGGAAACATTTCGGCCGACGCGCTCTTCGCGGACAGGCCGGGGCGCGACTGGCGGCTTACGGCCCTGTCGCCCGCGCCGGTGAAATCGGGTGGCGACAATCTTTCCTCGGTTTTCACGGGCGACCGCGACGCCGCGTTCCGCGCGAACTGGTCCGCGGGCGCGTACGAGTGGGTCCCGTGAGCACGACGGGGCACGTTCCGGCGGCGCGTATATCCCCCTTTATGATGGGAACGCATCCCTCCCCGTTAATCGGCAAATCGCGCCCAGGCCGCAATAGTCATTGACAGCGACGGAGGCGTATCGTAGCATCGGGCATACCACGCTCCGGAGGGATAAACCATGAAAAAAGGAAAGCCGGTTATCATCGCCACGCTCATGGCATTTTCATTGTCGATGTTCGCGGTCGCGACCCTGTCCGCTGAAAGGGAAAAGGCCAAGCCGACCAAGGAGTGCTACGCGAAATGCAAGGACCAGAAGGACAGGTGCCTGAAGAACCCCTCCTACGACATGAACAAGAAGAAAAAAAGCATCTGCCAGAACGTGTACCGGCAGTGCATGGACACCTGCAACAGGTAGGCGCGAAGCGGCGCGCGGGGATCGGCGTGATTTATCCCATGGGTATTCTCATGATGAATCGCGTCCCGTCCCCCCTGTCGATGGAGACCGAGCCGTTCATCTGCATCACGAGCATGTTGACCAGCTGAAGGCCGAACCCGGTCGAGCCTTCCATCGTCATGGATTCCGGCATGCCGGCACCGTTGTCGCCGAACACGATGAGCAGTTGTTTGTCGTTCCTCGCAAGCTTAACCATTATGACCCCGTCGTCCCGGTCCCTGAACGCATGCCGCATCGCGTTGTTGACGAACTCGTAGATGATTATCCCCAGGGGGGACAGGATTCTCGAATTGAGTACGACATCGTCGATATACGCGTCGATGGCGACTTGCTCGCAGCCGGGAAAGAGCCCGATCACCTCGTTGATCAGCACAGTCAGGTATTCCCTGGCTGAAAGCATCGCGGTATTGTCCGACCGGTACAGCTTGTCGTAGAGAATCATCATGCTCTTGATTCGGCCGGCGGCGTCTGACAGGACCGTCCTGATCGACGAGTTGGGGTCCTCGTCCGCCTGCATCGAAAGCAAGCTGTAGATGGTGGTCATGTTGTTCTTGATGCGGTGGTGGACTTCCCTCAGGATGAGCTCCTTCTCGCGGAGGAGGTTTTTGATCCTCTCGCCCGAGAGCTTCTGTTCCGTGATCTCGAGGCAGGTGCCCTCGATCAGCGGGATTCTTATCTCCATGTCGTGCACCAGCCTGGTGTTGAGCATGACCCAGAGCCTGGTCCCGTCCTTTCGCTTCATCTGGACCTCGAAATTCCTCACCCAGCCGCCGTTGTCGCTCATGAGCTTTATGATTTTCTGCCTGTCGCGGGGATTGGCATAGAGCTGGCTGGCGATGTCGAGCACGACGGCCTTCATCTCCTCGGGGGAGCTGTAGCCCAGCATGCGCGCGAAGGCCGGATTGACCGTATGGCACCGGCCGTCGACCGTGGTCTGGAAAATACCGAGTATCGAGTTGTTGAAGATGCCCCTGTAGCGCTCCTCGCTCAGCTGCAGCGCCTCCTTCTCGGTCCTTTCATTCATCCGTGCGTCGAACAGCTTGAACGCCATCTTGATCGAGGCCAGGAGCACGGCCTCCTCCGAGTTTTTCACGATGTACCCGTACGAGCTGATACGTTCGGTCTTCTCGACGATGTCGTACTCGGTGTGGGACGAGAGGAACACTATGGGGAGGTCGTATTTCTGGAGTATCCTGTCGGCCGTCTCGGTGCCGTCGATGCCATCACCGAGGTTGATATCCATGAGGATAAGGTCGAATCCGCCGGTCCGCTCCACTTTCTCGATGGCATCCTCGCCCGAGCTCGCGAGCATGGTGTTGTATCCCCTTTTTCCCAGCGTCTTCTGCACCATCAAGCCGGTGATAAGCTCATCCTCCACGAGAAGGATGTTTTTCTTTTCGTTGTGTGCCTGATTCATACAAACCCGCCAGCTACATAGGTATATTTATTTACGCGAAACCATCACCTATGACAAGTAACCCCGATTCTATGTTTCTTTATGTGTGTGAAAAAATATGGGAAAGAAAGCTACAAGAGCTTATCAAAAACAAAATAACAAAATACCGGGAAAGGTACAAAGCTTCTTTCTTTATTATATTATAAAAAGGGATTTTTTTTTGAAACCGGCTATTGATTTCCACTAATACCGCTCATGCGATATAAAAAACTCCATAATTGTATGCATTCAATCTTCGCGGATTATTCGATCGGGAGGCTCATGGTGAACCTGGTCCCGTTGTCACTTTCTATGGAAATCGAGCCGTTCATCTGGATCACGAGCATATTGATGAGCTGCAGGCCGAACCCTGTCGGGCTTTTCAGCGATATTGATTCCGGCAGGCCGCATCCGCTATCCTGGAACAGGATGGTCATCTTCCCGTCGTTTTTGAAGGCCTGCACCGTGATCACTCCACCGCCGCGGTTCCCGAAGGCGTGCCGCATCGCGTTCGTCACGAGCTCGTAGACGACGATGCCGACCGGAGTGAGGATGCGCGCGCCGAGGACGATGTCCTCTATCCGGGTTATGATCCGCACCGAATCCTTGCCGGGGAACATCTCGATCGTGTCCCTGATGAGCGCGGGCAGGTATTCCCCGATCGAGAGCTCCGCGGCGTCCTCCAGGCGGTACAGCCTGTCGTAGAGGATCATCATGCTCCTGATGCGGCCCGCGGCGTCGTGCAGTGCCTTCTTGATCGCGGGGTTCGAATCCTCCCCCGCCTGCATCGCCAGCAGGCTGTAAATGGCGGTAATGTTGGTCTTGATGCGGTGGTGGACTTCATTCAGGATGAGCTCCTTTTCCTGGAGCAGGTTGCAGATCTTCTCGTCCGACAGCTTGTTCCCCGTTATCTCGCAGTACATGCCCTCGATGAGGGGGATATTTTCCTCCTCGTCGTAGACCAGCCTCGTGTTGAGCAGGGCCCAGACCTTCGAACCGTCCTTTCTTTTCATCTGGACCTCGAAGTCCTTCACCGCGCTGCCGTTCACCATCAGCAGATCGATGAGCCTGGTGCGCTCACCGGGGTCCGCGTAGAACTGCGTCGCGATGTCGGTTACCGCCGCCCTGGCCTCTTCCGGCGAATCGTAGCCGAGCATGCGGGCGCAGGCCCGGTTAACCATATGGCAGCGCCCGTCGAGGGTGGTCTGGAAAATACCAAGCAGGGAATTGTCGAACATCCCCCGATACTTTTCCTCGCTTCTCTGAAGCGCCTCCCTGCCCTTCCTTTCCCTGATCCTGGCGTCGAAAAGCTTGAACGCCATCCTGATCGAGGCCAGGAGCACCGCCTCCTCCGAGTTTTTGACGACATACCCGTAAGAGCTGATCCGTTCGGTTTTTTCGACGACTTCGTGCTCGATGTGCGACGAGAGGAACACGATGGGGAGGTCGTACTTCTGCAAAATCCTGTGCGCGGCCTCGGTGCCGTCCATGCCGTCCCCGAGGTTGATGTCCATCAGGATAAGGTCTATGCCCCCGATCCTTTCCATCGCCTCGACGGCCTCTTCCCCGGAATACGCGATCAGCGTGTTGTACCCCTTTTTCCCGAGTATCGTCCTGACCATCAGGCCCGTGGCGCGCTCGTCCTCCACGAGCAGGATGTTCTTTTTTACGGCATTCGCCGGATTCATACAGACCCGCCAGCTACATGTCTATGTCTTTCTGTGTATTCATCGCAGCGCCGTGATCCGTTCCCGGCAGGGACGCTCTCACTCAGCGCATTAATCCATAAAAAAGGCACTACATCGATTGTCAATTAAAGTATGAAAAAATGGAGCAAAAGCCGCCGGCCTATGACTACCAGGTTCGGACCTGATTATAGTGACAACCGGCATCTCACTCATCCCGATGGAACGATACCTGCGAATAAAAAATTTATATATTTCCCTGGCTTGAATTGAACGGAAGGTATTGTTATGAAAATACCGTCACATTCAATCGACGGCGGGAACATTCGCATCGTTCTATCAGGTGGGCAATGTACCGGATAACGTAGCATTATGCGTATCCGATCGCTCGATGGCAAAATTGCGACTTTTTGATCATTTGCCCGGGATACATACCACGCGGGATAATGACATTTCACCACTTCAGGAAAATCCTCAAAGCGCTCGTAACGGCGATACGAATTTCCATGCATCACGGCATAGCTTTCTGGAAGAATCTTTTTACCATCTGTAAGTTCAAGAACCGTGGTTTCTGGATAGAAGCGAACATATGTATAGGGATTTTTTCGTTTTACCGTGATCGATATATAGACCACGTCTTTGCCATGAATCCAGCGCATTGAATGACCGTAACCGCTTTTTTTCCATATGGGCCATAGCGGTATTCCAAGAATACCTACTGCGCCGCCGCCATACATGCAGTTATGTGGTTTTAGGGAAAACACAACCGTGCCTAGATCATATTGAAACACATCGCGATATCTTTCACTGCACATAGTTGAAACAAATTTTTCCTTTATACACCGCCCATGCTGATCACCTTCGTTGTCTTCGTTAATTGAATAGTATTCGTTGACCCCATTGATTTCAGGCCTTGAATACCTGACAAGGGAAATGGCTGTGCAGCCAGTCGACATACACAACGAGAACGCTACTAGGAGCCTCAAAAACTCCACTCGCTCACCTGCCCCGCCCGTACCCGAGTCCGGTCCCGTACCCGAACACGATGCCGCCGCCGGGCGCGCTCACGTCAACCGGCAGCCTGCCGCGCGGATCGTTCAGCCCGAACGCGGTGTCCATGCCCGCGCGGAGGTTCTCGTCGGACGGCTCGTCGCCCGCGCACCCGTAGTAAATCTTGCCCGAGTACACCGCGATGCACGCTGACGCGTCCCGCATGTACGCGAGGTCCGCGGGAAGGCCGTGCGCGATCGCGATCACGGGCTTTCCCGCGGACCGGGCCGCTTCGACCGCCGCGCGCGCGGCGCGGGGCCCGGGGCGGCGCGGGTCGCGGTCTTCCGGGAGGCGCGAGTGGGTGACCACGATCGCGCAATCCGCGGCGGCGACCATGTTTCTTATCGAAGCGATGTCCGTTTCCTCGAGGTCGGCCGCGTTCACGCGCGCGCCCCGCGCACCGCTCCTCGCGGCAGCCGATGACGCGTATCGTTCCGCGAGCGCCACCAGGGCGTCCCCGGGCGCGAATACCGCGATCCGCGCGCCCTTCTTCGTGCGGAGCGGGACCGCGCCGGAGTTCGAAACCAGGGTGACGGCCCTCCGCGCCGCTTCCCGTTCCACGCGGGCTGACGCCCCGCCGCGGCAAATCCGCTTCGCGTTCGCCATCTTCTTCTCGAGGGGCGCGGCCGACCAGGGGCACGGCGCGGGGACGCCCCCTGACAGGCAGAACACGCCGCGGCGTTCTTTCAGCGAGAGTATCGTGAAAACCGCGTCGTCGACGCGGGCCAGCATCCCGGGATCCCTGCGGCTCGCGGCTACCAGGGCGCTGAACACATCGACGGTGGTGCCGGTGCAGATGAGCATGTCCGCGCCCGCGCGCACCGCGCGCACCGCGGCCTCCCCCGCGCCGAAGTTGTCCGCCACGGCCTTCATCTCCATCGCGTCCGTGATCACCAGGCCGTGAAAGCCGAGCTCCCCCTTGAGCAGATCCGAGAGCGCGCGTCGCGAGAGCGTGGCCGGCAGGCACGGGCCCACTGCGCCGTCCCGCCTCTCATCGTCCAGCGCGGGGAAGATGATGTGCGCCGTCATGACGCTCTCCACCCCCTCGGCGATCGCGGCGCGGAAGGGCGGGAACTCGACGCGCTCCAGGCGCGGCCTGTCGTGCGTGACGAGCGGGAGCGCGAGGTGGGAATCCACCCACGTGTCCCCGTGGCCGGGAAAATGCTTGGCCGACGATATGATGCCGGCGTCGCCCGCGCCGCGGATCGCGGCGACGCCCATGCGCGCCACGAGCCCGGGACGGCCGCCGTACGAGCGGACCCCGATCACGGGGTTGTCCTGGTCCACGTTCACGTCCATCACCGGCGCGAAGTTCCAGTTCAGGCCGGCCGCCCGGAGGTCGCGGCCGCTCGCCCGCGCGGCCCGGTACGCGAGCCATGGATCGCGCGTCGCGCCGAGCGCCATGTTGCCCGGCATCTGCGGGCTGAAGCAGAGGCGCGTCACCCTGCCTCCCTCCTGGTCTGCGGAGATGAACAACGGCACGCGCCCGCCTGCCGAGAGGTCGGGCGCGGACGCCTGGAGCGCGTCGGTCAGCCTGAGCAGCTGGTCCAGGGACTCCACGTTGTACCTGAAGAGAATGACGCCTCCCGGCCTTACGCGGGCGAGCAGATCCGCGGTCTCGGCGTTCATCTCCACGGTGGGATCGCCCGCCTCCGCGCCCCCGTCGATGGCGGGCACCACCCACGATCCGGGGAGACCCACCATCAGGAGCTGGCCCACCTTCTCCTCGATGGTCATCCGCGACATGACGGCGCGGAGGTCCGCCTCCCGGTCCCGGGGGCGGTGCGTGATCCGGAACACTGCCCCGGGCAAGGAAAGCGCGATAATGAATGCGGCGCAGACTGCCGCGTCATGGAGCTTCATAGTCAGCGGTAATATCCCCTCTGCTCTCTCACGGTCGAGCGGGGATTGCGCCCGTAGTGATGGCCGGGCCACACCACGGTGTCGTCCGGCAGCGCGAGTATGACGTTCCGTATCGAGTTCATGATCTTTTTCATCGATCCGTCCGCGAGGTCGGTGCGGCCCATGCCCTCGGTGAAGAGCGTGTCCCCCGTGAACACGTGGCCCGGCGTGTACAGGCAGATGCTTCCCTCGGAGTGGCCGGGGGTGTGGAGCACCCTGAGCGAGACCGATCCGAATTTGATCACGTCGCCGTTCTTTAAAAGCATCTGCGGCGGGGGCGAGGTCTTCCCGCCCATCAGGGTCTTCGCGAAGAACCGGCTCGTGAGGTTCGAGAGCTTGCCCGCGTCGGCCTCGTGCAGCAGGAGGCTGGCCCCCGTCCTTTTCATCACGTGGTCGTTGCCCGAGGTGTGGTCGAAGTGCCCGTGCGTGTTGATCACGTACTTGATCTTCACGCCGTGCCGCTCGACCGCGGCGAAGATTTTATCGAAATCGCCGGCGGGATCCACGAGCACGCCCTCCCCGGTCGCGGGGTCCGCGATCAGGTAGCAGAAGACCGCCATGTGCGTCACGAGAATCTGTTCTATGATCATTCATTCCTCCGTGTATCGGGGGGATATGCGCGGGATATAATCCCAGTCAGCGCCGGGCTCACCGGCTGATGAACGCGACCACGAGTTCCTCGTCGATGCCGGCCCAGCCGCGGTGCGGCCGCCGCACACTCACGTCGAGGGATTCGAGCGCGTCGAAGAAGCCCCCGTCCGCGGTAGATCCGCGCCCGCCCACGAAGGCCAGCGCGCCCCCGCCCGCGTCCGCGTAGCTCGCGAGCGCCGCGCGCGCCATGATCGCGGTGTCCGGCCCGGCCCCGCGGAGCTCCTCCTCCATGGCCCTGACCTCGTCGAGGTACGGGTTCGGGATGCCGCGCGCGGGGATCACCCCCGCCCCTTCAGGCCGAAGCTCCTGCCCGTCAGCGACTTCACGAGGGGCGCGAGCCCCTCGGGACGGGCGAGCAGTGCCTCCTTGGCCCGGCGCGTGAGCCCCTTGATGATGAGCTCGACCTTCAGCGCGTCCCCGCGCGTGCCGGTCATGCTCCAGCTCCCTGCGATCCTCACGGGGGGGAAGCTCCTCGTGTAGCGCGCGCCCCTGCCTTCCGCGTGCTCGCGGTAGCGCTCCTCGATGTCGGCGGTGTGGCCGGTGTAGTAGTGGCCGTTCTCGCAGAGGAGAACGTATATCCAAAACCTTCCGCGTTTCACCGTCTCTTTTTCGCGGGCGCCGCGTCCCGGCCGCCCATGCTCGTGTAAAGCCAGTCCGGGTACGAGGGAACGGCCTCGCCCGTCTTCCTCGCCAGCATGTATATGTTGCCGCCCCTGTTCGCCGTGGTGAAAAACTGGATGAGTCGCCGGAACCGCTTGATGGAAAACCCCTCGATCCGGTACGAGCCCGTCACCTTCGTGTAGAGCCTCTCGACCGAAAAGCCGAGACCCTCCACGAGCGCCTTCGTCTCCGCGGGGGTGTACTCGCGGTTGTGCCTCCCGTAGGCGCCGTAACCCGAGTAATGCGGGTATATGTTCCTGCCCATGACGAGCTTCGCGATGTTCTCGTAGCGCAGGGCGTTCGGCGTGGTCATGATCATCCAGCCGCCGTCTTTCAGGAGACCGTTGATCTCCACGAGCGGGTGGACCGGGTCCACGGTGAGGTGCTCGAGTATCTCGCAGAACAGCACCGCGTCGTACGATTTATTCTTCATGGGAAAACGGTCCTTTTCCACGTTGAAGTGGCGGTACTCGAACACGTGCCTCTCGCCCAGCGCCTCGCTGGTCATGACGTCCTTTCCCGAGGGCCGCCTTCCCTCCCCGAAGAAGTTGGCCGAATCCACCTCGCAGCCGAGCACCTTCTTCATCATGAGGGTCATGAAGTATGGGCTGGACCCGAGCTCGAGCACCCTGCTCCCCGGGCCGATGCCCGGCGGGAAGAGCTCCAGCGTGCGCAAAAGCCTGTCGAAGCAGAAATTCAGGTAGCCCCTGTGCTCGGCGGGATCGGCCCCCCCGAGCGAGAACGTCTCGAGGTACTTCATGAGCCCGTCAGCGTCGAAATTCGTTTTCATCTTCATGTCCCCGGTTTTCGTATTGCAGGAGGTTCGGGCCGTTGTCCGGTTTTGGCAAGCAGTTTTTTTGCCGATCCATGCGCGTCCTGGCGCGGGTAATATGCCCCTCGCGGGCGTTTCTCCGCGTCGTGATGCGCGACAAGCCGTATCCGTGCGTTTCGTTACAGGAAAACCGGCCCGTATATCCAACCCTCCCCCGCGCAAACATATCACCCTCAATTAGGCACGTCTAATTGAGGGTGATATGTCTAATATATTTCAAGTCCTTGACAAAAAGGGATATTCGGGCCAATGGTTGAAAAGCGACACGATGCCACCGGGGGTAACCGGCATGAACCAGATCAAGGGCAAGGCCCGCATCGGACGAAACGTCTTTCTCCTCGGCTTCACGTCCCTGTTTACGGACATCTCCTCCGAGATGATATACCCCCTCATCCAGGCATTTCTTCAAGCCTCCCTCGGCGGGGCGCGCGCCCTGCTCGGGCCCGCGCTCGGCGTGATCGAGGGAACGGCCGAGGCGACCGCGAGCCTGCTCAAGGTGTACGCCGGGTCCGCGTCGGACCGGCTCGGCAGGCGAAAGCCCCTGGTAATCGGCGGCTATTCGCTCTCGGCCCTCTCGAAGCTCATCTACCTGGCCGCCGGTGCGGGATGGGGCCTGATCCTGCTCGCGCGTTTCATGGACCGCACCGGCAAGGGGTTCCGCACGGCGCCGCGGGACGCGCTCATCGCGGAATCGGCCGGGACCGACAAAAAAGGCAGAGCGTACGGGTTCCATCGCGCCATGGACTACACCGGCGCGGTCACGGGCGTGCTCATCTGCTACCTGGTCAGCGCGCGGTTCATGGACCCGTCCGCGAAGACCATCACCGACATGAACGGCTTTTACGCGCTCTTTCTCATCTCGCTGATACCCGCCGCAATCGGCGTCTTTTTTCTGTTCCTGATCCGCGACCGCGCCGCGCCGGCGCCCGCGGCGGAACGGCCGAGGCTCACCCTGAAGGGCATGGACGGGAGGATGAAACTCTTCCTGGTGGCGGTGTGCGTGTTCACGCTGGGCAATTCCAGCAACCAGTTCCTGCTGCTCCGCAGCATGGACCTCGGCGCCTCCCTGCGCGAGACGCTCCTCATGTACCTGGCATTCAATCTCTCCACGGCCCTGCTGTCCGCTCCGCTGGGCAGCCTCTCGGACCGGATCGGCAGGAAAAAACTCATCATCGCGGGATATGTTTTGTACGCCGCAATCTACTCCGCGTTCGGGTTCGTCTCCGCCGGAGACAAGCCGCTGCTCTGGGCGTTCTGGATCGCCTACGGGATTTACTACGCGCTCACCGAGGGAATCGAGAAGGCGCTCGTGGCGGACCTCGCCCCGGCCTGCCTCAGGGGTACGGCGCTCGGGCTTTTCGGGACCGTCACCGGCCTCTCGCTCCTTCCCGCGAGCCTCATCGCGGGGGTGCTCTACTCGTTCGCCGGGAAGGCCGCGCCCTTCGTATTCAGCGGAGGGCTGGCATGCCTCTCCGCGCTTATGCTGATGTTTCTCCGCGAGCATGGAAACGACGCTCCCCGCGTCGCGGTGCCGCGCTGACACCATACTGATCACAGGAGGAAAACCGTGAAACCACGCACCATCATCGCAGGCGCGGCCGCGCTGGCCCTGCTCGCCGCGGCTCCCGCGGGCGCGCTCGAAGTAAACGAAAAGGCGTTCATCTTCGGCGACAAGGTAAACGTGCGGCAGGAGCCCGACATCAAATCGCCCGTCATCGTGCTCATGAAGGCCGGGGACCAGGTCCAGGTGCTCGGGAAATCGAAAAACCTATACAACTCCGACGGCATCACCGACATCTGGTACCAGGTGAAGGGCCGCACCGCCACCGGATACGTGTGGGGCGGCGTGCTCGCCAAGGGGCACGTGGCGGATTACGATGGCGACGGGACCGACGAGGTGTTCATGGCGCGCGCGGATTCCATCGGCGAAGGGCTTTCGATACTCAAGGCCAGGCTCGCCTCCGACGGCAAGATCATCGGTAACATAACCCACAAAACGTATCTACCGGACATGATCGTGACTTCGGTGCGTTACCCCATCAAGGGCGGGTTCAAGCCCGAGGTTCCTCTCGCGGCGGTTTCATACCTCAACGGCGATCCCGCCATCGAGGGAGAGGTCTTTTTACATTTCAGGGCGCGGCAGATGATAATCATCGCGGACGCGGCGTACAGCTTCACGCGCGAGACGGGCGAGAAGGACTGCCCCGCGCAGCACAGCGAAAGCAAGGTGGCCTTTCCGTCGGACAGGGACGGCAAATCGAACACCCTCCTGATCAGGACCAGGGAAGGCTGCCTCAGGCCCGGAAAGAAGAAGAAAGAAGATTTTCGCGTGGAGAAAACCCATGACAAGCGCTTCACCTGGGACGGGAAAGGCTTCTTCAAAGGGAAGTAGGACCCCCGCCTCGATAAAAAACCGCGTCGCCCTCTCGTCGGTGTTCGCGGCCGTGGCCCTCACCGGGATGAAACTCGCCGTGGGCCTCATGACCGGCAGCCTCGGCATACTCTCCGAGGCCGCGCATTCCGCGCTCGACCTGGGCGCCGCGTTCATGACATTGGTCGCGGTGCGCATCGCGGAGATACCCGCGGACGACACACACCACTACGGCCACGGCAAGGTCGAGGGCCTCTCCGCCCTCTTCGAGGTCATGCTGCTCATGATCACCTGCGGTTACATCATCTACGAGGCCACCCACCGCATCGTGGGCGGCGCCCCGCCCATCGAGGTGAACGCCTGGTCCTTCGCCGTCATGGGAATATCCATCGTGGTGGACATATCCCGCTCGACCGCGCTGTATCGCACCGCCAAAAAGTACAAGAGCCAGGCCCTCGAGGCCGACGCCCTCCACTTCTCATCGGACATCTTCAGCTCGCTGGTGGTCATCGCGGGCCTCATAGGCTACAGGTTCCTGGATTTCCCGCTGGCGGACTCGGTCGCGGCCCTCCTCGTGGCGGTGCTGGTCATCGTCGTTTCGGTGAGGCTGGCGGTAAGGACCGTCGGCGTGCTCGTGGACCGCGCGCCGCAAGGACAGCGTCGCGAGATCGAGAAGGCGATCCTGACGATGGAGCAGGTGACGTCGGTGGATTCGCTCAGGGTGCGCACGTCGGGATCGAAGACGTTCATCGACATGCGGATCAAGATACGGGGCGACCTCTCGTTCACGCAGGCCCACGGCGTCGCGAACGCGGTGGAGGACACGGTGCGGGAACTCATCCCCGACGCCGACGTGATGGTGCACGCCGACCCGTGCGACAGCGACGTGAGGGACGAATCGTTCAGGGAGATTCGCGTGAATATCTCGAAACTCCTGAAAGAGCACCGGTCAATGATCGAGGGCTACCACAACATGCGCGTGTTCAGACGCGGGGACCGGTATACCGTGAGCCTCCACATCGAGATGAAGGGGGATACCGTTCTCGCGGACGCCCATGCCGTGTGCGACCACCTGGAACGCGACATCAAAAGGTCGCTCCATGGCGCGGAGGTGACCATTCACGTGGAACCCTGCAGGAAGGGCTGATCCGAAGGCGTTATCTCATTGAACGGCCCGCACAGGATGCTCCGATAAAGTTCCTCACTCGACCGTGACCTGCAACCTGAACTCACCCTTCCATTCGTCGGCCTTGCGGCACTCCACGACCTCGATCCGGTAATAGCCGTCAACGGTGGGGGACACCGATTTCCGGTTATTGCACGATGCGTCCTCGTCCCCGGTTATGTCCTTGCCGTCAGGGCCCACGACGTACACGGTGATGTAATGTGATGTCGGGCGCGCCTTACGGCGCGGTATGAATCACCAGGTAGCAGCCATACGTGCTCTTCGGATTTTTGGCCATCCCCACGCCGATGTACGCGTGCGACGAGAAAAACGAGTTCAGGCCCAGGAGGTGAATCCTGTGCCCGGCGGACGCGTTCCCCGCGCCCTGGTCGTAGAGCAGGTTCACCACGTGCTCACTCCCGCTTTCGGGCCCCGCAGAGATCGATTCTATGTTGTTCGCGTTCCTGGCCGAGGGCCAGAAATCGGGAAGGCGGTAGCCCTCCTGCCTGGCGTAATAATTGGGCCCGATCCCGTCCGGATTCACGTGACCGAAATAATTTCTCCTGGCCATGTCCTCCGCGCGCAGCCGCGCCGAACGCGCGAGGCGCTCGTCCCATTTCAGTGGCGGCAGGGGCTGTATTCCGGCAAGGCTGATGCCGATCTCGCCGGAAAAGGCCTGCGGGTTTGCGCGAACCCTGTTCAGGTAGTCGAAGGCGGCCCTCGCCTCCCTGACGAGGGCCTCGCTGGCGCGGGCCTCCTCCTCTTTCTTCACGTTGTCCGGTATGGCCGACGTGCTTTCGATTGTGAAGGCGCATATCCCCGCGAAATGGCGGTCCTTCTTGCTCTTCGAGCCGAACAGTATGATATTGTACGTGCCTGGTCCGTCACGGAAGATATACCTGATGGAAAAGGGGCCCTCGTCGATGTCCATGACGTCTTTCTGCTTCTTGTCAGTGCCGGACTTGCTCGTTTCGATCATGAGCTGCTTGAACACGGGATTGTCGCCGGTCAGGATGATCGAGTAGTCCGCGGCGGCGGGCAGTTCCTTAAGCTTGAAACCCTCGGCGCCCCTGTAGTACATGATCGAGGCGCTCCCCTGCGGAACGCCCGGGACCAGCGTGGTGATGACAAGGGCGACTGCAAGTACGCAGGTTCTGATTTTGGTGCTCATGAACGACCTCCGGTATTCTCTGGAAACGATTCAGGTGGGATATTTTACGGCGCGGCCCGGTTACTTCAAGTATAATTTCGGTCCGGAGAGGCGGGCTGTTTGACCCCGGAAGAGGACTCCATCAACACTTGTAGGCGAGCCCCAGCATGGCCTCGACCGTGAGGCCCCGCAGCTCGGGGGGATATTCGACGTCCCTGAAGAACTCCATGAGGCATTCCTCGACCCCGGCCGGCATGGTATCTCCGCAGTACCTTCCCTGCAAGCGCTTGTAACCGGCGAACCGCCCCTTCTTGTCGATGGCGATTTCCGCGCGGATGAACACCGCGGTGCATCCCGCGCAGCTCACGGTGACGCCGCGCTTCTTCAGGCACGGCCCGAAGGACTCTTTGACGAAGCGCGCCTTGAGGTCCTTCCACGCGGTCTCCTGCGCCCCGGTGAGAAGGTATTCCTGCACGGCCCGTTCCTTCTTTTCGTGAACGCGCCTGGTATCGGTCGCGGTCCTGCCGCAGGCGATGAACGCGAGCGATAGAGCCGCGAGAACTGCCGCGATCGGTCTTACCATCTTTTCAGCTTCCAGAACACGAAGAATCCCAGGAGGGCGAGCGCCGCCAGCCCCATTATCATCCAGAAGGCAAACGGGTGCCTCGAGAACGGTATCCCCACGTTCATGGAAAAGGCGCTCACCACGAACGTCGGCACCATGATCGAAATGGTGATGATGTTGAGGGTCTTCATGAGGACGTTCAGGTTGTTGCTCACAATCGAGGCCCTGGCGTCCATGAGGCCGGTGAGGATGTTCGCGTAAATCTCGGCCTGTTTGAAGCACTGGGTGTTCTCGATTATGATGTCGTCCAGAAACTCGATGTTCTCCTCTGAAAACATGATTCTTCCCGAGTTGAGGCGAATCTTGTCGATCACCATCGAGTTGGAATTGATCGCGTTCAGGTAGTAGACCAGGCTTTTTTCGAGGGTGAACATGTTGAGAAGGTGCTTGTTGTCCATGGATTCGTTGATCTTGTGCTCCAGCGATTCCGTGATCATGTTGATCACTTTCAGGTGGGAGAGGAAATGCGCGATCGAGTTGTATATGACCCTGAGGAGCACGTCCTGGATGGTCATGCACTTGAACAGCTGTTTGCCCTCGAACACCGGGGTGTATTCGGGCATGACGATCACCATACAGCTCTTGAGAATGAAAATGCCCATCGACGTGACCTTGAACAGGAGGTTGTCCGCGGTGGAGTAGTTCTTGGGCCCCTTGAGGATGATGCTGATCATGTCGAGGTCCTGGTCGTATTCAAGACGGCCGAGCTCGTCCGGGTCGAGCGCGGAATTGATGTTGTGCTCGTCGATCTGGAGGGTGTCTATGAGGTATTTTCTCTCGTCGGAACCGGGGTCGATATACATGAAGATCGGGCCGACGGATTCCTCCGAGGTCACAATCTTGCCGTTTTCTATTCTGAACCCTTTTTTCATCGTAACACCGCCTGCGGGTTTTATGCGCCTTCAGCGGAATGGCCGTGGGGTGGTTTTCACACGCAGATAAGGCTCAATTTTTTAGCGTTACGGGTGCGATTTTGGCAAGCCTTTTTTTCATGTTTTTTTTGATTATCGGGGGACGCTCCACTCTGGATCGGACAGCTTTTTCATCTTCTCGCTCATGAGTTTTTCGAAGAGAACGGCGTCATCCATCGACAAGTCCCTGAGATCAAGCGGTTCCTCCAGGAACGCCATTTCGGTCAGCACCGCGAGGGCCACGGAGATGTTCCTGCTCGCCCTGTCGACCGTCACCGGCACGCTTCCGTCCCTCATTTTGACCTTCGTCAGCCACATCCGTATATCGTTGTTATGGCGGGTGATATACTCCGACAGAAGGCCCGCCATCCTTCGCATGGACTCGACGGCCGCGCGTTGTTTTTCCTCCTGTATCTCCTTCTCCCTGGTCCGGACAAGCGACTCTTTCATTTTTGTCCATGCAGAGTATATCAACACGGAAAAAACGGCATAAGCGACGACGATCGGCAGCATCGGGAACGAAAACGCCATGTTCATGAAACCGATTCCGCCGCCGGAGAGAAGCGGCTTTTTCACAAGATAGAAATCCAGGGCCATTACCAGCAGGTGGACGCACAGCGCGGTCACCGTGGCGGCCAGCGCCCTCTTCGCAAAGCCCGACAGGATATGCACCACTTCCCCGCTTCTCATTCCCATGACGTTTCCTCCACGAACGGTCGCCGGCTGCGATTGCGGCATCGAGCCGGCATGCTTTTCAATGAATGATTATTGATTGCTTCATTACGCCGGATATGGCGTACCACATACAATATACTCATTCCCACCGCCGGAATCAAATACCCACCCGGTTTTTTATCACTTATGGATCACGGATTCGGGAATTCGTCATTCTTACGAGAGCCCCCGTTCCCGATTATGTTACAATTATTCGGCAATCGGATTTTATCTTGCAAAAAAATGACCGCGAGGCCATCCTGACAGCCAAACTTCCCCCGGGGACGGAACATGAAACTCGCAGACGGCATCTACTTTTACGAGGGCGATTACCTCAGCAAGACCCGCTTTATGTACCGGGGAATGGGCTCATCGAACTTCATGGTCATCAGGGGACGCGAGCAGGTGCTCGTGGACTCCGGGTATTTTTTCGGGCCCCACAAGAAGCGGGTGCTCGCCGAGATGAGTGCCGACGGCCTCCGGCTTGAAGACACGACCTGCGTTCTTTTCTCGCATTCCCACCCCGACCACATTCTCAACGCGAAAATAATGAGCAAGAAAAAGGACATCGCCTTTCTGCTCCACGAGGCCAGCGAGCCCATCGTCCGCAGGGAATCGTTCCAGTACCAGGCCCACTACAATTTTCCCTCATATATCATGCGCGAGATACTCGGGCCGCCGAGGTGGCTCAGCGGGATGCTCCTCAGGAGGAATTACGGCTTCGATTACCTGAAAATACAGAAGTTCTTCAAGGACCGCGAAAGGATCCGCTACGGCATCGACATCGAGGTGGTGGAGCTCTCGTCCCACTTCCCCGGGCACGTGGGCTTCTACTTCCCGGAGCAGAAGATTTTCTACTCGGGCGACCTCTTCGACCGGAGGATCTCCGCCGGAGGGATGATCAACAACGCGCTGTCGGATTACGAGCGCGTGTTCGTCGACGTCGATCGCATCAGGAAGCTCAAGATAGACGTACTGGTGCCGGGACATGGAAGGATCATCCCCGGGAAGGACGCCATAAGGACCTTGCTCGACGACGTGCAGATCGGGACCGAGAAATACCTGAGCGACATCATCTTCAACCTCAAGCGGAACGGCAACGGGGGACTCACGCTCACCCGGCTCACGGACCTCATCTACGGAAAGTCCTACGCCTACAACCACGCGTACCGGAAGATCATCACCTACAACTGCCTGAGCTACCTCAAGAAACACGGCAGGGTGAACTTCTCCATCAAGAACCGCAAGGCGCACTGGACCATCCTGTAGTGCGCGGCAGGCGCCGTGACCGCCCCGAGGCCCGGTTCCGGCAGCGGCCATATCCCCCTTCATCATGCCGGAGCGGCGCCGTTACGGTCTGAGGTCGCCCCTCGCCGCGGGGTACGTGTCCACCATGTAATAGGCGCGCACCGGCCCCCTCACTTCACCCTTCGAGAAAGACACCGTCACCTTGTTCACGGCGCCGTCCGCGGCGGTCTCGACCTTCGTGCGCTTGGTGTAATAGAGCGGGAGCGCGGCGCCCCTTTTCGCGTCGACCAGGACCAGGCTGAATACATGTTCCTTTTTCTTCAGGGTGCCGCCGGTGACCGCGGCCGAGGCCGAGTCCTTACCGAGCGAGAACGAGACTTTTCCCGCGCCCGAGGGAAACGCGCCCTCGCCGAAGCGGCGCAGGTTCATCCCGCCGTAGACCGCCATGTGGCCGGTGTCGAACTCGGACATGCCCATGAGCTTCAGGAACTTCCCGTAGAACTCGATCTCGTCGCAGAGGGTCACCGCGGTGAGGGCGACGCGCCCGAGGACCTCGCCGCTGGCCGGATCGGACCTGCCCGCGAGCCTGTAGTAGCCGAAGGGCATGTCCCACGAGCCGATGAAATTGATCTTGAAGCCGTCGTAGTTGCGGAATGTCAAAAGGCCGCGGTCGTACGCGAGCTCGAGGGGATAGCGCACCTCGAGCGCGGGGTTCACCGCGGTCTCGCCGGGCCTGTCCCCGGGCTTGCCGCCGATCACCCAGAAGAGCGCGCGATCGGGTCCGCCCTCGACCGCGCCCGCGACGTAGTGAAGCGAATCGAAGCCGATCTGGTTCCACGACGGGAGCATGGTCGGGTTGGGGGCCGCGAGCCTGCTGATCGAGAAGCGCGACGAGGGGTCTCCCGGCTTCGCGGGCACCCTGTACGGCATGGCGCCGCCCTTCCGCGGGGGCACGGTAAACGTGAACGCGCGGTCGATTTTCCCGCCGTGCGAGCCCCCGAAGAACTTGAGGCCGAAGCGCGAGAGGTCGGTGGCGTAGGTGCCCTTTATTGTCACCGAGACGGGCCCGCCGTCCGGGCCGGCCCACGACTCGAGCGGGGTGAACACCGCGAAGCGGCGGTTGGCCGCCACGTTTATCTTGAATTTCGGATTGCCGGTCACTTTCACGGAGAGCGAGTCCCGGTCGATGGCCGAGAGGACGGTGTCGCCTTTCTTGCGCACGAAGAGCGTGAACGTCAACGGCTGGTTTGCGTCGATCTCCTTCGGGGGATCGAGCCTGAGCCCGCCGAAGCGCGTGGTGAATATCATGAACACACCCTCGTCCGGAAGGTCCTCCTTCGGGCCGGGCGTGCAGCGCGGATCCTTTTTTCCCGCGTCCGTCAGCGGGTAGTCGTACGGCACGAAGAACACGCCGCCGTTCTCTCCCGCGACGCAGACCCCGCCCGGCCCGAGCGCGGGCGACGCGTTCAGATCGTTGCGGTCGTCCTCGATGCAGCGGTAGGCCCACCGGAGCGTCCCGTCGGGATTGATGCAGAAGAGCCGGCCCTCTCCCGAGCCCACGTACACGCGGTCCAGGCCGTCCACGGCGGGGGACGAGCGGATCGGCTCCAGCGTGTCGAAGGCCCACCTGATTTTCCCGTCCTCGGGCGAAAGCGCGTATACGCTCCCGTCCGCGGAGGGAACGATCACTGTCCCGTCGGAGAGCTGCGCCGCGCTCGCGTAGATGTGGTCGCGGACTCCGCGCTTCCAGAGCTCCTTGCCGCTGTCCTGCGCGTAGGCGCGTACGTACCCGTCGAAGCCGCCTATGACCAGTGCGCCCTTCTTCGAGCCAGAGGTGAGCATGGGCGAAGCCGCGTTGGAGCCCAGTCCGCCCGAGGACCAGCGCTTTTTGCCGCTGACCGCGTCGAAGCTGAACACGTTCTTCAGGGCCGCGAACTGGGTGCCGAAGAATATCCTTCCTGTGCCCGTGTTCACCGCGGGGAGGGACCATATCATCTCGTTGGCCACGAACTGGGTCTTTTTCTTCCCGGTGTCGCGGTCGATCGAATAGACCAGGTAGTTGTCGTTGGGCGCGATGATCGTGCCGTCCCGCAGCATCGCGACGTTGCCCTCGAACCAGTTCACGTTGTAGGTCTTCAGGCCGAACTCCTTCTGCACCTCCTGCACGGAATGGGCCCCGAACTTCCAGAGCACCTTCCCGTCGGCGCGGTCGATGCAATACACGTGGCTGTCGCCGGAGCCCACGTACACCCTTCCCCTGTCGTCCAGGAGCGCGGCCGAGTCGATGATCTCGCCCGTGGCGACGCGCCACTTCATGCGGCCGTCCTTCGTTATCGCGTAGAAGGAACGGTCCGCGGAACCGATGTACACGGTGCCGTCGCCGTCGATGACCGGAGAGCTGAATATCCCCTTGCCGGTCTTGAATTCCCACGGCCGGGCCGACGGGTCTATCTTCGCCTTCACCGGGCTCCTCCCGTTCTGGAGCTCGTTGGCCCTGAACTTGGGCCAGGGGCTCTTCGGGTCAAGGGGCACCCCGTAGGTGAATCCGCCGGCCCCGACCGGCGGCGTTCCCGGCCGGTAGTCGTAACTGCCGAACGGAACGCTGACGACGGCGTACGCGGCCAGACCCGCGATCGCGAGCCCAAGAAACAGGTGACGCTTCTTGAATGAATATCCCGACAGTGCTTTCATGACGGCCTCCGTGTAGGAGGTAATCCAGATCACGCGCGTGCGCATCCGTCAATTCCAATTTGGGGGGCCTGCCCTCGAAGACGGGCCTGCCCTCGAAGAGGGATATACCCGCACGCGAAGGGGGACCTGCCCTGCTTTAAAACCGGTTCGCCCGAACCGCCTGCGAATCCCACCATGACCGAACCCGAGTCAACCCGGCATGATCGATCGTGGAAGGATATTCTTTTGCGCGCAAAAAAATCATTGCGTCACGGGGGGATATGCGTTACGAAATACACTCACGGAGGAATACCATGAAAAAAGCCATCATCGTCGGGGTGTCGTTCCTCGCCGTCGCCACCCTCGTCCTGTCCGCCGCGGTGTGCCGCAGGGCGCACACGCCGCACGGCACGCTCGACTACACCGCCGCCGCGACCCTTCTTCTGTACGACCTCACGAAGGACCCCAGGCCGCCCTCGGCAAAAACCATCGAGGAGCACCGGCTGTCCATGGAAAGGGGCACGCGGGAGATGCGCGGCAAACCGACGCCCGTGGCTTCGTTCAGGGACATCGCGATCCCGGGACCGGGCGGCGCGATCCCCGCGCGGGTATACCTGCCCGTCGCGGGGAAGGGCCTACCCGTGCTGCTGTACTTCCACGGCGGCGGCTGGAGCGTGGGAAGCATCGCCACCCACGAGCACATCGCTCGCGCGCTGGCGGTGAGGTCCGGTGCGGCGGTGGTTTCGGTCGGGTACAGGCTCGCGCCGGAGCACCCCTATCCCGCGGCGGTGGACGACGCGTACGCGTCGCTCGTGTGGGCGTCGCGGGAGGCCGGGACGTTCGGCGGGGACCCGGCGCGCATCGCGATCGCGGGCGACAGCGCCGGGGGGAACCTGACCGCGGCGGTGTGCCTCATGGCGCGCGACCGCAAGGGGCCCCGCGCGCTGCGCCAGGTGCTCATCTGCCCGGCGGTGGACCTCTCCCGGCTCGACACGCGGTCGTACCGCGACTACGGCAGGGGATATTTTCTCGAGAAGGACCTCATGGTCTACTTCCGCGGCAAGTACCTTCCGGACGAAAAACGCCGGACCGAGCCGTACGCGTCGCCGCTCCTGGCGAAAGACCTGGCGGGCCTGCCGCCCGCGCTCGTGATCACCGCCGAGTTCGACGTGCTTCGCGACGAGGCGCGCGCCTACGCGGACGCGCTCGCGCGCGCCGGGGTCCCGGCCGATCATAGAATGTACCGCGGCATGCTGCACGACTTCGTCGTCCCCTTCACCGTGTACCGCCAGGGCGGCGAGGCGCTCGACCTGATCGCGTCCACGCTGAAAAAGGATTTCGCGAACGCGGGCAGAAAACCATAGCGCGGAGGGACGCACCAATGAAAAAAATAATAGTCCGGATTCTCACCGCAATCGGAATCGCGATCCTCACTCTGATCGCCTTCGTCGTCATCGGTACCCTCGCGCACCGGGCGGACCTGAAAACGCCCGCCTTTACCGACGGCAGCGGCAGGGTGTTGAAAAACAGCGTCGCCCTGTGCGAAATGAAGACTATCAACGGGTGGCCGCAATACCTCCTCATGCGGGGAAGGGACTCGTCACTGCCGGTGCTGCTGTTCCTCCACGGCGGGCCCGGGTCGCCCGAGACCGGCTTTCTCAGGTCATACAACGCGGATCTCGAAAACCATTTCATCATGGTTTACTGGGACCAGAGGGGCGCGGGCAGGACGTATTCGCCCTTCATGGACAAAAAGACGATGACCATCGAACAGTTCGTGGACGATACGCACGAGCTGATACGCTACCTGAAGAAAAAGTTCGGCAGGGACAGGATATTCCTCGCGGGCCATTCATGGGGATCGTTCCTCGGCGCGCAGGTCGCGGCCAGGTATCCCGAAGACCTGTACTGCTACATAGGGATCGGCCAGGTCGTGGACCTCGCCGAAAATGAAAGGCTCTCGTACAATTACGCCTACGGCAAGGCGGTCGCGGCAAAAGACCGCGATTCAATCGAAACGCTCGATTCCATCAAGGGATACCCCGAGGTCGAGGACCTCGTCGCGGCGACCATGACGCAGAGGCAGGTCCTCATGAAATACGGCGGGGTCATACGAGGGGAATCGTCGTACCTGTGGCTCTTCGGCAAGGTGAACAACCCGGAGTCATCCATGTTCGACGTCCCGGTGATTTTTCTCGGGGGGTATGAATCCATGAAGGCCCTGTGGGTGCCCATGAAGCGGTTCGGCGATTTGAGGAAGAAGTACATATCCTTCAAAATCCCCGTGTATCTTTTTACCGGCAAATACGACTACAACGTCCCCTTTGCCCTGTCGGAAGATTATTTCAGGAAGCTGTCCGCGCCTCGCAAGGAGCTCATCTGGTTCGACACCGCCCACTTTCTGCCCACTGAGGACCCGAAGGGCTTCAATGCCGCGCTGATATCGATAAAGGATAAAATGGTAAATCGCTGAGGGCCGGCGGGGCCGCATCAGCGACCGGGTGGAAGCGGGCGCAGGTCAATATCCCATAACTTCTTTTGGGTGCACGCCGGGCAGTTTAACGTCATGCCCGGGACCGCGGGCCTACGACGCCTTCCTCGTTTTCGTCCCGCCGCGCGCCGCCGCGACCGCCTCGAGCGCGTTCCGGTAATTCGCGGCGACCTCCTTCCAGTTCACCACGTTCCAGAAGGCGTTGACGTAATCCGGCCTGCGGTTCTGGTAGGACAGGTAATACGCGTGCTCCCACACGTCCAGGCCCAGGACCGGCACGAGCCCTTCCATGAGCGGGCTGTCCTGGTTCGCGGTTGAGTGGATCACGAGCTTTCCCCGGCCGTCCAGGGAAAGCCAGGCCCAGCCGGAACCGAACCTGTTGGTCGCGGCGAGATTGAATTCCGTCCTGAAGTTGTCGTGCGTGCCGAACGTGTTGTTCAGCGCATCGAGGAGCTCGCCTCCGGGGGCGTCTCCGGGCCTGCCGCCGAGGACCTTCCAGAAGAGCGAATGGTTGTGATGGCCCCCGCCATGGTTCCTGACCATGTCCCGTATGTCCGCGGGTATCGCTTCGGGATCGGCCAGCAGCGTCTCCAGGGGGCGTTCGTACAGGTGCGGGTGCCTGTCGAGCGCCAGGTTCAGCTTGTCCACGTACGCTGCGTGGTGCCTGTCGTGGTGGATTTCCATGGTCTTCGCGTCTATGTAAGGCTCCAGCGCGTTATACGCGTAGGGCAGATCGGGCAGTATATGTTTTGTCATGGTATGGCTCCTTGTTATTTTAGAATAAACTAAATTATAGAAATATATACAAACCGGAAGGAAGAGTCAAGACCGCGATGAAATTTTTCAGGAGTATGCATCGATGCAATCCACACGAAAAATCGTTGCAATATTTGCCTCTTTAACGATCGTATCATACCGTGACACGCGAAATGATAATGAAGAGGCGGCAATGCAGCTGATCGACCTGGGATGGAACCCGTTTTTCGAAAATAACTTTGAACCATACCGTGCCCAATCCTGCATCCCCATGAGAATAACCAGGGAGAACAGGGAGCTCTACGTCGCCTGCTGCGAGAACGGGGAAGTAACCTGCGAGATATCGGGAAAGTTACGATATGCATCGGACGGCAAGGCCGATCTTCCGACGGTCGGCGACTGGGTCGCGGGCATGCTCTACCCCGACGAGATGAAGGCCGTCATCCATGCGGTCCTGCCGAGGCGGAGCGTCTTCAGCCGCAAGGTGGCGGGGCAGGTCACTGACGAACAGGTCGTCGCCGCCAACATCGACAGCGTATTCATCGTGACCGGCCTCGACGAAAACTACAGCATCAGGCGCATCGAACGATACCTGGCCGTGGCCTGGAACAGCGGGGCCGCGCCCGTCATCGTCTTGAACAAGTGCGACCTCTGCCCCGATATCGAATCCATCATCCGGGAAGTCAAATCGATCGCGCAGGGGATCGACATACTCGCGATAAGCGCGGCACGGTCGATCAACATGGATTTGCTGCATATCCACATACGAAAGGGCAAAACCGTCGCGTTCCTGGGATCATCGGGCGTCGGAAAGTCCACCATGATCAACACCCTTCTGGGTTCCGCGCGCCAGGAAGTGCGCGAGGTCAGCGGGGAGGGAAGCAGGGGCAGGCACACGACGACCTTCCGCGAATTGATCGTCCTTCCCGGGGGCGGCATCGTGATCGACACCCCAGGCATGCGTGAATTGCAGGTGTGGGGAGACGAGGAGGGCCTGAAAAGCGCGTTCGACGACATCGAGGCCCTGGCCTCCGGCTGCAGGTTCGGCGACTGCCGCCACGAAAGCGAACCGGGGTGCGCGGTCCTGGAAGCCGTGCGGGACGGTTCGCTCGATTCCGGACGCCTTGAAAGCTATTACAAGCTTAAAAAGGAATTCGCGTACCTCGCCGACCGCCAGGCGATGAAACCCGGCGCGTTCGAAAAGGCAAAAAACAAAAAAATC
>CAYRGX010000027.1:0-53098 GCA_964423905.1 uncultured Leptospirales bacterium | reverse complement strand
AGTCTATCAGAGCCATGTATCTTGTCAATTAATCATGAGTTTTTAGAAGTTTCCACAATTAATTGGCTATCTGAAAATGAAAAAGGCTGGGTCTTTCAACCCCGCCTTTTTTCTCGTTCTATGCTGCAGGTGAGATGGGACTTAAACTATTGGACAATACATTGTTATTTGTCTTACTTTGGTTTCGGAAGGCGGATTGATATGAATCTTGGATGCCTTCATTGAGAAATAGAATTATTATCCGTAGCTTTCAACTATTCGTAGTGATTGTTCGTAGACATCGGCGCCAATCTTAGGATTCATGACCATTTCTTTCCATACATGTTTGCATGGTTTTTTGTCGTAGGAAAAGATCGTTCCACTGGGATAGGGAAGGTTTGCCTCGGTCATGATCCATGCGGCAGCCGAGGCGCTTTTTTTTGCGCTGGAGGTGTCGGGAAGTAAAGTACCTGCCAACGGCAAAACTCTTCTCCACATGAACTGCATCATGGAGCTTTGGGTTCTTGCTAAACCTGTTCCTGGAATTAGTCCTGGATCCAATACAAAAGACTGATACGCCTTGTTGCGGCGGGCCAACTCGACAGCAGTCACCGTAACCAAAAATTTGGATGTAGCATAACGGTCCAAATTCAGTTGCGTAATATTTTCGATAGACGATTTCCCTCGCGCCAGGTCCTGGACGGATGTGTATTGTGCTCCACGGAATCCAAACGCTGCGGCGGTTTTGTGTTTCGGATTGTGCGTACCGCTCCCTATGAATAGCACTTTTCCTCCGGAAAGATATTTTTCCAGTCCTATCGTTAACAGAAACGCCGCCAGGTGGTTGACGGCAATGGTTTCCTCGAAAGAATCAGTGGTGAAGCTCTCCCGAGTACTGAACTGGACGCCGGCGTTATTGACCAGTCCATCGAGTTTTATACGCCATTTCTTCACAAATGCCGCGACATTACTTAAAGATGATAAGTCCAAATGTACTGCCGCTACGTTTTTCCCGAGCTGCTGCGCTATCTCAGTCCCTTTATTCAGGTTCCTCACCGCCATGATAATGTTAATATCAGGATTTCTCGCCAACTGCGAGGCGATTTCCAATCCAAGGCCTGAAGTTGTACCAGTAACCATAATTGTTTTCATCGTTGTTTTCCCTAAATGAATTGTTGACAGTGTCAACAAAATGATGCAATTTTTAAGGTTTATTCGTACTTGAAGGAGTCATTACAACGGCTGCCAAATTTGACTTGAATTTTGATAAGATATGTTCTTGAGATGATTCCCGGGAATAACAAATGGGCAATGATACCAAACAAATCCTTCTTAAAGCTACACGCGATCTTATTGATAAAAAAGGAATTGCGGAAATATCAATGAGAACCGTGGGCAAGGCTGCGCATTTATCACGGGGTGCGCTATACCGTCATTTTGAAAATAAAGAGTCGTTATTGGCCGCTATAGTTATTGAAAATTTTAATAGTATGGAGGAGAAATTCAATGAGCTTGAAGAAAAAGTAAAAAATCCCAGGCAGCTATTATTTGAGTTGAGCATGATATATTATGATTTCGGAATACATAATCCGGATCATTATCAGCTCATGTTTAATTATAAATGGGATGAAAGTGACTATCCCGATGTTCGACATGCAGCCATTGGTGTATTTAATAAGTTCGCTTATTTTGTTTCAATGGCGTTGAAATCAAAGCAGTTAAATCAGAGAATAATATTAGAAAAGTCAGCAATTTTATACGCATGCATACATGGAATCGTTGAATTACACCTTGCAGGACATGACAACCCTGAAAAAGGCCTGAATGATATTACATCGTTGATAATCCAAATACTTGATTCAATCTTAAAGAGATAAATTTCCTGCCTAAAGAATAAGACAAATCGATATACATACCGCCCTCCAGCGGTCCCGGCCGGCAGTTTGGCGGGCATAGAGCCGATCGAAGAAATCCGTAAAAAATAAAAAATTATCTCCTGCCGTATCCTTCGCGTTGCCGTATCCGTCATTTATAATAGATGGCTGATAAAACATGAAATGGCGAAGCAATGAATCGGGAATAATTTTTTGGAGGTATGAGATGGTTGAATCCATAATGAGCTTACACAAATGTGCCGACTGCTCCATCCGGTGCAGGGCACAGGCGAAGCCGCAGTCTCTTTTTGCACGCATTCATCGGTGGCATATGAAATGGTGGCCCGGCTGGAGGATCTACCAGGCGGAACTGCGCGCCGGTGGCGCAAAGGCAATGGCACGCAGTTGAGAAAAGGCGGCAGGATGGTTTTCGGGCGCACCTGCGCAGCAAAAACCATCCTACGCCGCGCTGACAGACAGGATGAGCGAGAATTGAAATCAGGGCCGTTTATTGAAAGGAGAATTGACATGCAAGGAAAATACAATGATGATCTGAGGGCCGATCTACCCTTCTCTTCGATCCCCCTTGCGAGGGGAATAGGCTGGGGATTGGTTGGCGGCGTGACCGGTACGGTTGTTATGGATCTCGTACTTATGGGGGCGTTATCAGTGGCAGGATTACCCGCGCTCACCTGCTTTGCAATCGTTGGAAACACAGTTGCCCGTTTCTTATCGGGATTCGGCATGGAAACAGCCGGAGGTGTTACGGCAGGCGTGGCGGCTCACTATGTAGTGGGGCCCTTGTTCGGTGTGATATATGGCGCGGCAGTGATACGGATCGCTGTTTTTAAAACGGACACCATGCAGAAGGCCGTCCTGTGCGCGGTTCTTTATGCGGAGATACTGAGCCAGCCGATTCTTGCGATGGCGCCAATCCTGTTGAATATGACGGTTGTTACGACGCTGCAATGGTATGGCGGTTCATTTGTGATGCACATGCTCTGGGGAGTTGTCGCGGGCATTGTCGTGGATCGTGGTTTGAAAATGAAAAAAAATTATCACACTATGTATCCTTTGGATCAGCATGTTCCTCTTTTTCTGTAAAGATGCTTAATTGCATCAAATTCTAAGTCGGAGGACAGAATAATGAGAGAAAAACGGGAACATGTTTCATTGTAGAAATGGTTTGAATGAAAAATCCCAATTTAACAGTTGGGGCCAGGTGCATGCAGGTGAGATGGGACTTAAACTGTTGGACAGTTGTTTGCTGAAAGTCATGATATGGTATGGGAAGGCGACATAAATTTTATAATTTATTATAAATATGTCAACAAATAGTTTACAACTTTCAACGGAAAGCTTAAAGTTCACGGTAATATGCTGGTTGGGGATTGAGGCGCTAGACCCTGAAATAGCTCACCATTTGCTTCAAGTCGACGGCGTTGGACCTCAGGCTCTCGGCCGTGGTTGTCAATTCTTCCGCCGCGGATGCGTTCTGCTGGGTTATGGTGTCTGTCTCCGTCACGGTATCCGAGATCTGGCTGAGGCCGAGTTTCTGCTCCTGGCTGGCGGCGGTGATCTCGGAGATCATCTGCCGGACCTGTGTGATCGCCTCGAATATCTCCTTCAGGGAACTCCCGCTGTCCCCGGCAAGGCGGGTCCCCTCGGCCACCTGGTCGACTGAAGCCTTGATGAGCCCCTCTATCTCCTTTGAAGAGGCCCCGGAACGCTGCGCCAGATTGCGCACCTCCCCGGCAACCACGGCAAAGCTCCGGCCATGCTCGCCGGCGCGGGCCGCTTCAACAGCCGCATTCAGGGCCAGAAGGTTAGTCTGGAACGCGATGCCGTTGATGATGCCGATTATATCGCTTATCTTTTCCGACGACTTGTTGATCTTTTCAATGGCGTTCACCGCCTCTTCCATGACGCTGTTCCCCTTCTCGGCAAGATTGTACGAGTTCTGGGCGAGATGTTCCGCCCGCACCGCGTTTTCCGCGTTCTGGGACACCGTGGAAAGAATCTCCTCTAAGGTTGACGAAATCTCCTCGATTCCGGAGGCCTGCTCGCCGGCGCTCTGCGATAGAGTCTCGGATGCCTCCTGGATGCTCTGGCTTCCCTCGCTGACGACCTCCGTGGACTCCTGCACCAGGGTGATCACCTCGCGCAGCTTTTTAATGAGGAAGTTGGCGCTCTGGCATACCACTCCTATCTCGCTCGAGGTGGTCATGGGAACGCCTCCAATGGTGAGATTGCCCTCCTTAATCGCGGTAAGCGCCGACACTAGCATCGAAGTACTTTTGGTTATACTTTTCATAAATATGTTAGTCGTGAGGACATTTGTCAATCCCGAAAGAAAGAGAATAAAACCGACGTGAAGCCAGAAGTTTTCCATCACGATCTGCTTCGCATTAACAAGGTAGAGCAAATATCCTAATACTACTACCGGTACAAGCGAGGAGCCCAGGTTCATTAAGTTAAATCGATGTTTCAGCAGGACTTTTGCATAGGAACCGTCCGGCAGCTCCGCGTCCCGGATCGATTCACTTGAAAGGATCTCCTCAATGCTGCCGTCGGCGATTATACATCCCACATTAAAGTTAATCAGCGCCATGACCGGCACAAGCAGTATGAACGGCATGGCTTTCATTAATGTCATATCAATATTAATATACAGGAGGAGCACCACGAATACTCCGCCGAAAAACCATAGTACCACATATTGAAATCCGATATGCAAGGGAAAGGTGAGCAGATCTTTCTTAACCTGGAGCCGGTCATATTTTTCATCATTCACCTTTTTCAGTAGAATTGACGCCTTGTGATTCGTATATATCCGCTCGGCGATCAACACTATCAGCCCCCCGATGCCGAGATAGATGAAGAGGTACATGATCTCGGAATCCTTATATCCTCCGGTAAAGTACGCAAAATAGCTGATCAGGCCGAGCAGGATCGGATACGCGATCGGATCAATTTTTGCCAGTGATAGAAGCAGGGACTTTTTCGTGGTCATACGATATCTCCCATGTATTAAATTTTTAATAACTAGGATTGTGTTCTCATATGAGTTCCGGTCAAAGTGTCTCAATTGGTATGATATCAACACAATTCGATAAATGTCAACATGTAAAAATTTCTGGATAGGCGAAGTGAGACATATATCCAAGAGAAATGTATTCTCAATTTATTCAATATTGGAAACACAGGTATTTCATCTGTTGCGGGAACCTGATCCGATGCCAGTGGCCTCCGGGGTTGAGGCGTTGAAATATCTGATGAAAGTGAGTGGCTTGAAACAGGTTGATCTCGGTGAAATCGGCTCGCAGGGTGTGGTTTCCGAGATCCTTCACGGCAAGAGAAGGTTGAATGTCCGCCAGATAAAAATTCTGGCTGAAAAGATCTCTGCCTCTCCGGAAGTATTTATCTGATATGGCGATGTTTTATTACTGAAATCAATAGGCGGGGTCCTTCAACCCCGCCTTTCCGGTGTCTGCAGGTCACGAGGGACTCGAACCCCCAACCCTCGGTTTTGGAGACCGATGCTCTACCAATTGAGCTAGTGACCTGTATTGAAACGCAATACAACTCATTACGGCGCCGCCCGTTCGTCAAGTATTTTCCTGCGGCGCGGGGCCGGGTTTGCGCGTGCCGTGCGCTTTCATGCCGCGGAGGGCATATCCCCCCTGATATCAATAGTACTCGTGGTTGCCGATGTCCTCGAACAGGTACTTCTGGCTGTCCTCGCCGATGTCACCGAGTTCCGAGGGATAGTTCCCGTCGAAGCACGCGGTGCAGAACTGCTTTTCGGGCCTGTCGAGCGACTGGAGCATGGTCTCCCGGGTGAGGTAGGCCAGCGAGTCCACGCGCAGGTACTTGCGGATTTCCTCGATGCTGTGGGTTGAGGCGATGAGCTCCTTGTGCGTGGGGATGTCGATGCCGTAGAAGCAGGGGAACTTCGTGGGCGGCGCGGATATGCGCACGTGTATTTCCTTCGCCCCGCCGAGGCGGAACATCTTCAATATTTTCCGCATGGTGGTGCCGCGCATGATCGAATCGTCCACCACCACGATGCGCTTGCCCTCGACCGCGGACTTGACCACGTTGAACTTGATCTTCGCGCCGAAGTCGCGGATCTTCTGCGACGGCTCGATGAAGGTGCGGCCGATGTAGTGGCTGCGGATCATACCCACCTCGTAGGAAAGGCCCGATTCCTTGGCGAAGCCGAGCGCCGCGTAGATGGACGAGTCCGGGATCGGCACCACGATGTCCGCGTCCGCGGGCGACTGCGTCGCGAGCATGCGGCCCAGGGCCACGCGCATCTCGTAGACGGACTCGCCGAAGATGATGCTGTCGGGCCTGGCGAAGTAGATGTACTCGAATATGCAGAGCGACTGCTTTTTTTTCTCGAAGGGAAAAATCGACCGCATGCCCGACGGCGAGAGCTCGATGAGCTCGCCCGGCTCGACCTCGCGCACGTACTCCGCGCCGATGATGTCGAAGGAGCACGTCTCGGACGCCACCACCCACGCGTCGTCGAGCCTCCCGAGGACGAGGGGCCTGAACCCGTAGGGGTCGCGAACGGCGTACACCGTATCGCGGTTCATGACCAGGAGCGAGTAGGCGCCCTGGACCTGCCTGAGGGCAAAGACCAGCGCCTCCATGAAGTCGGTCACGCCCGAGCGCGCCATCAGGTGCACGATGACCTCGGAGTCGATGGTGGTCTGGAAGATGTGGCCGGTCTTTTCCATCTGGGAGCGGAGCTCGCCGGCGTTGGTCAGGTTGCCGTTATGCGCGAGTATTATGGGGCCCAGTATCGACTCGGCGCGGAACGGCTGGGCGTTCCGCAGAAACGACGATCCCGTGGTCGAGTAGCGGTTGTGCCCGATGGCGATGTGCCCGTGCAGGTTGTCGATGCGTTCCTGGTTGAACACGTCGATGACCTTGCCCATGCCCGCGTATCGGTAGATGTAGTATCCGTCGGACGAGGCGATCCCCGCCGATTCCTGGCCCCGGTGCTGCAGCATGTAGAGCCCCAGGTAGGCGATGTTCGCCGCCCTCTCGTGGCCGTATATTCCGAAAACCCCGCATTCCTCGCGCGGCCTGCCGTCGGAGGGAATGCGTTTACGCACGGTGTTTTTCATACGCTGGGGTTCGACTTCCTTATGGGGTATGTGTCACTTATGGGGATATGCATGAAGTTGTAAAGGGTTTTTTCCGCGCGGGAGAAACACGTTTGACTCTCCTCGCGGTTCCCGCCGCAGGACCGGGTGTATATCCCCGAACTACACAGAAAGGCGAATCTGTCCGAAATCACGTGTTCCCCCCGCGGCCCGGCGCTCTCATCTCAGCCGGAAGGAGCCCGATCCCACGAGCTGACCTCCCGCGGTCCAGACCTCGACCGTGTACCTTCCGCGGCCCTCGTAGGTTTTGTGGAGCGACCACGTGTTGAACCCGGCTTTCCGCCCTCCGGTGATATGGGGCAGGTGCACCGTGAACAGGCGCTTCCTGATATGGTACCGGGCGGTGTCGCTGTGATACCAGGTATGATCGATCTTCTCCCTCAGGCCGCGGGGCGCGAAGATCGCGGTGTGGTAATAGGCGACCGGCGCGGCCGCGAGCGGGGCGTTCCTGAACGGCATCACGGGTCGGTAGTTTTCCACTCCCAGGCACGCGGTCCCGCCCATCAGGCGAAGGGGCGCCGGCGGGATGAGGCTCCGCAAAGGGAGCATGAGCGCGCCCGAGACCGCGACCCCGGCGATGAATACCGCTATCTTGCGGGCGGGCCAGTTTCCTTTCAGGTAGGGGAGCACGAAAACGATGACGCACACCACGGTGAAGCCGGCCGACACCGCCAGGCTGTAGATGTTCCTCATCGCGAAAAGTATGGGAAAGACGAAGTTCAGCACGGCGAAGAAGCCAAACGCGTAAAAGACCGATTCGGCAAGAGGGTAGGGGGATATGTACTTCTGGTACAGGGGCGACCAGTTCGTGATGACGATCGCCGCGAGCAGGAGCGCGGTGAAGAGCATGTTGCGTGACGGGAACGTGGTCGACTCGAGGTAAAAGGGGAACACGAACGTCAGCATGTCGTTCAGGAAATAGAGCAGTGCCAGGTCGCTCACCGCGCCAATGGTCTTCTTGCCCTTTTTCGTGATGATGTAGAACCTGAAGCACAGGTAGAACACTGAGAAGATGACGAACGCGATCGCGACCGGGACGTGCTCGAACCCCTTGCGGAACAGGAGTATGCATACGATCGCCGACCCCAGGGCGAACACGGGCTGGATGCGCATGATGCGGTCAAGGCCCTTCGGCTTTGCCGCGGCCACGGCCTTCGCGTACTGGATGAATCCTTTCAGGCCGCGCGGGTGGTCCTTTCTTGGCGGAAAACCCTCCGTGAAAAACCCCGACAGTCTTGCGAAGAATCTCTTTATAATCATTCAGTCGCACCCCGTGAATTCCGCTGAACCGGGCACCCGCGCGGGTGTCCCGCCCCGTTTCCGCCGGCCGCTGCGGCGCCGGTCGGACAGTGGATTAACGCGGCCCTGGCGGGCATATGGCAACAACTTTCCCGCGCGCGGGGTGATTTTTAACGGGCCCGCGGGCACCCACGGGGCCGCGCGGCGACATTTTTTCTTGATTTTTAAAATGATCGATGATAGAGGTGTGCTCGATGGGGATTGCCTTGCCCGTATCTGTTACGGGCGGGCGCCGTGATTCGGGGATATATCAATTACGCATGAGGGTATCCCGCATTCGGGTGGGCGGTCGCAGCCGTGAATGGATGTGCGAGCGACCCGGTTCCGGGTTTGCGGGTGCGGACATATCCCCGCACAATACACAGATAACGAACGACAAGGGGGATGGACATGGCTGGAACACAGAGTTTTTCTATCGCGTACGACGCATCCACGGGCATTCTTACCGGCACGGTGGGCATAGACAAGGTGGACAAGGATGAGTCCACGGAGATGCACGACACCCTGGCCGCGGAACTGCCGAAGTATCCCGATTACAAGCATTGCATACTCGACGTGCTGAAGGTGACCTCGGTCTCTTCCTACGCGATAGGGATCATGATGAAGGCCCTCATGCTGGTGAAAAAAACCAGGAACTACTATATCCTCCTGATGACGGACAAGCTGCTCCAGGATATCATGCTCCAGCACCCGGAGATGTTCGATTATATTGCGGTCTTTCCCTCGATGAGCGAGGCGAAAAAATTCATAGCGGGTTCGTAAGAGAGGAACTGTCCGGGGCGCCGCCTCGATACGAATTTCGCAACGCGCATCGAATGCGCGGGACAGGGCGCGCGGCATAGTCATTATAGCCTGGATTGATTTTTTGCGAAATTCACTCGGCATGCGAGTTATAGTCATGCCAGGGCATGGCCTGACTGCTTGTAAAACAGAGAGAGCGCCCGGAAGGGCGCTCTCTCTGTTTTACGGTTGATCGATAAATCTATTCCTCGGGATGGACTTCCTCGTTCACGCCATCGTCCGGTTTTTCGGGTTTCTTCGGCTTGAGTGCGTCCTTGCACGCCACTGACAGGCTCGCCTCGTTTTTCCTGAGGCATTGGATTATCCTTCCCTTGCCGGGCTTCACGTCCTTGCAAATCTTCTTGGCGTCTTCTTTACAGGCCGCGTTGATCTTTTTCATGTGCGCTTTCGCCTTGGCCAGGCGTTTATCCAGGTTGGCCTTGCACTCGGGGGTGAGCTTGTTCTTGTTTTCCAGGAGACATTTAACGAGGCGGCCTTCACCCGGCTTGACCTTTTTACAGTACTTCTGTAAATCCTCATGGCAGGGGCCTACTCCCTTGCCTTTGCCCTTTCCCTTGCCCTGTGCGTTCAGGGTCTGGAGCGAGAAGAAGGCCATGGCGGTCGCCAGGCATAACGATACGATGAACGTGAGCTTGAATCTTTGCATGATCATTACACTCCTCGTATGTAGTATTGCCGGGGAATGGATCATCGCCTCGGATATTCGATGATCCGCCTCCCGGTGGGGGAGCGATAGTTGCTCATGTTCTTCTGGGGTTGTAAAGAAAAAAATACAGTTTTTTCGGCGGGTGGTCCGTCGTTATGGTATAAAAATAGTCTTGCAATTATCACCGTGCTGCCTTTGCAGTATCCTTCGTTTTTGGCATGATATTATCGACAGGGTTGTTCATCGCATCCCGCCGGCGTCGAACTTATGTGCAGGATTGAATATATGAAATTACTCATTAAATCGTTTATGTTTATATACAAGCCACTGTTCCTCGGGTTTCTCGGCCTGAATACCGCGGTGCTGGGCCTGACCATCCTCGTGCTCGCGTTCGTCGATCCGTCGGGGAATTTCGTGCATTACATAGGTAAATTCTGGTCCAGGATGAACCTCGCGATGGCTTTCGCGCGCATTCGCGTCAGGGGGCTGGAGAATATCAGTCCGGGACGATCGTACATTCTCATGTCCAACCACCAAAGCCATGTCGACGTGTGGGCCCTTATCGGGTACGCCCCGCTCCAGCTCAGGTGGGTAATGAAGATGGAACTGAGGAAGGTGCCCATTTTCGGGATAGCATGCGAGCGCATGGGGCACATCTACATCGACCGTTCGGATTCGCAGAAGGCGCGCGACGAGCTCGCTGTCATCAGGAAGAGGTTCGAACGGGGCTCGTCCGTGGTCTTTTTCCCCGAGGGTACCCGCAGCCCCGAGGGGGCGCTCCTGCCCTTTAAAAAGGGCGGGTTCGTGATGGCCCTTCAGCACGACGTCCCGATCCTTCCCGTGACGATCAACGGCAGCAGACATGTCCTTCCCAAAGACACGCTCGACCTTATGCCGGGCACCATCGAGATCGTGTTCCATCCCCCGGTCGCCATGGAAGGATATTCACTGGAATCCAAGGAACTCCTCATGGACCGCGTTCGGGATATCATTCAATACGGGCTCGCATAAAAAAACCGGCATTCGGTTCAAACCCGTCAATGCCGGCTTCGTTATATGTTATCACTCGCAATCATGAGTGCTTAATCGGGGAGAGAATCCCGACCGGCATCGTCTCCCCTGATGCCGGTCTCCGTTGCTAGTTTACCGTTATGTTGATCTTCCTGGGTTGGGCCTCCTCGCTTTTAGGAAGCGTGATCTTCAACAGCCCGTTTTTATATTCGGCCGCGATCTGGTCGGCCTTGATGCCTTCCGGTACCGCGATCGACCTGGAAAAGGAGCCATAGCGTCTTTCGCTGTAATGATAGTTTTTCTCCTTATCGTTTTCCTCGCGCTCCTCTTTTCTTTCGCCGCTGATGGTTAGCACGTTGTGCTCCAGTGTCACGTTGAGTTCCTTCTCGTCCAGGCCGGGAAGCTCGGCGTTCACGTAAAGGGCTTTGTCGTCTTCCTTTACCTCGAGAGTGGGAGTCCATCCCTTACCGAAAACGGCTGGTTCCCAGTTGAAAAAATCTTTGAAAAAACTGTCTATATCCCTTGTGAAAAGATCAACGGGATGATTGTTTTCCGCTCTTCTTGTTAGCACTCATTATAGATGAGTGCTAACAACTTTCATTAATAAAATACTCATCCAAAGTGAAATCGTCAAGTGTCAGGATAAATTTTTTTTACACGGGGATAGAACAGGCGAAAAATACTATTCGATCACCGAGTCGTTGTTTTTAATCCACTGTATGGCGAATTGCAGAAGTTCCGACGAGCTCCTCAGGTTCAGCTTGGCCATGATCCTGGTTCTGTAAGTCTCCACGGTCTTGGTGCTCAACCCGAGGTTTTTTGCGATATGCTTGTACGAGAGGCCCTGCCCGATGTACTGGAACACTTCCATTTCGCGGTTGGTGAGATCGTCCAGTACCGAGCCCGAAAAAGACGACACCGGGGCGCCGGATAGATATTTTCCAAGGAGGCGCTCTTTCATCGCGGGGCTCAGGAATATTTTTCCGCCGAGTATGTCCCGTATCGCGGTGATCACGGTGTCGATGGATTCCTTTTTCATGATGTAACCCCGCGCCCCGGCCTTCATGGCCCTTTCCGCGTAAAGGGTTTCGTCATGAATGGAAAGCATCAGCACGGGGATATTGAAGCTCGTCTTTATGGCGCGGGTGAGATCGATGCCGTTCAGGCCCCCAAGCGTTATGTCCACTATGATGATGTCGGGTTTTTTCGTCGCGATTTCCCTGAGCGAGCTGTCGACATCGTCCGCCTCTCCGACGACCTCGAGGTCCTTCTCGGTATTGATGCACTCGGCCAGCCCCCTGCGCACCACGGGATGGTCGTCGACCAGAAACACTCCGTACTTTTTCACTTCGCTCATGGCCCGCTCCTTTACTGGACGCACGCGACCCGCGTGCCCCTTGGCACCCTCGGGCCTATGGTCAGGCGGCAGTTTACGGACTGCGCCCTGTATCGCATGATGCGGATCCCCAGACCGCTCGTGTTCGCGACCTGCCCGGAGAAGCCGATGCCGTCATCATCGATGAAGAGCGAAAGGCGTCCACGTTTTTTTCCCAGGAATATGAGGATTCGTTTCGCGAGCCCGTGTTTTATCGCGTTCGTGACCGACTGGTGCGCTATGTAGTAGAGTTGGGTTTCCACGAGGCTGTCGTTGATTTTCATGGTTTCGTCGTAGCGGACGATGCACGATATTCCATAGAGGTTCGTGGTCTGTTCCGCGAGATAGAACAGGGCCTCGGGCAGTCCGCCCGACGAGAGGGTGAACGGGATGAGCCCGTGCACCACGAGATGCGTGACGTCGCGCGCGCGGTTGATCAGGTCGTAGATTTCTTTCGCCTTGCGCTGCGTGTCCGGGGATTGCGAGAGCGTCTTGATAAGGGACTCGCAGAGAAAGCCGGTCCCTGTCAGTATCTGGCCGAGCTCGTCATGGAGGATCTGCCCGATCTTTACCTGCGCAAGGTTTTCCGCCTCCAGTACCTCCTTCTCCAGCGCCTTCTTGTCGGTGATGTCCACCAGCGATATGAGCATCTCGGAGGATCCGGGCACGGCGGCCCCGTGGATCAGTACATGCCTCACGTTACCCGTGCCCGTGTGAAGCTCCATGGGCTGCTCCCTGTCCTCGGGGGTCTCGCGGTTGGCGAGCATGCGGGCCAGGTGCGCGTGGTCGTCCCCGGAAATCAGGTTCCGCATGTTGAGGACCGAGGCAGCAGGTTCGTCGTATTCCGCGAGTTCCCGGAACCGGTTGTTTACAAGGCGGATGTTGCCGTTCTTCGCAATCATGGCCATCGCGATCCCCGTGGATTCAAATATGGTCCTGTAGCGCAGCTCGCTTCTTCGTATGTTTTCTTCCGCGGCCTTGATGTCGGATATATCCCTCACTATCTCTATGGAGCCGATGATCCCGCCGGACGAATCGAAAAGTGGGGCGGCCTTCCCGTAGATGATGCTCCGCGACAGCACCCCGGAGCCCTTCCTCTTGCGGGTCTCGGCGGTGATGGTGCTGCCGTCCCGGTCATACTGGCCGTAATCGTGCCGCCAGAGCATGTCCTGTCCCAGGACCAGGTCGACGAGCATGGGCCGCTTCTCGCCGTAAAAGGGGATCGCATAATTGTGGTCGCTTTTCCCGATCATGTTCTTTTTTTTGACGCCTGTCATTTTTTCCATTGCCCGGTTCCAGATGATGACGGTCCCCATATTGTCGATGACGAAAGTCGGGTCGGGGAGAAAATCGATGATGTCGTACAGAATTTTCCTCTGCTTTTCGAGCTCGTCCTGGAGCGTCTTCCGCTCGGTTGTGTCGTTGATCACCGAAAGGATGCACGGCTCTCCGTCGATTTCGATGATGGTGGCGTTTATGCTCGACTGGCGCATGGCGCCGTCCTTCCGGTAGATGTTCTGGTAATCGTGCACGAACCCGTTTTCCATCAGAGGCTTCAGGAAGGAGCGCCGGTCTCCCGCGGCAAAGGGCAGTTTCGCGATCCTGCCCACGATGTCCTCCCGCGACAGGTTGAGTTCCCCGAGGCACGTGTCGTTCACCTCCACGAGGACGCCGTCCTTCAACCGCACGATCAGTATGTACGAAGGGCTCAGGTTGTAGATCTTCTCGAGACGTTCCTTCACCTTGATGAGATCGTATTCCGTCCTTTTCCGCTGGGTGATGTCGTACCCGATGTACATGGTCTCCCGGTACCCGTCGGGCCGTTCGCGCAGGCGGCTTACGTTCCATAAAATGAACGCGCTCGCGCCGCCTGCGGAGATACACTCGGTCTCGACCATGCCCTCGAAGAAGGGGTCCCACTGCCACGCGTTTCCCCGCGCACGATCCTGCGCGGCTCCGCCCCTTCCGGCCGGGGGCATGATGATACCCGCGATGTTCCTGCCGTTCAGTCCGCCGTGTGGATAGCCGAACAGCTCCTCGCTGTACTTGTTGCTGAAAAGTATGACTCCCCGGTGGTCCACCCTCAGGATGACGATCCCCATGATGTCCACGAGCTCGCGGTACCTTCTCTCGCTCTCGGCGAGTTTTTTCCCGAGAGAGTGCTTGGTGAGGCAGTTCGTGACCGAGGCGTACAGATCCAGGTCGCTGACCGGGTTGAACATGAAGTCGAAGGCGTCCATTCCATCGCTCCGGCGCATGTGCCGGAGCGACTGCAGCGTCGCGATGATGATCACGGGGATGTCGTGGACGTCGCGCAACTCGTCGGCGGTTTCGAAAATCCCGCCGTAATCGTCCGTGCCGGTGTTCATGATGACGAGGTCGATCGCGCCGCCGCGGACCGCGGCGATGCACTCGCGCGTGGTCGTGACAATGTCGTCCGCGGTGAAATTGAAGCCCCTGAGGCGCGCCTGGAGCTCGGTCGTTTCCACGGGGTCCTTGCCCGCTATCAATATTTTCGTGTCTTTCATTTCAGCGCCAGAACCCCCCGATGCGGCGGCGCGGGGGCGCGGTCACCTCGTTGAAGTGCTCGGGGACCACTGCGCGCGGGTATGAGAAGGGGGGATATTCCTCGCGGCGCTGCGCGAGTTCCATGAGCCTTCGGACCCTGCGCCCGGTATCGGGGTGGCTCCTGAGAAGGGAGGGACCGGGCTCCTTTCTGCCGGGGATGAGGAAGTCTAGCATGGAGCGCGGGCGGTGTTCGATTTTCTGAAGGGCCGAGGCGAGGCCTCCGGGATCGCCGGTGAGCCTGACCGCGTTAAGGTCGGCCTCGTACTCGCGGGTTCGCGAGAGCGCCAGCTGCAGAAGCATGCTGATCTGCGGCGACAAGGCCAGGAGGGCGATCGCGGGAATGGATACGCGGTATCCCGTCGCGAGCGTGATCGGCAGGTAGAACACGAGCAGAAGGATACTCGCAAATGAAAAGAAGTTGATCATGCGCGTGATGGAGTCGGCGAGCGCCATTATGCGGAGGTCGTTGCTCGCCACGTGGCTGATCTCGTGCGCGAGTATCCCCCCGATTTCCCTCCAGCTCATCCGCCTGAGGATGCCGTCGGTCAGCGCGATCCCCGCGGCGTCCCGGCTTCCTACCGAGAAGGCGTTCATGACGCTCGACGGGATGTAGAAGAGATCAGGCCTGTTCCCGAGCGACGCGCGTTGCGAGAGGACGGTCACGGCCGCGTAGAGATCGGGGGCTTCGCGCGGGTCGATTTTCCTGGCTCCGTACATTCTCAGGATCACCTGGGGCGATACCTGCGGGGCCGCGACGGCGATGCCGACGAACACCGCGAGAGAGACGAGAAGTCCCGTGGGGCCGCCGAAGAGAAACCCGATGAAGGAAAACAGAAGGCCCATGAGAAACAGCAGGAGGAATGACTGCAGGACGTTCCTCGTTTTGCTGACGAGCAGGGCCTTCCGCGAAACCATCGGGCGCCGCGGTCACGGTCGTTCGGCGACGGTGATGAAAAGGCTTATCTTATGCTTTTTTCTCCAGATATATATCTGCAGCGTTTTACCGATCTGTGATTTCTCGACCTCCTCGAGGATGTCGGTGAAGCTCTTGATCTTCCTGTTGTTGATCTGGAGGATGACGTCGCCGATCTGGATGCCGCCCTTGTGCGCCGGGCTCCTGTCGAGGACCGCGCCGACGAGCGCGCCGCTGAGGTCCGGCAGGGCGAGCTCCTTCGCGTATTCCTCCGTCAGCGGCACGAGCTGCACGCCGATATATCCCCTCTTGATCTTCTTGTGGGTCTTCAGCTGCTCGAGGATGATCTTGGCGCTGTTGATGGGGATGGCGAAGCCGATGCCCATGTTCCCGCCCGTCTGCGAGTATATCATCCTGTTGATGCCGATGACCTCGCCGTAGATGTTGATCAGCGGCCCGCCGGAGTTGCCGGGATTGATGGACGCGTCGGTCTGTATGTGCGACTGCGAATCGCCCATCAGGTCGAGGTCCCTCCGCGCCGAGGCGCTGATGACGCCCACCGTGAACGAATTGTCCAGGCCGAAAGGGTTGCCGATCGCGATCGCCCAGTCGCCGACCCTGACCGAGTTTGAGTCTCCCAGGTACACGGGCTTCAACCGCTCGCCCGCGTTGATTTTCAGCAGGGCGATGTCGGTGCGTTCGTCCGATCCCACGAGCTGCGCGTCATAGGTCTTCTTGTTGACCTTGACTTTTATCTTGTCCACGCCGGCGACGACATGGTGGTTGGTGCAGATATAGCCGTCCTCCGAAAGTATGAAGCCCGTGCCGAGACCGGTGCGCTTCTGCGTCCTGCCCTTCGGCATTGCGCCCTGGCCGAAGAAGTCCCTGAAGAAGGGGTCGTCGTAAAAGGGATGGCGCGGCTGCTTCACGGTCTGCTCGGTGCTGATGAACACGACGCGCTCGCTGTTCATCTCGAATATCTTCCTGAAGATATTCTGAACGTCCACTGCGTCGGTGACTTCCCTGCTGCTCCTGAGGGGCGAATTGCCCGAGGCGCCGAAGAGCACCGTTCCCCTATCCGCAAGGCCGGACAGGAGCACGATACCCGCGGTGATGCCCGCGATGACGGCGAAACCCGCCGCGGAAAGAGGGGTCCTGAATTGTTTCATGACTGGCTCCTGATCGAGTTGTTTCGTTGCATACATTTCAGCCCGGGGCGGCACAAAAGTAAATAAAAAAATCCCTCAAGCTCCATTCCCGGCCCGATCTTCTTCTGTGTTGCCCGCGGGCACAAAGTTACAGGCGCCGGGGGAGAAAAAAGGCTGGAAAAATCGGCGCGCCCGGCGCATGCTTGGATAGGCGGGCCCGGGACGCGAACCCGGTCCGCGGGAGGAGGCATGACCGATATCACCAATATGAAAAAAATGGTCCGTTTCGATTACACGAAGATGATCAAGGCGTTCGCGAAGAGCTTCTCTCCCGACTCGGAATTTTCGCTGTCATACCCCGAGCATAGCTTATCGGTCCTAAATGTGGCCGTCAACGGGAGCGTGGGCGCTATCGAGTGCCGGGCGATGCTAGCCCCGTATGCCGCGGAAATAGTCATCGGCAAGTCGTTTATTCCCGACGACAACCTCGAGAGGTGGATCAACAGGCTCGAGTTCGAGCTGGAGCAGGCGTTTCTCAAGAACATGAAGGTCGAGACTGAAGACTTGAAGGATTCGTACCGGATCAAAATTGAATTCGGGGGGATATGATGGCGATATATCTCGCGCAGCACGGCGCCGCGACCGCGGGCGAAACGGACGCGGAACGGGTGCTCACCGATGAGGGGCGGGAGCATGTCCGTCGCATCGCCGCGACCGCGGCCGCCTACTCGGTGCGGATCGCCCGCGTCAGGCACAGCGGGAAAGCCAGGGCCCTCCAGACGGCGGAGATATTCGCGGAGGCGCTCGGCGTGACCGACGTCGCGGGCCTCGGCGGCATGGGCCCGGCCGACGATGTCGCGGCGTTCGCGGCGCGCCTGTCCGGGGCGGACGAGGGCACGCTCTTCGTGGGGCATCTCCCGTTCATGGAGCGGCTCGCGGGACTGCTTGTCGCGGGCTCGGCTGAGATCCCGGTGTTCCTGTTCCAGAACGGGGGGATCGTATGCATCGACCGCCGCGAGGGCGCGCAGCTCAGATCCGTGAAGTGGGCTCTCATGCCGGTGGTGGGCTGACTACCAGTCGTCCTGCCCGGACTTTTCCTTTTCCGGGTTCCAGTCGTCCGCGCCGCGCAGGACGAAAGCGTGCATCTCGTCCGCGACCTTGACGAGCTTTTTCCTGATGTTATCTATCTCGAACTTGTAGCGCGCGGGCGAGGACTTGACCTCCCGCTCCTCGTAGTAGACGACGAGGTTTTCGAAGGTGACCCGGTATTTTCCCTCTTTCATCTCGATGACCACGGTGTAGGTGAACTGGCGATCGACGAAAAAGTTCAAATACTCGGAATACTTGCCGCTGCCGCGTGCGATGATTTTTTTCCGGCTCCTGTCCTTAATCTCGATGGAGTCGCCCCTGGAGGGGAGGTTCCGCGCGAGCCATTCGAGGGTACGATCGTAGATCTGGTCCGCGGTGAGCGGCGCCTTGTATACCTGTTGTATCGCCCGGTCCTTCTGGTCTACGAGCGTGAGCCTTCCGCACGAGGCAGCCAGGGCAATGAGCGTGACCGCAGCCGCTGCGGCGATCTGCTTTCCGGTTTTGCGTTGCGTTCTCATGGATGGAGATACTGCCCCCGAGGGCGATTTTAGCAAGTCATTTTCTCTGCCAGTTGCGGACCCGGGCGGTTTTCGTTGCCGTCCGCCGCGGATATATCTTGACGGCCGCGCCGCGACGTGCACTGTATTGATGCAAGAGGGGAGGATGCCATGAAACCGACACTCAAACAGCTTGCCGAAGCGCTGCTCGTCCTTACTGCGGTCATCGTCGCGTGCGCCGCGGGAGTGCTCTGCAGCGGCATGCCGGCCGCGCGGCCCGCGGACGCTCCCGCGGGACACTTCTCGTCGGCACGCGCCATGGAGCACGTGCGGGCTTTGTCAGTGAAGTCCCGGCCCGCGGGCTCGGAGGCGAAGAAGGAGGCCCGCGACTATATCCTCCGCACGTGCGCCGCGATGGGCATCAACGCGTCGGTGCAGGCGTCGCCCGCGCTCAGGAGCTGGTTCAGGGGATTCCACACCGCGGGCCATGTAGAGAATATCATCGCTGTCGTCCCCGGCAGCGCCCGCGGCAGGTCCATCCTGTTCGTCGCGCACTACGATTCGGTGCCCACCGGGCCCGGAGCCGCGGACGACATCTCGGGCGCAGCGGCTATGCTCGAAACGATGAGGGCGCTCCAGGCGGAGGGCCCGCCGAAACAGCAATGCGTCTTCCTGTTCACCGACGGCGAGGAATACGGTCTCCTCGGGGCGTGCGCCTTCGTGCGGTCCCATCCCGTGTTCGCGTCCGTAGAAATGACCGTCAACCTCGAGGCGCGGGGCATCGGGGGGCCGTCGGTACTCATCGAGACCGGGCCCGGGAGCGGCCGCGTGCTGCGCGCCTTTGCCGACCTCGTGCCCGACCCGGTGGGAAATTCGCTCGCCGCGGCGGTAAACGCGCAGCTTCCCAACGACACCGACTTCTCGATATTCAGGGACGCGGGGGCGAAGGGGCTCAATTTCGCCTTCTTCAGGGGCGTGACCGCCTACCATACCGCGCTCGACAGCGCGGACAGGCTTGATCCGCGGACCCTCCAGCACCACGGCGAACACGTGCTTTCGCTCGCGCGCGGCATCGACTTCGACGCGATGAAAAACGTGAGCGAGGCAACGCCGGTGTATTTCAACCCCCTCGGATCGTGGATGCTGATGTACGGCAGGGCGGGCGCGTCCGTGTTCACCGCGCTGTGCGCGGCCGGGGTGTTGTTCCTCGTGTTCACCGGGCTTCGCGAGAAAAGCATCAGGCCCGCGGGTCTCGTCGCGGGCTTTGTTGCGGTCATCGCCGTGCCCGCCGCGCTCGCGCTCGTTGCCCATGGCGTCATCGCCATCATGTTCCGCACCGTGCCGTCCCTGCCCTGGATGATCTGGGGCGAGCCATACAACGGTGGATATTTCCACCTCGCACTTGCGCTCCTCTCGGCCGGGGCGGGCATCGCCGTGTTCGGTCTGCTCAGGAGAACCGGCGCCGAGGGGCTCGCCGCGGGAGGAATGCTCGCGTTCGCGGTGGCGGCGGCGGCCACGGCCATGTTTTTCCCGGTCGCGAGCTTCATGTTCCACTGGCCCCTGTTCTGGGCGGTGATCGCGGGGATCGCTTCCAGGAGCGGCCTGCCGCCCAGGCTGAATGCGCTGCTGGTGACGGTCGTATCCGTGCCGGCCGTGATCTTCGCGGCCCGCATGACGGCCGATTTCTACACCGCGCTGACGCTGCGCTTCGCCGCGGCCGCGGTGCTGTCAGGGTCGCTGTACGTCATGCTCATGGCGCCCCTCTGCGAGGCGGTCTTCTCGCGCGCGGGGCACCGTGCCGCGCTCGTACTCTGCGCGGCCGGCGTCGCGTTCCTTGTCGCGGGCATCGGGCTGTCCGGCTTCGATGAAAAGAAACCCAGGCCGGACGCGGTATCCTACGTGTTCGACGCTGACAGGGGCGAGTCGCGCTGGGTGAGCTGCGATCCCGACGTGGACGAAAGGACCTCACCCTATTTCGGCCGCGCGCGGCGGAGCGAGCTCCCGCTTGTGTCCTCGCTCCTCCCGCGGTGCTTTTTCAAGCCGTATGCCACGCTCGTCGCGGAGGCCCCGGACCTGCGCCTTCCGCCGCCCCGCGTCACCCTCGCGGGCGCGGCCGCGGTTTCCGGCGGCAGGAAGCTGACCGTGAAGATCCAGTCGCCGCGGAAGGCCGCGGCCATGCTGATCGTGATCCGCGACGGGGGAAGGGTGAGGGAAATGTCCGTCGACGGTATCCCCGCGGGGATGAACCCCGTCGAGACGATGAAGCCCGGGTACCGGTTGATCCTGGACCAGGTAAACCTGAAGGACTGGACCGTCATCCAGTACTCCGGCCTGGCCGAAGGTGGAGTGGAACTCGGCCTGTCGGTGAACGGCATGGAGCCTGTCGAGCTGCGCGTGATCGACGTAACCTACGGGACGCCGGCGGTCCCCCCCCACGGCAGTCGTCCGAAAGGCACGATTCCGGCGTCGGAATTCTTATTCAGGGATGCGGCGATGGCTGGCGGGAGGTTCTCGCTCTGAGGGCCTCCCCTGCGGGGCGCGTCACTTGAGGGCGATGTTCAGCTCGAGCTGGCCCATGGGGCTGTAAAGGTTGATTCCCAGTGTCGTCTGCTTGATCATGGTGATGGTGATTTCCCTTCCCTCGATGACCGTCGGGGTGGTTATGTGGATATGCTTGCCAACGGTCGCGAACAGGTTCATGGCGTTGCCCGTGATCATGTTCGCGAGCTCTCCCACGATGTCCTTGTACTCGGTCTTGATCTGTTCCTCGGAAAGGCCCGGAGCCAGGACCTCGGCGATCTTGTACACCATGTTGTAGCCCATGCTGTACACCACGTCGCCGGTGATGCCTCCCGTGATGCCTATGATGATCGCGACATCCATCGAGGGGATGGGACTCTCCTTTATTACGAGCTTGCCTCTTCTGAGGTCGACGTTCAGAATCTGCTTGAAGACCGCGCTTGCGGCCTCGAGAAAGGGGTTTACGAATTCCGCATTGATGTTTGTTGCCACGTCAGTATCCCTTTTATAGTGTGATGGGCGTTCAGGCCGGACGCGTCACTGCTCCGCCTTTAGGTATTTTTTCACCTTCGATTTTTCCATTATTTTCGTCGTATAACTTCTCATCAGGGCGCCCTCGATGTCGTTGACCAGGGCCGTTCTCAGCGCGGGCATATCCTTCTCGGACGGTTGCGAGGCCTTTATGTCCTTGAGCGAGGGCGAAATGACATAGAGTCCCATCGGGGACTGGATGACACGGGAGGTGGCGTTCTCCTTTATGGAAAGGAAGTCGTCCAGGAATACCTTCGAGTTGGATATGTCCGTGAGTATCTTCTGCTGGTCCGATGCGTCCTTGGGGATCTCTCCGATTTTGAAAACGTTCGAAGAGGACACCGTTCCCTGGAGGATCGAGGCTGCCTCGGAGAAGGAACCGTTCTCCGAGGCGAGCTTGTTGATTCGTTTCACGATCCCGTCACGCGCGACATCGTACCGGCCTTTCTCCAGCTTCGCCTTTATGCGCGCCCTGTCGGTCTTTGGATCTTTCACCTCGTTCTTGTCCCTGAGCATGGCCGCGTCGATTTCCTGTTCGGTCACGGGGTTCCCGGCCGTGCGCTTTTGGAGCTCCATGGCGCTCACGTAGGCGTACCTGAACTGGATCTTCGCGTCGCGCGCCGTCTGTTCCACGGCGAGATCGTCCGAGGTCACGGGGATGCCCATCCCGATCAGCCTCATGAATTCCTTGATGGTGTAATCGCGCTCGACGAACTTGTAGAATTCGGGCAGGCTCATGCGGAACCTGTGAAGGAACATGTTCATGCGGTCCGGGCTGAATTTTCCCGTTTCGGGATCCATCATTATGGGGATGCCGCGGATGAGCTCGGATATTTTTTCTTCGCTCACGGCGACTCCGTTACGATGGGCCTCGTCGTAGAGTTGCAGTTCCTGGATGAAATAGTTCAGGAGCATGTCGTCCATCTTCTGCGCCTCGAGATGGCCGAATTTGAGGTCGCGGTAGCGTAAATACTCCAGGCGATGGACCGGGTTGCCGTTCAAGGTAGCGATGGTGTTCTGGTCAAGCCCCATGCGGGAGATGAAATCCGGCATCCCGAACGATATGATTATGATCAGCGTGAAAAAGCCGATGAATATGTATACAATGCCTTTCAGTATCTTGTCGCGGTTGAAGTGCATAATCTGTCCTCGAAAATTGGTATTACCGGGCGGACCGCTGATTCGGGCGGGAGGCCTGCCGCCCCCCGGACGGCCTCGCCCCGCGGCGTTTATGAAGAGGGGGTTTCCGCCTCGTCCACGAGCATGACCGGAATGCCGTCCCTTACGGGATATTTCCGTCCGCAATCGACGCAAATGATTTTTTCGTTCCTGGTATCGTACTCCACGTCACCCCTGCACGCGGGGCATGCGAGAATTTCAATCAGCTTGGTATCGACCATTACGACCTCGTTTCGATTGATCATCGACAATCAGGTTTTTCACCTGTTTAGTCAATGATTTTTTCCGCCATGGCCTTTCGTCCGGTTGTATTTGTCGATTTCCACGCGGATGGCTCGTGGCGGCGTCGGCCGGTCCGGGCAGAGATGAAATCGGCGAGGCGGTAAAAACTGCGCGCGGAAAAAGAGCGGATTGTAATACGGGCAGATGACGGCCGCCCGTACGGATCAGTTGTTTTTGCAGGCGCTTGCCGGGCTTATCCAGCTGCACGAGGAACAGCGATAATCGCAGTAGTGCACTTCACCGTTCGTTTCCCTTTCCACCCTGGCCATGACCAGTGACTGGCACGAGGGACAGTGCTTGGCGATAAGCTGGTACTCTTCTTTCAAAACGGCATTCATTGATGCGCTCCTTAAATCGATAACGATTTAAAACTCTAAGAAATTCAGTCAATAACTTACATATCGGAAAAAGTGTCAATAAAATAATTATTTTTAATTAATTGCGATGATGATGCAAGGGCATCGTTTCCCGGCGAGGCATAATGCTGCTCGATGCCGCGGTTGAAACGATGCCCATGGAGAAGGGACTACGAGGCGCGTTTTTTTTCGGATATGTGCATGTCTATGGCCCCCCTGAAGACTTCACTGCCGCCCCTGTCCCTGATGCTGACATCGACCCTTTTCCGTCCGGGGGCTATCGAATCGGGCCTGTCGATGGAGCAGGTGCCGGTAAGGTCGCTTTTCGCGATTTTCAGGTACTGCACTTCCATCCCGCCGGGTATCCACCTGAGATGGCCGGGAATGGACGCGTCCAGGGTGAGCCCCCCGATGAGCTCGCAGAGATTGCACATTGCGATCGCGTGAACGCTCCCGAGGTGGTTGCGCACCGATCGCCTGTTCCTGATCATGATCTCGCCGTAACCCGGGCGCAATTCGATGAATCGGGGCCTGATGGTGGAAAAATAGGGTGCTGTCAGGCAGAGGAGCCTTGAGTAGATCCACTTCCCCAGCGGATAGTGTGAAAGGGCGTTGTACATTTTCAGAGAACGGTTCATGGGTACCTCCGGTCGTTATTCAGAGAATTTTTCGATAAAACTCGCGAGGATGCGCTTGAACGCGTCGATTTCCCCGTCGTTGAATCCCTCCTTGATGCGCGCGTTGACCCTGTGCGCCACCCTGGCGCTCATCTCCGCCTCGCTCAGTCCCTTTTCGGTGATGCGGATGATATTCTTGCGCCGGTCCCCCGGCTCGGGCTCCCTGGAGACGAAACCCGCGCGCTCCATGCTGTCGACATGCCGGGTCACCGCGGCATTGTCGATGGCGATGATCCGTCCCAGCTCCGACATGGGAAGGCCGTCGCTCTTCTTCAGGGCGAAGAGAATCCCCATCTGCGAGGGCGTGGCGGTCACGTTCGAACGCCCGAATTCGCGTTTCAGGTGCTGTTTCAGCGAGTGGTTTGCCCGCGAGATAAGAAAAAGCAGACGGTCGTCCATCGATTCCTCCAAATTGATTGATATATCAATATTTGATAAGTCAACCAATTTGGGCAAGCATTTTTTCGGAAAAATAACGCGGGATAACCGGCCGTCAGGCGTCAGCGTTTTTTCTTCAGCACGAACCTGCCGCCGGTCCATTCGATCAGGGCGAGCACCCTGCGAGATTCGCGATCGATGACCTTGATGTCCGTTCCGCGCCCGGGCAGGACGAGCTCGAAATCGGGTTCGGACATGCCCGTGGCGGCGCGTATTTCATCGGAAGAGGGGAATCCATCGAACCCGGTCCACGTTCCCTTTCCCGCGGGCCTGAGCAGCCTGAATTCGTTGCACATGCAGCCCGCGCCGCATGTCCTGTTCACGGCCACCACGACCGTGCCCGTGGGGCGGTCGGTGAAGAGCGCCACCTCCATCGGGAAGCCCTCCGAGTTCGCGAGGATATATCCTGCCCCGATATTCTTTTTTTTGATCTGTCGTTTTTTGAATTCCTTCGACAGGTCGGCCGGCCTGGTCTCGCAGTAGAAGAGCTCGGCGGGCAGGTCGAGGTAGTAGTCCATCACGGTCAGCCTGTCCTGCCATGCACAGACAGAGGATCCCGACAGGAGGAGGATGGCGAGCAGTATCCGGCGCAGCGGTTTCGGTCTCGCGGCCGGCTTTCTGCAGCCGGGGAGTATATCCCCGAGCGTAACGGGTGCGGGAACGGCATTGTTTCCCTTCAACGCATTTTTCTCCTGTCACCGGATCGAGCGCATGCATTCATGCACGGCAATGTGCTCCTGTCAAATCAAATAGCATGGATGCGCGTCCCGCGGGAAGGACAGGGGCATGGAGAGAGCCGATTTATGCGGATTTCGCCTTCTCCAGGAGCCCCTGTCGCGTGCGCCAGGATCGTGCTCGAGGTGGAGGCCAGGGCCTGCATCTCCCGGACCATCTCGATCACGAGCGCGTTCACCTGCTCGATGGCGTCCGAGCTGCTCTTGATGGCGGTTTTCTGCTCGTCGGTCCCATGGCCGATGTTCCTGGCGAGCTCGATGTTCTTGAACATCTGGTCGATGATGATGTTGATGTACTTTTCCTCGATGAGGATGCTTTCCTGCAGGACCTTGATCTTGTTGGACGTCTCGGTCATGCTCGCGAGGAGGCCCTTCATGAGCTCGGCCGTGTGGTTGATCACGTCCACTCCGTCGCGCGTGATGCGCGTGTTTTCCTGGAGCACGCTCTCGACCTCCTTGATGCTCTCGCTCGTCTGGTAGGCGAGCTTGCCGATCTCGTCGGCCACGACCGCGAAGCCCCTGCCGAACTCCCCGGCCCTGGCGGCCTCTATCGAGGCGTTCAGCGAGAGCAGGTTGATCTTGTCGGCGATGTCGGTGATGATGGTGACGGTCTCGCCGATGCGGTCGCTCTGGGTTTTGATCTTGTCGATGGTGCGCTCCACCTCCTGGAGCTTCTCGTTGGTCTCGGCGCTGCTGGTGACGACCATGTCGATGTCCCGGTAGGTGCTGCCGAGCTTTTCCTTCGTCTCGAGCTTGATGTTCTTGAATTCGCCGACGATGGTCTCCATGCGCACGTTTCCGTCGATCTGGTCTACGGACGAGCCGTGGATGTTTTCCGCGGAGCCGAGCAGCTCCTCGAGTGCCGCGGACAGCTCCTCGAAGGTCGCGCTCTGGCTCTGCATCTTGTCGTTGAAGTTGGTTATCAGGTCGTTCTGCTGGTCCACCTGGGTGAAGAGCCCGTTAACGCTCTCCTTGATGTCGTCGGTGATCTGCTTCTGGCGGTCGGCCTGCGACTGGATGATCTCGCGCTGCTTCGTGGTCCGACGGTCGAATTCGTGGATGATGGGAATGAACTTGTAAACCAGGTAGAAAAGGTACATGACAATGACGACGAAAAAGGCCTCGCGCATGATGATCATACCGTGCACGGGCTTGCCGCCCTCCCAGGCGTCCATGTGAATGACCGCGCCCTGGCTTATGGCGATGAAGATGAACGCGGTCCAGTTGACGATTGCGTAGACCGCGTATACGATGAACACCCGCCTGTTGTAGAGCAGGTAGAGGATGCACACGAATATGACGAAAAGGATCGACGTGTTATACGATTCCATGGCGAATGTCCACCCGTCGCTGTTGTAGCCGATCATCCGAACGTAATTGTATTTCGCGAGGATAGGGATGGTTACGGTGGTGAAACCGACGATCCACGGAAGTATGTGCACGCTTTTTCGGGATTTTTTTCTCAGGTAAATGATGATCGCGATAAGAATGTTAAATACGTTCGCGACCGCCGGCACGACTACGCCCCGCATGTCAACCTTCGCGATGATCTGGAACCCGTTGGCGAAGAGCGACAACACGATGAGTGAAATGATGTAGAGAAAGCTCCCCTTTATTTCGAGGGCTTCCATGACTGATTGGTTTGGCGCTTCCATGATCGTGTTTCCCCCGACAGTATTTTGAAAAATGCTTACTGATGCCGATTCATGTCAAGAGTAAATCCTTCACGCGGAAGGATCACACCCCTTGTTCCACGACAATCTTCAGGGCACCCGGTTCCCGGGCCACCCTGAACGCGGAGGATAAGTCCCGGGCCGGGAAGGCGCGAACGATGAGCGCCTCGGCGAGCCGTCCCGGCAGGGCGGGATCGGCCGCGAGGAGCTTCATTACATCGCGATGGCTTCCGCAACGGGAGGTGCGCACCGTGCCGCCCCCCGCGATGAAATTGTCAAGCGGGTTGCCGCTGTCGCCGCCCGAAAGCAGGACCGCGCCGCGCGGCCGCACGAGCGATATTTCCCTCGACGGGTCCGGGCGGAGCACCGCGTCGAGCCCCGCGGTGTCTGACACCACGGCAAGATCAAAGCGCGGAAGGCGGGCGGTGAATCCCTCCGCGCGCGAAAGCCCCTCGAGGGGGCTTCCCCCGACACTTTGTATCCCGGGCGGCGCCGCGATGCCCGCGGCGCCCTCGTGTACGAACAGGCAGTCGTTGCGGCGGCTATCCCCCTCCCACATGAAGGAAAGGCCCCGTTCCGAGAACGGAAGGATCGCGATCTCGTCGACGACCATTTCCGTAAGATGGCGTATCCCGAGGCATTCCCTGCCGTGCGTCGACTTGAGGTGCACCTCCCGCCGCGCGAGAGCGAGCGCGAGCGCGAACCCGTCGGGTGAGCCCGTGGCGTCGAAGACGAGATCGTAGGCGCGCCGGTCGCCTTCCGCGGGCCGGCGCCCCGCCACGACCGTTCGGTGCGCGCCGAGGGAACGCGCGTGCGCGAGTCCGGCGTCGTTCCTGCCGAAGGCGGTCAGCTCGATTTCCGCGCCCGGCCCGGACGCGAGGCATGCCGTGATGAGCAGTCCGAGCCTTCCCGTACCGAGGACCGCCACGCGGTCGCCGCGCCGGGGTTGCGAGTTCCGCACCGCGTGCAGCGCGGCGGCGAGGGGCTCCACCAGGGTGGCCTCGGCGGGGGAGAGTTCCCCCGCGGGCACCATCGCGTTCACGGGCGCGAGTATCCACGGCCCGAACCCGCCGGGAAGGCGGTCGATCCCGAGCACGCGCCGTTCAGGGCAGTGCGTGGGAATGCCCTCGCGGCAGAACACCTCCGGCGCGGCATCGCCGCGCGCGGCGCACGAATCGTTTATTTCGACGGTATAGCGCGCGCCGGTCGAGGGATCGGCGGCGGAGACTTCGTGCCCTATAACCTGGGGCAGTGGAAACGGTAAATATCTTCTCGAGAGATCGGTGCCGCAGATCCCGCACGCCTCGATCCTGAGGGGCAGGTAGCCGGGCCCCAGGGAGAGATGGAACGCGCCGTTACGCGTAACGTTCCACCCTTCGTCCCTGCTGCCGGTATACCGGTAGTTCGCCTTTATGAATGTATCATCGGCGGTATAGTCCCAGGCGTCGAAGACTATCCCTTTCATGCGGTGCGCGGATTGGGGCAGCCTATTGGCCCATGTAAACGTTTTTATCCCACTTGCCTTCGAGCTTCTTCCCGTCGGCCTTGTAGGTCATGATTCCCTGGCCCTGGCGCATGTCGTTCACGAAATCGCCGACATAGATGTCGCCGTTCGCCCAGGTGTAGGTGCCTTTCCCGGTCATGAACCCGTCCTTGAAATCGCCATCGTATTTATCGCCGCTTTTCCAGGTGTACACGCCTTTGCCGTCTTTCAGGTTGTCCTTGTAGGTGCCCGCGTATACGTCGCCGTTGGCCCAGGTATAGGTCCCTTTGCCGTTGCGTTTCTGGTTTTTGTATTCGCCGCTATATTTGTCGCCGGCCTTCCATGCATACTCGCCTGTGCCTTCCCGGTTCGTCTTGTTGACTTTCCCGACATATACGTCGCCTGAAGGATATTTTACGGTCGATTTACAGGACAGTATACCGGCGAGGCCCGCAATGCTGAACATTAGAGCAAAAACCATCAGTTTTTTCATGTCTTTCTCCTCGAAAAAATTATTAATACTGAAATTTTATATCTCATGAATAGCGCCATTTATGCAAGTAAAAAAAGCATCAGGGACGGAGTGGATAATTGCAAAGGAAGACCGGAACAATGGGAGGGGGGATACCCCCTCCCATGACAATCTCACCAGATCAGCGGCACAAGCCTGTGGCGCACCCTGTGCGCATATTCGTCATAGCCGGGGAGCTCCCTCCTCAGCATGCGGTCCTCCAGGCCCGTACGGAGAAAAAGGAGCAGCACGATCATGCCGGCGGGGACAAGGCTCCAGAGCGATCCTGTTATCAAAGGGAACGCGAGGTTGAGGCCCATCATGCCCAGGTAGCCCGGGTGACGGATGAAGCCATAGGGACCGGTTGACACCACGGAGTGCTCCCTGTCGTCCTGAATACGGACGGTCGTCTCGAAGTGCCTGTTGACGATCATCGCCCCGTGCACCAGCAGCCCGGATGCGATGAAAAGCGCGATACCGGGCCATGTCAGCCAGAAGGGAGTCTCGCTCCAACGGAAGCGCGATACATCGAGTCCCGACAGGGCCGGCATGGCGAACAGCACGGGCGTATAGAACACCATGAAGAGCTTGTCCCACCATTTCGTGTTTTCCTTGTACTTGCCCCTTTCATTCACCAGCTCGACCATTTCCGGGTGCCGTATGAATATATAGAGCATCATTATTAGCACGTATCCCAGCGAGAGTCCGAAATAGATCCAGCCCCGAACAAGCGTGGGATCCCCGGCGGCGATAAAAAAAACCGTCATCTGAAGCGCGGTGAATGCAACGACCGTTATGATTCTTATGACGCCCGCCCTGTTGAGCGTCGCGCCTGCAGCAGTGTTTGTGTTCATGATCATGCCTCCTGTCGTGTGAGCGGGTATCTGTTCAGGCCCCGCTGAAAATTTGTATGAATCCTTCCATGTCGTCGTCCCCCCCGAAGGAACCCTGCCTCGAGCCGAGTATCCCTGTTATCGCGTCGGTCAGCGCGCGGTAATGGCGGCGGATGGCATCCGCGTTCCCGGGCTTCTGAGGGAGTTCGAGAAAGAGCGGGACGAGGATCTCCGAAAAAGCGATATTCGTCACCGATATGATCGAGGCCGTTTCCCCGGGATTCCCGACGTTGAAATGGCCCTCCCTGTTTCCCTGCTCGATTATGGCCCGGAAATAGGGAACCTGTATGCCGACCATCCTGCGCGAGAGCCTGTACCTGAGGAGCAGATTGGCATCGGAATAGAGGGTCCTGAGAAGGAAAACCATGAACGTGCCCTGCTCGAGTTTGAAGGCGCGGTTTTCCTTCATAAGGAGTCTCAGCCGCTCCGGGGCGTCGATACCGGGATCATCCATTACGTGCCTCGACTTTTCGATTATCATCGATGACATTCGCGCCGTCAGCCTGTCGAGAATATCCTCCTTCGATGCGAAGTAATGGTACAGCGCGCCCTTCGAGATGCGGGCCTTGCCGAGTATGTCGTTCATTGTCGCATTCTCGAATCCCTTTTCGAGAAACAGGGCCTGTGCGACATCCAGAAGCTCGTTGAGCTTTGCTTCATGGTTTTTTGCTGTCCTTGCCATGGATATATCCTGAAATTAATAAACCGACCGTCGGTCTAATTATTAATATATACACCACTATTCAATCGGTCAACACCAATGGAATAAAATGTTTGCAAAACCGGGGAAAATTGGTTTTCCTAGCCGTTGATCGGACTAAAAACAAAGAAAAACCAGCATTGTTTTGGGAATAGACATGGATCTGCAATGGTTCATATCGACATTCGGTTACCAGGCGATAGTTATCGGTACCTTTTTCGAGGGTGAAACGATCCTCATCATCGCCGGTTTTGCCGCGCACAGGGGATACCTTTCCCTTCCGGCGGTCCTGACCTGCGGGTTTATCGGAACGTTCATCGGCGACCAGCTGTATTTTTACATAGGGCGCAGACGGGGGTTGCAGTTCATCGAGAAGCGTCCCCGCCTCGGCGAGAAGCTCGCGCGCTTCAGGAGTCTGCTGGACCGCTTCCACACTCCGGTCATCCTCGCGTTCAGGTTCCTCTACGGGTTGCGTACCGTCGCGCCGTTCGCCATCGGCCTCAGCAACATTTCGTTCAGAAAGTTCCTGCTTTTGAACTTCGCCAGCGGCGTGGCCTGGACGCTCCTGGTCGGGTGCGCGGGCTATTTTTTCGGGCAGACGATCGAAATTATCATCGAGGACGTGAAGCGCTACGAGAAATTGATCCTGGCCGCGGGCGCGGCGATCCTCACTGCGCACGTGCTCTGGGTGATTATCCGGAACAGACGGGTGGAACGCGGGGCGAAGAACGGCGGGCAAGGCTCTCCGCCGCCCGCCGGCCTGTCATGACGAGTGGCGGGCCACGTAGGGCTCCATGTCGAACTTGCGGCGGAGTCCCGCCTGGTTCATGTACCTTACCAAGCCGAACACGGGCCTCTCCGCCCACGGGCGGTCGTGAAGGCCGAAGCACCATCCCACGCCCGCGAGGCTGTTGGGATCGCGGCCGTCGAGGCTGTACCGGTCGTTGAGCGACAGCGCCGTGCGCCAGGCCTCCTCGGGCGACGCGCTCCATTCCAGTATTTTTTTCGCCCAGTACATGCGCATGTACCCGTGCATGCGGCCGAGCGCCGTCATTTCGCGCTGGGCCGCGTTCCAGTACGGGTCGTGGGTGCGCGCGTTTTCGAGCTCCCCGGGTCCGTACAGGTATTCGCGCGAATCGCGCGCGTGCTTCGCGAGGCTCTCGCGCGCCCAGCGAGGGAGGCCGCCGTACGAATCGCAGGCGGGCTCGTGCGCCGCGAAGTTGAGTGAAAGCTCGCGGCGGACCACGAGCTCCTCGATGAAGCGGTCCCTGCCGGGCGAGTCCGTGTCGAGCGCGGCACGCGCCGCTTCAAGGGGGGATATGTGCCCGAAGTGGAGGTAGGGCGACAGGCCGGAGCACGCGTCCCTGCCCGGGTCGTTGCGGTTCACGTCGAAGCCGTCGAGCTTCGTCTCGATGAAGCGTGAAAGCGTTTCGGCGGCCGCCGCCTGTCCCCCCCTGGCGCCCGGGACCGGCTGGGGGAACGCGGGCACGCCGAGACGCCCGACGATGAGGGCCGCGTCGCGCGGATCGAGCGAATCCCCGTCCCGCTCGGATGAAATGCCGACGGCCCGCTCCGCGAGCGGGTGAAGAAACGCGGTATAGGCCTTCATGATCTTCGGGCGAAGGGTGGCGGCCGAGTATTCCTTTTTCTGCGAGGCGACGGCGACAGGAACCACGGCATCGCTTTCCACTTCCACGAGAGGAACGTCGAGGAGCGCGGCGGCCCGCTCGCGCCACCGGCGCTGGACCGGCATGTAGCCGCGATCGGCCACCACGAGCGCCGCGTCCCGCGCGGCGCCGGCGACGCCCCGCGGGGGATCGCCGATCCGCAGGTCGAACGGGATGCCGCGCGCCGCGAGCCCCTCCCGCACGTCGCAGAGCCCCTCCAGCAAGAACGCATAGTGCCGGGCCGAGGCGCCGGGGTAATCCCCGGTCAGGAAAAAACAGACGGTGAGGGGCAGTCGAAGGCGGTTGGCCTGGTCAATCGCGAATTCAAGGGCATGGTTGTAGCGTGTGCGCTGCGATTGCTGCATCCAGTACACCACGCGCCCGCCCGCGGCCTCCGGCCGGTCGTTGAGGCGCCGTATGCGGGAGTCATGGATCACTCGCCCTTCGCCCCGGCGAGGACGCCGATGACGAGCTCGCGCACGGCTGGATCTATGCCGCGGCTCGCCTCGCTGAAGCGGGCGCTGACCATCTTCATGGGGAAGATTCCGTCTTTGACCAATATGGGAGTCTGCAGATTGTGCAACTCAGGGCCGGTGTCAATCCTGTTGTGGCCGCCGCCCGACTTCGCGTACCAGGTGTATGCGTGGGGGTCGCGCAGCCTGTCGTAGCAGAGCTGAAATCCCACCACCTCCCGGGTGTCGCCGTACCAGACGACCAGGTCGAAATAATCGTCGTAGAACCACCTGCGGAAGATTCCCCTGTCCGCTTCGTTCTGGCTCACGTTACCGTATTCTTTAAGCATGGCGTCGCCCCGAATGTGGCTTTTCGTCCCCTCCGGCGGGGTGGAAATATAAAAAAGCGGAGGGACTGCAATCCCCCCGCTTTGTGTTGGCGTTACGCCCGCGTTACTGGATCGCGTGCTTGAAGTCGACGGAGATCGCGCTGTCCTCCTCGCTCATCGAGTAGTACACGTGGATGATGGTCGCCAGGTTCCATGGTATGACTATGCCGCCGCCGTAGGAATACTTGTAGTCCTTCCAGCGGGGGTGCACGAAGGGATCGCCCGGTTTGTCGTAGGCGTTTCCTATGTCACAAAATGCGACGATCTTCAGGCCGAAGCGTCCAAGAACGGGTATCATGATGTCCCCGATGTGATAGCGCAGCTCCACGTTGCCCATGGTCATGGTGGGGCCTACGAAGCGCGCTTCCTTGTAGCCGCGAAGGGTCCTGTTCCCGCCGAGGCCCGTCTGCCTGTTCCACGGGAAGGCGAACGTGGCCATTTCGAAAAACGGCATATGGTAGGCCGCGTTCGTGTAGGCGATGCGCGCCGCGAAGGTCAGGTGGTTCCACAGGGTGTAGTATCCGCGGAACCCGAGGGTGTTGCGATAGTAAATGTAATCGGAACCGAAGAATTTCTGGGACATTTCGAAACTGTAGTCGGCCATGTAGCCCTTGCGCGGATCGGGTTCGTAGTCGAGGGCCTTGTACGCGAGACCGAGGCGAAGATAGTTGACCCACCCGCCGTTGTAGCCGCGCGGACGCTCCCACATGAGCTTCGTCGGCTTGAGCGAGGCCCATCGGTGGCCGTTGAGCTTGTAGCCGTGCATGTCCCATTTTTCAATGCCGACCCACTGTGCCTGGAATCCAACGATGTACTGGAGTTCCGGCACGACTATCTTGCCGATGAAGTTGATGTACCCGCCCGGTTTGTTGTACTTGTACTGGTTGTACTTGTAGTTCACCTTCGTGTACCAGTGGTAGATGTCGTTCGGCACGAAGAAGATCGAGTCGTATTTCATGAGAAAGGTTTTCCAGTAGTGCTTGTATGATTTATGCGTGATCAGGTTGGCATCCTCGAGGCTCCGGTGGGTGGTCCGGCCGCCGATGCCGTAGTAGTTCGCGTTCGTTTTAATGTCCCAGAGGAACACGATCTGGACGCGCAGGTCGAGGCCGAATGGCCTGTACTGGTCGAGGTCCAGCGTATGATACTGGTAGCCGCCGGTCGTCTGGTAGAACTGCGCGAAGAGCTGGGTGAAATACGGGGACTCGTCGAAACCGGGGTCCTCGTCCTTGCCATTGTGGTAGAAATAGACCCGGGCGCCGTAGCCAAGGCCGTTATCGGTGTTATAGCTGATAAGCGGAAGTCCGGTGAAGTACCATCCGCGTTTTTTCTTTTTCAGGGTTTCTTCGTCCAATTTGTCGGCGAAGAGGGGGGATACTGCGAAAAGCGATATGAGCATGAACGCAAGGATACGCCATTTCCTTTCCATCGATAATCCTCCTTAAAATCGATTTCGATATAATATGTGACGATATCGAAATATCACTTTTTTTGATTTTTTGTATAAGGCAGTGTAACAAAGCTGCAGAAAAAAAATCAACCCTTTTACCTCGGATTGCCCATTTTACTGAAAGTGTCAATCCGGCGGGCGAAGGGTTGACAGATTATGTCACATTGCACGATAATCTGGCATATCCCCCCGCTTCCCCGGAACGATGTTAAAGGCGGGGAGGGATGACGTGGCAAAGGGGAATATGCACGCTGTTCGTCGCGGCAAAACGCGGGGCGGTATCCATCCCCGGCGCGAAAAAATTGCGGGCCGCGCGCGCAAATGGGTTGTAGAATCCCGATATATGGTGGACAATGGGCCTCCATGAAAAGCGGGAACCATCTCAAGGACATCATCCTCGCGCTGAGAAAGAACGGTGTGGATTTCATCATCTGCGGCGGCGTCGCGCTGGTTCTGCACGGCATCGAGCGGATGACCATGGACCTCGACCTTTCCCTGGAGATGAAAGAGGACAACCTGAAGCGCTTCCTGGACGTCATGGACGAACTGGGGCTCGTTCCGCGCGCGCCTGTGCCCGCGGAATCGATACTCGACCCCGAAAAAAGAAAGATGATGGTGGACCAGAAGAAGGCGGTGGTCTTCACCTTCCTCGATCCGCGCAACCCCTACCGCCAGGTCGACATCTTCATCACGGACGCGTTCTCGTTCGAGTCGATGCGCGACCACGTGGAGACCGTGAAGATCGGCGGGGAGGATATCAACCTCCTCTCGAAAAAGAAGCTCCTGGACATGAAGAAATCCATTCCCAGCCCGCGCGACAAGGACAGGTTCGACATCGTGCTGCTCGAGAAAATACTCGCGAAATCGAGGGACGACTGATGAAGTCCGACGGCATGGAATTCTTCCGGTCGTGCCTGTGCCACGCCACCGAAGGCGACTTCGACGGGCACACCGAGTTTCAGGCGCTCACCCCGGACGAGCGTCTGTACTGGCTTTCACAGTGCGCGCGCTTCAACGCCGAGTTGTGGCGCATCCGTGCCGAGACCGCCGCGGGGTGCATGGAACCTGACCGAATCTGAGCCCGCGCGGGGGCGGTGCGTCACGCTTGCCGTTGTGAGGATGTCATGAGGAAAATTGAACCGGTTGTAAAAAAGGTCCCGCTTCATGAAGACGATGACAGGATCAGCCTTCTCTATTGGCTCGGCAGGTCTCCCGACGAAAGGATGGACGCCATGCGTTCGCTCCGGGAACAATACTATGCCGTGATGAATTATGATAATCCCCCCCGTATCGAGAAAACAGTATTGAAAAGGCCCCGATGATGCATGATGATTATGTTGACTTCCTGTCGCTCCTCGTTGCACACGAAGTTGAATTCGTCATAGTGGGCGCCTATGCACTTGCCTTTTACGGCATCCCCCGCTACACCGGCGATATCGATATACTCATCCGCCCGTCCATGGAAAATGGCGGGAAAGTGCTCAGGGCGATTTCCGATTTTTTTGGCTCAACCCTGGGGCTTGCGATAAGTGACATGACCGATGAGAACACAATCCAGTTCGGCCGCCCCCCTATCCGAATTGACATTTTAAAAAACATCAGCGGCGTCTCGCTCGATGAGATATGGCCGACCAGGGAGCACGGCAGAATCGGCGGCGTGCAGGTCTTCTTCATCAGCAAAGAGATGATGATAAAGAACAAGTTGGCCACGGGGCGCGAAAAAGACCTTCTCGACGTCAAGATTCTTCGGGGTGGGCAGTGACTCCCGCCACGGAAAGTCCCGATCCCGGTAGTTCATCGCTTATCCTTTGTTAATGACCCCGACCATGCCGAGGTGTATACTGTACATATCGGACTGGTGCCTCGTCCCGTCGGCATGGCCGGCGTGAAGGGTGTATCCCCGATAGGAGGCGCAACATGACAATCGACAACGACTGGTACTCAACCGGCGTCAGCGACTGGTGGGACGAGGGAGAGAACAGCCCCCACACGATGCTCAGGCGCTGCATCAATCCTGTACGCTTTTCCCGTTTTATGGATATCGCCTCCGTGAAGTACGGGGCCGGTCTTCGCGGGAAAACGGTCATCGATGTGGGCTGCGGCGGGGGCTTCCTCTCCGAGGAGCTCGCGAAGGCCGGGCTCGACGTGACCGGGATCGATCCGTCGCGGGCGCTCGTCGAGCTGGCCGGGAAGCATGCGGCCGCCGGAGGTCTCCCGATACGATATCTCGACGGCTGCGGGGAGAACCTTCCCTTTGACGACGCCTCGTTCGACATCGCCGTGTGCTGCGACGTTCTCGAGCACGTGGACGATGTGTCGAAGGTGGTGGGCGAGATCGCGCGCGTGCTGAGACCGGGTGGCCTTTTCTTTTTCGATACCGTCAACAGGACGTTCGTGAGCAGGCTCGCCATCATCAAGGTCGCCCAGGAGTGGCGATCCACCGCGTGGGAACGGCCCGACACGCACGAGTGGCGCAGGTTCGTAAAACCGTCCGAGCTCTTTGCCGCGATGTCGGCGCGCGGGATTACCCCCGGGGGGATCACCGGCATCGCGCCCGCGGCGGGAATGATTTCGTGCCTGCGCAACGCGCGCAGGAGGGCCAGGGGGGAGATCAGCTTCCTCGAGATGGGAAAGAGGATGAAAATGGGCGAAAGCCCGCACGCCGAAACATCGTACATGGGGTACGGGACCAGGGAATGATGCTTTCCCCGATCCGTACCCGGACGCGACGGCTCAGTCTCCCTGCCCGGGAGCGCGCCGCCTGAACAAGCCGATGATGGCCTTTCGCTTCCATATGACGACCGCGATCAGCGCGATGAAGGGCGAGGCCCCGAGCAGCACATACAGGAGATTCAGGAAGAAGTTCGCGAGCCACACCAGCACGTTCACGTAGCGGGGCACCTCGATCTGCCGCGCCGATTCCGGCCCTCTGAGGGTCACCGTGAGCGTGGCCCACGTGACAGTGTCGCGTATGCCCCACTTGGCGTGCTCCGCGCCGTCCATGGCGTCCTCGCTGGCGGAGAGAGAGTCCTCCACCTCCCTCCACGTGCGCTCCTTCGTCGCCCCCTGATCGAGCGCCCTGGCCCGGCGCAGGGATCGCACCTGCTCGCGCTTCGCCTTGCGGTCGCTCAGTACCATGTTTCCCGTGTGGTCGGTCACGATGATGCTTTCGTTCTCGAGCCTTCCCAGCCGGTCGCACTCGAGCAGCGCGTCGTAGAGCCTGTCCGCCTTGATCGCGATGACCGTGTTCATGTTCTGCCTGGTCGTGCTGATGGAGGTGGATTCGCTCCTGACGAAGCCGTACTTCGAGGTGATCGCGAGCAGCAGAAGCCTCGCCTGCTGGAGGTCGGTGCAGCGGTAGTCCAGGTTCACGCGGTACTCGAGGAGCCTGTCTTTGGAAAGGTCCATGGCCGCGTAAAAATGCCCGGCGATTCCCGGGTCTGCGGGCCTGCCGTCGGCCATGATGTTCGCGGGCGCCTCCTCCTCGACTTTCGACTCGTCCGCGGCCTGTGTACCTTGTCTCGAGATGGACCGTTCCTTCACGTCGCTGGTGACGGCCTTGCTCTTCTCGACCGATGTCGTGCCGTAGTAACGGGAGGATGCGGGCATGGACGCGTCCTTGGGCGCCTCTTTTTTACAGCCATAGGAAAAAAACGCGATTGTTACCACGATGACGGTGGCCACATATTTCATTGTATGTCCCCCTGTTGTATCATTACGTTCCCGGATGGTCCCGGCGGATACTTTTCATTGATCTGGTGAAAAATAATACCGCTGATCGCGGAAATCAAGAATATTTTACGGCCCCGGGTGCATCCGAAAATTATAACGTAGAAAAAAGCGGGTATTCATTTGACGATCCCGGTTTTGTTTTGTAAGTTCATTCTCGTATGGCCCCGGGCCGTATTCTTTCAACATGAGGAGCTGGTCATGAACATAAAAAATATCGTTTTTCTCTGCATCCTGGCGCTCGTGCCGGGGGCGGTCGTATCCCAGGACCTGGACGGGATGATGGAACAGTATAAACAGATGGGCGGGGGGACCTCGAAGAACTTCCCCCGGGAAATGGAGCAGCTGATGCCGAAGGGATTCACCCTCAAAGTGAAAAATTTTGTCTGGAAGGAAACCGCGAACATGTTCATGTTCATGGCCCTCTCGGGCAAGCGCAAGAACGACGCCTATCCCAAGTTCGGGTTCGAGGGTGACATCGAAATCGGTATCATGGGATACAACCCGGTTTCGGGCGCGCATGTCGCCCCGCAGATGCCGGTCATGATGCAGCAGGCGAAAAAGGGATATGCCGCGGGTACCCAGATAAGCGGCATGGAATGCGGAAAGGTGGCGGTCTCGAAGATCAACGGCGCCGACGTGTACATCCAGAAATGCGTTCGGAAAAACGTCGAAATCGACGATCACAAGTCCGAGGACCAGACGTACTATTTCGCGAACGCGATCGTTCTGAAGAAAAACATTCTGCTGCAGGTACGGATCATCCATTACCCGAAGAACGAGGCGGGCGTGCGCGAGGCGATCGGGTCGATCACCGGCGTTTTCAACGCCACCGATTTTTCGAAATACATGAAATAGCCGCTCGCGGCCCCGCTCATTTCTCCTTCCTGCGGCGCCTGGTCATCTTCGAGGGGGACTCGGGCAGGGACCTGGCACGCGGGAGCGAGAACCTGAATTTCATGGCGAGCAGCCTGCTCAGGATGGTGGCCGCGACGCAGGTCCCGAGCGCCGCGCCCCGCGGCGCGCCGAGCGCGGCAAGCGCCGCCATCGCCGCGCACCCGATGATGACCGCGGTCGCGTAGAAATCGGTGCGGATGACCGCGGGGATCTCCGAAACGAGCATGTCACGGATGACCCCGCCGCCCGTCGCGGTGAGCGTGCCGAGCAGGATGATGCCTGCGACGCCGAAGCCCTGGTCGACACCCTTGATCCCGCCGATTCCCGCGAACACGCCGAGGCCGATCGCGTCCGCGAAAAGCACCAGGTCCCACCTGCGGGCTATCCGATGCGCGGAGAAGAACACGGCCAGGCCCCCCGCGATGCATACGTAGAAATAAACTTCGTTCCTGAGGGATGCCGGGGGGAGGTCGCCGCAGAGAACGTCGCGCACCACGCCCCCGCCGATGCCCGTCATGGTGGCGAGCACCAGTATGCCGAGGAGGTCGAGCTCGTACTTGACCGCCTTGAAGGCCCCGGACACCGCGAAGGCGAAGGTTCCGAAGAGATCGAGCGCGTGGAATGCCGTTTCCATGGTGCAGTTGCCGCCGCGGTTCAGAGTGGGTGGGAAGCGGGATATACGCGTTGCCGGGTCATGCCCGTTTCCAGGGATTGATCCCCGCCTCCCTGCACTTGCGGTACATGAGGACCGCGTAGACCGCGTCGAAGACTAAGATGACCGCGTACATTAACGGGAAGAGGAACTCGTCCGCGCCGGGCGTACCGGGCGTCGCGGCGGACCTGGGATACAGGATGAACGGGATGTCCGCGAACACCAGGTAGGTTTTGGGATACGTTTCCATCGCCCATGGAGGCTATGTGCCCCAACTAATCTGTCAAGCCATAATGGGCGGCCGGTGAGCCCGGGAAGGGAAAAAATTACTTGCGCTGATTTTTATAAGGTGCATCATGAGAGGGAGTAAATTCTATGTAATCCGGAGGTTCTTCATGAAGAAATTGGCATTATCTGTCGCGGCGCTGGTCGCGTGCGCATTCTTGCTCGCCGCGTGCGGCGGCGGCGGCGCGAGCGGCGGCGGGGTCAAGGCGGACGACAGGGCAAAACTCATAGTGGGCAAATGGAAGAATGACCTGGGTCTCGCGAACTGCTACATGCAGTACGAATTCAAGAAAGACGGGACCTGGAACTGGAAGACGGTGTGCTCTGCGATGAAAGTGCCCCCCATGGGAGGGACATACTCCATCGCCGGCGACACGCTGACCTGCCCCAAGAAAGGAGAGCCGGGTATCGACAAGTTCCAGATCAAGGAACTGACCTCAAAAAGGATGGTGCTTTTCCGGCTTGGCAGCCCCAAGATGAAGAAAGACCAGCTCCAGAAGATCTGGACCCGCATGTAGCCTTCCGCGGAGCGGCGCCTTTCAGGTGCCGCTCCGTTCACACATTTCACGAATCCCGAAATCAATACACGCTTCATTCCTGACGATCCGCGCGTTCCGTTCCGGTGGCGCGTCGGTCGCGACGGCGTAATCATCCTTGACAGGGCGCGGGCCGCGGAGCGATCATCCGTAAAACCACACAACAGGGAGACTCACAATGATCACGCTCATCGCAACCGTAAACGTGAAGGAAGGAATGATGGACCAGGCCGTGGCGGTATTAAAAGAGATCGTGCCCGCGATCAAGGCCGCGGAACCCGGCTGCCTGGAGTATATCCCCCATAGAGTAAGAAAGGAGGATAACACGATCCTCTTTTATGAAAAGTACGCCGACAAGGACGCGCTGAAGGCCCATTCAGCCCGGCTCGGCGAGTCGCTGGCGAAGCTCCTGCCGCTGCTCGATCCGGGCATGGACATCAAGACCTGCTTCGAAATTCTTGAATGAACGCGCTCGTGGTTCTCGCGCACCCCTCGCCCGCGAGTTTCAACCACGCGATCGCGGAGGCGGTGTGCGGGCAGCTGCGCGACTCCGGCCACGGGGTCCGGTTTCATGACCTGTACCGTGAGGGATTCGATCCCCTCCTGACCGCGGCCGAGCTCGCGAAGGACGGTGCCGTCGATCCCGTGGTGTCGGCCCACTGCGATGAGCTCCGCGCGAGCGACGCGCTCGTGTTCGTGCATCCCAACTGGTGGGGGCAGCCCCCGGCGGTGCTCACGGGATGGATCGACCGGGTGCTGCGGCCGAACGTCGCCTATAGGTTCCTGGAGGGCGACTGCGGCGAGGGCGTGCCCGAGGGGCTGCTGCGCGGCAGGCGGGCGCTCGTGATCAACACGACCGACACGCCCCGCGAGCGCGAGCTCGCGGTTTTCGGCGACCCGCTGGAGCGCATCTGGATGAAGTGCGTGTTCGATTTCTGCGGCATCGAGGACCGGCACAGGGCCGTTTTCGGGGTCGTGGTGAACAGCACCGATGAGCGGCGGCGGGAATGGCTAGCCGAGGCGAGGGCGCTGACCGCGCGCCTCTTTCCCGCGGGAAAGTGATACTGCCGTTATCTGGCCGACATGCGGAATGTTGTGGGAACTATCGAAATTCGACTCCGTGAAATCCTGCGGGAAAGCATATTCTACAACTATCTTTTCGTCGCGTTCGAACTGGCCTACTCGTTTATACTGAGGGACCGCCTGCTCGATGAAAGCATGGGAGCTCTTTTTACGAAACAGAGGGCACCGGTACTCGGCTCGGGACTCATCGTGATGCTTGGCATCGGACTCTTCGCGGTGGCCATAAAGACCAGGGAACTTCGCGCTGCCGGGAGGCTCACTGCCTATGGTCCTTTGTTCGTACTCTGGTTTTTGAGTATGACAACGACGCTCATCGTGGCGTTGATCATCCTGAATAGTTTCGGCCTTGGAATATCGACCTGGCCGGGGACAATCGCATTCATAGCCATAATCTGGGGATATTTTATATACGGGTGGGCGATTTTAAAACTCCTGTTGCGTCTGGATGAGCCTCTCGATAGACCTCCATGTGTGCGTTCCTCAATCGCTGCGAACGTTTTTGCTGTCATATTCACTTGCGGAGCGTACACCGTGGTGTGGGAAAGCATCGTGTGCAATTTTGTATCGATAGTTGGGAAAGTCGATATTCTGACGTTCCGGGGGATATTCGCGCTGTTCGGGTGGGCAATCGCCTTCCTGCTGCTGTATCCCCCTCTTCGCCTGCCGTTCCTGCTCGGCGAGATCGCCGACATCAGGGAGGGGCGGGGGCGCGTTCGCCTCTTTCTGAGTTACGCGGCGGTGATTGTCGCGGGACTGCTCCCCCTGGTGAAGTTACCCTTCTGACGCGCGCTCCTCACTTGAAGGTGTTCGACTCCGCGGGGAAGCTCCGCGTCTTCACCTCGGCGTCGTACTGCTCGAGCGCGTTTTTCGTCACGGTGAATATGTCCGCGTATTTCTTCACGAACTTCGGCGCGAACGACTCGTCCACGCCCAGGAGGTCGTTCAGCACGAGCACCTGCCCGTCGCAGCCGCTCCCGGCCCCGATGCCGATCGTGGAGATCGAGAGCGCGGCCGTGATCTCGCGGGCGAGAGAGTCCGGCACCATCTCGAGCACCAGCGAGAACGCGCCCGCGTCCTGGAGCGCCTTCGCGTCGCTCACGAGCCGCGCGCGGGCCTCCTCGCCCCGCCCCTGCACTGAATAGCCCCCGAACTTGTGCACCGACTGCGGCGTCAGTCCCAGGTGCCCCATGACCGGGATCGATGCCCTCACCAGCGCGCGCACCGCGGGCGCGAAGTCCTCGCCGCCCTCGAGCTTGACCGCGTTCGCGCCGGTCTCCTTCATGATGCGCCCGGCGTTCCGCAGGGCGTCCTCCACGGACACATGGTAGCTCATGAACGGCATGTCCGCGATCAGGAACTTGGAGGGCGCGCCCCTGCGCACGATCTCGGTGTGGTAGATCATCTGGTCGAGCGTGACGGGGATGGTGCTCGAGTATCCCGCGATTACGTTCCCCAGCGAATCGCCCACCAGGACCGTGTCGACCGCGGTCCGGTCGATGATGCGCGCGAACGCGTAATCGTAGCAGGTCACCATGGACACGGGCGCGCCCGAGGCCTTGCGGGCCCTGAAGTCGTTGATGGTGAACCGTTTCGCCTCGGTCGTGTTGGTCGTGCTGCTCATGGTGCGCCTCCGTTTCATGCGATGGGGATATACCCGCGGCCGAACGGGCACCTTCTTTCATGGAAAGTCTGTATGTCGCCCGCTGGTATATCCTTATATAATAATTAATATCAAAAAAATTATGAAAATCAACAAAAATTAATTGAAAAATAACGAAAAATATTAAAAATTATAGATAATAATACGATATCGGGGATAATGCAATGGGCGAAAACGAAAAAAACACGGGCGAAACCAAAAAAAGGGACCTCGACCGCACCGACCGGGAGATCATCACTCTGCTCCAGGAGGACGGAAGGATTTCGAACACCGAGATCGCCAAAAGGCTCGACATCTCCGAGGCCACCGCGCGCGGCAGGCTGAAGAGGCTCATCGACCAGGGGTATATACAGATCGTCGCGGTAAGCAACCCCTTCAAGCTGGGCTTCGGGATCACCGGCGACCTGAACATACACGTCGACATGAAGAAGATCGATTCCGCAGTGGCCGAGCTGGTGAAGCTCAGGGAGCTCTGGTACATTGTCATGACGACCGGCGGCGCGAACGTGAACGCCGAGTTCATCGTGGAAACCCTGGAGGACCTGAACGACCTGGTCCACAACACCATAAGCAAAATCGACGGCATCATCAAGGTGGACACGTCCATCATCCTCAAGTACGTGAAGCGGAACTACCAGTACGGCACCGCGCCCGTCGCGGACGCGTGACCGGGACGGGCCCCCCGATATTTGGTGCGCCCCGAAAAATGTAATTGATTCCGCCGGCTTCCCGGTGTAGCATGCTCGCCCATCCACTACCACAGGAAGGACGTCCGCCATGATTGAAATACTGCTGTACGCGCTCATCGTGTTCGGGACCGTGTTTCTCGTTATCACCGTGATCCAGTCGATCATCGTCGTCGGTGGCAGGGAGATCGCCGTGATCGAGCGGCGCTGGCTGGGCCGGAACATGCCCAGGGGAAGGGTTCTCGCCATGTGGCGGGAGGTCGGTATCCAGGCCAGGACGCTCGGCCCGGGGCTCCACGTGCTGATACCCTATCTCTACAAAGCCAGGAAGACGCCCTTCACGATCATCGGCGAGGAGGAGGTGGGGGTCGTCGAGTCCATCGACGGGAGCCCCATCCCCGCGGGAAAGATCTTCGCCAGGGTGGCGCGCGAGCACAACTCCTTCCAGGACGGCGAGGCCTTCCTCGATAACGGCGGCGAGAAGGGGCCGCAGCTCGAGATACTGCCGCCGGGCAACTACCGGATCAATCCCGTGCTCTTCAACGTGCGCAACATCTCCGCCATCATCGTCGACAAGGGCAAGATCGGCATCGTCACCGCCATGGACGGCGGCCCCATCGCCGTGGGGCGGCTGCTCGCGCAGAAGGCCGCCGGTCACTCGAACTACGAGAACGGCGAGGCGTTCATCCTCAACGGCGGACAGAAGGGCCCGCAGATAGAAATACTCCTTCCGGGAACCTACCGCATCAACACGGACCTCTTCCACGTGGAAATACGGGAAGCGACGATCATACCCTCGGGCAAGGTGGGGCTCGTCACCGCGCTCGACGGTGTTCCCCTTCCCGAGACCGAGTACGTGGCCAAGGCGGTGCCGGGCCACAACGATTTCCAGGACGCGTCGCAGTTCCTCCTGTCCGGCGGGCAGCGCGGGCCGCAGTACGACGTGCTGAAGCCCGGCACCTACTACATCAACCCGCTCATGTTCGAGATTCAGCTCGACGACGTGGCCGTGGTGGAGAGGGGGCAGGTCGCGGTGGTTGTCTCGAACGTCGGCGAGGAGCCGCCGCAGGTCAGGCAGATCGTGGAGGAGACCGCGCGGCGCGAGGGGGGCGCGGAGGTCCGGGCCTCCCAGGCCGCCGAGACCGAGAAGCGGCTCGCCGTGGGCATCGAGCGCTACGTGGTGCCCAAGGGGTTCAGGGGAATACAGCAGGAGGTCGCGGGGCCCGGCATCTATTACCTGAACCGCCGCGCCTTCATCGTGTACGTGATCGACACGACCAACATCACCATCGACTGGGACGACTCCCAGCAGACGCACTTCGACCCGCTGAAGGTCATATCCCGCGACGGCTTCGAGATCAGCGTGTCGGTAAAGGTCATCATCCGCGTCCGGCCGGACCAGGCGCCCTACATGGTGGCGAAGATCGGCTCCATCGACAACCTGATACAGCACGTGATCCATCCCATGATCGACTCGAGCTTCCGCAACCAGGCGTCCTCGACCTCGGCCATGAACTTCATGCAGGACCGGCAGGACGAGCAGCACAAGGCCGAGGAGCGCGCCCGCGCCGAGCTCGAGAAGTACCACGTGGAGTGCGTGTCCGTGCTCATCTGCCAGATCACACTCCCGCAGCAGCTGATGGACACGCAGACGATGAAGATCATCGCGCAGCAGCAGCAGGCCATGTACGAGGAGCAGCAGAAGGCCGAGCGGACGCGCATCGCCACCGAAAAGACGCGCGCCGAGGCAGAACAGCAGAAGAACCTCGTGGAGGCCGAGATCGGCGTGAAGATCGCCGAACAGAACAAGCAGAAGGCCATCCGCTCCGCCGAGGGGGACGCCGAGGGGATACGTCTCAGGGCCGAGGGAGAGGCGAAGGGGATACGCGCCCGGGGCGAGGCCGAGGCCTCGAAGATCATGGCCATCGGCGAATCGACCGCCCGCGCCTACGAGCTCCAGTACCGGGCCCTCGGGCAGGAGGGCGTCACCGCGATCGAGATCGCCAAACAGATCGCCGCGGGCAACGTGAAGGTCACGCCCGACTTCCTGGTGCAGGGAGGCGACAATCTCGGCGGGCTGCTTTCCGCGTACCTGACCGGCCTCATCACGAAGAAGGACGGGAAGGAGCAGAAGACTCCCCCATCCGAGGCGCCGGAGGGAGAAGAGACGAAAGAACCGCAGGCGTGACCTGCGGTTCTCCGAAAAGCCCGATAGCGGATAGCGGTACGCCACCGGGTGATCTTTTCCGGATCAGATATCCATCTGGAAAATGCGGTAGCCCTTGTACCGGTCCGCGTTCACCCACTTGAGCGCGCCGATCATCTTCTTGTTGCTCTCCACTATGAGGGAGCAGTCCGACTGGTTGAAGCCAAGCCCGATTCCTATCTCGATCGTCATGAGAATAAGAATCTGGTCGATGTTCTGCCCGCGGTACTCGGGGTTCACGCCGAGCAGGATGGTGCGGAGCGTCCTGGTGCGCTTTACCTTCCACAGGAGCTTCAGGATGCGCCATGGGAAAAGCCTTCCGTTGAGCTTCACGAAACCCGGGTTGGCGTCCGGCACCGAGAGGATGAATCCCACGGTCTCTCCGTCCTTCTCGGCGAATATCGCAAGCTCGGGAATGGCGATCAGCTTGAGGTCGTCGAACAGGTGCTCGAACTGTTTATCGGTGAAGGGCAGATGGCCTTCGTTGCCCTCCCATGCCGCGTTGAATATCTTCTTGATCTGCTCCGCCCTGCGGGGGATTTCTTTTTTTTTCGTGGTGATGAACTTGATGTCCGATTTTTTTTGCATCTCTTCGCGAATCTTAAACAGCGGTTCCCAGTTCAGGCCGTCTTCCTTGACCATGAAGCAGAACCAGTCGACGTACTTCGTGAGGCCGTAGGCGAGGGCGTGCTTCTCGTACCAGTGCGCGTAGTGGAACATGCCGATCACGGGCATCCTGCCGTTGTTGATGCAGTCGAACCCGACCTCGTCGTACACGGTGAAGCTTTGCGGCCCGTTCATCTTCTTTTTACCCTTCGCCCTGAGCCAGTCGTGGGCCGTATCGAAAAGGGCCTTTGATACCGCCAGGTCGTCGATGCACTCGTAGAATCCGAAGAAGCCGGTGTCTTTGTCGTATTTTTCCTCGAAGCGGGAATAGGTGTGGGCGGTGATGCGGCCCGCGACCTTTCCGTCCTTGTAGGCGATGAAAAAGTCGGCGACTCCGTGTTCGAAGAAGTACCCATGGGCCGGATCGAAGAAATGCTTTCTATCCAGGATGACCGGTGGAACCCACGCGGGATCGTTTTTGTAGATCTTCGCCGTCCAGGGTACCATGATGAATTCCTTCATCATTTTTTTGTCGGTCACCTTTTTGACTTCAATGGTGGACATAGATTTAACCTTTACCTGTTTTTATTTCTATTTTTTTTGAAATAGGGTAATTCTGATGCCGCTATGAAAGAGCGGAATTCACAATAGAAATTCAAATCCGGCTAAAATTGTCCATTCTTTTTTTTATATGTGGATTCGTGCAGCGCGACGCGGCAGCTCCGTGATCAGGCTGCGCCCAGGCGCTAAGTGTCGTCCCTGCCCGCTCCGCGGGCCTGGAGAAGGAGGGCCGACAGAGCGGCCACGATCGATATACCGACGCAGAAGGGCCAGTCACCCATGACGATATTGAAAAGTCCTGCCTGGCCCATTACCTTCCCGCTTGCGGCCACGGTGTAGGTCCCGCCGAAAAAGACCAGATTCCACGAGAGATGGAGCGCCCATGAAAACAACACGTGCCCGAAACCGAAGATGAGGTTATTGCGGACGGTCCCCACGGCGAAGAGCGATACCAGGGCTACGGGGCCGATGGCGGAGCGCTCGAAGAAGACGTACCTGTACATGACGAAATGCGCCGCCGAGAAAACCAGCGCGACGAGCACAGACACGAGCAAGGGATGGATCCGGGGGAATTTTTTCCTGAGTGAGAACAGGAGAAGGGCCCCCGCGATGATCTCCTCGTTGAGGGTCTGGAACACGCTGAACACGTAGAACCGGCCCGTGCCGAGCGCGAGGTGGCTTGTGAACTTCACGCCTTGTGCGCCCGCCGACGCCGTGATGATGAAGTATGAGCCGACGATCAGCGCCGCGACCAGGGGAAGGGCGATGAGCGCTTCGGTCGGGGTGAAGCGGATCCCCGCGCGGGAGACGGTATCCTTGCCGAACACCGGAACGAGACAGGCCGTCATCGCGACGAACGCGAGAAAGGAGAAGTAAAACCCGATGTGCGCGTTGTAGTTCAGCGTGATGAACGAAACGAAGGCGAGGGCGATCCAGGCCGGTTTCGGGACGCGCCCGCATGCGCGGGCCATCGTGTAGGGAATCTTCATTCGAACGGTGTCCCTTGCCACGCGCGTCATTCCATCGTGTACTCGCCGTGTTCGTTCAGGACCTCGAGCAGGCGGGGCCGCACGAGCTCGTTCGCGACCCGGCGCTCCTCGTCCTTCGAGAGCGTTTTCCCGTAGAACTCGCGAAGCTCGAAGGGCTCGCCGAAATGTATCGTGCAGCGCGCGGGAAGCGTCAAGGGCGGGAAGATGATGTCGGGCGTCCGGTGGTCGCGGGGGATTTCCTTGATGATGGGGCTCGCCAGATGGAAGCCGATCATGGCCGCGGGCACGATGGGCACGTGGTAGTGCAGGGCCAGGCGCACCACGCCGGGGAAGAAACGCTGCAGCACGTGTCTCTTTCTGAAGGTGCCGGAGTTCCCCTCCGGAAAGATGGCCACGAGCCCCGGAAAGTTTTCGCCGCCGTGGCTGAGCCAGGGATCGATGAACTCGTAGCGTATCCCCCCCGTGAGCCACAGGGGGATCCCCGAGCCGATGAAATATTTTCCCCACCAGTGGTTCAGGAAGTGCCAGTTCGCGTCGATGAGCACCTGCACGTCCCTGCCCGTGCGGGAAAAATGGCTCAGGGCCGTGATGTCGAGGTCGAAGCCGCCGCCATGGTTGGCCGCGATGAGCGCCGGCCCGGCCGGCACCCGTTCCGCGCCGATGACGCGAAGCCCGTGGTAGAGCGAGAAATACCGGCGCGCGAGCGCGCGTTTCACCCCGTTGTAACGGGCGAACTTCCCGTGGTAGGAGCCGGCGAGTTTTTTGTATGTATCGTAGTCCATGACAGGTGGCCAGGCATGCGCCTGGCGCGTATCATGTGTCAGGCGATGACGGTGTCAATGAAGAAATCGCACCATTGTCAGGGGGTGGGGGGATATTCCCCGCGCGGGCGATGGCATATTTCAATTGACATAGGCGCACCGGTTCGGTGGGGATATATCCATCACCGAATGAGAGATACACCGATGAAAAAGCTCCTTGCCCTGCCGATCATTCTTACCTGCCTCGCGACGTCCCATGGCGGAACCGGATGGACCGCCCCGCTCAATCTCGGACCCGGCTCGGGACCGCGCTTTATCACCGGAGCGGACCGGTCGCTGAGTCTGGTGTATGAAGGCGATCGTTCCCACATGCAGGCGGTGTACAGGGCCGGTAGCGGGTGGTGCAAGGCCACGCCCTGCGCGGGGCCCGATAGCGAGATGTCCGTGACGGACAGTAGAAAGGTTAGGCACGCGATCGCGAACAGGGGAGACGGCATCTATTATTCATACGGCGCGAAGGGGAACATGTCCGCGCCGCGTAAAATCATCGAGCCTTCGAAAAGCGGGACGGTGTACCCCGTCTACGTGAACGTCGACGCGAGAGGCGCGCTGCATCTCCTGTACGCGAAAAGCCGGGGGGAACGTTCCGATCTCATGTACGCGTCCCGCGCGAAAAACGGCGAGTGGGAAAGCCGGGCCGCCGCGCGGAACATCGCCCTGCACAGGGAATGGCAGAAGCCCGGCGTCGCCATGACCCCCGCCGGGGAGATGTTCGTGTGCACCTATGACGACCTGTACGTCAGGGGCAGGGACGGCCGCTGGACGAAAGAGAAATGCGATCTGCCCGACAACTACATGCCGGCGAGGGTTGCCTGCGGCAAAGGCGGCGCGCTCCATTTTTTGTACTATTCATGGAAGGAACACAGGAACGCCGCGCTGAACGGGCTCTATTACGCGATCCGCGCGTCCGGGAGGTGGAGCGCCCCGGTGAAGGTCGGCGACCAGAATTCGGAGCGCGTTCCCCACCTCGCCGTTATCGGCGGGCATGAGCTCTGGGTTGCGTGGGAAGATCCCGACGGGAACATACGCCTCTCGATGAAGCGGATCGATTAGTCGAGAGGCTACGATCCGAGCAGTTCCAGGTACGCGGAAAGCTCGAGGACCCTGTCCCTGACGATCCGGACCCGGTTGTTGACGCGGATCGGCTGATACATGGTCCCCTCGAGGTTTTTATGGACCGCGTCGATGTGCGCGAACTCGAGGTCGCGGTACTGCAGCCACGCGACCTGCGAACGCTTAAGCTTTTCCCTTCCCCCGGCGTCGAGCGCGTTCATCAGCTTTTTGTACACGACGTTCAGCTCCCTGTCCCACCTGCCATAAGCCTCATTGGCGCAGTGGATCATGCCGTGGGTGGACTGGTTCTCTGCCAGTGACAGGCACTTCTCGTGTTCGACGTCGATGCGGTGCTTTTGCTGATCTTCGGCGGACACCGCGAGGACCGAACACGACAACAACATAAGGAGTATCTTTCTCATTGCATCTCCCTTGAGGGACGCATACTATTCCCGCTGGCGCAGGAGCTGACGTTACTCCACAAAATCATTACCGGAAATCATGGGGTAATGCTTTCTGTTTAATGTCCATAATCGCAGATTATATATCCTGGAACAGGCAGCTATCATCGCGTCTGCCATCGTTATCCCGTGTGATTTCCTGTATAAATTCAGATATTCTCCGGACAGTTTTCCAATCTGATCGGTGATATCAATACATGGCAATGCATCCAGGAATAACGCCGTATCAATTTTTTCTTTTTCCTTGAGGCCGGCATATACTTCAGCTATTTGTATCGGCGAAATATACAGTTTTTCCTCGATATCTTTAATGAATTCCTCCATTTTGTTTTTGATATCAACGCGCCCGCGTAAAATCCAGATGAGCACATCCGTATCTATTAAAATCATGCGTCCCTGTCTTTTCGCATGGTTCTAATGTACTTATTCACATCCAAATTCTTCTTCTTCCAAATGCCAAACACGGCATTCATTCTTTTTATCAATACGTTCGATTGATATTGATATTTTTCCTTTATCGATTCGCGAATTATTTCGGAGATGGAGCGATGAACTGTTTTGCTTTCTTTTTCGAGAAAAGAAAAAATATCGTCGTCGATGTATATCTGGGTTCTTTTCATGTTATTGTCATTACATGATGTATGCATACATTATACAGAAAAGAAGTCATGAATGTCAACTATTTTTGGCGTCTTCAACCACACCGGTCCCCCGTTCTCGGCTTATTTAATCGAATCCAGAAAGTCCCCCACGACCCTCGCGAACTCGGCGGGCTGATCGTGAAAACCGAAGTGGCCGGCGTTGTCTATTACGACGAATTTCGATTTTTTCAGGATATCGCAATATTCCCTGCTTCCCTTCTCGCTCTGGATGTCTTTCGCCCCGTGGATCACCAGCGCGGGAATGGACTGATTGGCGAGCGCTTTCCTGTAATCGTGCGTTTTGCCCATGCTGAAGAACATGCCAAAGGTCATCCACCCGTTGGTCCCCACGGACCCCCTGAATTCGGGGAGGGGCATGCCCGCGGCCTTCACGGCGGGCCCGTAAAACTTCATGAATTCCAGGTTCAGGCCGCTCAATTCGGCCTCGCTTTTCGAGAATATGTTCTTGAAATCGAAATAGCGGGCCTGAAAATTTTTGAAATCCTTTTTCATGTTCTCCGGCAGGAGCTCGTTGATGCGCCCGTAGAAATCACCGGATTCCGAGGGGAGCGTGAGCACCGTTGCCGGCGACACGAGGACCAGCGACTCCACCCTTTCCGGAAACTCGGCGGCGTACAGAACGGCGAGAAAGGCTCCGAAGGAATGCCCTATCAGGGTCAGCTTCTCCTCGTTCAGTATTCTCCGTATCCGCTCGATGTCTGCAACCTGCGCTCCCAGGCCCAGGGTCCGCTCAAGCGTTTTCATGTTCTCGAAATAGTTCGAGCCCGGGAATTTGTCGAAAGGCTTCGTTGACCTCCCGCAGCCCCTCTGGTCGTAATAATGGAAGCGGTACTTCAGGCCATCGAGGGCCGCGAGGGGCTTGTCCATGGGGAACCCCGGCCCGCCATGGATGACCAGGACGTTTTTCCCATTTCCCGACGAGAAATGATAGAGTTTGATGTCCTTTTCCACCTGCCAGTAATCGGCCTCGCCTGTCTGCTGCGGCGGGTCCAGCGGCGCGCGAAGGTTCTTGCCCTTTTTCACCATGCCCGGCTCGTACATGGGTTTGCCCATGGCGTGCCAGAAATATCCTAGCACGATGACGGCCGCAACCAGTATTATTCCGGCGACGATCAGTATTTTTTTCAGCATATCCCTCTCCTTGATGCGGGTGATTGTAAATGTGCTCTGACGCCGGCGGGACAAGCGCGAGTACCGGGCATCGCAGGCGACGAACCCGGCGAGAAGCACGGCGTCCCGCGCCATGTCAGGCGCAATTTACGAAAAAGTATGGGCGCTTGTTTTTTCACAGGTCAATACGCATCCTGATCATGTCTCGACATTCAATTCCATTTTCATAGATTTTTTCAGGATAGTTTCTTCTAAAGAAATCAAAATCAATATCGACAATTCGAAAACCGCATTGCTGGTATATCAGCATTTGTATGACCCCTGGGTTTCCGGTTCCGATTTCAATGGTTTTAGTATCTTCGTTCTTTTTAATATCATCAATAACATACAGTAAGAGTCGCTTTCCGATTCCTTTATTTTGATATTCTTCTTTGACTGCAATATTCATTACTTCTATGGTGTTTTGTCCGGTTGGCATTGTCAGAGCGACACCAATAACTTCACCCTCATATTCAGCCGTATAACATACTCCCTTGTCAAGGTAGCTTTTTACCAGCACTTCCGAGGGATCTGCCAGCAACAATAAATCCATTGGCGCATCGTTGTTAGATGACAATTTATTGAAATGGACGTTCATCTTTCTCCCCGGCTTGCGCCTTACATATTACCTGGTAGCCTGAAACAGGATGGTGCAGTTATGCGTGCCTCGATCATTCTGGTCAGCGCAACGAACCCCTAGTGTCAACATAGTTGTCGCCTCATATGGAGGAGTCAACCATGAAATAC
>CAYRGX010000026.1:0-53169 GCA_964423905.1 uncultured Leptospirales bacterium | reverse complement strand
CATCCAGGAACTCATCGTGGCGGTGCAGCATCGGCTGCCCATTATCATCGCGATACTGAACAACGGCTTCCTGGGGATGGTCAGGCAGTGGCAGCAGCTTTTCTACGACAAGCGCTACTCGTACACCTGCCTGAGCTGCGAACCCGATTTCGTGAAGCTCGCGGAGGCCTACGGCGCCGACGGCATCCTTGTCGAGAAGAACGACCAGGTCGCCGCCGCCATCGAGCGCGCCCTGGCGACGAAGGACCGGCCCACCGTGATCGACTTCAGGGTCGCGCGGGAGGAAAACGTGTACCCGATGGTGCCGGCGGGCAAGTCCGTCAAGGAAACCATAATGAGGGAGCTGGCCTGATGACACGGCAGAACGACGACAGCATGCGGCAGTACATCATCTCGGTGAAGGTGGAGAACAGGTCCGGAGTGCTCGCGAGGGTCGCGGGGCTTTTCTCTGCGCGCGGGTACAACATCGATTCCCTCGCGGTGAGCGCCACCGAGGACGAGAACGTGTCAATCATGACGATCGTGGTGCGCGGCGACGACCGCGTGATCGAGCAGGTCAAGAAGCAGCTCAACAAGCTCATCGACGTCATCAAGATATCGGACCACACCGAACTCCCGACGGTGCAGATGGAGATCGTGCTCGTCAAGGTGAACGCCCAGCCGGCCAAGCGCGCGGAGATCTACCAGCTCGGGGAGATATTCCGGGCCGAGATCGCCGACATATCCCCCAAGAGCATCACGCTTGGGGTCAAGGGCGACCCGAACAAGATCGACAACTTCATCGAGCTCATGCGGCCCTACGGCATCAAGGAACTCATGAGAACGGGAAGGGTGTCGGTGTTAAAGGAATAGCTTTTTTTTCTTGCGTTCCAGTGCCCGGCCGTACTCCATGGATCGACCCGTACAGGGGAACGCAGGAACGACCATAATCATATCAATATAAGGAGAGCCCCCAATGGCGAAATTATTTTACGATTCCGACGCCGATCTCGGCATACTCAAAAACAAAACAATCGCGGTCGTCGGCTACGGCAGCCAGGGACACGCGCAGGCGCAGAACTTACGGGACAGCGGCCTGAACGTGATCGTGGCCGAGCTCACCGGTACCGAGAACTTCAAGCTGGCCGAATCGCACGGCTTTAAGCCCATGCCCGCGGCCGAGGCCTCCGCGAAGGCCGACGTGATCCAGATCCTCGCGCAGGACCACATCCAGGCGAAGCTCTACAAGTCCGACGTCGAGCCGAACCTGAAGGCCGGCAAGGCGCTCGTGTTCTCGCACGGTTTCAACATCCATTTCGGTCAGATCGTGCCGCCCAAGGACATCGACGTGATCATGATCGCGCCTAAGGGTCCGGGACACCTGGTCCGCAGCGAATACGTGAAGGGGGGCGGAGTGCCCTGCCTGGTGGCGGTGCACAACGACGCGACCGGCAAGGCGCTCGACACCGCGCTCGCCTACGCCAAGGGACTCGGCGCCACCAGGGCCGGCGTCATCAGGACCACCTTCAAGGAAGAAACCGAGACAGACCTCTTCGGCGAGCAGACCGTACTCTGCGGCGGGGTGTCCGAGCTGGTCAAGGCCGGCTTCGACACGCTCGTGGACGCGGGCTACCAGCCGGAGATCGCCTACTTCGAGTGCCTGCACGAGCTGAAGCTCATCGTCGATCTCTTCTACCAGGGCGGGATCAACTACATGCGCTACTCGGTGTCCGACACCGCCGAATACGGCGATTACGTCAGCGGCCCGCGCATCATCACGGACACGACCCGCAAGGAGATGAAGAAAATACTCGCCGAGATACAGGACGGTTCCTTCGCGAAGCGCTGGATCAAGGAGAACGAGGACGGCCGCCCGTACTTCAACCGCGTCAAGGAAGACCAGCGGAACCACCGCATTGAAAAGGTGGGCGCGGAGCTCAGGAAGATGATGAAGTGGATCGACGCGAAATAGCGCAGACCGACGGAACCGGGGCGCGCCGCAAGACGCGCCCTTTTCATTGAGGGGGATACCATACCATGCTTACAAAATTCGACGAATTCACCTGCCACCAGATCGTGGCCCATTTCGACGAGACGTACACCACGGAGCGCGCGTGGACCGAAAAGCTCTGGGTGAACATCCACGATAAAAAGGGAGGGCTCGTCCTGGCCACGGGCTTCGGAGTGTATCCGAACAGGAACGTGCTCGATGGATACGCCTGCGTCAACGTGGGGAACCGCGAGCAGGTGAACATCCGCGCCTCGCGGGAGCTCAGGCCGCGCATCGACGAGATTGCCCTCGGGCCCCTGTCGTACGAGGTCAGGGAGCCGTGGCGCCGCATCGCCGTCGCCTGCGCCGAGAACGACCGCGGGCTTTCGTACGACCTCGAGTTCGCGGGGAAATTCGTGCCGGGCGACGAGGACCCGCCGCAGTACGCCAAGGACCACGGCCGCGTCACCGCGCACACCAGGCGTTACGCGCAGCTCGGTACGGCGAGGGGATGGATCAGGGTCGACGGGAAAAGGTTCGAGGTGAACGAAACCGACTGGATCGCCCAGCGGGACCACTCCTGGGGCATCCGCATGGGGGTAGGCGCGTTCGAAACGGGCGTTCAGGCCATGGACATTGAGCGTTACATTGCCATGATGATAAACTGGATCACCTTGCAGTTCGAAGACTGGGGCATATGCTGTTACTTCATCGAGCAGGACAACGGAGACATGCAGCATTTTTCCGGGAGCCTGGTGTTCCCGCTCGATTCGGGAAAGCCGAACGTGCCGGTGGTGAAGGTCGAGCACGAGTACGAGTACCACCCCGGCACCCAGCGCATGAAGTCCGGCCGCGTGGTGTTCCGCATGAAGGACGGCACCGTGAAGGACGTGACCATGCGGGAGATGACCTGCATGTACCTTCGCGGCGGGGGATACGTTGGTTTCAAGGGTTTCCGCCACGGCACGTGGATGGGGCAGTACTGGGAGGACGGCGAGCGCTGGAACGTGGGTGATCCCGCGGTGGCGGACGACGTGCACGGCCTTGACGACACGGTGATCGAGGTCACCTGTGAGGGCCGGACGGGCTATGGTATCATCGAGAACATGATCATCGCGCCGTATCGTAAGTACGGCTTCACCCAGCTCGGGTTCAAACCCGCGTGACCGGAAGATACGAAAAAACGCGGCCGGTTGGCCGCGTTTTTTCATTCCGGCATCAGAGTGTCTGATCATTTTCCCTGGAACTGTCCGTTTTTAAACAGTCCCTTGTGGACGACGTTCCCGGTGAAATCGTAAAGGATTCCCTGCCCATCGTAACCACCGTCCTTGAAGCCTCCCACGTACTTCATGCCGTCGCCGCGGTAGTGGGTGCCTTTCCCGTTTGGCCTGTTGTCCCTGAATTCGCATTCGAATTTATCATTTTTGACCGTCAGCACTCCCTGCCCGTGGTACTTGTGGTCCTTGAAGCTTCCCTCGTATTTAATGCCGCCCTTCGCGGTCATGGTGCCCTTGCCCTCGCACTTGCCGTTCACCCATGTGCAATCCAGGACCTTGCCTTCTTTCTTCGTTTTGTAGACTCCCTTACCGTTGAACTTGCCGCCCTTAAACTGCCCCTCGTACTTGTCGCCGTTGGAAAACGAAAATGTGCCGGTTCCTTCCGGGTATCCGTTCATGAAATCGCCTGAATACTGGCTCCCGTCCCCGTAGTCGGCTTTTCCTTTGCCGTGCGGCTGCAACATGGCGTTGAAATCGCCTTTATACTTCATTTTTTTCGAAATGATCATTTCTCCTTTTTTTAGCACGCCATTTTCAAAATTGCCTTTGAAGATACGGCCCTGCGCCAGGGTCAGCGTTCCCTTGCCTTCAGCCACGCCGTTCTTCCAGGAACCTTCGTACACATTGCCGTTATCGAATTTCATCGTTCCCTTTCCGTTTTTACAATCGCCCTTGCTGCACATCCCTTTTACCGGCTTGCCGGCGGCGCCGAAAGCGGAGACGCAAAAAATCGCACCTGCGAGTACCGCAACAATCATGAATGGTAATCTTCGTATCATTGAACACTCCTCCTTGAAATAATACGATATACTATGCGCATTGCAATCAAGGGTCAAGGATTTTATATCCGGATGCATATCCCCCCAAACGATGCATAATAATGCCCCGATGCTATACCGAAAAAGCTCTTGACACGGTCCCGTCGTCTGGCTTCACACTGGGACAACGATGGTTGAACAAGGGGGGAGGAAGTATGGGGATATACCGGCTGGCCTTGATCGCGTTCCTCTTCATCGCGGGATGTGCTCCCGCACACTATTACAAGAGCGGCTTCATCCACGATCCATCCCTGGACCGCTTTGGCGCGAGCCTCGCGCGCGAGGGCGGGTCCGTGGTGGTACGCTCCTACGTCCGAAGCGAGATCCCGCTGCGCACGGAATACATCTATGAAAACCTCGACATAACCATGCCGGACGGCGTCGAGTTGAATAAAAAATATCCTGCAGGTTCGCGCGGTTTTGTCCTGTGGTACGCGAACGGCGGGCAGGCGGGCCAGATCGAAACGAGAAAGGCCAGGGGCACGATCGCGGTACGGTCTCTTACGGCGGACAAAGTCCTTCTGGAATGCGACCTGGAATTCTACGGGTTCACCATGAAGGGACATTACATGAACCCGCCCGCGTCGATAAAAAGGAAAGGGATCCTTTCGGCAAAAAGGGGATACGTCCTTTACCCGTAAAATGCACGCCCTGATCCGGAGGACGCCTGTGGCTTCATTGAAAAAATCTATAGTAGTTCTCGGGACGATCGCGGCGATTGCGTTATCCGCGTCCGCTCCCGGCTGCTCCCGCGCCGCCGGAGGGCCCGACCTGTCCCTGCCGGCGTACCGGCTGGAGTCCTATGGCTTCAACCCGTCCTCCACGGTCGAGTCGCGCATAACGGCACCGCCGCGCTTCCTCCTCGAGCACCTGATGAAAATGGACGGCAGGAAAAACTACAAGGCACGGGCGCTGACCCCCGCGGAGCGGCGGACCGTCATGTCGTACTACGGGTCCCTGCCTCCCCTGAACAGGAAAATCATCAGGGAAAGGGTGGTCGGGATATACTTCATAGACAATTTTCTCGGGAGCGGCCTCGCGGACTTCATCGTGGGGCCGGGCCGCGAGGTATACGCCTACCTGGCGATAAACCCGTCGGTCATGGACCGCTCGCTCTCCGACTGGATGACCTACCGCGAGAAGACGTGCTTCAAGCCCGACGGCAAGTCGTACGACATCCGCGTGGACTGCGGCACGCGCTACACCGGGCTCATGTATATCCTTCTCCACGAGACCACGCACATAGTCGACTACGTGGAGGGGGTCACGCCCTACACCGAGGAGGGACTGAAAAAGGTCAGGCCCGTCACCTCAGACGAAACCGCGTTCACCCGTGGAATCTGGCGCGCCTATGACCGGCCCCGCGAAGATTTTCCCTTCAGAAAGGGCCTGACCTTCTACGGAATGAACAAGGGCCCCCTTCTGAAGATGTCGGAGTGCGACAAGACCTACAACGGGTTTTCGCTATCACCCTTCGTCTCGCTCTACGGGAGCCAGAACTGGGCCGAAGACCTGGCCGAATACCTGACTTTCTACCACCTGACGGAAAAGCTCGGACAGGACTACGTGATTCGAGTCTATCGCGACGGGATGGCCCCGCGCGAGAAGAGCCAGAGGGCGGGCGACTCGACGAAGGAACTGCTCCGGACCGCTCGCGAAATGCGGCCCATGACCCGCGACGCGGTAAGGAACAGGGAGGGGCATATCCTTCGATTTTACCGGATACCGCCGCAGGGAGGCTCCCGATGAATCACAAGGCGATCACGATCGCGGCGTTCATCGCTCTGGCCGCGTCGATTCCGTCGTGCAGGATCGGGGACGAGACGATGCCGCGAATGTTCGTGGTCACCGCGTCCGAGCTCGCGTGCAGGAAGAGCCCTGCCGTGAGCGCGCCGATCATCAGGTTCTTCCCGTTCGGGTATCCCCTGCTCGTCACGGAACGGTCCGTTGAGAAAACGAGAATCGACGGCGTCGAGGCCCGCTGGTACCGGGAGAAGCAGACCGGCGGCTGGGTTTTCGGCGGCTACCTCATGGACGCAGGCGCGGGCGGCCCCACCGGGACGTTCGACTCGCAGAGGATTCGGTGCAATGTGATCTGCGGCGGGCTGTCGTGCTTCTACGATTTCACCGCGATCATCGCGGGGGACTGCTATGTCGCGGAGGTCTTCCTCGAGGACTATCCCATGGAAAAGGGCGTGCCCGCGACGGGGCTCGCCGTGGGGAAGTGCACCGTGGGCAAGGACCGCGTTTCTTTCGGCAACGCGCTGAAAATCGTCGGATACGACATGGCCGGTTCGTACCTTCCGAACGTGGAGCGGCTCGCGTTCAGCTCGAAAGACTGGATAATGAACCGTTTCGCACAGACGTACGAGAAAAGGAGCGACCCCGAGGGCGAGTACTATCTCGCCTCCGGAAGCAGGCCCATGCCCCCGCGCAAGGTACTCAGGGATAAATGCGCGTCGAAGAGCGGCGGTGAGGAGATCTGGCTGGATATCAAGGTATTTACGAAGGCGCCGTTATCCGAAATACAGAAAGCGTTCCCCCTCGTGAAGGCTCGCAGGTGATGGACCGCCGCAATGTTTATCGAAAGGGAGGCATGACGACATGGGCAGAAGACCCGGCAAGAAAGGAGGGGGATATTTCTCGGACTCGATAACGCGGCTCCTCGCGGACGACATGCAGTCCGGCAACTTCATGTGCAGCATCCCGTCGCGCGCCGATTCGGACGAGTGCCGGGCCCTCTTCCTCGGGATGTACGACGAGGCGGCGCTCAGGTCCCGGTTCGCCTCGATCGGGCTCTTCGACCTGCTCGCGCACAAGGGATATGCCGATGTCGCGCTCCTGACGCACAGGGACTCGAGCGGCGTGAGCAGGCTCCAGGTGTACCGCGAAACGCCCTTGCCCGACAACCTCCTCATCGACGCGCGTTTCAGCGAAACGCTCTTCACGCCCTTCAGGGCTTTCTGCGAGGACTGCGACGGCAACGGGCCGTGCACCTTCCACGTGATCGTCATCGAGTGGGTCGAGACCAGGGACCCGTCCGCCGCATTCACGAAAGACAGGCCGCAGCTCCCGGGCCAGCACGCACCCGGCCTGGGCGTGCTCGCGATATTGAAAAAGTTCGTCGCCGTGCTGGCGGGCGAGATCTCGCGCGACGGTTTCATGAACGTGCCGGACCATATCCATTCCGCGCTCATGTACTCGGACGCGTTCATGTTCGTGGACCCGGAAAGGGAGGGATATATACGCGCGCTGCGCAGGGACCTGAAGGGCGTATCGCTCGGCGACATCACCTGGGGATTCATCACGGGGACCGTGTACGACCGGGCCTCCGGAGCGTCGGAGAAATACAGGCCCGCGGAACAGCTCTACCCCTTTTCGGGCAGGCTGAAACGGCACTATGATTCGAAGCTCTACGCGAAGGGGGTGGAAGCCGTCCTCCGCAAAAAAGGCTTCAGGTTCGACAGGGCGCTCATGGAAGAGCGGCGCCGCGGGATCCTGGCGAAGAAAAAACCGGGCGAGCTCTGACGGCGGTCACTTTTTCTTCGAACGCCTGATAGCCTCGAACCGGGCTTTCGTGATTATTTCCTTGAGCTCCATGAGGGTCTTCCTGCCGGTGTTATCCTTGTAGTCGATCTTCACGTTTCCGAGGGGATTGACGAAGTGGAAGAAGTATGTGCCCTTCCCGGGGCCGAATAGCTTCCCCGAGTCGGTTTTCCCCTTCCGTTAAACGGCCAACCGGCCGGCCCCGCCACGAGGACGATGTGTACCCCGAAAGAAAGCCCGGCGCCGGCTGCCGGGAGTAAATTGCCGCCGACACTTGCCTTGTCCCCGCGTTATCGCTATTTTACTATTGACAAGCGAGAAAAATCGGGCGTATACTACGCACTGACGGTCGGGAGGTAAGACCATGAAAATAAGCGCGCGCAACGTTCTCAAGGGTACGGTGAAGAATCTCCGGCCTGGCACCGTGAACACGGAGGTGCTCGTGGAACTGCCCGGGGGCAACGAGATCGTATCAATCATCACGAAGGAGTCGGCCGAAAACCTTTCGCTAAAGCCCGGCATGACCGTGTACGCGGTCATCAAGGCATCGAACGTGATTATCGCGACCGACTGACGCGGCCCTCGCGGATCGCGTCGAAGCGCGGCAGCCGTTCCGTCACGCGAACAATGGTTTGGCGGCACCCCGCGGCTCCATCGCCGCGAGGGTACGTGCCGGCGCATGGACTGAAATCCGGATGAGATAAATCGCTATCAAAGCATATGCCATCATAGAGACCTGTTACTTCGCCTACGGCCTTTTATTCGCGGGATGGTCGCCGGTCTTCGTGCTGTTCGGGTACCTGATCGGCGAGTGGGTGCATTACGCCCTTACCCTCGCCAGGTTCGCGATCATGGGGGCGGTCAGGCGGCGGCTCACGAAGCACCTCCCCTTTTTCGCGTTCGCGTTCGCGATGGTTCTCCTGGTGCATACGGTTTTCTTCATCGTCGTGTGCGGTCTCTTCGCGAAGAAAGACCCCGGCGCGGAAGCGCTGTTCGACTTTTTCTTCCGGCTGGTGCTGCAGGGAAGGTTCCGCTTCCCCGAGGCCCTCGCCGCCGGCGCGCTGACGCTCCTGGCGGTGGAGGTCATATCCCACTCCATACGCCTGTACACGTCGTTCCTGCGCGGGGCTTATTATAAAACCGCGGGCGAGGAGGAGGTGTTCGGCAGGTCCTTCGGCCCGGTCATCGTCCCGCATTTCATCATCATCTTCGGCATCGCCGCGATCCTTCTGTTCGACGCGCACGGGGCTGTGGCGCTGATCATCGTGGGCATGAAGTTTATTTTCGACTGGCGCGGGACTGAAAACGTCCCGCCGGCCCAGGCCCCGGAAACGTCCGGGGGGAACAGTATTTCGTAACAGACGCATCCCGACTGTTTCACATTCATAAGCCTGTTACCGGGAACCATATGGAAAAAATTGTTCGCCTCCAGATAACCGGAATGACATGCGCGGCCTGCTCCGCGAGAATAGAGAAAGGCCTATCCAAAATGGACGGGGTGAGCTCGGCCGCGGTAAACCTGGCCCTTTCGAACGCCGAGGTGTGCTTCGACGCGGACGGTGTTAAGGAAAAGGACCTCGTCGAACGCATCGAGAAGCTCGGTTACGGCGCCGAGGTCGTGCGCGAGGAGGACAGGGACCGGGAGCGGGAGCTCCGCGAGAAGGAGGAGCGGTCGCTCCGGCGCACGCTCGTCGCCTCCCTGGTGCTCTCGTCGCCGCTCCTCGTGGCCATGGGGCTCATGGCCGCGGGCGCGCATATCCCCCTTTTCCATGACCCGGTCTTTCAGATCGCGTTCGCGACCCCGGTGCAGTTCATAGTGGGCCGGCGGTTTTACGTCCAAGCATGGAAGGGTCTCCGCTCGCTGTCGCCCGGTATGGACCTCCTCGTGGCGCTCGGCACGAGCGCGGCCTACTTCTACAGCGTGTACAACGGCTTCGTGGCCCCGGCCCTTGGCGGCAGCGCGGGCGACCTTTATTTCGAGACGTCGGCCGTCCTCATCACTCTGATCCTCTTCGGCAAGTACCTCGAGGCCGGCGCCCGGGGGAAGACCTCCCAGGCCATCCGCGAGCTGCTCGCCCTTCGCCCGCGCACCGCGCTCGTCGTGCGCGACGGCGCCGAGGTCGCGCTGCCCGTGGAAGAGGTCGTCCCCGGCGACGTGTTCATCGTCAGGCCGGGCGAGCAGTTCGCCGCGGACGGCACGGTGCTCACCGGCTCGTCGGCCGCCGACGAGAGCATGCTCACGGGGGAGAGCATGCCCGTGGACAAGCTCCCGGGCGATGCCGTGTCAGCGGGGACCGTGAACGCGCTCGGCACGCTCACGTGCCGGGCCGACCGCGTGGGCAGGGACACCTACCTTGCCGGCATCGTCCGCATGGTGGAACAGGCGCAGTCGTCGCGCCCGCCGGTGCAGCGCTACGCGGACAGGATCGCCGCGGTGTTCGTGCCCGCGGTGCTCGCGGTGGCCGCGGTCACATTCATCGTGCGGCTCGCGCTCGGCACGGGCGCGGAGCAGGCGGTCATGGGCGCGGTGGCGGTGCTGGTGATCGCGTGCCCCTGCGCCCTGGGGCTCGCGACGCCGACCGCGGTGATCGTGGGCACCGGCGTCGGCGCCAGGAGGGGGATACTCTTCCGGAACGGCGAGGCGCTCGAGGCGCTCGGTAAGGTCCGCGTCGTGGTGCTCGACAAGACCGGCACCGTGACCGAGGGGAGGATGGAGGTGTCGGATATCGTCCCGCTCCCGCCCGGGACCGAAGAGGGGCTGCTGTCGCTCGCGGCCACGGCCGAGCTCCGCTCGGAGCACCCGCTGGCCGCGGCCGTGGTGCGGGCCGCGCGCGCCAGGCAGATCGAGCCGGCGGAGCCCGGGGAGTTCCTGTCCGAGCCGGGCAGGGGGGTGCGCGCGCGACTCGGTGGGGCGCTCGTGCTCGCGGGCACGCGCGCGTTCATCGAGTCGGAAGGAGTGGATCCTTCGGGGATCGACCCCGCGCCGTACGAAAGCGACGGCAAGACCGTGGTCTACTGCGCGGTCAACGGCAAGCTCGCGGGCATGCTTGCACTCGCCGACGCGGTCAGGAGCACGTCGCCGCGCGCGGTGGAGCTTCTCAGGGGGCTCGGGCTCGAACTCGTCATGATCACCGGCGACAACGCGCGCGCCGCGGCCAGGGTGGCGCGCGACGTCGGCGTGGAGCGGGTCATCGCGGGGGTCCTCCCGGAGGGGAAGGCCGGCGAGATCGCCCGGATCGGCCGGGAGGAGGGCGAGGTCGCCATGGCGGGAGACGGCATCAACGACGCGCCGGCGCTGGCCGCGGCCAGCGTGGGCGTCGCCATGGCCTCGGGGACCCACGCCGCGGTCGAGGCCGCGGGCGTGACGCTCGCGCGTGCGGACCTGGTTGACATCGCCGGCGCGGTGGTCGTGTCGAGAAAGACCATGGCGAAGATACGGCAGAACTTCTTCTGGGCATTCGTCTACAATACCGTCGGCATACCGCTCGCGGCCGCGGGCATGCTCAACCCGCTCATCGCGGGCGCGGCCATGGCGCTGAGTTCGGTCTCTGTCGTGACGAATTCGCTTCTGCTGCGGAGGACGAAGCTTCCCCGCTGAGGCCCCTATGCCAGCATGTTGCCGGTGAGCTCCTCGAGCTCCGCGGTGAGTTCCCTGATGGCCTGGGTGGACTGCGTGAGCTTCAAGGTGATGCCCACGATGTCCTGGGACTTTCTCGAAATGTCGAGGGTGGTGTGGCTCGATTCTTCGGTGGCGATTTTCTGCTCGGTCGTGGAATTCTCGATGGTCTTGCTCGACTCGTGGATCTTCACGTTGAGGTTCTTGATGGTCTTGATGGTGGTGCCGATGTCGATGATCAGGTTGCCCACCTCGGTGACTTCCTGCCGGATCGACTGGATCGCCTCGTCGAGCCGCGACATGGTGTTCACCGACACCTTGATGATGCCGGCGCTGTCGTCGATGAGCTTCTTATTGTCGATGATGATGCGCTCGATCTCGCGGGCGTTCTGCGTGGTGGCGTCGGCGAGCTTTGATATCTCGTCGGCGACGACCGCGAACCCCTTGCCGTAGTCCCCCGCGCGGGCCGCCTCGATGGCCGCGTTCAGGGATAGCAGGTTGACCTGGTCCGCGATGTCGTTGATCACCTGGACGAAGTTGGACATCTCCGTGCTCTTGGCCTTCACGATCTCGAATTTTTCCTCGGTCGCCCTGATCTGGGACGAGGTATCGTCGGAGTACTGGCCCACCTTGTTCAGCGTGGCGATCATCTCGTCGGAGCTCTGCTGCACCTTGTCGTTGACGTCCTTCAGGTCGTTGACCGATTCCACCGTGATCTGGAGCTCCTCGTAGAGGGACTTGGCGATCTCGCTGATCGAGTTCGAGTTGGAGGCCAGCTCCTCGAGCGAGGAGGATATTTCCTCGAGCGACGCGGCCTGCTGCTGCGAGATGTCGTTCATCTCGTCGGTGATCCTGTTCTGCCCTTCCGAGTGGTCGCGCAGGATGCCCGTGGACTTCATGATGGTCTGGGCGATGTTCGTAAGGTTGAACAGCCGGTCGCGCGCGTTGTTGTGCTCGTCGATGGCGAGCTTCAGGAGCCTTCTGGACGCGATCGCGCCCGCGGTGGCGCCCATTCCCGCGGTGAGGAGGACGATAAAGCGCGTCAGGGTGTTGCTCAGCGCCCCCTTGGGTACGAGATCGGGGTTCGCGAAGAGTATGGCCACCTGAAGGATGAATGACTGGGCCACGACCGCGATGGTGATGCGCGGGTTGAAATAGAAGACGGAGAGCGCGATGGATATGTACACCGACGCGAAGAGCTCGGGCGCCCCGCTGAACGTGTACTGGAACACCGTAAGCGCGAACAACGTCATGCTGCTCGTGATGTACCCGGACGCGACCGTGCCCTTCATCTTCTTTGACATCGTGACCGCAATGGCGGTTCCTATGAAAACGGAGCAGATTATAAACTGTATCACGATGTCCGTGTAGCTGAGCTTCTGGGTGCCCACATTCGCGAGCTTGATGGCGGTCACGGACACGTTCGCGATGCAGTATATGACAAGAAAAGCCTTGATCAGGCGCTTGTTGTTGTCGTACATGATCTCGGAAAAAATCTTCGTCTTGGTGAGATCAGCGGCGCCTTTCTCGGGCTTTTTAGTGGCCATAGCGATATCCCGATAGTTTGTTTTTGTGGGCGAACAGAGAGTATATCCCCAAGCATTTCATCGAGTTCTTATATTTACATGTCCGTTTTTCCTGTCATGCATATTTTGTCTTTTTTAATCAGTCATACTGTATTTTTTATCATGAGCGCGGAACATGAATACCGTTTTCGATGGTTGTTTTCTGGCAAGCGCCCACTCGCGTTACCCGCGGGAGGGTGAACATGATTCATGATGTCGAACGCGGGAAGGCTTAAAACAATTGACAACATATATCGGTTTTTGTCTATTATCCCCCATCACTGATACGCGGGACGGATACATTCATGACACAGAAAACCTTGCCATTCGACCGGTCATTCATCGAGGAAATCGCATCGCGATATCCGACGCCCTTCCATATTTACGACGAGCGCGCCATCCGGGAGAACTGCCGGTCGCTGTACCGGGCTTTTTCGTGGGCGCCCGGCTTCAGGGAATTCTTCGCGGTCAAGGCCACGCCAAATCCCCATATCATGAAAGTGCTGAAGAAGGAGGGCTGCGGGGCCGACTGCAGTTCCATGGCGGAGCTCGAGCTCGCCGACAGAACGGGACTCGCGGGGGAGGATCTATTCTTCAGCTCGAACGACACCCCCGCGGAGGAGTACCGGAGGGCGCGCGAGCTGGGCGCGGTCATCAACCTGGATGACATCAGCCATATCCCCTTCCTTGAAAAGCACGCGGGCATGCCCGGCGTTCTGTCGTTCCGCTACAATCCCGGCCCGCGCCGCACCGGTAACGCCATCATCGGCAAACCCGAGGAGGCGAAGTACGGCTGCACCAGGGAACAGCTTGCCGGCGCGTACCTTTCCGCGAAGGAAAAGGGCGTTACCAGGTTCGGCCTGCATACCATGGTCGCGTCCAACGAGCTCAACCCGGACTACTTCATCGAGACCGCGAGAATGCTGTTCGATCTCGTGGCCGAGATTTCGAAAGAGGCGGGGATACGCTTCGAGTTCGTGAACCTGGGAGGGGGCTTCGGCATCCCGTACAGGCCCGACGACCGGGCCATCGACATGGACTACGTGTCGCGGGGCATCGCCGACCTGTATACAACCACGATCGAGGGCGCGGGACTCGCCCCGCTGAAGATATTCATGGAAAGCGGCAGAATGATGACCGGCCCCTACGGCTGGCTTGTCACCCGCGCCATCCACACCAAGGACACCTACCGGAACTATATCGGGGTCGACGCCAGCATGGCCAACCTGATGCGGCCGGGCATGTACGGCGCGTACCACCACATCACGGTGCTTGGCAAGGAGAACTCGCCGGCCGACCGCGTGTACGACGTGACCGGCTCCCTGTGCGAGAACAACGACAAGTTCGCGATCGCCAGGTCGCTCCCCGAAATCGTGCCCGGGGACCTGCTCGCGATCCACGACACGGGCGCGCACGGCCACGCCATGGGCTTCAACTACAACGGCAAGCTCCGCTCGGCGGAGCTCCTCCTGCGCGAAGACGGAAGCGTGAAGCTCATCCGCCGCGCGGAGACCATCGACGACTATTTCGCGACCCTGGATTTTTCCACGCTGTAAGCGGAAGGGCCCCCGTCACGTCGCGTCGCTGCCCGTGACCTGCAGGTAGGTGCGGATTTTCTCGCGGATGGATTCCGGTATCTTTATGCCGATCGACTTCAGGCGGTACTCGTACTTGTCGAACGACCGTAGGTGCCGCGAGGTGTTCGCGAATATGCGGAAATACGAGCGGATGCTCCCCTCCATCTCGCGCCTGAACTCGATGTTTTCGTTCAGTATGTCCTCGATCGGCGCGATGAGCTTGTAGTTGATCGGCCTGCAGATCGAGCGGTACGCGACGAAGCGCTGGGTGACCTCGCACTCGTAGTTCTTCAGTATGATGCTGTGCTCCACCACGTTCAGGTCGATGCAGTCGATGATCTCGAACTTGTACAGGTCGCCCAGCGATTCGTGGATGACCTCGCGCGCCTCGCGGTAGTAGTCGCACTGCTCGTAGAGGTCCCTGCAGTTCCTCCCGCAGCGGAGATACAGCACGATGTCGATGTCCGAGCTCTCCTGCGAGATGCCCATGTTCACCGAGCCGACGATGTCCATGGCGATGTCGTCGAACCGGTCCTTGATGAGCTCGATGGCCTTTTCCAGGTGGTCCAGCCGGTCCTCGGTCTCCTGGGTCTGGAAGAGGCGGAAGAACTGCTTGATCTCCTTGAAGAGCTCGATCTCGGGAATGTGCGAATACTTGGAGAGCTTCATGTCGTAGTTGCGCTGGAGGCGTCGCGCCTCCATGCGTTCCAGGTCGATCACGTCCTCGACCCATTTCCCGTCCCTGAACGTGTAGTCGGCGATGTCGTGGATGCGGTCGCCGACGAGCTTCCTGAAGAGCACCTTCTCGATACGGGTCCCGTCGAACTCAAGCTGGTAGAAGAAGCCGCCCTCGGACACCTCGCCCTGGATGGTGGTGACCTCCCCGAAATTCGACGGATTCAGGTACACCGTGCCCTCGATGAACTTGAAGCCCCAGTCGTTGTGGATGTGCCCCGTGAGGCACACCTTCACGTTGTTGTTGTCGCAGAACGAGCGGAGCGCGGGCGAGCCGGACGGGCCCTTGTAGAGCCTGTCGTGGACGCCGTGCGCGGGTTGGTGCGCCACGATCACGTCCGGCCGGATGGCCTTGAGGAAGGTGTACATCTCGTTGTTCCGGTCGCTGATGCCGATGCCCACGTTGTAGTTCACGATGTAGCGCTCCGGGATGCCCATGGTCCACACGTCGGCCCCGCCGTATCCGGCGATCTTGATCCCCTCGATGTTGTGCCAGTGGAGGTGCAGGTCGCGCTCGTGGAGGTCGGTGTATTTCAGGTCCATGTCGTAGTTTCCCGGCAGGGCGAAGACCCTGGCGTTCGCCTTGAACGTGAGGATGTTCTCGAGCACCTTGTACTTCTGCTGCATGACCCTGCGCGAGCGGATGGTGTACTGCTGGTACTCGCTCCCCTTCGCGATGATCTCCTCGGGCACGTTCGGGAAGTCGAGCAGGTTGTCCACGAAGTCCTCGAGCACCATGTCCTCCTTGTCCATCTCCTTGCGGAGGCTCTTCAGATAGGTCTGCAGGTCGTGGTAGTGGATCGCGGTGTCGATGCTGTAGAAAGGTATGTCGATCAGATCGCCCGCGATGACATAGATGTCGGCGATCGTCTCGAAGAGGAGCGTGGCCACCTCGTTGAACGAGCCGTGGATGTCGGTCGCGTATATGAGTCTCATCGTTGAGGGCCCCTGCGTGGTATTACATGAATATATATAATTATGGCCCGCATGTCAAACACGGAGTTCGTTTTTGAGGGTTTGGGGGGATATTCCCGCCGCGTTCAGGAGTCCCTCCCGAGCCTTCGGCAGAGCTGTTCCGCGAGCACCGCCGCGTCCTCCGTGGCGAGAAAGCCGCGCACGCTCTCGTCGAAGAACACCTCGGCCTCGGGCGGGAACTCGTCGTCGCCCGCGCGGTACACCAGGGTCACGGAAAGCCTTCCGAGCGCGGCGATCTCCGCGCCCAGGTCGCCGAGGGGGACCGGTTTCCATTCGAAGCGCGAGAGCCGCCGCCGGAGCGCGTCCAGGTCGTTCCTGGTCCTGGCGGCGAGCGGCGCCGTGCTTCTGCCCCTGAAGGGCCCCCAGTAGAAGGCGCCGCCTGGCAGTTCCCTGAACGAGACGAGCCTTCCCGATGGCGCGGGCACGGTCCCCGCGGCCAGGTAGTGGAGCACGAGGATGGTCTCGATCTGCGAGGGGAGCTCTCCCGGCGGCGCAGCTTCGAGCGCGTATCCCGGCACGGTGAGCACGAACACACGGTCGAGAAAGCGCACGCGCACGCGCCCGTCCGGGCCCGGCGCGGCCAGGCCGAGCGAGGCCCAGTCCGGCGCGGACGATGTGAGCTTCTCCCTGGCAATGGCTATCGCGGTCGCGTATGCGCCGTCGTTATACATGTGCGTGTATCCCCATGAATCGCATGGCGCATGGTGCGGTGAGCGATCTGAACCGCGCAAGCTGTTTTTGCGGGATACGCGGATTATTCGCGCAATCACGCAGGCTCGCGGATGCCCGGCATCACATGCCGCGGGGCGGAAACATCGTCTTGCCACCGGCGTCATGCCACTGCCCGTTATACGATCGGGACCGAAAAAACGTAAAATAATTTCAGAATGCTCAACCGGGCACATCCCGGGAACATGCTCCGTTTCTGCTCCTATCCCGCTTCGTTGGCGTGCCGGTGGATTTTCGTGAAAAGAACGATGGGAGGAAGGGTATCATCAAAAAAATTGTTACAATCCGGCCCGCCGATACGTATCATGGGCGGAACATGCCGGCATGCGTGTTTTAAATGAGGACGCCCGGACAGGATGTAATCGCAGAGATTCCCCGCTGCGGGTAGTGCATGATATAACCACACAGTGGGGCATCGCTTTCTGCAGTGGAATATCTTACATGGAAAACGTTGCTACTTGTCCTGGATGAATTTCAAGCTTGACGGAATACCATAATGGTAGTATGTTTGTAGTATGAAAGTTAAAACCTCAATTACAATATCCGATCATTTGATCGGGGAAATCGATGAAATTATCCAGGATTCCCGCAATCGTTCCAGGTTCATTGAAGATGCCATAGTGTTTTATATCGATAAACAGCGCAGAATGAAACGCGATGGAAACGATTTACAACTGATAAACTCAAATACAAAACAATTAAACGATGAAGCCGCTGATGTTTTATCATATCAGGTGAAATAGTGAAGCGGGGGGATCTGTATAGGGTCTATAAAGGATCAAAACACGATCCCAGGAATTACAGGGTATTTGTGATAGTGAGCCGTCAAGTCCTCATCGATTCAAAATTCTCAACCGTAATATGCGCACCGATTTATAGTAATTATTCTGGGATTGCGACACAAGTGCCGGTTGGCGTTGATGAAGGTTTGAAGCATAATAGTTGTATTTTTTGTGATGAACTGGTCAGTATTCCGAAGAATTCATTAACTGATTATCTTGGGACGTTATCTTTTCATAAAATTGAAATGGTGAATGATGCAATAAAAATTGCGCTGGAATTGGAGGAATAATTAGGGGCGGGTCAATGGCATATGAAATTCATTGCTTGCGAGAAGTGTATTTACCGTCACCACGTCCCCCTGTTGTAACCGGAGGCTTTTTCCGGTTGACGTGCGGTTCGTTCAATGGCATGATTAATTACATACAGAAGTTCGGATAACTATTTTCCGAAATTTTGTACCCGCCCGCATCGACGATACATTATATTTGACTTTTACAAATAGTGTCATTATAAGGATAGTCATGGAAGATCATAACAGTTTAATAAAGAAAACCGCAAAGAGAATCTTCAGTGAACACCAAATTAAACAACTTGGAAAATCAAGATTATTTTATTATGACAATGCCTGGTATTCCATAATTATTGAATTTCAACCAAGCAGTTGGGCAAAAGGTACCTATTTAAATGTTGGTATTTGCTGGTTATGGCATGTAAAGGAATATTTATCATTTGATGTCGGTTACCGCATAGAGGATTTTTCGGAATTCAAGGATGATGCTTCATTTGAAAAAGTAATAACCCACTATTGTCGTAAAGCTATTGACCAGGTACATAAGTATCTGAAGAAATTTGATTCACCAAAGAAGGTCGTGAAACATTGTAAAAGAAGTAATGATATTTTTTGGGATAGCTATCATGGTTTCATAGCTTCACTATTGATTGGAAAAGAAAAAACCGCGGATGATTTTTATAAAAATATTATGAAAAGTGATGATGAGAGAGAATTCGCGATAAATGCAAAAAAAGAATTAGCTGAATTAAAGCAAATCTATATAGCTGGAAACATTATCGGTGAAATTGAAAACCGTATAGCCGCGGCAAGGCGATTGTTAAAATTACCCATATTGGAAAAAATCGACTTATTGAAATTCGGGGCAATCGCCCATAACAACGCATAGCCATGACTGCATTCGCTCCGCAGCATCGTTTACGCGCTGTAAGCCTGGGGGATAACGCATGTCAGACCTGAAAGAACGCCAGTATGGAGACTCGTCCAACTTCAGGGCGCGCATCGAGCTGCACCGAAGGTTCGGCACGAACCCTGTCTCGTGGCCGCTGTGGGTCTTCGACAACATGGAGCCGCGCGAAAACGCGCGCGTGCTCGAGCTCGGCTGCGGCAACGGCCTGTTCTGGAAGGCGACCGCGGGCCGCGTTCCTGCGGGATGGAAGGTGATCGCGTCCGATTTCTCGCCCGGCATGCTGGCGGACGCGAAGAAGAACATCGGCGACGCTGTTGCGGACATCTCGCTCGAGGTCGTGGATGCGGAGCATATCCAGTATGAAAACAAAAGCTTCGACTCGGTCATCGCGAACCACATGCTCTACCATATCCCGGACAGGCCGAAGGCCCTGTCCGAAATCCGGAGGGTGCTGAAAGACGACGGCGTGTTCTATGCGACCACCATGAGCGGGACCTACATGAAAGAGATGAGGGATATACTCAGGGAGTACTATTCGCTCCCGTCGGGCGGAGACTCGTCCAACAGCACCATCGGCGCCTTTTCGCTTGAAAACGGCGAACCCCAGCTCAGGGAACAATTCACGCGCGTCGAGCTGAATCGCTACGAAAACACGCTTCGCGTCACGGAGGCCGCGCCCTTCGTCGATTACGTGATGTCGTGCAACGACATCACGCCCGGCCGCACGATTCTGGCCAAGGAAAAGAGGGACTCCTTCACCGCGTTCGTGCAAGACATCATCGAAAGGAACGGGCACATATCCTTCGCGGCCGACGCGGGAATGTTCGTGTGTGCGAACCGGACCTGACATACGGGATGCGGACCCGGTCGTGAGGGGACGACAAAGAATGAAAACAACGACGATGATCCTGGTGACGGCGATGCTGCTGAATGGATTCAATGCATCCGGCTGCGAAAAATTCTCTTACGACGCGAAGCTGAAAAGGCAGTTCGGGAACCACGAGGCGAAGCTGAAATTCTATAACGGGGCCATCGCGGAAAAGCCCGGCGATCCGGTGCTGTATCTCGAGAGGGGAATTGTGTATTCGCTGACGGATGAATTTGATGCCGCGCATGAGGATTACAACCGGGCAATATCCCTCGACCCCCGGTTCGCGGACGCGTATTATTTCAGGGGCCGACTGAAGTACAACTACGTATTGCGCATGGACGGCGTGCGCAGGTACGACGAGAGGGGCGCCCTCGAGGACTCGAACAGGGCCATCGAGCTGGAGAAGCTGAAATCGAGATACACCCTCTCCGAGGCTTACTGCCTCAGGGGGGCCGTGCATGAAAACAGGTTCATGGATTATGACGGCGCCCTGAAGGATTTCAACGCCGCGGTCGATTCGAACAGAAAAAACGGGTGGGCCTATTATCATCGCGCGAGCCTGTACTTTTTCCACCTCAGGAACAGGCCGGATCGCCCTGTCAGGATAAAGGAAGATTTGGCCGTGGCGAAAAAAATATTCAGAGAGACGGGCGACGTCAGGGGCATCGATCTCGCCGATGAACTGGCGATATTCATGAGGCAATTCCAGACCGTGCCCTGATGGAATACGATCTCGAAAAGCAATCGCCGCGGCAGGCATAAAAAGAATCGCGGTCGGCCATTTACAGGATTCAAATGGCCTGGACGCATATAATATGAAAGGGAAGGATTTTTCCATGTCAAAGGTAGCGCTCATCCGCTGTGAATCGTACGATATCAACCAGGTGCGGGCTGCGGTGCGCAGGGGCGTCGACCTCGTCGGCGGAGCGTCGAAGTTCGCGAAGAAGGGGACGAAGCTCCTCCTGAAGCCGAACCTCCTCATCGGCGAGGTCCCGGAGAAGTGCGTCACCACGCACCCGTCCGTGTTCCGCGCCGCGGCCGAGCTGTTCCTCGCGACCGGCGCGTCCGTGTCGTACGGAGATTCGCCGAGCTTCGGAAGCATGGCGGCCGCGGCGAAGAAATCGGGCCTGTCGCCCGTGGCGGCGGAGCTCGGCGTGGCCGAGGCCGATTTCTCGACGCCGGAGGAGGTCTTCTTCGAGCGCGGCGCGCAGAACAAGAAGTTCACCCTGGCGAAGGCCGTGCGGGAGCACGACGTGATCGTGAGCCTCCCGAAGCTGAAGACCCACGGCCTGGAAAAATACACGGGCTGTGTGAAAAACCAGTTCGGCTGCGTGCCCGGCATGCGCAAGGGCGAATACCACATCAAGCTCCGGAGCGCGTACGACTTCGCGCGCATGCTCGTGGACCTGAACCGGCTGGTGTCGCCCGCCCTGTACGTCATGGACGGGGTCGTGGCCATGGAGGGAAACGGCCCGCGCGGCGGGAAGCCCCGCGCGATGAACGTGATACTCGTTTCGACCGACCCTGTCGCGCTCGACGCGACGGTTTGCCGCATGATCGGCATCGACCCGCATCTCGTGCCCACGGTGGTGTTCGGCGAGGAGTCGGGAATGGGAAAGTCGCGCGAGGAGGATATCACCCTCGTCGGCGACGACTTCGCCGGTTTCGTGAACGCCGATTTCGACATCGACGAGCGGCCCGTGCGGGCCTTCAGGGGACGCGGCGCGCTGCGCTTCCTGAGCAACCGCCTGGTCCCCCGGCCCCGCATTATCGAGGACAGGTGCGTCGCCTGCGGCCAGTGCGTGTCGCTCTGCCCCACGGACCCCAAGTCGGTGAACTGGGACGGCGGCGATAAAACACGGCCGCCCGTTCACGATTACCGCACGTGTATCAGGTGCTACTGCTGCCAGGAGATATGCCCCGAGGGCGCCATCGAGCTGAGGAAACCCCTGGTGCGCAGGGTTTTCGGGGGATAAGCGGGTGTCCCTTCGCCCGGGATTATTGCCCCGGGGGCGCTTTCCGGCCCCGTGCTTCCACGCGAATCCGGCCGTCATGCCGTGGATATCATCCAAAAAAATTGGCTTTACCTGTGCGCGATGCCATGGTACCGTACGCCGTGAAGGGTTCGTGTTCATGACCTGGCGGATGCGCCCGGCAACCGGACGCGACCGGGGATCGTACCTGAGATGATGGCATCCGACAGATCGAAAAGGACCGGCGGTGCGGCGGCGCGTGCGCTGTTCGCGTCGTTCGCATTACTCGTCATGCTCGCCGCGATGCCCGCACGCGCGGCACGATCGGTTCCGCTATCCGTGGGTGGGGACCTCGCGGGCCTGAAGCTTGGAAAGTACCTCGACTACTACGAGGACCGCGCGGCCAGGGCGGATATATCCATCATAACATCGAATGAATACCGGGACAGGTTCCGTCCTCTCCCCGAGGAGGACTACAGCTTCGGGTTCACCCGGTCGGCGATCTGGCTGCGTATCGCGGTCCTGAACCCGACCCCTGGCGAGGTCGCGTGGATACTCGAAAGTAAATATCCCCTTATCGACAGTATATGCCTGTACGCTCCCTCCGGAAAGGGATATGCGCCGGTCTGCACCGGTGACCTGAAGCCATTTTCGACGAGGCCCATCAGGTATAGGACCTTCGCCTTTCCGGTACGCTCCGCCCCGGGGGAAACGGTCTACTACGTCCGCCTCGCGGGCGGGGGCGCCATGAACATGTCTTTCGCCGCGTGGACCGAGGCCCCGTTCCAGGAGATGAAGGAACACGAGGCCATACTGAACTGGTTATACTACGGCATAATGATCGCGATGGCCATCTTCATGCTGTTCATTTTCCTCTCGGCGCGCGAATGGGCCTTTTTATACCTCGCGGCGTTCACCGTGAGCGTGGCTTTCCACACGATGTCCTTCAACGGTCTGGGGTTCATGTACCTGTGGCCCGGGTCCCCCGCATGGGCCGACGTGGCGAACCTGGTGTTCAACAACGCCAACCTTGCCACCGCAATCCTGTTCACGCGCTCTTTTCTCGATTCCCGCGCGATGACCCCCCGGATTGACCGGTTCCTCCTGGCGTGCATGGCAGTGGTACTGCTGTCGTTCATGGCGTTCCCTCTCAGCGGGTACTGCAATCCTTCGCACATCATAACCATGATCGCGGGCGTGATGGTGACCATCCTGTTCGCGTACGGGACGTACATGGCGGCGCGCGGATCGCGACCCGCCCGGTTCTATATGATCGCGTGGGTGGCCCTTCAGCTGGGCTCGGTAATCGTCGTGTTGCATTCGATGGGCCTGGTGCATGAGGGTTTCGTGAGCAGGTGGGGCGTGCAGATCGGGTCGCTGCTCATGTCGGTCCTCCTCGCGCTCGGCATCGCAGACAAAATCAACACCATGCGCCGGGAGCGGGAGCAGGCACGCGACTCTATCCGCGAGGCCGATGAAAAATACCGCGTCCTCATCGAGATGACGAACACCGGCTACGTGATCCTGGACGACGGGGGAAAGGTCGCTGACGCCAACGATGAATACCTTCGCCTCACCGGGCACACGGCCATGGGCGACATCCTCGGGCGGAGCGTCCTGGAGTGGACTTCGCCCGCGTACCTTGAAAAGAACACAGAAGCGGTCGAATCGTGCAAGCGGGACGGTTCCGTCAAGAACCTCGAGATCGACTACGCGCACCCCGACGGCGGCATGGTGCCGGTCGAAATCAACGCGGCGATGATCGACACCAGGGAGGGAAGGAGGATACTCTCCATCTGCCGCGACATCACCTTCCACAGGAATGCCCTCGAGAGCATCCAGGCATCGCTCCGCGAGAAGAACGTGCTTCTCATGGAGATTCACCACCGTGTCAAGAACAACCTGCAGGTCATAAGCAGCCTCATCTCCCTGCAGGCAGGGAAGATTGCCGACAGCGACGTACACCTGCTCTACGAGGACCTGAACAGCAGGATACGGGCCATGTCCTTCATCCACGAGCGGCTGTACCAGTCCGGCACGTTTTCGCGCATCGATTTCGCGGAGTATATCAGGCTGATCACCGCTGACCTGAAGGGCACGTACTACGCCCACCACGGCGACTGCGATATCGTGTTCGACATGGACACTATCGAGCTGGACATCGTCAGGGCGGTTCCGTGCGGCCTCATGCTGAACGAGATGCTGTCCAATACCTTTAAATACGCCTTCCCTCCATCCCGGCCGGAAAAGGGCATGATACGGATAGCATTCCGCGAAAACGAGGACGGCATGATCGAACTCGTCGTCCAGGACAACGGCATCGGCCTGCCGGAGTCGGTCGATCCCTCGAAGAAGCAGACGCTCGGGATGTCGTTGATATACCTTTTAACCGAGCAGCTCCGGGGGACCGTGGCGATCGACAGGGAGGGGGGGACTCAGTATACAGTGAGATTCAGAAAAGCGTAGGGAGCGAGGCGGCCAAGGAGATCCGGCGCAGTTCGTATTCGTCCCACCGATCATATCGATCCTGTCATCACAATTTATTCTGCCGTGTACATGAATTTCTTGACACCATTATCGGAATAACACAAAAATGTCACCCGGTACGATTTGCAATAACAGCCGCCATGATAGTATACAAATCCCCGGGGGTGTAAAACTAATGAGCATTGTACGGAGCGTGCAAAACCGAATTGAGAAAAAATTCGAGGGTAAGGATTTGCTGGACAGAAGAAAGGCGAACCTCTTTTTCTTCTGGAGCCTCATCCTGCTCTCATTCATGGTGATACTTTCCCTGGCGTCGTTGTTTCTCGGATTCCAGCGCTTCATACAGTTTCTGCCTTTCACCGGCACCATCAGCCTCGGCGCGCTGCTCACCCTGTTTTTTATAATGAGGGGAAATGTGAACGCGGCGGCGCTGGCCTCCATAGTGTCCTACTCGATCGTGGTGGGTATCGGCCTCGTGGGCAAGTACATGCTCGCGCCGCACGCGACGTTCGCCCTCGCGTATTTCTCCATGCCCATCATCGTCATCGGCGCGCTTTTTTCCACCAGGCTCATCGTGGCGTTCGTGACAATCTATTTCATGGCCTGCCAGACCGCGGTGTTCGTCATGCTCAGAAAGTCCACCTTCGACCCGCTCCTCATGGACTCGATAAAGAATTCCTACCTCGATTGCGTGGCCGCGACCGGCATCACGTTCATCATATCGTACCTTATCATACAGACGATGACCGGTGTCATCGAGCTCATGCGCGATGAAAACGCTAAGAGCAACCAGCAGATCGGGTTCATATCCAACCTGCTCAACGCGATCAAGAACACCTCGACCAACCTGCAGGACTCGGTCATGGTGACGAACGGCGCCATCAGGACCCTCTCGAGCAACTCGCAGAACCAGGCCGCGTCGATGGAACAGCTCTCCGCCACGATCGAGGAGATTTCGGCGGGCTCGCTGAACGCGGCGGACGCAACGCGCTCCCAGAACGAATCCATCATGAAGCTCGTCGACATCATCCGCAACCTCTCCGAGTCGATCAACCGGATGAACGAGTACGGCCAGACCATATCCTCCCTGTTCGTGGAGTTCTCGTCGCACGTGAAGGAGGGGGAGCGCTCGTCCGCGTTCCTGGACGAAACGAACAAGAAGCTCCTGGAGAACTCGGGCAATATCCTTTCCATCGCCTCGATCATGAACGACTTCTTCGACCGGATCAACCTGCTGGCCCTCAACGCCTCGATCGAGGCCGCGCGCGCGGGGGAGCACGGAAGGGGATTCGCGGTGGTCGCCGACGAGATCTCCAAGCTCGCGGACAGCTCCGCGCACGAGCTCAAGCAGATCACGGACCTCATCACCAAGAACAAGCAGGACGCGGAATCGGGGAACAGGGTCATCGGGGAAATCGTGACCTTTTTGAGGCTTTTAACCGAGAAGTCGGGGACACTGCAGCAGCATTCGCGCAGCATCCTCGACGAGATCGAGAACCAGAAGGGCCTGCGCGATACCATGGACCGGAGCGCGTCCGACGTGAACGACAAGTCCGACCTGATCAAGAACACCATGAAGGAGCAGCAGTCGGCGATCAACGAGGTCGCGCGCTCCATCGAGCTCACCAACGAGCTGGTACAGAACAACACCCAGAACACGGAAAGGCTCAGGGAAAATTCGGACGGGCTCGTTCAGCTCTCCGAATCGCTCAACAGGGAGTTCGGCGAGGTGTCCGGAGCGGGCGCCGTTCAGTGAGGACCGCGACGCGCGGACGGCCGCGCGCCGGGATCAACCCTCATACGTGGTGAAGGTGTCCTGGAGCAGGTCGATGTTCTTCGAAAGGCCCTCCGCCAGGCGGAAGAGGTTGTCCGATATGTCCTGCAGGGTCGAATAAAAACTTTCGATGCGGCCGATCAGCTCCAGCGACTTGTTTATCTCCCTGCTGTTTTCCTCCACAAGATCGTTGATGTTTTTCGAAAACCTGAGGGACTCCTCGAAATAGCGGATGAGCGAGTTGATGTCCTCGGTGTTGGCGGCGATGAGCGTCTCCAGGCCGTCCAGGAACGAGCGGTTCTCGTTGAGGAAGCCGATGATGTCCTGCAGCGAGCGGGAGGTCTGGTTGATCTGGGCGGACGCGTCGCCGATCCGTCCCACGGACGCGCGGATGATGGACCCGATTTCCTTGGCCGAGGAGATGCTCCTGTCTGCGAGCTTGGAGATCTCGTCGGCGACGACGGCGAAACCGCGGCCGTGCTCGCCGGCGCGGGCCGATTCGATGGAGGCGTTCAGCGAGAGGAGGTTGGTCTGGTCGGCAATCTCGTTGATCGTCCCGGAGATCTCCTCGATGCGCTTCGATTCGTCCTTGAGCTGCTCGATGACCGAGCGCGCGTTCGTGAGTCGGACCTCGCACTCGTCCGACAGGGTGCGCACCTTTCTCGCCTCTTCGCCCGCGGCCCTTCCCGTCTCGACCGTCTTGCCGAGCTCCGACTGGATGTTGTGCGAGAGGTCCCTTCCCGTCTGCTGACGGGAGAGCTCGCCCTCCGCCTCGCTCCTGATCTTCTCGAGCGTCGCAAGCAGGCTTGTTCCCGACGACTTGCTTTCCGAGAAGAGGAGCGACTGGCCGCCGATGGCATCCTTCACCTCCCTGGAATAATTGTTTAAAATGTTCGAGGCGGTAAGCACGTGCGCCACGACGGTCGTGGCCTGGGCGATCATCGCGTCCATCTTCTTCTTGTCCTCTTCGAGCGCCGAGCGCTGCGATTCGATCTGCCTGGACTTCATCCAGCTGTTGTAACGTACGCGGTCCAGAATAAACACGAAGACCGCGGAAAAGCCCGTGGTGATGACGAGGTCGTTCAGCTTGTAGTTGTCGCGGACGGTGGTGAATACCATGCCGTTGAGCGTGCCGATCGCGAAAAAGGAAGATATCGACGAGAGGATCATGAGCCAGAGCAGGTAGCGGTTCATGGGGGCGATGATCGGCAGCATGAGCACGAAGAGGTATCCGCCCACGTACACGGAGTCCCCCTTCGTGAGGCCGGTCAGCACTCCCGTGGCCACGATGACGTAAAAGCCGAGCATGAAGAGGACCCACATGCTCCGCTTCCTGAAAAAGGGGATGAACTGTATGATCAGGGTCGCCAGTCCCATCGCGGTCAGGCCGATGCGTAGATACACGATCACCGGCTGGTCGGGAAAGAGCTTCGAGTCGACCGGGATGTAGTTCAGCCAGGCGAAGACGCACAGGATCGACGCGGGAAAGATGACCCTGCTGCTCTGGTACTGGAGCTCTCCATGGTAGGTGTCGGGGAAGTAGCTCCTGTCCTTTACGATGGCTACGTAGAACCTCTGCAGTAATGCTTTCATGCGCGCTCTTTTCAGTGTGTGAGAGTGATCGAACGCCATCAATGGAATAACAGAATAAGGGGAATATCAAGAAAAATATTCAATATTGGACTATCCCCCATCGTCAAGCCGCTCTCCCGGTAGTCTCGGCATTTTTGGGCATGGCAGATGTTCCGCAAAATAAACATTAATACTTGACAGGTATAAATATGATGGATATTTAGTAATAATTAGTAAATTTATGTAAAAAATTTACTAATTATTACTTTTATAATCAAACATGGTAATTGTCCATAAACATGCTCACGGATATGACTGAATTTGCCAATTCAGGCCTTTCATATCCTGGAGCGTGTGCTGTTTATTAATATTGAAGATTCCCAATGCCAATAAGCATGATTCGACGGTACTCCGTTGATCAATATATTGAAGCCCTCACTGAATTCCATGGTTCTCTGGCACCGGGGCTTTTATTGGGTGGAATCATGGTGTCAGCAGGAATAGAGAGGACGGCCGAATATGAATCCTTTGCCGCTATCAGCGAATCTCCCTCATGCCTGCCTGACGCTATACAGATGCTCACGCCTTGCACGGCCGGGAACGGCCTGCTGCAAATCATAAACACGGGCCGGTACGCGGTAATACTCTACGAGAAGCAAAGCGGAAACGGGGTGAGGATCGGCGTCAATGCCGGTATGCTCGAACGGTACCATGAGATACAAAAATGGTTCATGCGTCTCATTCCCGGAGAAGAGCAGGATAAGGACGCAATTATCCGTGAAATACGCATCGCGGGGAACGACATACTGTCGGTCCAGGCCGTGACTGTTTCTCCCCGTGTCCGGGAGAAGCGGGCCATGGAACGCATCTCGGTATGCGGGGTTTGCGGCGAGCCCTGTTCGTCGGACGGAAGCGGGCTTTGCCTGGCATGCCAGGGCATGGACTTATTCGAAGGAAAAGTGAATCTACAATAACAGAACAATACATCAGGTGAGAAAATGAAAACAGAAAGCCAGGTGAAATTTGATGCGATTATGGCGAGATATCCCGAGAAGGAATCCGCGGTGATGCCGGTAATGCAAAGCATCCAGAACGCGCACGGGAACCATATGGACATGCCCGGAATGGATGAGGCCGCGAGGGCCGTCGGCATGAGCAGAAGCAGGGTGTTCGGGATCGCGACGTATTACACCATGTTCAACGTCAAGCCCGTCGGGAAATACCATCTGCAGGTCGATACCTGCGTTCCGGGATTTCTGCACGGAGCCGACGAGATTGTTTCGCACATTGCAAAAAAACTGGGTATATCCATCGGTGAAACCACTCCGGACGGCATGTTCACGCTCTCCACTGTCCAGGATCTCGCTTCGTGCGCCACGGGCCCGGTGATTCAGGTCAACGACCGGTACTTCGAAAACATGACCCTTGCCAAAACCGATGAACTGATCGAATCATTGAAGAAGGGAAAGATGCCCGTCAGCGACACTGCAATGACCGTCGTATCGAAATGCGGGATACTGCTCAACGATCGTACGAACAAGGAATGCCGCACTCTCAGTTATTACAAAAAAAATGGCGGTTATCAGGCATTAAAGAAGGCCCTTGCGATGAGCCCAGGGGATATCATAGAAGAGGTGAAGCAGGCGCAGGTGCGCGGCCGTGGCGGCGCAGGATTCCCCGCCGGGATGAAATGGTCGTTTCTGCCCAAGAACGATCCACGCCCGGTATATCTCATATGCAACGCCGACGAAGGCGAGCCCGGAACGTTCAAGGACAGGCAGATAATGGAGTTCAATCCCCATCTCGTCATCGAGGGAATCGCCATAGGGTCGCATGCCATCGGGGCCAAGAAATCATTCATATATATTCGGGGTGAGTTTTCGTGGATCGCTGATATCCTCGAGAAAGCCATTGAAGAAGCGAAGATGGACGGGCAACTGAAGCACGTCGATATCGTCGTGCACCGCGGCGGCGGATCGTATGTATGCGGCGACGAAACGGCCCAGATAGAATCGCTTGAAGGAAACAGGGGCAATCCCAGGGTGAAACCTCCGTTCCCGGCGAATTTCGGCCTTTACGGATGCCCGACGGTAGTCAACAACGTTGAAACGATGTCGAGCATACCCTATATCGTTGAAAAGGGATCGGCTGCCTTCAGGGAAATTGGCGTGAAAGACAATTATGGCCCGAAGATTTTCGGCGTATCCGGGCACGTGAACAAGCCGGGGGTGTTCGAGTACCCGCTGGGCACGAAGCTCAAGGTAATTCTCGACGCCGCAGGCGGCGTGAAGGGCACGATGAAGGGCGTGATCGTCGGGGGCCTTTCCGTGCCGATCCTTACGGCAGCCGAGGCGGCCGACCTGTCCCTTGATTACGATTCGTGCCAGAAGGCAGGCACCGCGCTCGGCTCCGGCGGGATTATCGTCATAAACGATTCTGTCTCCATCCCCGAGCTCGCGCTGAGGACCATTGAGTTCTACCATCACGAATCGTGCGGGCAATGCGTTCCCTGCCGCGAGGGTTCCCACGTGATCACCGAGAAGCTCCGTGGCCTGTTGCGCGGGAGTGGCCAACGCGGCGATATCGACCTGATTCTGCATCTCTGCGATACGATAAGGGGACTTACCCTGTGTCCGACGGGGGAGGCGTTCTCCATGCCCGTGCAGGCGATGATCAGAAAATTCAGGCCTGAATTTGAAGCGCTGGTGAAGCAATCATAAACTCACGATAGAAACATATTAGGAAGGGGTATGCGTGATGAGTAGAACAGTATACATCGATGAAAGGGAGATCGCCTTTGAAGGGGATAAAACCGTTCTCATGCTCGCGAGGGAGAACGGCATTTATATACCTTCGCTGTGCTATCATCCGAGACTTGGACCGGCCAGCATGTGCCGCATCTGTGTGGTTGAAGTCGACGGGATGAGGGGCTTGCAAACCGCCTGCTCGTTTGTTCCCGCCGACGGGATGACGGTGAGGACGGACACACCGCGGGTCATAGAGGCCCGTAAAATGGTGGTGAACCTGTTGCTGGCCAACGGCAATCATAACTGCATCTCGTGCGAGGTGAACGGCGACTGCGAATTGCAGGACGCCGCCTACCGGCTCGGCATCGAGATCCCCGCGTTCCTGGTGGAACAGAGAGAGGATCGCGACGATTCGTCGGCCTTCATTATGCGTGACCCGAACAAATGCATCGAGTGCGGGCGCTGTATAGCCGGCTGCAACAACATGGTAGTGAACGAGGTGCTTGATTTCGGATACAGGGGCAATCATACGAGGGTCGTGTGCGACAGCGACAGTCCCATGGGTGAATCGAGTTGCGTTCAGTGCGGCGAATGCGTGCAGCTCTGCCCGGTGGGGGCCCTGTACGAGAAAAAAGGCGCGGGCACGGCCCGCCGCTGGGAAACGAGGAAGGTCAGGACGACCTGTCCCTATTGCGGTGTGGGCTGCCAGCTGGAGCTCCATGTAAAGGGCGACAGGATCATCCGGGTGACCGGAGTGGAAGGCGCCCAGCCCAACCGCGGGCATCTCTGCGTCAAGGGAAGGTTCGGGTATGACTTCATCTATTCAGGGGACAGGCTGACATCCCCACTTATAAAACAGGAGAACGGGGAATTCCGCGAAGCCTCGTGGGACGAAGCTCTGGATCTCGTGGCGAATACATTCAAGCGGATAGTGAAAGAATCGGGCCCTGACGCGATAGCGGGCGTCAGCTGCGCGAGGAGCGTAAACGAAGACTCGTACAACATGCAGAAACTGTTCAGGGCGGCAATAGGCACCAACAACATTGACCATTGTGCGCGAACTTGACACGCTCCCACAGTTGCCGGTCTGGCAACCACCTTCGGTTCTGGCGCAATGACGAACTCGTTCAATGAATTGGAAAACGCGAAGCTGCTGTTCCTCATCGGAACGAACATGACTGAAGCGCACCCGGTGGCGTCTTACTTCGTCAAGCGGGCCGTGAAGAAAGGGGCAACCCTGATAGTGGCGGATCCCAGGAAACAGGCGCTGGCCGACAAGGCCACGATATTCGCGCAGATTAAAGTCGGATCTGACGTTGCTTTTCTCAACGGGATCATGCACGTGTTGATAAAGGAAGATCTCTATGATAAAAAATTCATAGAGGAGAACTGCGAGAGCTTTGATGATCTGAAAAAGACCGTCATGGAATATCCCCCGGAAAAAGCATCGAAGATTTCAGGTGTTCCGGTTGAAACAATCACGAAGATAGCGCGAACCATGGCTTCGATTAAACCGGGGATGCTGTGTTACACCCTCGGGATAACCGAGCATACATGCGGTAAAAACAACGTGATGTCCACCTCGAACCTGCAGATGCTACTGGGCAATCTGGGGAAGGAAAATGCCGGCGTGAATCCGCTACGGGGCCAGAACAACGTCCAGGGCGCGTGCGATATGGGAGCGCTTCCCGCGGTCTTCCCCGGCTACCAGGCGGTGACCGACCAGGGCAACAGGGAAAAATTCATGAAGGCCTGGAACGTGCAGAGCCTGCCCGACAAACCGGGTCTCATGATTCCTGACATGATGGCCGGGCTCGTGACGAAGAAAATCAGGGCCTTTTACATCTTCGGCGAAAACCTGGCAAACACGGAGCCCAACATAACCCATGTGGAGCACGAGCTGTCCTCCGCGGAATTTCTCGTGTGCAACGACATCTTTCCGACGGAGACCACGCGTTTCGCCCACGTGGTCCTTCCGGCCGCGGCCTGGTGCGAAGATGAAGGTACGTTCGCGAGCAGCGAGCGCCGGGTCAACCGCGTGCGCAAGATCAAGGACGCTCCCGGGCTCGCGAAACCGAACTGGTGGATATTCAAGGAGATCGCGAAACGCATGGGCCATGACTGGCAGTCCAACAGCTCGCAGGAGATATGGGACAACGAGGTGTCGATGCTCGCCCCGGCCTACGGCGGAATCAAGTATTCCCGATTGGAGAATGACGGTCTTCAGTGGCCGTGTCCCACTCAGGACCATCCAGGAACGAAGTTCCTGCACCGGGACGGAAAATTTACGCGGGGCAAGGGTCTGTTCAAGGGGATCGAGTGGACGCCGCCGGCGGAGGTCGAGGACAAGGAATACCCGTTTGTTCTCAGCACGGGGCGACGTCTCTTCCACTATCATTCAAGGACGCAGACGGGGCGCTCCGGACTCGATAAAATACTGTCCGAGGAGACAGCCGATATATCGCCTGCCGATGCGCAGAAGCTGGGAGTCAAGAACAACGAATACGTCGTCGTCAGTTCGCGCCGCGGTTCCGTCAGGGTCAAGGCAAGGGTGACCGAACAGATTCCTCCGGGCCTTGTGTGGATGGCGTTCCACTTTCGCGACGGAAATGCGAACTGGTTGACAAACAACGTGTTCGATCCGGAGACAAAGACGGCAGAGTACAAAGCATGTGCTGTCAAGCTTGAAAAGGCGGTCTGAAAGTCCGGTTAATACCGGGATTCCTGTTCGTTTTTCGTGATGATCGTAAACATGTGGGGTGCGTCGAGGGAAATTCCTCCATGCACCCCGTTCATTTTCTATGCCGGTCCATTCCTCCGGGACCGGACAACCGCGTACCCGGAAAAGTCCGCGATCCCGTACAGGTTTTCGAACGCCGGCTGCGGATCTATCCCCGCTTCCTCGGCCGTGACATAGAGCTCGGCCAGCACGAGCAGGCGGTCGCGCTCGTCCACCCTTCCGAGCGAGTCCTCGATCGCGGCCGCGGTCAGTCCCGCCTTGAGCCAGTTCTCGTCTCTTGTGGACTTGAGCTTCCCGGCCGCCACGAGGGCGTATCCCTCGAGCATGTTCAGCGGACCGTACTTCCCGCGGAAAGCTTCGCGAATCTCGTCGCGCCGCTTCTGCGTCGCCCCGGCGTAATGGAGGAGTACGCGGTCCATAAAGCGGCGCTGCTCGTCCGTGGGTTTGTATATCACCATGGTCGAGTCCGGATATTCGCGATCGAGCGCATCGATACCCTTTCGGATTTCGGGCATGTCCATTTCACGTTCTTCGTTCATCGGCGTTACATCCATGTGCGGGATAAGCTCAGGGTCCCTTGAGCTTTCCGTGCATCGCGTCGTCGAAAAGGCGTTTCGCGTCCCCGTAGTTACCGGATTCCATGATGGCGACGATCCTTTCCGCGTCCGCCTCCTGGATGGAGAGGTGCCGCCTCAGGAGCGGGATGGCCCTGTCGGGCCTGCCGTCCCTGAGCAGGTGCTCGACCTGCTCGGAGAGGGGCAGGTCCTCCTCGTCCGGGGGGATCGCCACCTTCGCGCGCGGGACGGCCCGGGAGGGCACCGCGACGGCGTTCCCGCAGTGCGGGCATATGGCCGTCGGGGACATGCCGTCGAACGGGAGGCTCCCGCCGCAGGTAGGGCAGAGCAGTGCGGCGGGGCCGGCGCTTGCTTCCGGCGCATAATGTGGCAAATCGCGGTCGCAGTACTTGCATCGCGAGGCATAATCGGGGTTTTCCTTTCCGCAGTTCGGGCATTTTTTCATATGCGTAAGATCTCCCTAACGTCGTTTCCCCCCGCGCATCAGGTCGTTGATGCACGCCATGGTCATATCGTCATCGATCTTTCCGAAATCGGCAAGAATGTCAGCGCTCGAGAATGCCGGGGCGGTGTTTCCGGAACGTGTAGATTTCACGGTAGGGCTGCGGGATACGCGGCCGGAAGCGATGAGAGCGGATATCTTGACGGTCTCGAGATACATACGCCTGACCCCTTTAAACCGTATGTCAGAATATCCTGAAGCAGCTACCCCGCGCACCGGGGCGGAACGCGTCCCGGAGAAGGGTGTGACTGCCGGGGGATAATGCCCACGACGGTAATGAGTAAAGCATGTCCCTGCCTGCGCGTCAATATCATTTTTGACATTCACGACGCGATTTATCGCGCCTGCCCCTTATGTCATCTCCCCGGCCGGCAATACAGAGGAGTTGCCGGACGTGCCGATGTACCCGTCACCCCGGTTGTACGGGACCCATACCGGGGTCGCATGGCGAAGGGTGCCGGACACTTTTGTGATATGATTCATATCAATACGCCGGAATGAGCCCCGGAGCGGGGCATGGGCTGATGAAAGGGAGGCCATTCATATAGACCCCCATTTCAATCCCCGTGCAGCCAGGTCGACGCTTTTCGCGCCGTACTGGCGTGCATCGACACAACCACTACTTGTGGCTAGTCAGCCACATCAGATGTGCTCGGCATCCTGAATCGCTGCCATGAGAAATAAAAAGAATGTATAAGGCACAAATATCTACATTGGATTATCAATGCGATATGTATCTAAAATCGTCCGCCGTAAGGCGGACACCTTTCGCAAAACGTGTCTGAGCCGAGTCACACGTAGTGTGCGAGGCGAGTTTTTTGCGGAAGCCCGTCGTGGTAGCGCAAATGGATGTGCGCATGCAGGCGCGTCCAGGATGGACAAATCGCGCCTGCCGTCTGAGGGACCGCGCTTGGCCATCGCTTTTTCGGCATCCTGCCAGCGATGGCAGGCGGGCTTCGTGCCCGCTCGCTCGTGGAGAGAGGGTGTTCGCGTTAACACCCTCTCTCCAGATTGTTGACCCGCTCCGGGTTTTTTACCAGGAGGGTATTTTACGAAGAGGAGCAATATACCATTTCCGCGTAAGCCGGCCTGTGCCGGGTCTGTCGAGGCATGCCGGACACCTGCGGCACCATGCCTTCTGTAAGGAAGATAATGCTTGACATCATCCGCCCCCTCGCCTGTTATGCACGTATTTTCTTCAGGCAGGATTCATCAATGGACATTCGCAATATCGCCATCATCGCCCATGTCGACCACGGCAAAACGACCCTGGTCGACCGCCTCCTCTGGCAGACGAACGTGTTCCGCGCGAACCAGACGGTGCGGGACTGCTTTCTCGACTCGAACGACCTGGAGCGCGAACGCGGGATCACCATATTCTCGAAGAACATATCCATCACCTACGGGAACGCCAAGATCAACATCATCGACACGCCCGGCCACGCCGATTTCGGCGGCGAGGTGGAGCGGGTGCTCAAGATGGCCGACGGCGTGCTCCTCCTCGTGGACGCGCTCGAGGGCACCATGCCGCAGACGCGCTTCGTGCTCCAGAAGGCGCTGGCCCTGTCGCTGGTGCCCATCGTGGTGGTTAACAAGATGGACAGGCCGGTCAAGCGCCCGGCCGAGGTCCTCGGGGAAATATACGACCTTTTCATCGACCTCGACGCGCGCGAGGAACAGCTCGATTTTCCCGTCATCTACACGTCCGGCCGCGCCGGCTGGGCCTCGACCGATCCCGCCGCCGCAGGTACGGACATGACGCCGCTCCTCGACGCGATCCTGGCGCACATTCCCGCCCCCGCGTTGAAGGAGGGACCGCTTCAGATGCAGGTGACCTCCATCGATTCTTCAGAGTATGTGGGCCGCATCGCCATAGGCCGCGTGTACCGCGGAGCGGTGCGCGCGGGGAGCGAGATCGCCCTCATGAAGCGCGACGATACAGTATGCCGCATGAACGTGAAGGAGCTCCTCGCCTTCGAGGGGCTGGGACGGACCGCGGTCGAAACCGTTACGTGCGGGGACATCTGCGCGATCGTGGGGCTCGACGACGTGGAGATCGGCGATACGATCGCCGACGCGGAAACGCCCGAGGCGCTCCCGCGCATCAGCGTGGACGAGCCCACCATGAGCATGACCTTCACCATCAACAATTCGCCGTTTTACGGCACCGAGGGACGCTTCGTGACGGGGCGCCACCTCAGGGAAAGGCTCTACCGTGAGATGGAGCGCAACGTCGCCATGAAGCTCGAGGAACCGGGACCCGACACCTTCAAGGTGCTCGGCCGGGGCATTCTGCACCTCTCGATCCTCATCGAGAACATGCGCCGCGAGGGCTACGAGTTCCAGGTGGGACAGCCGCGCGTCCTTTTCAAGGAGATCGAGGGGGTCAGATCCGAGCCCGTCGAGGACCTCATCGTGGATGTGCCCCAGGATGCCTCGGGACGCGTGATCGAGGCCGTGAGCAAAAAGAAGGGAGAGCTGAAGCATATCGAGACCGTGGGGGGGCGAAACCGGCTGGACTTTACCATCCCCGCGCGCGGGCTCATCGGTCTTCGCAGCCGCGTGATGAACGTTTCCTCCGGGGAGGCCGTGATGCACCACCGGTTCCGCGGCTACGAGCCCTTCAGGGGAGCGGTGCCCCAGCGCCAGAACGGCGTTATGATCTCGATGCAGGAGGGCGAGGTCGTGGCCTACGCCCTGGACCAGCTCCAGTCGAGGGGCCGTTTCTTCGTGAGCCCGGGCGAGCGCGTGTACACCGGCCAGATCGTGGGGGAGAACAACAAGGAGGGCGACATGGTGGTGAACGCCCAGAAAACGAAGAAGCTCACAAACATGCGCGCCGCGGGCAGCGACGACGCCGTAAGGCTCACTCCACCGGTGGTGTTTTCCCTCGAGGACGCCCTCGAGTACATCAACGACGACGAGCTGGTGGAGATCACCCCGAAATCAATCCGCCTCAGGAAAACCATACTGGACGAACACGAGCGGAAAAAGGCCCGCAAGCCGGAACGCGACTGCGAGCTCGCGACCGCGTAGGCCGGGAACCTTCCGGCCTCGCGGGGATTCCATGAAACGACATAATTTGATTGATTTTTTCCGGCGTCCTGCCATGTATTGCACATCATCCTAGGAGGCGTCATGAACAACGTTTTGATCGTGTACGATACCCGGTCGGGGTCCACGAAGGAACTCGCCCTGAGCGTGCAGAAGGTAATACGCGCCGAGGGACGGACCGCCGTCCTGTCCCATTTCAGCGAAGTGACTGACATGAACAATTTCGAGACGGTGATAATCGGCAGCCCCATGCGCTACGGCTCGTTCAACAAAAACATCCTGGGATTCGTCAGGCGCTTCGAGCAGGACCTCGCGAAACGCCGCGTGTACCTGTTTTTATCGCTCATGCATTTTACCGACGGTGGAGAAGGGGTCGTCCCCGGGGGGCATATCTTCGTGGACCCTGGCCTCGCCGCGGCCGGGGAATCCGAGGGCGGGGGGGACGTCAGGCATTCCCTCTCGTACTGCATGAACAGCATTCACGCCTCAGCACCGTCGCTCACGCCGAAAGGGATCGCGTTTCTCGGCGGGCGGCTGGACCTTTCCCGCATCGGGTTCGTGGAAAGGATCGTCATGGGCATGCGCCTGTCATTCAAGGCCATGAAGAAGGCCGGCGATCTGACGAACCCCGCGGCGGCCGAGGAATGGGCCGCGGCAATCCTTCGCGCGGAAGGATGACGTCCGCTTCGCGCGGGAAGTAACCCGGACGATGAACCCTCAGGCACATCCCCGAAGGGCATCCCGCCAGGTACGGGCCGGAGGCCTCCTCATCGGCGGCGACGCGCCCGTGTCCATGCAATCGATGACCAATATCCCCATCGAGCGCGTCGACGACACGCTCGCGCAGATACGCGGCCTCGCGGCGCTCGGGGCCGGGCTGGTGCGTCTCGCGGTTCGATCGCTCGACGGCGTGCCATACCTTGAAAAAATCCTGCGCGCGTCCCCTGTCCCGCTTTCTGCCGACATCCATTTCGATCACCGCATCGCGGTCGCCGCGATCAGGGCGGGCGTGCACAAGGTCCGCATCAACCCGGGGAACATCGGGAGCGAGGCGGGCGTGCGCGAGGTGGTCGCCGCCGCGCGCGACGCGGGGGTTCCCGTGCGCATCGGGGTGAACGGCGGATCGCTCGACCGGAAAAAATATCCGGAACCCACGCCCGGGAACCTCGCCGCGTCCGCGATGGACCACGTCAGGATTCTGGAGGACAACGGTTTTTCGGATATCGTCGTGTCGATCAAGTCGTCCGACATCGGCCGCACAATCGCGGCCAACGAGCTCTTCGCAGGCATGCGCGATTATCCCATCCACATAGGACTCACCGAGGCGGGCTACGGACTGGACTGCGCCGTGAACAGCGCGGTGGCGATCGGCCACCTGCTGCTCTCGGGCATCGGCGACACGATCCGCGTTTCAATGACGGGCGATCCCCTCGAGGAGATCCCCGTGGCGAGAAAAATCCTCGAGGCCGCGGGCCTGCGCGGGCGCGTCATCCGCATTATCGCGTGCCCCACCTGCGGGCGGACCGATCCCTCGCTGGACATACAGGACCTGGCGCGCCGCGCCGACGCGGAGCTGGCCCGGCGCTACGAGAAGCGGCTCGCGGAATCGGGGCGGTCGGTCACGGTGGCGGTCATGGGCTGCGAGGTGAACGGCCCGGGCGAGGCACGGGAGGCGGACGCGGGGCTCGCCGGCATAAGGGACGGCGAGCTCTTGCTGTTCGTGAAGGGGGAGAAGAAGGGGATAGTGCCCGCGGGCGGGGCGGTCGACGCCCTGTGTGACGAGGTCGGCAAGCTCCTGTAGCGGGCGCCTGTCAGGACTTTCTGAAAAGCATGCCCGGATGGACCGCGCTTTCGCCGCGGTGGACCTCGAAGTGGAGGTGCGGTCCCGTGGTCCTGCCGGTGTTCCCCGAGTAGGCGAGCATGGTGTTCCGGGAGACGCGGTCCCCGGGGCGCACCAGTATGCGGCTCAGGTGGCCGTAGTAGCTCTTATACCCGTGCTCGTGCTCCACCACCACCAGTCGGCCGTATCCCCCCCTGTATCCCGCGAACACCACCTTTCCGTCGCGCGCGGGGTAGATGTGCGAACCCTGGGGGCAGGCGATGTCCACTCCGGAGTGGAACTCAAAGAGCCTGTTGTTGAAGGGGTTCCTTCTCATGCCGAAGCCGGAGGTCCTTTTCCCCCTCGCGACGGGCATGGTGAAGCCCGATCCCACGAAGAGCGAGCGCTCCGTGCCCCCGATCGCCCCGCATGGTATGAACAGGTAATCCTTGTTGAAATCGTCCGAGCGGTTCACGCCGAGGACATACTCCCGGTCGATCTTCTGTTCTTTTAGCAGCGCCTCTATTTTTTTCGGGTCGCCTCCCTTCACGATTATCCCCCTCATATTGGGAATGAAGAGCTTCCTCCCGGGCTTTACGTCGGAGGCGGTGGCTATGCCGTTGACCGACATGATCGTGTCCATGTCCATGGACAGACGGGCCTGGATGGCGTAGAAGCTGTCGCCTTTTTTCACGATGTACACGAAGAACTTGAGGTCGGGCAGTTCCGTGGCGGGACGGCGTCCCTTGACCACGGCGACGCCTTTCTTCACCCCTCGCCGTATTTCCTGCACCGAGGTGTCGCGTCCGGGGTCCAGGCTCTGGATTTCCTCGAACCGTTCATCGGCGCGCACGGCGACGCCGGGCGCGGCGCATGTCAGCGCGCATGCCGCGAGGATGGTGAAAGCGATGCGTTTCGAACGGTCTGTCATGTGAGCGGATCGTCCCCCGTTGATATATCGACGATTTCATACCATCGTGTGAGTACTTTAGCGGTATTTCATCGATTTTTTTTGTCGTCGATCGGCCTTATTTTTATGGCTATCATTTTTAGTTTTCGTTTTTTTCAGCAATCGGGCCCGGGATGATGAAAGATAAAAGGGCTTGAAATAATGCTTCCTTCCCGGATTATATGGCTCTATACACCGGTCCGGCACTACCGCCCGTGACGGGGAAGGGGGAGAAGATGAAGGGGATAACGGGCCCGGCCGCGATGATGATGGCAGCGTTGTTTGTGCTCGCGGCGGTTCCGCGACCGGCCGGGGCCGCCGGCATGTCGGTCGGCGCCGCGCTCGGGTATTCGTGGTGGGACGGCCCGGTCGGCAATGCCGTGTCCGGAAAGTCGACACCCGGCTCCGCGATCAGCCGTTCGAGGATCACCCCCGCACTCATGTACGGGCCGTCCCTTTCGTTCAGCTTTGCCGGGCGATGGGGATACTCGGTCGTCGTCACCTTCGGCGACTCGTTCAGGGAGCGGGGCCGATACTACGAGGCGTGGCGGAGCAGCTACAGGACCGGGCGCGCGCCGGTGTTCAGGTACGACCTCGATTCGTCAGTCTCGTGCGCCCTCAACGAATACGTGAAGATAGTCGCCGCCTTCAGGCTGCTGGGTTACCGCGCCGACGCCCGGATGAGGCATTTCGCTTCGGGAAGTTACGGCACGAGCTCTCCGGTGGAGGAGTTCTGGGGCACCGGCCCCGCGGCGGGACTCGCCTTCACCATTCCCATCGCCGAGCGTACCGCGCTTTCGATCCAGGCGTCGGGCATGTACCTCCAGGGCAGGACCTCGACTCGCGAGAGAATCCATGATTTTTACACGGCCGGCGCGTCGTACGACTATACGTCGAGGAAAGCTTTCGTCCTTGCCGATATCGCGGGCGGCCGCGCCGATCTTTCCCTTGCCCATACCTTCGAAACCGCCTCGCTCACCGTGTCCCTGGGCGGGCGCTACCAGATATTGAAATACTATTTCAGGGACGGCAGCGCGTCCGTGCGCACGTCGGCGGCCTTCCGCGCCCCTGACGCCGCGGCGTATACCGCGCTGTATGAAAAGCTCGACGGGCGCGCCTCGAGGAACGCCCCGGGCAGGGAACCGGACCATTCGTACGGGTTGACATTCTCCATCTCGTATTCGACGGAATTCGTCAAGAAAAGTCGGGAGGAGAAGTCCCGATGAAACCCCGGGGGAATGCCATTTTTTCAAAATGATATTGACATCATCCCGGCGCCCCGCATAGTATGCCGGAAGATTAACATTTCGCGGGGTGGTTATGGCTCTTGCAAAAAGCGGTGGTGATGTCGCCAACAATGTCATAGGCGAAAATTCGTATTTTACGGGTACGTTCCTCATCAACGGCTCACTCCGGATCGACGGCCGTTTCGAGGGCAAGTATCTCCAGGCAGAGCAGCTCTACATCGGCAATACCGGCAAGGTGCGGACCAACATAAATGCCGTTTCCGTAATAATCGAAGGCCTTGTCATAGGCAATATCAACGCAACCAGCCGCGTGCTGCTCATGCCCTCCGCGAAAATTCTCGGTGACATCAAGACCCCCGAACTCATCATCCAGAACGGCGTCATCCTCGAGGGGCGCTGCACAATATCCAACGATCTGCGCTCGTCGGCCAAGGATCTCATCCAGGTCGACTACGAAAAGAACAAGATAATCCCAGAGGAGTTCCTTGCAAAGAGGACCTCTTAGAATAGCGGTCACCGCCGGAGACCCCGCCGGGATCGGGCCCGAAATCGCCCTGTCCGCCCTCAATGAAATCAACATCGACGCGATTCAGCCGTTCCTCATCTGCGGGGATCGGGTTCTCCGCTTCCATTATCCCGACATGTATGCCGGTTACGAGCGCATTTTGCCTCCCGCGCCGGGATGGAAGCCCGTCCCGGGCGTGAAATACCTGGTCGACCTCCCCACCGACAAGCCCGTTCCGGTGCCCGGAGAGGGAACGCCGGCGACGGGCCGGGAATCGCTCGATTACATCAACGCCGCCCTGGGCCTCTGGAAGGACGGCATCGTGGACGCGATTGTCACCGGGCCGGTGAGCAAGGCTCTGATCACGAAGTCGGGCACTGCCTTCACCGGGCACACCGAGTACATCGCCGCATTCGCCGGCGGAGCGAGCCCGTGGATGATGATGTATTCCCGCCTCTACAGGGTGGTCCTTTCGACCACGCATCTTCCCCTGTCGGACGTTCCCGGCGCGCTGGGCGTGGAGGTCATCCTTGGCGCCATCCGGGCGGGCGCCGCGGCCGTATCGGCTATCGACGGGGCGCCCCCGCGGGTCGCGGTGGCGGGTCTCGACCCCCACTCGGGCGACGACGGCGCGATCGGCGATTTCGACACGCGCGTCACCGCGGAGGCGGTGCGCCTCGCGCGGGAGGAGGGGATCGACGCGGAGGGCCCGCTCTCGGCGGACACGCTCTTCCTCCAGGACCGATGGTCCCATTACGGGCTGGCCGTGGCCCAGTACCACGACCAGGGGCTCATTCCCTTCAAGATGCTCGCTTTCGACAGCGGGGTGAACGTGACACTGGGCCTCGATATCGTGCGCACCTCGGTCGACCACGGGACCGCGTTCGACATCGCGGGCAGGGGGATGGCCTCGTATTCGAGCATGCTCCAGGCCATCGAAACGGCGGCCCTCATCGCCTCGGGAGGGGGCAATAATGCTAAAGGGAGGAAACTCTCGTGACGATTAAAACAGTAAAGGGGTCGTCATGCGCCCCCCGGACGGAACGATGAACGACACCCTTCTTCTCAAATCGATATTCCTGTACACGATTTTCTGGGGCATAGGCGTGGCCCTCGTGTGGTTCCGTCCCCGCCTCGAGATATTCTGGAAGATCGTCGCGACCCTGGTGTATGCCTTCTACCTCTGGTTCTTCTTCGACGAATTGAAGACCGGCTACGCCTCCGCGAGCTCGGACTGGTACGTGTACCTGGTCAGGTTCATCAAGGAGCTCGTAACCCTGGTATACGTGAACCTCTTCCTTTTCTGGCCGGTGGCGCTGGTGCTGATATATTTCAAGGCGGACGCGATCGGTGCGGAGAAGCTCCTGAAATTCATGTGCATTCTCACCCTGGTGCTCTGGGTGCTTTTCATCGCCTATTTCTTCTACAGCAAGGGGATCGACGACTTCCTCTTCGACGGCCTCAAGAAGATGATACCCCGTGGCACCACGTAGATTATCCGTCGCGGCCGTTGCCCTGCTCGCCCTCGCCCTGGCGAATCCCCTGCGGGCGCGCGAAAATTCGACCGAGCTCTACAGAAAGGCCGCCGCGCTCGCGGTCGCCGGGGACATAGACCAGTCGATTCCCGTCTTCCAGAAAACGATAAAGGTGAACCCGTCCTACTGCCTCGCGCACTACGGTCTTGGCAAGGCGTATTTGAACAAGCCCGTCATGATAGACCAGGCCATCATCCACCTGCGCAAGGCGTCACAGCTCGACCGTCGTTTCGTGAGGGCGCATTTTTACCTGGGCATGGCCTGCATGCTCAGAAAACACTACCGCGAGGCCGCGGCCGCGTTCAGGCAGGCATACGAGCTCGATGACACTTTCATCGAGGCGCTGTTCAATCTCGGGGCCCTCTACGAGATAATGGGGAACACGTACAAGTCGGACTTCTACTTCAGAAAGTATCTGCAGGAAAAGAAGAAAGAACAGGAAGAGATCGATATCTAGGCGTCAGATTTTAAAGAGGCTTTCGGCCCCTTTCTTTCCTGTGACACGCTCGTAGTCATTGTAATCGACGAATTTCATTGCGGGGAGTTTTTTTCTGGTGCGCATGACGATGTCGTGCTTTCCGCCCTGTGCTTCCTTTGATGTGACGAACCTGAACTCCCTGCCGCATTCGGGACATTTCGTGAGTTCCTTCAGGGGGATACCGATCTTCTTGCAGTTGGGGCAGTGGCCGAAGCTGTCGTCAACTATGACGATGTGTTCCTTTATCTCGTCGATGTCGGCCTCGGTCCAGATGCGAAGGTAGTCCATGATCTGCTCCCGGGGAAATTGAGGCGCCGCGCGCCGGGACCGCTTTAAACCGCCCCATTCCTCCCCCCAGATTAATTCGTCTAAAGCGGTCCCGTTGGGATGGCCCGTCAGGCGATCCCAACGGGTCAGTGCGGCAATGAATGCAAGACATATAATGATATAGACTTTATGCCCCGTCAAGTTAAGTTTTTTCCGGGAGATTTTTTTTTGTGAACTAACGAGACATAAGCCCGCCGAGGCGGGAGAATATTCGCACATAAGGTATATCCGGCTCGCAAATACTGAATTCTATACCGGGGGCTCTTTCGATGAAAGGGCCATATCCTGATAAATACTAATTACTCTTTTTGAGAGTTATAAATGCCCTTGTTTGGTCAAACGTCCAGAAATCCTCGTGCACGCTCACCTCGATACGATCGCTTTCAGCGATCACTCGGTGAGCGTACTGAGGGCCTATTGTCTCGATGGTTCGACGGGCTCACCACCACGAGTACGCCCTGCGGGCTACTCGACAAGCGAAAACGTTCGCCGAGTGCGCCCCGTACCCGGGGCGTGTATCGAGGCGAGCGTACGGATGCCCGAAAAATGTTTGCCTGATCACAGGACGTGATCGTGGAAACATAGGGCACGGATGCCCGAAAAATGTTTGCCTTCGGTGCGCCATCTGCCGCAAATGATCTTTCATCGCACCGGCGATAAGAAGGATGCCTTGATACAGATTCCGATAAAGCAGGAAAATAAACCGCACTGGTTCCGCGGCCGGTGGTCCGCGCCGGGCGGCTTCCGGGAAATGCTCGCGGTAGCCGCGCCGCTCATCGTGAGCACCGCGTCCTGGTCCGTGCAGCATTTCGTGGACCGCATGTACCTTGCCTGGTACTCGCCCGAGGCGATCGCGGCCTCGATGCCCGCGGGCATACTTAATTTCACCATTGCGAGCCTCTTCATCGGCAGCGCCGGGTACGTCAGCGTGTTCGTGGCGCAATACCACGGGGCGTGCCGGCACGGGGACGTTGGCCCCGTCCTCTGGCAGGGAATGTATCTCTCCGCGGTTGCCGGCGTGGTGCTCGTGGCCCTGTATCCCCTTTCCGACAGCATCTTCGCCTTCATCGGCCACGACCCCGCCGTGGCCAGACTCGAGTCGATTTACTTTAAGTACCTCTGCCTGGGGGGCTTCCCACTCGTTGCATCGTCGGCCCTGGCCGGTTTTTTCAGCGGGCTTGGGCGGACCTGGATCATCATGGTGGCGAACGTGGCGGGGACCGCGGTGAACGTGCTTTTCGATTATATCCTCATTTTCGGGCATTTCGGTTTTCCGGAGATGGGCATGCGCGGGGCCGCGATCGCGACCGTGATGTCGGCGGTGGTCGTGTTCGTGATCTACGCGATCATACTCGCGCGGGTGAAAAATGAGCGCGAGTTCCGCACGCGGAGCGGGTGGAGGCCCGATCGCGCGCTCATGCGGCGGCTGCTTCGTTACGGCCTTCCGAGCGGCGTTCAGTTTTTCATCGACGTGTTCGGTTTCACGGTCTTTCTTTTTTTCATCGGAAAGCTCGGCGTCGCCGACCTCGCCGCCACGAACATCGCATTCAATATCAACAACCTGGCCTTCATGCCCGTCATCGGCATGGGCATGGCCGTGTCCATCAAGGTGGGGCATTACCTGGGGGCGGGGGACCCGGACACGGCCGGTTACGGCGCGTGGACCGGCTTCATGGTGGCTGCCGGGTACATGTCGTTCATCGCGTCCCTGTACGTCCTGTTCCCGGGAATGTTCATCGCGCCCTTCGAGGCCGGCGCGACTTCCGCGGGTTTCGGCGAGATAGCCGCGCGCGCCAGGGTGCTCCTGGTGTTCGTCGCGGCCTATTCTCTCTTCGACGCCTTCAATATCGTGTTCGCCAACGCGATCAAGGGCGCGGGCGACACGCCGTTCGTCATGAGGGCGATCGTGGTCCTCTCCGCGGGCGTGCTCATCGCGCCGAGCTACCTGTTCCTTTTCGTTTTCAGATGGGGGATATACTCCGCGTGGTTCGCGGCCTCGGCCTACGTGACGATCCTGGGGATCGTGTTTTTCGCGCGCTTCATGGGGGGCAAGTGGAAGGGCATGACGGTCATGGACGAGAAGGCGGTCATCATGCCGCCCACGATCGAGTGCAACCCGGCCTCGACCGAATAGGAAGGGCCGCGGCCTCACATAATATCTATCACGACCATGGTCACGTCGTCATCCCGCTGCGCGTTCCCCGCGAACGATTCCAGCGAGCGCATGAGGCTGCCGCAGGCCTCGCCCGCGCCGAGTTCCCCCGCGTCCCTAAGCCAGCGGTAAATGCGTTCCGTCCCGAAGAACTCGCCCGCGGGGGACGCGGTCTCCTCGACCCCGTCCGTGTAGAGCACTATCCGGTCGCCGCTCGCCACGGGATAGGTTTTTTCCTCGAAGGTTCCCTTTCCGATGCCGAGTGCGCGCCCCCTGCCCCGGAGCTCGACGATCGTGTCGTCGGACCTGCGGTGGAGTATCGGTATGCAGTGTCCCGCGCGGGAAAGCGTGATCCTGCGCCGGCCCATGTCGAGGTGCGCCACGCTCGCGGTGACGAACATCGAGTTCACGCTTTTCTGGCTGATCATCGAGTCCAGGCGGTCGAGAAGGCCGGCGCCCGTGATCCCCATCTGCTCGTAAAACTGGAAACCGGTCTGCGTTATCGCCGCGAGGAAGGCCCCGGGAATGCCGTGCCCGGTCACGTCTGCGATGATCACGTCCAGCCTGTCGCCGTCGGCGTAAAAATCGTAGTAATCCCCCCCGACCTTGTCCATGGGCGCGTAGAGCGCGTGGAAATCGATGCCACGGACCGAGGGCGCGCCGCGCGGCAGGAGCTTTTGCTGGATGAGCCGCGCCATGTCGAGTTCCGATTCTATGCTCCTGTTGCGCTCCTCGATGATGTCCATGAGGTACTCAATGGTCCATGCCTTGTGCCGGAGCAGCGATACGGCGATCCCCGAGAGGGAGAAGAGCAGGGGGATCAACGAATACCGCTCGAAGCCGCGGAAACCGAGTATGATGGCGAGGATGTTGTTGATGAAGACCGCGCCGAAAAGTCCTATCGCGAGGAATACCATCACGGTCGAGATGCGCCTCCTGAGAAGCGGGTCCCGCGTCTTGCGGTAGGCGCTCGCGAGGGACCACAGGCCCGCGAGCAGGCAGAGCAGAATGCCCGCGGTATAGACAAGATAGTGTATCGTGGTCTCGCGGTGAATGGCGCCGTTCTCGAAATGGACCGTCGAGGCGAAGCTCTCGTACGGACCCGTGAATATCTCCAGGACAAGGCAGTACCCGGTGATGTATGCCGACGGTATGAGGACGAACGTTTCGAGCGCCCTGAAAGGGTATTTCTCGAACGCGAACGCGCGCGCGAAAAAATAGAACGCCGTGCACGCCCACGAACCGAACACCATCTGGACCGGGATGAGACGGGGCGCAGTCTCCTTGAACGCGAAATAAAAAAGGCCGATGGAAAGCCAGGTTGACCCGCAGAAAAGAAAAGCCGAGAAGAACCTGTTGGCCGTGCTCCTGCGGTTGTGGTAGAAAACCGTGAGGGAGAGCGTGTACATGGCCATCGGAACGATAAACCATGCGGTGATAAGGGCGGAGAAGTGGGTATCCATGTCGGCGTCGTATCCTCCGGTCGTCCGGCAATTCGCGGCTGGAAGAATAAAATTAGCGCTGTTTTGCTTATTTTGTCAAGAAAGCTTTCCCGGGACAGTCCTGCGCATCCTGTTTTATCCGAAAAAAATCGCGGGAACTGTCATTTTACCATGCCGTGTTTGTCATATACTATATGAAAAACATTTATTTTCGAGGAGTTAAAAAATGAAGAGACTGTTAGCTCTGGTTATCGCCGCGACCATAGGCATGTTCGGATATGCCTACGGGCAGGAAGGTCCGGCCGACAAGGACATCAAGAAAGACGATCAAGGCAAGAAGATGGAAGATCGTCGCGAAATGCGAGAAGACCGCAAAGACAGGCGCCACGATCCCCGCAGGGACAAGCGGCATGACCGCAAGGACAAGCGTGGAGACCGTAAGGAAATGAAAGAAGACCGCAAGGAAATGAAAGAAGACCGCAAGGAAATGAAGGGCGACCGCAGAGACAAGCGCCACTACCGCGATGAAAAGAAGGGCGACCGCAAGGACAAGCGCCACCACCCCAAGAAAGACAAGCGCCACGATCATAAGGAAAGAAAACACGACCGCAAGACCAATCGGGACATGAGAAAGACGCCGGACATGGAAAAGAGACCGGACAGGGAAAAGAGGCCGGAAAACTGATCGAACGCGACCGGTCAGTGCGGATGCGGACATGTGCCGCACCCCGCTTATAAATATAGGCACGAGGGGCGTTCATGCGAACGCCCCTTGCTTTTATCCCGAATCAATCCCGTGTCCCGCCCCGCGCACGCCCGGAACGCCGCCTTCAATGACATAAGACCTGCGGGCCTCCCCGGGATTTCTCGCGAAATACGCTGCGACCGTCCCGCGCATCGACGGGATATCTTCGAACCTGCGCACCGATTTGAACAGCTCGTGCGAGAAACGTACGTTCTTCGACAGGTAGAATGCCGCGCGGTGCCCCCTGCTCCTGTGCAGGTGCGGGGGGAGGAATTCCAGCACGCCGCCGAGTACCCTGTCGAAGACACAAGCGATATCGACGTCGAGCGCCGCAACGCCGCCGCGCAAAAGGTCTTCCGCCAGCCTGAAAATCCACGGTTCGCGCGCGGCGGCCCTGCCGATCATGATCCCGTCACAACCGTAGCGTGCCAGCCGCGAGAACGCGTCATTGGCGTCGGCGATGTCGCCGTTGCCCACCACCGGAACGGAGAGCCGTTCCTTCAGGAGGGTGACCAGGGACCAGTCCGCGGTCCGCGTGAAGTTCATTTTCGCGGAACGAGGGTGCAGCGTGATGAAGTCGACGCCCTCGTCCTGCAGCATGAGCGCGAAATCGACAAGGGGGCCCGCTTCGACCGAGTCCCATCCCGCGCGCATCTTCACCGAGAGGGGAACGCGCACGGAGGCGCGGCATTCCCTCACCACGGTCCGCGCCCTGGCCGGGTCCGAGAGCAGGCGCGCGCCGGCCCCCCGCTTCACGAGCTCGTGGTTGGGGCATCCCATATTGATGTCGATCCCGCCGCACCCGCCGTCTGCCAGCCGCCGCGCGGCCTCCGCCATCACCGCGGGGTCCGCGCCCACGATCTGGTAGATGAGCCCGTCGTCGAATTCGCGGCGCTTCACCAGGGGCTCGTTGTGGGGGGAACCCGCGGCGATGGCGCCCGAGGACAGCATTTCCGAGAAGTGCACTGCTTCATGCGAGAATTCGCTGACCGCGCGCCGTAACGCCGGGGTGGATACCTCGGCCATGGGAGCCAGGAAGAATGTGCCGGGAAGGGGCGCCATGCGCGCATTGTCCCGCGCGGGCGGGCAGGGTCAACGCAAATTCGCGCGGCGGCGCAACTGTACTTGACTTTCCGCGGCGGAGGGTCTGTGCTGGTCGGCGTCATGTCCCGCATACAGAAATAGAGGGGGGTTTCCAGTGGAACTTCGCAGACAGATCGGCCTGCTTACGGCCGTACTCATTATCGTCGCCGATGTCATCGGCACGGGCATATTCAGCACGACCGGCCAGGTGCTCAAGATGACGGGCAGCGCGCCGTCGGTGCTCATCCTCTTCGCGGTCGGGGGGATCATCGCGGTAACGGGCTCGCTCTGCTATTCGGAGCTCGCGGTCATGTGGCCCGACGACGGGGGGGAGTACGTGTACCTCAGGAAAATATTCGGGAACCTCTTCTCGTTCCTGAGCGGGTGGGTGTCCCTCTTCGTCGCCTTTTCCCTGGCCGCGGCCATGTCCTCGATACTCGCGATAAATTACCTGAACAAGCTCGTGCCCGGCGGGGTCGTCAGCGGGGGACTCGAGTGCCGGCTCGCCGCCGCGGGGATCGTCGTCTTTTTCGGGGCGGTCCATGTGCTCGGGGTGCAGAGGGGGAGCGCGATCCAGAACGCCTTCACCATCCTGAAACTGCTCCTGGTGTTCGCGTTCATCGCCTTCGGGTTCTCGTTCGTCAACTGGGGCGAGTCCGCAAGGCTCTCCTGGACGGCGCAGGCCCCCGGGTCGCCGCTGGCATGGGGCACGGGGCTTATCACCATCATGTACGCCTACTCGGGGTGGAACGGCGCCACCTACATCGCCGGCGAAATCAAGGACCCGGTAAAGAACCTCCCGCGCGCGCTGCTCATCGGGACATGCTCGATCGTGGTCATCTACCTGCTCATCAACGTCATCTACCTGCTTTCGAACACGGCCCCGGACATCGTCGACAAGGCCGAATACACCATCGGGGACCTCGCCGCGCGGTCGCTGTTCGGCGATTCGATCGCGCCCCTGTTCAACCTGAGCATCATGCTGATCCTGCTCTCGTCGGTCTCGGTGCAGATGATGATCGGGCCGCGCGTCACCTACGCCATGGCCCGCGACCGGTGTATCTTCGGCGTGTTCAAGCGAATCAACCCGCGCTTCCAGACGCCCGACGCGGCGATAGTGGTGCAGACCGCGGTAGCCGTCGTTTATGCATTCATCGGCTGGGACCTCATACTCCAGCTGCTCATCTACATGGGTTTCGCCCTGAGCCTGTTCCCTCTTCTAACGGTCATCGGCATGGTGTACATGCGCGTGAAACACCCTCGCATCAAGCGCCCGTGGAAGGTTCCACTGTTCCCCCTCGTGCCGGCGGTTTTCATTCTGCTCAGCACCGCGGTCGTCGTCGTCACGCTCATCGACAAGCCCAAAGCGTCACTGTCCGCGATCGGCGTCCTGCTGCTCGGGGTCGTGGTATATTTCATCCGCGAGAAGGTGCAGAACAAACGGGGGGAAGGCTGCACGAAGGACGGGCCCGCGTGACGGCGATCCATCATGCGGCGGATCACCGGGGAGGTTTTCCATGAAGTATGCGAGCGGATTCAATCTCGACCCGGAGGACGCGCTCGGCCTTGTTCAATCCTTCGTGTCGATGATCGGCGAGCTTGTCGTCGACGGCGAGCGGAGACGGGTGATCTCCCCCGACGGGGAGATCGTGCTAGAGGTGAGGCTGAGGTTATCCACGGAGGAGGAGCGCCGGCACGCGGTAATCCAGTAATCGCGCCGGCGTGACGCATCACCGCCCCGCGGGGAGGTCGGCTTCGCTGTCCCAATCGCCCAGAAGCCCCCGGTCGATCACAACTGCCTTGCCGGTTTTCTCGTCCACGAACACGAAGGTGACCTCCGCGTCCGCGATCACGGTGCCGGTTTCCCCCAGCATGATGGTTTGCAGCATCGTCATGCTTCGGTTGCCGATCCTCCCGACGCGCGTTTCTATGTGGAGCACGTCGCCGAGCACCGCGCCGCGCCGGTAGTTGATGTCGATCCTCACGACGTTGAACGCAAGGCCTTTCTTCCCGTATTCCTCGAGGCGCACCCCGTTCCTTTCGAGGTAGTCCCATCGGGCCTCCTCGAGAAATTCAACGTAGCGGGCGTTGTTCACGTGGGCGTACACGTCAAGGTGGTAGCCCCTGACCTTGATTTCTTTTACAGTCTTCATTTCTTTTTCTGAGGAAGCGTATTCACGAATTCACGGGCCAAGCCTGGCCACGCGTCGAGGGGTTTTCGGCCGGCGAAACCGGCTTCTTTGATCATTCGCGTGATATGTTCGTTGCATGGCACGGCGGCACCTCCGCTTTCCCGCATATTTTCATGCATTCAATCTTCCGTGGCACCCCCGGGTCAATCCTTTTCTTGGGATGCGATCAAATCGCATTGGATGGATTAATGGAAGAAACCAAATAGTGGTTGATCGGTCCGGGGGCTTCGTGTATCATAGCTCCAATATGGGCCACCATGAGTTGCGGTATATATTCCCGCCGCTAATTTCCATCGCGGTAGGAATCTTCCTCGCGCTCCTCTCCGTGCTGAAGGGGAGGCTGAAGGCCGAAAATATCCTTTTTTCAATTACCTGCCTCCTGGTAAACCTGACATGCCTCGTGTTCGTCAGCCATCACGTGGTGGACGACATGGACACGGTGCTGGAAATCGACCGCTGGGTGCACACCGCGTACGTATTCGTCGTTCCCGTATCGCTGCAGTTTTTCTTTCTTGTGCTTGGCATACGCAACAGGCCCCTCGTCGTGATCGCCGCGGTTTTCAGCGTCGTCATGTCGTTTCTCACGCACACCGACCTGTATTTCACGGGCCAGAGGACCTTCACATGGGGGCATATCGCCATACCCGGTCCCGCGTTCACGATCCTCGGTCTGGTGTCCTTTCTCGAGTTCCTGATCATATCCATCATATTTCTCTTGAGGTACAGGAAGGAAAAACGCCCCGCGGTGAGGCTCAAGCTCGGCTACATCATGACATCCATGATGATCATATGCGCGATGCTCACGAGCAACCTGCCGGCCATATACGGATACTCGTTTTATCCGCTGGGCAACTTCATGTTCATCCCGATGAGCATACTGGGATACGGCATGCTCCGCTACAGGCTCCTCGACGTGCGGGGGTTCGTGCACGCGACATTTTTCTGGACGGTCGTGTCATTGCTGATGATCCTTCCCAACGCCGCGCTCTTCTACGCGCTCCAGCCCTACCTGAAGTTCCTGCCCGCGCCGGTTTTCATCGCGGCGATCATGGTGTGGTTCCTGCTGAACAATCTCTATTATTCGAGGATACAGCCGGCCGTGGACCAGCTCTTCAACAGGCGCAAGTACAACCTCATCAGGGAAGAGGGTCGGTTCATCGATTACCTGCACACGCTGAAATCGCCCGCGGAACTCATCGAGGGCATGACCGCGCTCATGAAGGACACCCTCGGCCTGTCAGGCATCGGGTTTTACATGCGCGTCGACGACGGCGGCCCCTTCATGGGGTGCGACGGCGGAAAAATGCTGCTCGATCCGGCCACGGAGAAAGCCGTTCTCGGGAGTGAAGGCCTCATGTCGGTCGAAGAGGGGATATGGCCCCCTCTTGAAGGCAATCCGGAATACGTTTTGCCCATTGCCCAGAACGGGACGCTCATGGCGCTCATCACGCTCACGCCCGGTCCCGGCCGCCGCGGACAGCTCTCGGACGCCGAGATGTCGTTCGTCAACAGCATCAGGCGAGCGGCGGCGATCGCGCTCTCCAACGCCCTCATGTACAAGCGGATCACCGACATGACGGAAAACCTCGAGAAGATCGTCCTGGAGCGCAC
>CAYRGX010000025.1:0-53602 GCA_964423905.1 uncultured Leptospirales bacterium | reverse complement strand
GTTCTTCATCATCTGATAGAGCCTGTGCACGCCGGTGGTCGTTTCCTCGGACACGCCGCGAACCTTCTTCGAGATGGCGGTCCACTTGCCTGCGTTCAGCTTCACGCTCTCCTTCACTCGGTCCATGATGATCGACGCTTCCTTGTTGTCGATCGCGCGGTTCATGAAGGCCGCGTCCTTCTCGCTCTGGACGCCCCAGTGGATCAGGAGCGTGGCGTCGCCGCCGTCGTCCACGATGAGATCGGGCCCCGAACCGTCGGGCCAGGTGAGCGCCTGCTCGGTGCACCACCAGTAGTCCTCGAGCGTCTCGCCCTTCCACGCGTACACGGCAGCGGTCCCCGCCTTCGCGATCGCCGCGGCGGCGTGGTCCTGCGTCGAGAAGATGTTGCACGACGCCCACCGGAGGTCGGCGCCGAGTATCTTCAGCGTTTCGATGAGCACCGCGGTCTGGATCGTCATGTGGAGGCTCCCCATGACCTTCTTGCCGGCAAGGGGCTTTTTCGGGCCGTATTTCTCGCGGATGGCCATGAGGCCCGGCATTTCCGCCTCGGCCAGGACGATCTCCTTCCTGCCCCACTCGGCCAGGCCCATGTCCGCCACCTTGTACGGGACCTTCGGGTCTACCGCCTGATATTGTGAAGTTTTCACGTTCATTTACTCCTCCTCGTTATATGGGGATATACCCCTGTGATGATTGATGATAACGTTATGCGACTCTAAACACCGCACTCGCTCAGCCGGCCTTCCTGGCCGTGGTCAGGAACATTCCCGATCCGCCGAGAACCGCCGTGTCGCCTGCGATAAAGCCCGCCTCGTGAAAGAAACCGCCTATTGTCTCGAGCGAAAACCCGAGCCAGCGATGCCCGTAACGTTTTCGCATTTCCTCGTTTTCGTGTTTCGCGAGGTCGACGACAATGAGCGTGCCCCCGGGCTTCAGAACCCGGGCCGCCTCGCGTATTCCCTCTACGGGCGACGCCAGGTAATGGAGCACCATGTTGATCACCGCGCAGTCCGCTTCCCCGTCGCGCATCGGCAGGTGCTCGATCTCGCCGAGCCTGAGCTCGATGTCCTTGCCGTCGCCCCCGAGCCTCGCGCGGGCCTGGTCGAGCATGGCCTGGGAGCGGTCGACCCCGATCACCCGCTCAGCGCGGTCCCTGAGCCTCGGGAGGAGAATGCCCGTGCCGCACCCGAGATCGGCCGCGATTTCGCAGGTGGATATGCTTCCCACGATTTCGCCCGCGACATCAAGGCCTCCCATGAGCTCGCCGCGTATGCCGTCCCAGTTCGGGGCGATCGCGTCGAAGAACCGGCGATTTTCCTTCTGGCCCTCCTCCAGCTTCGAGAGGAGCATCGTGTAATGCGCGGCTACGGTATCGTCATCGGCGATGCTGCTCTTCAGGAGCGAGAAAAAATCGCTTCCCTCGCCTTCCCGCGCCGCCCTATAAAAAATCCAGAGCCCGTCCCTTCGGGAGGTCAGGAGCCCCGAATCGGTGAGGATTTTAAGATGGCGCGAAATTCTCGACTGACCCATGCCCATCAGCGTAACGATCTCGTTTACCGAAAGTTCGTGCTTATCCAGCAGGTTCATGAGCCTGATGCGCGTCTCGTCCGATAGGGCTTTGAAAAGCGTTAGAATAGACATATATTACTATATCAAGATATATTGATATAGTATGAAAAAGACTCATTGGTGTCAAATAAAAAAGAGCAAAAAAATGAATATTTTTTATTCCTTATCCGGTGTCAGGCTTCATACCTACCAATAACTATCGGCAGGTGTGCGGTTACACGTATTTCACCGAGGCGAATCTTCTCTTGATTGCGCGCCTGTACCTGAGGGCCGGGCGGCCCATGATCATCGCGATGCATACCTTGTCGTCGGCGGGTATATCCCACTTCATCTTCAATTTTTTCTCCCGGTCGAACACGAACGAAACCGTCCCTATCATGCAGGTGCCCAGCCCGAGCGACTGCGCAGCGATCATTGCGTATGTAGCGGCGATGTACCCGTCGACGGGGTCCGCATACGGTGACTGGTGGAACAGGAGGACCGTGGGCGCGTGGTAAAAAAGAAGGTCACTTTTGTCTTTTCTCGCGTCGATCATCAGCTTCGTGGCGGGCAGAACAAAGTCTTTAAACGATTCGTATTCCCCCTTCTTGAAGAAGGGCCTCATAAGTCCGAGCATGAGCGGGTTGAAGAAGGTCTGCCACCTCGAGAACACCGATACCACGTCCCCCGCCAGTTCCTGCACCCTGTCGCCGCCGAGCACCGCGACGATCCCGACGTCTGAAGGCGGTATGCCCATCGGCGCGCTCGAGGCAAGGGATATGACGCGCTCCACGATATCCTTGCCGAGCGGTGTGGGCGAGTACTCCCGCACGCTCCTTCTCGATAGCAGGAGCGCCTCGAGAGAGCCCGGATCGGCCCTCTTCCCCTCCGGGGGTATCTCGAACGCGTCGCCCGCCTGGATGCCGCGGCCCGTGACGCTAATCGCCCCGGTCGGGCACGCGAGCATGCACTGGCCGCACGCGATGCATCCCAGGCCGTTGTCCTGATCTATCACCGGGCCTTCGCCCCGTTCGACGACCGTGAATGACTTGCACACCTTTACGCAGAGCCCGCACGAAGTACACAGGCCGTAATCTATCACCGGCCGTCCCGGTTCGTCCCCGAACCCCGAGGTGACCGTTTTACCGGGCTTCCCCTTCATGCCGTTTACCTCCCTGTCCCGGAAAGGAACGTCTCGCGTATATCGCCGGCGACCCCTTCGAGGGTCAGGCTCGAATCGAGGGCCAGGTAGCCGAGGGCGCCGTCGAGCGCGGACATCAGGCAGAGCGCGGACGCCCTGTAATCGACCGCGCGGATCTCGCCACGCTCGCCCGCCGCGCGTAGCAGCCCCTCGAAAAAGGCGATCACAGGGGCGGTGTAATTCTTATAGGCTTCGCTCAGGGCGGGATTGCCCATGGCCTTGGTCATGCTGAGGAATATGAAAGACAGCTCCCTCCTGTTACGGTTCCAGTAGCCGAGATATGCCTGGATATACCCCCACAGTCCCGCGCACGGGCTCGGGCTGGCTAGCGCGGCGGCCATCATCTCCATGACCGGCTGCATGAAACGCTCGTTCGCCATGACCAGCATCTGGTCTTTGCTCGCGAAATGGTAGTACACCCCGCCCTTGGTAATGCCCGCCCTCTCGGCGATTGAATCCATCGATGCATTTTCATACCCTTTTTCGACGAATTCACTGACCGCGGCATCGAGGATATCGTTTATCCGCTTTTCTTTTAATTCTTTCTTTGTCATTATATCTTAAAATACCTACCGTAGGTATTTTTGTCAAGCTTTTTCTAAAAATAATTTTTTCCTTTCCATATTTCTAAATAAAGGATAAACTGGCAATAATATACAACCCGGATGGACTTTTTTTTAAATTTCAATGAAATGCACTGTCACACTCATCATAGATGCGTTAAATTATACGTATCCGAACCAGTTCACGAGCCAATTTCCTGACGTTATTCGAACTGAAGGTTATGGTACCGCGAACCGTCCGGACGGTTTATTAAGTATCCCCTTACCGATGATTAGCCGGGAGACCGCAATGTGATGAAAATGCGACTCAAGCTGACATTGATGCTTATCGTCGCGATACTCGCGGCGACTCTGCCGCTGGTCGTGTTCATCCTCCACCAGCAAGAGAGCGAAAAATTCGCCGCGCTGATGATGAACGGGCAGTCATATTCGCGCATGCTGGCCAAATCCATGAAGACGATCATATTCATGAACGGGGGGGATATATCCTCCTCCAGGGTCGACGGCCTTGAAATGGTGAACGTCGTGTCGCCGCTCCGCAATATGGGACTTCTGTACGCCGACACCTTTCTCATCTCCTCGAACCCAGAGCTGAACGGCGTCATCATCGCGCAATACCCTCAGGCGCAGGGAGCGCGAAGCTTCGAGCCTTCCGACGAACGCCTGACCCCGGAAAAGGTCCGGGAACTTGCGGCGGTGAACGGCATGCGCCAGATCATGGTTCCGGGCCACGGCCTGTGCTACGAATTCATCGCGCCCGGTTCGAAAACGGCCTCCGGGGCGGACTGCATGGGCAGGCTCATCTTTTCGCGCACCATCATCCTCGCGCCGATGATGCGGGTCCGAATCGCGGCCGTTGCCGCCGTCATCATCGTCATCGCGGTGGTGGGCATCATCGGCATCCTCATCTCGCGCGCGATCACCGTCCCGCTGCAGAGGCTGACCTACGCGGCGCGCGGCGTGCGCGACGGGGATTATTCCGCCGTTCCCGCCATTCGGTCGGGCGACGAGATCGGCCAGCTATCGGACGCGTTTTCGCACATGGCGGGCGTCATCAACATGAAGATCGCGGAACTCACCGCCGCGAACAGGAGGCTCGCCCGGCTGGACGTCCTCAAGGACGATTTTCTTACGAGGGTCACCCACGACCTGCGCACACCCCTGTTCGGAATCATCGGCATCGCCGATTCGCTCGCCCAGGGCGCGGCGGGGCCACTGGGAAACGAGGCCACGCACGACCTTGGCATCATACGCACAGAAAGCAGGAGACTGGCGAAACTCGTCGATGACATCCTCGATTTTTCGCGCCTCAGAAACAGCGACATTACCCTGCGCTTCGTGCCAGTTGACCTCCACAGGGTCTCGGCACTCTGCCTCTCCATGATAGAACCCCTCGCGCAGAGAAAGGGACTTTCGATCGAAAACCGGATTCCGCCCGATATCCCGCCCGTGCGCGGCGACGGAGACCGCCTCCAGCAGGTGATCATGAACCTGCTGGACAACGCGGTGAAATTCACAGATAGCGGCACTGTTTACATCGGCGCCTCGCAGTCCGCCGGCGTTATCGAAATCGTCATCGAGGACTCCGGTTCATGCATGTCACGGGACCGCCTGGACGAAATCAACAACCCGACCGCCTCGGCCCGAATGGAGGGAGAGCCGGACTTCGACGGGACCGGTCTTGGCCTGGCGATCGTTAAAAACCTCATTGAGCTTCACAACGGCGCGCTGTCGGCCTCGTGCCCGGCCACGGGCGGCACGCGCATGACATTCACGCTGCCCGTGTGGCAGGGAGCACGTGACGAAAACGCCGACAACCGAATGGACATCCCGTCGCCCCTGCCCCTCCCCCCGACGGCGCGTAGGAGCATCGGGGACGAGGACTCCGATGAGCTCATGGAAAGGAGGTACGTCCTGGCTGTCGGGGACGACCCCGTGGTACAGCAGCTCGTGATCAACAGGTTCACGATCGAAGGCATGCGCGTCGAAACGGTCCCTGACGGCGAAACGGCCATCGAAAAGGTCGCCTCGGACCCCCGGCCAGATCTGGTGATCATCGACGCGATGCTTCCAAGGGTCTCGGGATATGACCTCTGCAGGGTGCTTCGCCAGAACAACCCGCAGCACGAACTGCCGGTGCTCATGATAACCGCAAGGGGTGATGCCGGCGAAATCGAGATGGTCCACGATTCCGGCGCCAACGATTATGTGTCAAAGCCCATCAACGTTGACGAGCTCGCGGCCCGGGGAAAAAACAGCATCGCACTGAAGGATTCGTTCGGCCTCCATGCCCGCTACTCACGCCTCAAGCACGAGCTCGAAATTGCCAACGAGGTCCAGAAGGCGCTGCTGCCGCAGATCATGCCCGTGCTCGAGGGCGCTTCCCTCTCGGTCAGGTCAAGACCCGCCACGGAAATCGGCGGCGATTTCTATTTTTTTCACGCACTGGACAACCGCAGGCTCGGCATCATCCTCGCGGACGTTTCGGGCCACGGGATTCCCGCGGCGCTCTTCGGCGCGAAGCTGGATACCATATTCTCGTATTTCAAGGACCACGCGAAGGATCCCGCCCTGATGCTCGAAAAAATCAATGACGCCATCAGCGTTTATTCCCACGGCCAGTTCGTGACGGCGGCCTACCTGTATATCGACATGAACACAAAAACAGTCACCTATTCCAACGCGGGGCATATCCCCATCCTCTTCCAGAGCGGCCGCGACGGCGCGATCGCGGAAACACACGTACCCGGTAGGCCCCTGGGACTCTTTCCGGACACGCGCTTCAATTCACTGAAGCTCGAGCTCGCCGGCGGGGAACGGATCATAATGCACACGGACGGCATTTCAGAGGCCCGCAATCCCTCCAACGAATCGTTCGAGGCGAACCTGCGCGCGTTCGCGTCAGGCAACAGGGCCCTCTCCCCGGGGGAGTTCACCGCCGCCGTTTTCGATAATATCCATATCTGGATTGAACGTGGCCCCGACGAGGGCCTGGACGACGATGCGACGATGATTGTCATCGATTTTGCCAGGATTTCGTAGGCGCGTCATGAAAAATGCTGGCAATCCTCGCATTACTATGCATGAATGGTAAAAGGAAGGTGTGAAGCAATGAAAATTACAATGCACGAACACTTCGAGCACACGGTGCTGTCCCTCGAAGGCGGAAGCAATATCTATACCGTGCAGGAGCTCAAAGACACGTTGCAGGAATACATTGATCGCAGGATCGAAAGCCTTGTGGTGGACATGAAAAAGGTCACCGCGGTGGACTCAAGTACCATCGGGGCGCTTTTCATGGCGCATCGCAAGATGAACGCGCTCGGCGGTAAATTCTTCCTGACGAATCTTCCCGAGGAGATCGAGCGGATCGTAACGCTGTCGGGCCTCGATTTTCAGATCATCGACCTGGAAAAACCCGAGAATTGACCCCTTCCGACACCGTCCCGGGGAATGCCGCATTGCGTTTCCACGCACGATTGAAACATGCCTTTTTTTTCCGTCATAATCCCGTCCCATAACAGGGAACCCATGCTGCGAGAGGCGATCGAATCGGTCCTCTCTCAGACGTTCCGCGATTTCGAGCTGATCGTCGTCGATGACGGCTCAACCGACGGGACCGGTCTGCTCGCGGAAGAATACCGGAACCGCATTCGATATATCCGCCGGAGCAACGGCGGGGTCAGCGCCGCGCGCAACACCGGTATCGCCGCCTCGGACGCGCCCTTCATCGCGTTTCTCGATTCGGACGACACCTGGCTCCCCCGCAAGCTGGAGGCCCAGGCGGGATACATCCGGGAAAACCCTCATATCGACATGCACCAGACCGGGGACATATGGATTCGCCGGGGAAGGAGGGTGAACCCCGGCGCGCGTCATGCGAAACTGTCCGGAAGGATATTTATCCCCTCGCTGGAGCTCTGCCTCATCAGCCCCTCCGCGGTCGTCCTCCGGAGGGAGCTCCTTGAGCGCCATGGCGCGTTCGACGAGGATCTGCCCGCGTGCGAGGACTACGACCTCTGGCTGAGGCTCACCCTGCATTGTGAATCGGGCCTGGTGCCGGAACGACTTGTGGTCCGGCGCGGGGGGCATGCGGACCAGCTGTCCTCGAGGTTCTGGGGAATGGACCGCTTCAGGGTCTACAGCATCATGAAGCTCCTGGGCCGCGAGGGCGGCTCGATGGATCCCAGGGACAGGCTCGCCGCGGAGCGCTCTGCGAGGGAAAAATGCGGGGTGCTGCTGCACGGCGCGCGGCGCCGCGGGAATCACGGCCTCGTCGCGGCCGTGGAATCGGTCATCGCCCGCCTGGAAGATCGACCCGGTAGCAGTACAGGTTATCGGAACCTCTTAGAAGCATGAGCCCGCCGTCGATGGAGCCATCGAGATAGGTTTCTGCGGGATATTCCCTCATGAGAAGAACCTTCCCGTCTGCGTCGAACAGGACGAGCTGGCCGCTCCCGGTGACGCGCGCATAGCACGAGGCGTATATCCCCGAATAATGGCTTATGGACGACATGCCCGGACGGCGGTGCGGCACGTTGATCGAGTATGCAAGCGAACCGTTCTTCTTGAAGCAGCGGATTGCGTCGATGTCCTGGATGACGGCCCTTCCCTTTTCGTTTACGTGAAGGGAGGTCTTGCTGGTGTGCACGTTCTTGAGGGCCGCTTCGCCCGAATCCCCTGATGCGGTATCGACGATTCTCAGCCCGTCCCTGGTGGTGTCGCCCATGTGGATCGCGGCGAACGACCCATCGTCGCTGACCGTGATGCTCTTCACCATCATACCCCGGGGGGCCCTGCCGCTCCTGATCACCTTTCCCGTCGGGGCGATGACATGGTACGAACCGTCGAAAAAACCGACCGCGCCGAAATCTCCCCTCTGGGAAAACGCGATGACCGTGCAGGTCATCCCCGATACCGAGCGATCGCCGATCTCGTTCCCGCTGTTGTCGACGAAGCGCACCATGGTCTGGTCACCGTTAAGGAGAAGGATCAGCTTCGCCCCGCGCGAGAGGTACGGGTATTCCATGGACTTGATCTTCCAGTACCGTTCGCCGGCGATGCCGCAGAACTCGACGTGGTCTCCCACCTTCTGGTAGGCCGCGTAGAACCTGCCGCCGGGACTCCACGCGGCCAGGGAATCTGTCACCGATGCGTGCGACACGAGCTTTCCCGACGCGGCGACGAGAGCGCCGCCGTCGCCGGTGCGGACGAAAAACGACGGGGCCTTCGGAGCCGACGGCGACGTCTCGATCGAGTCGATGGCGGCGATCTCGCCGAACCATTCGGGGCTGATCTGGACCGCGCCCCGCGGTGAGAATACGAAGAGGTTGAGAAGCGCCCCTACGAGCAGTCCCGGTATCGCGTATTTCATGTGTCAGTCCTGGAGGAAACTCTTGAGCTTCTGGCTCCGTGACGGATGGCGGAGCCTGCGGATGGCTTTCTTTTCAATCTGCCTGATGCGTTCCTTGGATAGGTTGTACCTGTCCCCTATCTGCTGCAGGGAGAGCGGCTCCCCGCCGTCAAGCCCGAAGCGCATCTTGATGATCTTGCGTTCGATCTCGTTCAGGGTCGAGAGCACTTCCTCGAGGGCGGAGCGAAGGGACTCGTCCAGGACCTCCTTGTCCGGCGACTCCACCCGCGAATCCACCATCATGCTCATGATGGTGGTGTCCTCGGAATCGCCGAAGGACGAATCGAGGGAGATGTAGTCCTGCGTGATGTTGCGGAGGTGTTTGATCTCCTCGTCGTCCATGTCGAGGTCCTCGGCGATCTCGCTCGGGGTGGGTTCCCTCCCGAGCTTGCTCTCGAGCTTCTTGTGCACCTTCTCGATTTTCTGGATGTCGGCAGTTCGGTTCATCGGGAGGCGGATAAGCGACGCCTTCTGCGAAATGGCGAGGATGATCGCCTGGCGAATCCACCATACCGCGTACGATATGAAGTGAAACCCCCGGTCGGGGTCAAATTTCTCGGCGGCCTTAATCAGGCCCATGTTCCCTTCATTTATGAGATCAAGGAGCGATATTCCGCTCGTCTGGTACTTTTTCGCTATGGATACCACGAAACGAAGGTTGGCCTTTATCAGGCGGTTTTTCGCATCGTCCTCACCCGCGCGCGAGAGCCGGGCAAGCCGGTCTTCGTCCTCCCGGCTGAGAAGGGGAATCTTGTTTATCTGCTCGAGGTACCAGGCGATCGACGAATCGTTATGCTTGTTTACCGATTTTTTGGATATGCTGCGCCTCTTGCGCGCCGGGGAATAGTCGTCGGCCGCGGCGCCGAATTCGTCGGCGAGCAGGTCTTCCGGGTCGAGGTCCAGATCCGCATCGGAATCCGGTTCCATCTCGGAATCGATCATGTCGTCGTCGTGGGTGTCTTCTCGACTTTTTTTCGATTTCATGGGATCCTTCCACTTGATACAACCGATATATGCAGAGCATAAATCAGTCAAGAGAATTTCTTGCCCTACACCGGGGGATGGACCCCCCGCCCGCGACATCCATTCCCGGACCGGCTTATCCCCATACAGACAGCGCACCGGTACCTCACGGCTCCGCACAGGATTGCGCCCGAACGCCCAGTCTGTCTATAAAAAAACGGGGCCCCTTGCTGGAGGGGCCCCGTCGGTTTTCTTTCGCGTGTTTGCTATTTGGCCGGTTTGGGAACCTTGATAATCTGTCCCGGGAAAATCAGGTTAGGATCCTTGATGCTGCTCTTGTTGAAGTCATAAATTTTCTTCCAGAGCTTCCCGTTCTTGTAGTACTTGCCGGCGATGAGCCAGAGGCAATCCTTGATCTGCTGGCGCCATACGACCTTGTATTCCCAGTAATCCTTGGTTCCGTCCGCATCGGTGACGCTGCCGCCCCTGGACACGTCCCTGCCGGAGAGATAATCGCCGGCGTCGGCAACGTTGATACCCAGGGCCTTGCATGCGAGCTGGATGGCTTCGTCGGAGGAAACGATGGAATCCTTGAACCGGTTCTCTCCGAGAAGGTTCTTTGCGTTCTGCGCGGCTTCCTTGGCCGCGTTTATGTCGTTCTTCTGCTGATCGTTGAGTTTGACGGTATTCGCCTTGTTGATAAGGGCGTTGGCGATATCCAGCTTGTTTTTCGCCGTTTTCTCCATGGCGATCATGTATGCCTCGTCGGCATTCACCTTGGCCGCTTCCTGTGCCGCGAATCCCTTCTTCATTTCCTTCGCGTCAAGAGACGCATTGGCTTTGGTCAGGTAATCCTCGGCGAGGGCGACCTTCTCGGGGCAATATTCCTTGGCGCCGTTTTTAATGGCTTCGTCGAGCACCGCGCGAACCTCGGCTATCGCGTCCCTGAGAACGCCGCTGCGTCCCATTGCCGTTTCGCGCGCCAGTTTCGCCTTTCTGTCGGCCTCGAGAGCGCCCTGGTATGCCTCGGTATATTTCTTGTTCTGGAAATCCTCGTTCGCCTGCCGGTACTTGTTGTCAGCTTCGCGAAAATCGTCGGCGGCGAGCTTCTCGGCCGCGGTTTCGCGCGCATCGTCCAGGCTCTTTTCCGCGATGGCCAGGGTGTCCTTGGCCAGGATGGGTATCGCCTTGTCATACGCTGCGTTCGCCAGCCTTGTCGCCTCTTCAGCGTCCTTCTTGGCCTTATCGACGTTTTTGTCGGTCACGTCGGTGTGGCTGTCCATGAGCTTGTTCTTCGCCGCCTCGAATTCTTCGGGGGCGTATTTTTCCGCCTTGACGGCCTGGGCCTGGGCGATCGCGTTCTTTGCGGTCGTCATCTCTTTCACTGGTACTTTCAGGCGACAGCCGCTGACGGCCATAACCATTATAAGTGCCGATACAATTAAGCTGAGATACTGTATCCTTTTCATTGTTCCTCTCCCGATAATGATTTTTTTGTAATCGGAATAATATATGATACTATTTTTATCCGCCGAAAGACGTAACGGCTTCTTCCTCGGAATCGAATATTTCGAAAAATGAGGTTAGCTTCGTCAACTCGAACACTTTCCTTACCGATGCGAAGACATTGACGATTTTTAACCCGCCCTGGTACTTTTTGAGATTTGAAAGGCTCGAAATAAGGGCGCCGATTCCCGATGAATCGATGTACGAGACTTTTTCCAGGTTAATGACAACATTGTATTTTTTTTCGTCGATCAGTTTTGTGATAATATCCTTGATCTCAGGAGCGTTGTACAGGTCGATTTCACCGGCAATGTCCAGAATAACCACTTCTCCTTTCGATCGAGTATTGATGTCCATTCCGGATTCCTTCTCCTGGGCGGCTAACTATATACGTAAACTGATCGAAACAATATAAAAGCGGTTAAAAATCATGTCAAGATAATTTATTTCATTATTTCCGATTATTTGACATGGCTCTTCAGTTAGAATACTGACAGTTTCTTCTATAATAACAGCGTAATTATTAGTATGAGCATATCTTCTGCCTCATTGGTTGTTTTACATTGACAGGTGTCAGGGCGCGGGATATACTTGTTAATGACAAATATCCGGCAACGAGAACGCCGGATCGCGGCCGGGCATCGGACGATTTGCCTGAAGGGGGTCTCGCGTCATGAAAAAGTCACTTATTGCATCAACACTCTGGATGATAATGGCGATTCCTGCTTTCCCCGAGAGCGGGATCTTTACAATGGGAAAATTCAATGAAGGCGCAAAGGCCTTCCTCTACGGCGACAACGTGAACGTGCGGAGCGAGCCCGCCATTAACGCGAAGGTGATCGCGAATCTCTCCATCGGCACCCCGATAACAATACTCGCCGAGTCGAAGCAGGTTTACACGTCGGCTTCGAACAAGGCCCCGTGGTACGAGGTCTCGTTTCAGGACGGCGGACAGGCAAAAAGGGGATACGTGTGGGGCGGGTTGATATCCATGACCACCCTCAGGCTGAAAAACGGCGACCTGCTCGTCGCCGGCATCAAGGAATTCAACAAGAACGGCGCTCCCGTGGGCGAAATACGCCTGGTCCGCGCGAAAAAGCAGGTTTCATCATGCCTGTTCAATCCGCTCACCATGGGCGGCGAGGGCAACAGCTATTACTACTCGGTATGGGGCGAACTCTCCGGCGGCCACGGTTTGTCCGGCGTGGACAACGTGATCTTCATTCACTGCGAGTACCAGGCATGCGGGTATCCCAACGGCCCCGTGGTGCTTGTGAAAAGCGGCGACCGTCTCATCGGCGAGATCCAGGCGATCAGCGTGAGCGAGGCCGGCGTGTTCCACGTCACCACAAGACTCGTCTTCCCCGACCAGAAGGGTGGAAAGAAAAATTCCGTCATCGCGGTCACCGTCAGCGAGACGTTCGACGAGGGGAAGAAAAAATATGTTTTCAGCGAAGAAACAAAAGTGACCCACACCTGGGACGGCACCTCGTTCAAGAGCGACAAAAAGTAGCTTCTTCTGCCCGCGCCGCGGTCTCAGAGCCAGCTCACCGCGGCTTCGTTCCTCGCGGGCACGCGCGCAAACCGGTACTTCGCGCGACCCAGCATGAGCGCGCCGTACGTTACGGCATTCTCCGGGAGCCCCAGCGCTTCCCTGGCCGCCGGCCAGAAGTTCGCCGCCGCGTTCACGTACCCGGCCCAGCACGCCCCGAGTCCGAGCGCGTGCGCGGCGAGCTCGGCGTGCGCGAGCGCGATGACGCACGACGACTGCGCGAAGTGGTCTTCCTTCTCCCCCCATGCGATGAGCAGGTGCGGCGCGCCCCTGCATATGACTTCTTCCCCTGCGTCATAACGTTCCAGCACGCGGTCCATCATCGCGCCGCGGGCGATATCCCCGTGCTCCTTCACCATGTAACGGAGCCAGTCGGCGACCGCGGCGGTGACTCCGCGGAGAATTGACGGATCGATCACGACGATCCATTTCACGGTCTGGGAATTGTGGCCGGTCGGCGCATAACGCGCGGTGTCAAGGATGCGCTCGAGTGTCCCGGTGTCCAGCGGTTCCGGGCGGTACGACCGCACCGAGCGGCGCGACCTGAGGAACCGCAGCGCGTCGGCGGGCGGGATCGACGTTTTCCTGTCGAGGGGCTCGCACGAAGCGGGGCCGCCGTCCCGGTGGACGAACGCGCCCCGCGGGCACACCGCGACGCAGTGCCCGCACGAAATGCAGTATTCCTCCGCGTCCGCCGAGGGCCGCGGGTGCTTCATCCCGGCTGAAAATTCTATAACGCCCACGGGGCATTCCGCGGCGCAAATGCCGTCCGAGGAACATTTCGATTCATCTATTGAAAAAAGCATGTCCGTCTCCGCTGATCGATTGTTTAAAACAGGGAGCCTGAATACGACGCGGGCCTTTCCCTGTCAACAGGTATATGGATATTTTTCGGGCCGGGGCCCGCGCCCGCCGTGCCCGCAAATATTCCTTCATCCCCCGGCGAATCCTTCCCGATAATTAAATGCGGGCCTTTCCCGCAAAACGGCCGCAGCTGCAAGGAGGGACAGACACATGATTACCGACCCGGCGCGCATCGACGAACTGAGCCGAGGGAGAGAACGAACCGACCGCGCGTTCGGCGACTACATGAAATATTCGCTGCACGGCCAGGCCGAGATCGATTCCGTCGTGCGCGAGATACTCAGCGACGTCGCCGGTCGCATCGACTGCAGGGGGTGCGCCAATTGCTGCCGGAGCCTCAGGCCGGCCTTCACGGACGGGGACATCCGGCGGCTCTCGCGTAAAAAAAGGATGTCCCGGGCCGCCTTCATCGACCGCTACCTCGCGAAGCACGAGGACGGGCGATACGTGCTCCGCGAGGCGCCCTGCCCCTTCCTCGACAGTGGCCTGTGCGCCCATTATGCCGACCGCCCGGAGGCCTGCAGGGACTATCCCCGCCTCGTCGCAAGCGCCTTCACGGCCCGCATGTCGCGCGTGATCGACAACAGGTCAGTGTGCCCCATCGTGTTCAACGTATACGAAAAGCTGAGACTGCGGCTGAGGCGGCGCCCGTGAGCGATTTTTTCTACAACCTGACCCCCCACGAGGTTATACGGGCGGTCGAGGCGACGGGACTGGAGCCCACCGGGCACTGCATGGCGCTCAACAGCTTCGAGAACCGCGTGTACGACCTGAGGCTCGAGGACGGGTCTCACGTGGTCGGCAAATTTTACCGGCCGGGCCGCTGGTCGCGCGAGCAGATCCAGGAGGAGCACGATTTTCTCCACGAGCTCGAGGAGGCGGAGATCCCGGCGTGCGCGCCACTGCGATTTTCCGACGGGCAGACGATCCACGAGACGGGTGGGATATACTACGCGCTGTGGCCCCGCACGGGCGGGCGCGTCCCCGACGAGCTTGACGACGGGATCGTCGCGATACTGGGGCGGCTCCTGGGCCGCATCCACAACGTGGGCGCGTCGCGGCTCATCGCGCACAGGCCGGAGCTCACCGGCAGGACCTACGGCGAGGAGCCGCTCGCCTTTCTCGAGGAAGGCGGGTTCCTGCCGGGCCGCGTCGCGGCGCGCTACCGCGCGGCGGTGACCTCCATCGTTGAAATCTACGAGACCCTTCGCGCGGGAGTGCCGTTCCACCGCGTGCACGGCGACTGCCACCTGGGGAACCTGCTTCGCGGCACGGGGGGCTGGTTCTTCCTGGACTTCGACGATTTCCTGGCCGGTCCCGCGGTGCAGGACGTGTGGATGCTCGTCCCGGCACGCGATCCGGAGGGGCTTCGCCAGAGGGGGATATTTCTCGAGGCGTACCGGACCTTCCGCGATTTCGAGGACTCCTGGCTCAGGCTCATCGAGCCGCTCCGCGCCCTCAGGTACGTTCGCTACGCGGCGTGGATAGCCCGTCGATGGAACGACCCGGCTTTCCCGCCGGCGTTCCCGCACTTCGGCACGGACGAGTACTGGGAAAACGAGACCGCCGACCTCGAGGACCAGGTGGGCTTCATCCTGGGGCACACGGAGGACCTCCCGGCGACGATCGCCCCGAAGGACGACGGGGACAAGGGGAAAGAGGAAAAGGAGCTCACCAACAAGGACTTTTTCTGGGACTGGGAGGAATGACATGCGACGATGGCGGACGCCTTGGTGAATCTGCGAGCCGAACTCGGCAGGATGAAAAAACATCGCGCGAGGTACCATCCCGCGATACGTAAAATATTGGACGCGGGAGAACCCGGAAGCCGGACTCCCTTCCCGATGGCCATCCAGGACCCCGACGAGATGCGCATCCTGCTCGAGCTCATCGACCTCGGGTACCTCGACGAAGACGCCTTCATCGTCACGGAGAGCTTCGGGACGATCCGGGGGCTTTCCTACCGCGGGAAGTACGCGCTCACGACCGACGGCGAGAAGCTCTACGGGGAGATGACGCTCGCCCGCGCCAGGAGGAAGAACGCGATCGCGGCGGCGCTGCTGGTCGCCGCGGCGTGCGCCGCGGCGGCGGCGGCGTTCCTGCTTCGCTGAGGGGGCTATCCCCCTCCCTTCCCTATTTTCTGACCGCGAAGCGCTCTCTCACCTCGTCCAGACTCCACATGAGGACGAACATCCCGCGAATGTTGTTGCACCGCTGCCGAATGTATTCGTCGTTCGAAACCACGATAAATCTGTCGACGAAGTCGTGCAGGCTCTGCAGCGCATAACGCTTTCGGAAAAACTGGAAGAACCTGACGACGAGGTTTTCCAGGGAATCGCCGCGCTCGTTCACAAGGCGGGTCAGGTCGAGGACGAAGAGCCTCGCCTCGCGCACGTCGAGCGCCGCGGCGAGCCCGTCGATGGCCGCCGCGATCTCCCTGTTCGAGTAATCGTGGGTTTCGGCGATGGTCCCCGCGAGCGCGATCACGCAGGCGTTCAAGTTGTCGTCGCGCGTAATCGTGTATTCCTCGATCATGATCCCTCCCCGATGGCGGGCACACGGAGACGTACCATTCAGCCATGCGTAAAGGTTAAAGCATGTCTTTCTCGCCGTCAAGACTCTTTTTTGGAGGTGTCTGACACCTTCATCTCGATACATACCGATAGTTATCGGTGAGCCTGTATAAGCATGTATGTTTTTGCGTGTTGCAAAAAGCAGTCCTTCCCCGACACCCCCTGAAAAATGCTTGCATTAACGGCATTGCCGGCGTAGAAATCCCCCGCAAAGCGTTTTCCGGGAACAGGCGCTGCAGGACCATATATACGCCGCGGGTCATTTTCGGCAGGGGGCGAATCCCCCGCCTCTATGCGCGGCACTCCCGAAAGGCGCGAACCTTTATTATACAAATACAACATAATAAGGAAGGCATAATGAAAAGGATCATCCTCTCCACATTTATCGCTGTACTTATCGGCGCGTTCGCGATGATCGCCGACGCCGGATCGAAAAGGCAGGGGGAAAAATGCTTCTCGGACTCCGAGTGCGAGTTCAGCCTCAGGTGCAACGACGGCGTGTGCGTAAAAAAGAAGGAATTCGATTACGGCAGTTCGGGCAAGGCGGGCGCGCCCTGCAACAACGATTCGGAGTGCATCAACGCGGGAAAATGCGTACGTAACGCCTACGGCAAGGGATACTGCTCGGGGAACTGATCCGGGCGTAACAGGATGCGGCAGGCCGGACAAGGGCCGGGCTTCATGGGCATCGCCCGGCGCATAAACGTCGACGAACTCTGCTTCGACCTGGTCATCGCGCTCGCGGCGCCATTCTTCTACCGCCTGATGGTTCGCGAAGGGAACGCGGCGATCGTGTTCCCGCGGGCCTTCTTCTTTCTTCTCTATATCTTCGTTCCCTTCTACGTGTCCGTCCTCATGCACGGGTACAACCGCCTCTCGTCGGGCTCGCGCGCGCTCAGGTCGGCCTTCATCGCCTTCGGCGCGCTCACCATATTCACTTTTTATTACTCGCTTTTCATGGATTCGGTCCCCGCCATGAACCGGCTTGGCATCGTGCACGGACCGAACCTGTGGTGGTATCTCGCCGGGCTTTTCTGCATAATGTTCGGGACCATCGCCGCCAGCGTGGACTTCACCGGGGACGAAGGCCCCGGCCCCACGCCCGTGCACATGGTCCTTATCGTGGTCATGATATCCGCCACGGTGCTCGCGTCGATCTTTACGGTCATGACGCGCGCCGACGACCCGCGTTTCACCTGGGTAATCGGCGTGGCTGTCTTCTTCGGCGGCCTGGTCGTCATCGTGGCTTCACTCTCGGGAATCTTCCTTTCGGCAGCGGCCGTTACGGATCGTTACGAGAACGAGAAATGGTTCTCGACCGCCGGCATTCTCACGCGTGACCTCTTCCTGCCGGTTGTCGCGGCGTCGGTGCTCTCGGTCTGGGAGGCGGTGACCCTTACCGCGACCGACGCGGGGCCCGGTTCCGCCGTCCTCGCGCTCGTGCTCGGGGGGATCGTTCCACTCAGGCTGCTCATGGCCGCGGCACCGCCATGGCGTCCGGTAAATACGGCGATCGCCGTGATCGCGATCGCGATCCACGTGTGGGCCGTTTCGTCTCATTAGGGGGATATGCGCGCCGTGGAAAGGGTCCTTTCCCGGCAGGCCCGGTCCCCCCTGCCCGGTCCTGCCGGGTCATCTGACGCCGGGGTACAACAGTTGGGCGGGCACGGCAAGAGCGGTAAAATCGTCGACCGGAGAAGGCGGCGTTACCGGATCGTCCATCGTGCGGATCATCAGGAAGATCGAGACAAGGGGCAGAATCGCGGAGTGCCGGGCGCTCCTCTTCGGGGAAGGCGGCCGCGCGGTGTCGCGAAAACCACGGGCGGCGGTCGCTGTCATGGACGATGCCAGCCTGTACGACGCGTACGTGTGCCGAAACGGAAAGGGCTTTCTCGAGATGTTCGTCTTCGTGCTGGTTGAATAAACGCGGGGGGGCATATCCCCATCGCACTTTCATAATATCATATAAAAAAAGCTGAACGATCCGATCATCTCCCGATCCTCCATGATATTGGTGTTGACATCGAAAAACGGGCACTATACTATAGTTTCCGGCTGGTTTGCCCAGTACATAACTCCGGGAGGTCTCTTATGCCGAAATGTATCGCTTTCATGATGAGCGCTGCAATACTCGTATCTTCAGCGGTATTGCTTGCAGCCGCCGATACAGATGATTCCGATGAAGCGCAAGGTGGCGGCAGGCCCGGGTTCAGCGTGGGCTTCCAGTGCCATTATACGATACTCGACCCTGTCTGGTCGAAGATGGACTTCAACAGGACGGCCACGTTGCCCATACTGTTCCGCTCGTCATATAAAGCGATGAATTACGATAACGGTAGGGCATTCAATTACAATCCCGTGTTTTCCATTAAATTCAACAACCGCGTCTCTCTTTCAGGAAGCTACCTTTATGGGGCATATTCGTGGAAAAGCATGAACCTGGGTGCGACGTCCAGTATGTCCGGCGTCACGCTGCCTTCGGTGTTCAAGCAGGTCTTCACCGTCAAGAAGCACGACGCCGATCTCCTGGTTAACGTGTCCGTCTTGAAGTGGCTGAAAGTATTCATCGGCCCGAAATATCAGGCATATATCATCCGGGAAGAGAATACCATGTTCAACAACTTCATACTGACGAGCATGTCACCCATGCCCATATTCCCGGTAACAAATCCGATTTCCTTCCAGTCCTTCGGACTCGGCGCCGGTCTCGGTATCAATTTCCAGGTCGTGGCGGGCCTGTACTTCATATCGAATCTCTCCGGGATATACCTTTACGGAAAGGACTTTACCGCGTCCTCCGGGACGCTCGGCAACCAGACATCGAACCTCTTCGGCGGGATCGGGTCAGCGGCCTTCGCGTATTACATCGACGTGATGCATACGACCCTGTCAGCGGGTTTCAAGGCGCAGTACCTGTCGTACTCGAGCACACCAAGGACCGTCTATACCCAGAAATACGACCTGTTTTACGGCCCGTTCATCGCGGCGGTGTTCTCTTACTGAGGCCGGTATATCCCCCTCACTCCTCCCCGTTCGAGGCTTGCCGGCCGTAAAGATCGTACCAGAAACGCGCCTCTGCGTCGAAGCGTTCCTCCACGATGGACGCGCGCAGCCGCTCCATGAAGCGCTTCATGAACCACAGGTTGTGGTAGGTGTTGTAGATGAGCCCCGCGATCTCGCCGCTCCTGAACAGGTGGCGCAAATACGCGCGGGTGAACCTGCGGCACACGTAGCAGCCGCAGTTTTCGTCGACAGGGGAAAGGTCGGCCGCGTAGCGCGCGGCCTTGATGCTGAGCCTGCCCGCGGTCGTGTAGAGCGTGCCGTTGCGCGCGATGCGCGTGGGCATGACGCAGTCGCACATGTCCACGCCCGCCTCGACCGCGGCGAGAATCTCCGCCGGGCTCCCCACGCCCATGATGTAGCGCGGACGGTCCGCGGGAAGGAGCGAGGCCGAGAGCGCGGTCATGTCGCGGTACTCCTCCTTCGACTCGCCCACGGAAAGCCCCCCGATCGCGTAGCCCGGAAAGTCCATGTCCACGAGCCTGGCGGCGCAGTCTTTCCGCAAGTCGGGGTACACGCTCCCCTGCATGATGGCGAACGAGGCCTGCTGCTCGCGGTCGAATACCGCGCGCCAGTGCCCTGCCGACTCCCCGGCCCAGCGCACCGTGCGCTCGACCGCCTCCGCGGCCGCGCCGCGCCCAGCGGGGTACGCCACGCACTGGTCCAGCACCATCATTATGTCCGAACCGATGACGCCCTGGGCGTCGAGCACGCCCGCGGGCGTGAAGAAATGCCTCGAACCGTCGATGTGAGAACGGAATTCCACGCCGTGTTCCCGCACGCGGCAGAAATCGGCCAGCGAAAACACCTGGAAGCCGCCGGAATCGGTGAGGACCGGCGTGGACAGGTCCATGAACCGGTGGAGCCCGCCCGCGGCCGCCAGTATATCCAGCCCGGGCCGGAGGTAGAGGTGATAGGTGTTCGCGAGCACGAGCTCGAAGCCGAGCTCCTCAACGTCCCTCGCGCCGAGGGCCCGGATCGCCCCGTGCGTGGCCACGGGCATGAACACGGGGGTGGATACGCTCCCCCGCGACGTTTCGAGCACACCGGCCCGCGCCGCGGTGCGCGTATCCCCCTTTATAATGGAAAAATGCATGGCGGATCGTCGCTTCCACGCCCCCGCCCTGTCAAATATAAATCGGTTGACACGCCCCCCGCGCTCCTGTACATATAAAGCGCGGCGGGGACAGCTCACGCCGGATCATCGGTCACGCGCCCGGAACGTCACGGCCGCGGGACTGAAACAGGAGAATACCGCATGAAAAAAAAGCCGATTATCGATATTACCAACGAAGAAGCGCTGTTGCATTCAATAGAAGAATCGTGCGAGACGGGCCGCGCCACCAGGAGGGATCTGCTCCGCGCCGCGTCCGCGTCCATTCTGGCCGCAGGCATGCTTCCCCTGGCGAAAATCGCGGGATTCGCCGCGCAGGACGCCAGCAAGAAAGAACCGCTCCAGCCGCGCAAGAAGCGCGATATCTCGCTCCCCGCGGACCTGGCCGTGGCGAAGGGCGAAAACCCGGCGCGGCTCACCCGCAAGGCGGTCGAGGCGCTCGGGGGCATGTCGAAGTTCGTGCGCAGGGGCGACATCGTGGTCATCAAGCCGAACATCGGGTGGGCCCACGGCCCGCTCTACGCGGTCAACACCAACCCATTCGTGGTGGCCGAGCTCGTGCGCATGTGCCGGGAGGCGGGGGCGAAGCGCGTGAAGGTGTTCGACAACACCTGCTGCAACCCGCGCATCTGCTACAAAAACAGCGGGGTCGAGGTCGAGGCCAAGAAGGCCGGCGCGGAGGTCTCGCACATCGCCGACTGGAAGTTCGCGCCTTCGGCGTTCCCCGCGGGGAGCGCCATGGAGAAATGGCCCCTGTACTCGGACGCGATCAAGTGCGACTGCTTCATCAACGTGCCCGTGGCCAAGCACCACCGCCTGACCCACGTCACGCTCGCGATGAAAAACCTGATGGGGATATGCGGCGGCAACCGCGGCGTGATCCACCAGAACATCGACCAGAAGCTCCCCGAGCTCATGCGCTTCACCGTGCCCGAGCTCACGGTCATCGACGCGTTCAGGATCCTCGTCGACCACGGCCCCTCCGGGGGAAAGCTCGCCGACGTGAAGTTCACGAAGACCGTCATCGCCGGTAACGACCCGGTGCTCTGCGACGCGTACGGCGCGACCCTGTTCGGGCACAAGCCACGCGACATAGCCCACATCAAGAAGGCCGAGGAAATGCAGGTGGGGAGCGCCGACATCGGCAGGGCGCGCGTGCGCGAGATAAAGGCGTAGCATGACCGTGAAATCGGGCGCGCGCGCGGCGAGGCGGGCGGTGCAGGCGGGGTCGACGCTGCTGCTGATCGTCATCATCTGGAACACCCGCTACCCGCTCGAGAGCTTCATCAACCCGAAGATATACTTCCAGCTCGACCCGCTGGTGATGGTGCTCACCTCGATCGCCCAGAGGGTGCTCCTCCCCGGCCTGGCCGCGGCCGCCGCGGTGCTCGCGCTCTCCTTCGCGTTCGGGCGATGGTTCTGCGGGTGGATATGCCCCATGGGGGGACTGCTCGACGCGTGGAACCTGCTCCGCGCGCGGGCGCTCCGCCTCTTCCGCCGCGCGCCGCGCGAGGGCGAGCCCGGCAGGCTGCGTTATCTGAAATTCGTCGTGCTCGCGCCGCTTGTGCTCCTGGCGCTGTCCGGCGTGCAGGCTGCCTGGACCCTCGACCCGATCACCATCTTCGTGCGCGCGTTCTCGTACACGATCCACCCCGCGGTGAACGGCGCCATCGACCTGGTCTTCCAGAAGCTCATCCTCGCGACCGACGGAAACGCCGTCATTGAAGGCGCCTACAACTCGCTCCGGGAGGGGTTTCTCAGCATCGACACGCCGAGATTCCCGCACTCGCCCGCCATCTTCGCGGTGTTCGCGGCCCTACTCGTCCTGGCGCTGGCCAGGCGGCGCTTCTGGTGCCGCTACCTCTGCCCGCTCGGGGCGGTACTGGCCCTCACCGCGGCGAAAACGCCGTTCAGGCGCCGCGTGGGAAGGTGCCGCGAGAAGTGTTCCCTGTGCAGGTCCCGGTGCCGCATGAACGCTATCAGGGGCGACGGCTCGTACATCCCGTCCGAATGCATCCTCTGCCTGGACTGCATCGTGGACTGCCCGGAGCAGGACTCGACGTTCTCCTTCAGCGGAAAGCCGGAAGGCGCCGCGACCGCGCCCGACGGCGGGGGGCTCTCGCGGAAGGCCTTTCTCGGCATGTGCGCGGCGTCCGCGGCCGCGGCGTCGATCCCCCCACCCCTGTCGGCGCTCGAGCACGCAGCAGCCGCGCCTCCCGCGGGCGACGGCCCGGTGCGCCCGCCCGGCGCGCTGCCGGAGAGGGAGTTCGTGCAGCGCTGCATCAGGTGCGGGAACTGCATGAAGGTCTGCCCCACCAACGTGCTCCAGCCCGCGCCGCTCTCGGGCGGCCTCGAGGGACTGTGGGCGCCCAGGCTCGACCCGGTCCTGGGTTTCTGCCAGTACGGGTGCACCCTCTGCGGCCAGGTATGTCCCACCGAGGCCATCCGAAGGCTCACCGAAGACGAAAAGAACCGCACGGTGATCGGCATCGCCGTGTTCGACAAGAAAATCTGTATTCCCTGGGCGAAAGGCGAGAACTGCATCGTGTGCGAGGAGCACTGCCCCGTGCCGGACAAGGCAATCATACTCGAGGAAAAAACCATCAGGGGCAGAAAGGTGAAGCTTCCGTCTGTCGACCCGAAGCTCTGCATCGGGTGCGCCATCTGCGAGAACAAGTGCCCCACCCGTCCCGCGCGCGCGGTTCGTGTCAAGGTCCTAAAAAACGCCCCGGCCGTGTCGGTCGTACCGCCGCGGACATGACGCGTCGCACGAAAAAAAGTTGACGCCCCGGGCCTGTTCGTACTTGTATCAATCTCCGCGCGGACACCTCCCGCGCGATCCCGCCGCTGTAGCTCAATGGATAGAGCGCAGGTCTCCGGAACCTGAAGCCCCGGTTCGACTCCGGGCAGCGGTAATCACGAAAAAAAGCCCGCTTCATCGCGGGCTTTTTTCTATATTGTTCATCGCCGTCAGCCGGGAATCCGTCTCACGGCTTTATTTGCAATCATCGAATTCAACTCGGCGAGCAATTTGCGCTCGTGGGCGTCTACATGATGGTCCTCGTCCACGACGGCCATGATCTCCTGGTACTCATTCGTGGTGATGACATGGTCCTCGATCGCCTTTTTTATCGCTTCGGCCAGTTTCAGTCCGCTTGCTGTCAGTAACATATCGATCCTCCGATAACTATTTGGTATTTTAGAATTTAATTAATTTCTTTTATTTCGTCAACTACTTTCCCCGCATTGGCGATATTTTTTTGCATCGATAATGGATTATGTCGCATTGCAATTACGGGTGACCGTACCCGTATTTTTCATCCTTGACCTTCCGCCGGCAGGTGGATAACATCGCTTCAGTGAGAATCCAATAATGGCTGTCGGATATACGATATGAAATGGACGTTCTTTTTCTCAATGCTATCTTCGGCCTGCCTGGCCCTGTGGTCATGTTCGGACGCGGGGAGCGCTGAATTCACTGCCGGGCCGCGATGCGAAAAGCTCGAGAAGCGTTTCGAGCAGGCCCTCGCCTCGGGCGGGACGTGCTCTGCCGACGCGGACTGCGCCTGCTACGGCCAATCCACGCGGGTCTCGAAATGCGGCGGAGTGACCGACAAAAAAACGGCGGCGGAGCTCGCCGCGATCGCGAAGGAATTTCGCTCCCTGAAGTGTCCGAGGGCGTACCGGTGCGCGTACTGGAACTGCGTTCCCGCATGTTACCGGGGGAAGTGCGTGTCCAGCCTTCTTAAAAATACCATGGAAAAAGACCGGCCCCGGGGAAAAAAGTGAAACACTCGCAGAAGGCGGGTGAAACCCGCACAAACGTGGAGGTTATCCGGCAATGAAAAAAAAACTACTGGTCGCGGCCGTTTTCACGGCGGCCTGCGTGACCCTTTCGTCGTGCTCGGATGCGGGCTATGCCGAATACGCACTGGAGTCGAAATGCAACAGGCTCGAGAAGCGGTTCGACGAGATCCTCGCCGCGGCCGACGATTCGTGCGCGAAGAATTCCGACTGTGCCTGCTACAATCCCGTGTCCGTCAAATCGCACTGCGGCGGCGTGACCGGGAAAAAAACCGCGGCGGAGCTCGCCAAAATATGGAACGAGTTCCAGGCGCTGCGCTGTCCGCGAAAGGTTCATTGCAGGGCGTGGCATTGCATGCCTGAATGCTTCAACGGAAGCTGCCGGGTAAAGATCGACAGGCGTTTCGACCCCAGGCACTTGAAGAGCAGGTAACCGGCATCGCAGGATGCGCGGTGCTCACATCCGGGGATGGACCTTTCCTCGCCGCGCCCGACAATCCCCACTCATAGAATGTTGAACAGGTAGTAGCCGTACCCGTTCGGAGTGAGCAGGTACGGCAGCTCCCCGATCGCGGGGAATATCGTGCCGCCGATGATGTCGATCGGGAAGCACCCGTTCATGAACCGCAAATCTATCTCTACGGGCTGCGCCGACGCAGAGAGATTGAAGACGCAGAGTATCGTCATCTCGTCATGGCGTATCAGGTACACCAGCACCTTCTTGTTGTCCGGGTACAGGAACTCCAGGGACCCGACGCCGAAGATCGGGAAAGTCTTCCGTATGTGGAGCAGGTCCTTGAGCCAGTTGAAAAGGGAGTTCGGGTTGTTCCTGTCCTCCTCCACGTTCACCGAATGGAAATTATACAGCGGGTCCATGATAACCGGCGCGTAGAGGCGCGACGGCTGCGCGTCGGAGAACCCGGCGTTCTTGTTGTCGTTCCAGTGCATCGGCGTGCGGACCCCGTTCCGGTCGCCGAGGTAGATGTTGTCACCCATGCCGATCTCATCGCCGTAATACAGGACGGGCGTGCCCGGAAGGGTCAGCAGTATCACGTGGAGAAGCTCTATCTTCTTGCGGTCGTTCCCCAGAAGCGGCGCGAGGCGCCTGCGTATGCCGCTGTTGATGCGCATCTGCGGGTCTTCGGCGTAGGCGTTGAACATGTAGTCCCGCTCCTGGTCGGTGACCATCTCCAGGGTCATCTCGTCGTGGTTCCTGAGGAAGATCGCCCACTGGCACTCTTCGGGAATCTGCGGCAGCCTCTTCATGATGTCCACGATGGGGCCGTGGTGCTCAAGCTGGAGCGACATGAACAGGCGCGGCATCAGCGGGAAGTTGAACGCCATGTGGAACTCGTCGCCCTCGCCGAAGTAGCGGACCAGGTCCTCGGGCCACTGGTTCGCTTCGGCGAGGAGCACCGTGCCTGGATACTCGGCGTCGATCATGGCCCGGATTTCCCGTATAAACCGGTGCGTTTCCGGAAGGTTCTCGCAGCTCGTGCCCTCGGCCTCGAAGAGATAGGGCACAGCGTCCACGCGGAACCCGTCGAGCCCCATGTCGAGCCAGAACCTGATCACGCGCTTCATCTCCTCCCGTACCGCGGGGTTCTCGTAGTTGAGATCGGGCTGGTGGTGGAAGAACCGGTGCCAGAAATACAACCCGTTTTCCTTGCAGTAGGTCCAGTTCGACGTCTCGTGGTCCGAGAAGATTATCCTCGCCTCCCTGTATTTATCCGGGCTGTCCGACCAGACATAGTAATCGAAATACGGCGACACCGGCCCGTTCTTCGCCTCGCGAAACCAGAGGTGCTGGTCCGAGGTGTGGTTGAGCACGAGCTCGCTGATGATCCTCAGCCCGCGCTTATGCGCCTCGTACAGAAGAATCTGGAAGTCCTCGATGGTCCCGTAGGCCGGGTTCACTCCGTAATAATCCATTATATCGTAACCGTCGTCCTTTCCGGGCGAGGGATATACCGGCATGAGCCAGAGGCAGTCCACGCCGAGATCGACGAGGTAATCCAGCCGCGAAATCAGACCTTTGAAGTCGCCGTGACCGTCGCGCCCCGAGTCCTGGAAGCCGCGCACGTACAGCTCGTAGATGACGCACGACTTGTACCAGGGAACATCTATTCCATCGGCCATGTCACACCTCTGCCAGACGTTCGAGCACGCGCCGCACCGTCTGTACCCCGTCAACCACGTACCCGGCTCCGGTAGGGACATATCCCACTTTCACCGTGTAACCGTTCTCCGGTATCACCGCGAAAAGGTCCTCGTCCGTGGTTCCGTCGCCCATTGCAAGGATGAAATCGTAATGCGCCGCGGAAAGGATGAAATTCACCACCCTGCCCTTGTTGATCTCCAGGCTCTTGATCTCCAGCACCTTGTTCTCCTCGAGGATGCCGAGGTTGTGGTTCGCGATCATGTGCAGCAGGTGTCCCTTCAGCTCCATCACACGCATGGACGCGAGCTCGGTGTCCGAGCGCCGGTAGTGCCACGCCAGGGAAAACTCCTTCTCCTCGATGAACGTTCCCGGGGTGCGGCCGCAGTAGGTCTCGAGGACCGGCCTGATCTCGTTCTTCCAGCGCGTATCCATGATCGATACGGTCTTCCAGACGTCCCCTCGCAGCCTGAACCAGGCTCCGTGCTCGGCGATGAGGGTCGCCGGCAGCGTGGAGAACCATCTCTCCATGAACTCGAAGTTGCGCCCGCTCGTCAGGGCCACGTGGTTGCGCGTGTCTGCGGCAAGCCGCCCGAGCAGGGCGCGAAGCCCGTCGTCCGGCACGGCCATGTCGGGCCTGCCCGCGAACGAGATCAGGGTGCCGTCATAATCGAGCAGGATCAGGCGCGATCCGGCGCGGTTGAACGCATCGAGCATCTCCTTCAGACTGTCCCCGGTGAGGTGCTTGCCCTCCCAGGGATCGTCGGATTTCCTGATGTCCGACAGCTTGCCTATGAACGAAGACGCCCAGTGTCCCACGTCGTATTGCCTCAGCCGCCGTTTCATGATCGCCATCCTGCGGTGCTGTTCGACCTCGGGCATCGCGAGCGCCGCCGCGATGGAATCGGCCACGTCCTCTATGTTGTTCGGGTTCACCACCAGCGCCTCGCCCAGTTCCTCGGCGGCGCCCGCCATTTCGCTGAGAATGAGCACCCCGTCGTCGTTGACGCGGGAGGCGACGTATTCCTTGGCGACGAGGTTCATCCCGTCCCTCATGGGGGTCACGAGGCACACGTCGGCGCAGTGGTAGAGGGTCATGATCATCTCGAACGGCAGCGAGCGGTACATGTACTGCACGGGCGACCAGCTCAGCGTGTTGAATTTTCCGTTGATCCTGCCGACCAGCTCGTTGATCCTCTTTCGGAGGGATATGTAGGTGTCGATCTCAGTCCGCGACGGCACGGTGACGATCAGGAACTGGACCTTCCCGTGGAATTCCCGGTACTTGTCGAGGAACCTCTCGCACGCGTTGAGGCGCTCGATGATGCCCTTGGTCTGGTCGAGCCTGTCCATGGAAAGGATCATCTTTTTGCCCGCCAGGCTCTGCCGGTATTCGCCGATCCCCTCGAGGATTTTCCTGTTGCCCATGTACTCCGAGTAGCGCTGGTAATCGATCCCCATGGGGAAGGTGTCACACCTGACCATGCGGTTCTCGATCCGCATCTGGCACATGGAATGCTCGAGCCCGGTAACCCTCTGCACGCTGCTCAGGAAATGCCTCACGTACCCGAATGTGTGAAACCCGATCAGGTCGCTTCCCAGGAGCCCATAGAGTAGCTCCTTCCGCCAGGGGATCAGGCGGAACATCTCGTACGAGGGGAAGGGAATGTGCAGAAAGAAACCGATTTTCGCGTCGGGAATCTTCTGCCGGATGATCCCGGGAAGCAACATGAGGTGATAGTCGTGGACCCACACGATGTCGCCCGGCTCGTAGATCGCCTGGAGCCGCTCGTAAAACCTGTTGTTCACGGCGACATAGCATTTCCACGATTCTTCATCGAAGGACGCCATCAACGGGAAATAGTGAAACAGCGGCCAGAGCGTCTTGTTGGAAAACCCGTTGTAGTACAGATCGATCTCGCGCTGGCTCAGCGGCACCTCATACGACAAGTATTTCCTGGCGAGCGTCTCTTCGATCGCCGCCGCATCGTGCCGCGCAGTCCCGTTTTGCGGAATACCGCTGTAGCCGAGCCAGACGCTCGCGTACCTGCCGGCCAGAGAGGACATGCCGGTGGCCAGGCCCCCGACGCTCGGGCGGAACGAGGGCCTGCCGTTCTTTCTGATCTCGGCCGTCACGGGGAGGCGGTTGGCAATCATTATTATTTTAGCCATCGTTTATCGAGTCACCCTGCCGGGTATTCCGCACGGACGGCGCATCGCCGCGCAGCATTGCTTTCGACGCATTCGGGCACATGAATCAAGAAGAAGAGTTCCAGTATGCTCTAAGGTACAACAGTATTTATTACAAGGTTTTTTTCAGCGGGAAATATCCATTTCAAGGAGTGTTATATGCAAATTCATGATGCCGCCTCCTAAATTCACAAACCATGCGGGATGGATTGCGAACTTATAAACACATATTTACTGAATGTCATAATTTGCTACAGGAAAGCCGCTTGAATAAGACCTATTGCGGATCAATTACTTTCTCTAAATGATTAAACCCGAAATCCAGGGGACCAGATCCGGTACTCACCTCACCTCGAAACCGATTAGGGTGATATCATCCTGAACTGGCTGATTGCCCCGGAAACGGCGTGTTTCCTCCAAGATCGCATCGAGTGTGTCAGACAATGACTCCTGCTGTGAGCGCTTGAAAAGGGCAAGCAGGTCATCATCAAATCCGATTATTTCCTTCTTCTCGTTCATAGTCTCCGGTATGCCGTCAGTGTAGACAAAAAACCGGTCTCCTTTGGTAAGCCTTTCCTCATTCACGGTGTAATCGTAGGTTTCCCTGAATCCGATTATGATGCCGCTGTTACCCGTGAAGGCCGTCGCGCCATCGTATCTTACGATAATGGGCATGGTGTGGCCTCCATTGGAAAACTTCAACAGCACGTCCCCTTGAAGACTGCTGAAATCAAACACATCATAAATACCTGTGATAAAATACGTTGCCATGTAATCGATGATTTCATTGTTCAGATTTTTCAAGAACATACCAGGCTCATTCCCGTATTCCCGGAACATCCTGTCGGTGGATGATTGCAGCAAGGTGATGAAAAGAGCCGAGGCGAGGCCATGCCCCGCTATATCTCCGATGAAAAAGCCCAGGGATTCTTCGCTTGTGGTAAAGAAGGAGAAGTAATCCCCTCCAACTTTCCCCATGGGTTTGTAGAGAAATTTTATAACGAGGTGATCGCACTTCGGAATTATACCATGGATGATCGTCTTCTGCGCTTCATGGGCTATATCCAGATCCCTTTCAATATTCTCAATCCTGTTACGAAGGGCATGTGCAGAATTTTTTTTGACGATAGCAGACTTTATACGCACCCTAAGTTCGGCCTCTTCGAAAGGTTTTTTAATATAATCCTCCCCGCCGCTGGAGAAACCCTCTTCCACATCCTTTCCGCTGTCCCTGGCTGTCAGGAAAATAACAGGTATGTCGCTGAAACGAGTATCGGCGGCGAGGCTGCGGGCGATCTCAAAGCCGTCTTCACCCGGCATCATCACATCCAGGAGAATGAGGTCCGGCACTTCCCGTTCGAGGAGTTCTCTCATGGTGTCGCCGCTTTCAGCGGTTAAGACCCTATATTCGGTGAGAATGCACTGGACCAGGTATCGACTTTCTTGCGAGTCATCAACTACGAGTATTTTCTGCTTCATGTGAATACCTATACATCACAGTGCGATTTGAGGTGCCATAAAGTATATCTCGGAAAAAAAGTTATATGCTTTGGTTTCGATATCATGAAATTTCCTTCACTAAAATCAGTTTAAAGATGCTGGACACATTGTATCCAAAATATAGACAATATAAGTACCGAATACAAAACTTTTTAAAACTTTACGATATGAAGAAGTACCATTATTGATTTTGTTGCATGAATACATGAATATCCTGACCAAGCTTGTATATATTCTATTTTGCCGAGAACACTGTTACTGTCAGACGCCAGGGGCAAGGGAAATATCTTTGACATAAATCCGCCGCGGTAGTATTATAACATCAGAATGCATATGAATTCATGTTATTGTTTGTGACGATTGACATTCTTTGACACCTTAAAATACCATGTTATGCACTGGAGAAAATCCCTTGAAAAAGAAAGTTCTCATTGTCGATGACATGGAAACCAACCGGTATATGGTAAAATGCATGCTCGACGATTTCGAGGTCCTTGCTGCGGACAGCGGCAGTGCCATGCGGAAAATTCTATCGCGTGAAATACCGGATCTGATACTCATGGATGTGATGATGCCGGGTGAAAACGGTTTCGAACTTGCTCGTAAGCTAAGCGCAGACATACAATACAGCGACATACCTGTCATATTTTTAACTGCGCGTGACAGCGGTAGCGATGTCGAAGAAGGATTCTCATCGGGTGGAGCGGATTATATCAAAAAGCCGTATGAAGAGGCCGAACTCCGGGCACGAATAAAAGCGGTACTTGCAAAAAGACAAACTGAACAGACTCTCAAACTGCATTCTCAGCTGGATTCTCTCACCAGGCTCTATAATCATGCAACATTCATGGATCTTGCGACCAGACATCTCGAACAAGGCAACCGCGAGGGCAAATCAGTTGCGATATCCATTCTTGATATCGATTTTTTTAAAAACGTAAACGACACATTCGGGCACCAGGCTGGAGACTTCATATTGTGTAACTTTTCCGAGCTGTTGAGGAACAACATGAGGCGCCTCGATATAGTGGGTCGGTATGGAGGTGAGGAATTCATCATTTTATTTTATGACTGCACGCGCCTGCAGGCCAGTGGGCATATCGAACGTGTCCGTCTGATTACCGAAACCTCGGTGTATATGTTCCAGGGGGATAATATACGATACACCTTCAGCGGGGGTGTTGTGGATACCTCCGAAGATGATAAGGCGCCCAGTCTCGAAAATCTTATCCGTATTGCGGATCAACGCCTGTACCACGCGAAAAAAGCGGGACGAAACCGCATCGATTGCGGCAGTGGATCATGATATGGTGAAACCGGGACAGCGTCAAGTCGGCACACAGGGCGGCATCAGCGGCGTCAGGGAGATACGGACGATCCTATGGAACGCGTTGTTCGCCCTTGTTTACCTGCTGCTGGCGCGCGGCGCCTTGTATCTTGCCTTTCCGGGAAGCAACGTTTCGCCGTTATGGCCGCCGTCGGGCTTCGCTCTTGCCCTGGTGATCATCCGCGGCCCCTCTGCATGGCCGGCGATTTTCATTGGTACTTTTGGCGCTAATCTATGGAATCTCGCCGGTGATCTCAATACATCGATCCCGATCTCCGCTGGTATCGCATCGATTACAGCTATCGGCAACACGCTCGAGGCATTGTGCGGCCGCTGGCTGCTCGGGCGATTCATCGCCGACCCTTTGCGGGCGTTTGATTCCGCACGCGATACGCTGCTGTTTCTGCTCTCGGCTATCGCCGGGACCTTCGTCGCTGCGGGAACGGGACCGGCCACCCTCTGTGCTTTCGGGGTGGCGCCCTGGTCTGTTTACCCGATACTATTGTTCACCTGGTGGACCGGCGATTTTTTGGGCATCCTTATAGTGGCGCCATTAATCCTTATATGGTATTCAAAGTCATATTACCACGAAGGCATACCGGTTGGGATACGTCGATGGGTGGAAACGGTCATCGCCCTGGTTCTTATCATCGGTATTTCACTGTTTATATTCGGCGGCACCACGAAAAATGAGTTGTTATCTTCACTCGGTTTTCTTCTCTTGCCGCTTCTGCTCCTGGTCTCATACCGGCTGGGGCGTCGCGGGTTCTTGACCGCATTAGCTGCCACCACAGTCGTGATCGTGCTGTGCACCATCAATGGTCGGGGGCCATTTGCCATGCCGGTGCTCAATACATCGCTTTTACTGGTGCAGGGATTCATCGGTTCCATTTCCCTTACCATGCTGGTACTCACCGCGCGATCCGTTGAAATGGAAAAGATCAATGCCGAGCTTCGCACCAGGACCGACATGCTCCGCGATTCCAGCGAACAGGCTGAGAACCTCATCGCGACGGCGAAAAACATCATCCTGTCGCTGGACCGCAATGGACGGATTTCCATATTTAACGAAGCTGCGGAACAGGTGACCGGTTATTCGAAAACGGAGATACGGGGCAAGGACTGGTTTGACCTGTGCATTCCCCCGGAATTGCGCCCTGATGTACGGGATGAATTCCAACGTTTGCTGAATGGAGGACAGCCGGTTGAGTTTGAAAACAGTATTTTGAACAAACAGGGCGGGCGGCGCATCATCCGCTGGCAGAACAATCCCATCCGGCAGAACGGCCGGGTGACCGGTATTCTTGCCACAGGCCAGGACATCACCGAAAGGAAATTTATCGAGGAAGCGCTCAGGGAAAGCGAAGCGAAGCTTCAGGCGCTCTTTACAAGTCTCACCGCCGGCATTTTCGTTCTTGACGCAACAGGCCGTTTTATAAGCTGCAACAGGCAATGGGCCGAAATGCTGGGATATACGATCGAAGAGATGCTGCAGCTCCACAACACGGACGTGGTCCATCCCGATGCCCTTCCCGAAGCGCATCAACGCCTTTCCCAGCTCGCCTCGGGAAGCATCAGTGAATATCAGGATGAGCGCAAATTCATAAGAAAAGACGGATCGAGCATGTGGGGTCTTATTTCGGTTTCCAGGTTGAGCGGATCTCCGGGCCAGTTCATGATGACCGTGATGGACATCACCGAACGCAAAAACGCGGACCAGGAACTCAAGAAGTCGAAGGAGCGTAGCGAAGAGCTTTATATGCGCGAGCAGGAGTTGAGAAAGGTCCACACGGAAACTCTTGAAAGGGTTAGCGACGCCTTCGTTTCCCTGGACACGAATTGGTGTTACACCTACATGAACAAGAAAGCCGGAGAGATTTTCAACCGCGACCCGGCTGAGATAGTCGGCAAACATATATGGACCGAATTTCCCGAGGGCGTGGGGCAGCCGTTCCACCTCGCCTATGAAAAGGCCATGGCGGAACAAAAATTCATTTATCTTGAAGAATATTACACGCCCTACGATCGCTGGTTCGAAAACCGTATCTACCCCTCAAGGGACGGATTGAGTATCTTTTTTCATGACATTACCGACCGCAAAAATGCCGAAATCGCGCTCCGACGCAACCGAAACCTGCTCCAGGCGATGCTCGACGCGTCGCTCGACGCCATTACTGTCATCGACAGGGACGGCGTAATCCTCGCGGGCAATCAGGTTCTCAGGGAGCGATGGGGACACGCCAACGAGGAATTAATCGGCCACTCAACAGGCGAGCTGCTTCCCCCCGAGATATTTGATAGTCGTATGGAGCATGTCAGGCACGCCATCGATACAGGGAAAAATGATCATTTCGAGGATGCCTACAACCAACATTATTATGAAATCACGGTCGCGCCCATCCCGGAAAAAGAAGGCAATATCCAATCCGTGGTTACGTATTCCAGAGATATCACCAAGCGAAAAATCGTGGAACTGGAGTTGCAACACTCGCATGACATGCTGGAAATGAAGGTGGAGGAGCGCACCAGGGAACTCAGGGAGTCGAACGAGCGCCTCCAGGAGCTTGACCGCCTCAAGTCGGAGTTCCTGGCCACCATGAGTCATGAACTGCGAACTCCGCTGAACTCCATCATAGGTTTTACCGGGATCCTGGCGAAGGGTCGTTCAGGACCGGTCAACGATGAGCAGAAAAAACAGCTCGATATCGTGGGCCGATCGGCGCGGCATCTTCTCACGCTTATCAACGATCTTCTTGAACTCTCGCGTATCGAGGCGGGAAAAATCACCCTCAATATTGAATCGTTCGATTTCATAGAAGTGATCAATGATGTTGCCGAACTCATTCGCCCCCTCAGGACGGAGAAAGGCCTGGCATTAAAAATAGATCTGCCGGGAGAATCTCTCCCGTTTATCGGGGATAAAAGAAGGTGCTTCCAGATACTGCTCAATCTGGCAAACAACGCGATAAAATTCACGAAAAATGGCGAAATAATCATCAAGGCCGAACTGATTGATAATCGTCTGTTCATCAGCGTGAGTGACACCGGCATAGGAATAAAAAATGATAATATCGGTATGCTCTTTACGGCGTTTCGCCAGTTAGACGGTTCGGCCAAGCGTGTATACGAAGGAACCGGGCTCGGGTTGTACCTCTGCAAGAAGCTCGTTGAGATGATGAACGGCACTATCAGCGTCGAAAGCGAATATGGAGCAGGATCCACCTTCAGCTTTTCACTACCGGTGACGTCAAGGTAAATAGTCAGCGAGGATGATATGAATCCCAAAGCCCTCATAATTGAAGACAATGAAGATAATCAATACCTCGAATCATTATTGCTGAAGCAAAGCGGTTTTTCGGTTATTACGGCCCGGGATGGACGGGAGGGCATCGAACGCGCCCGACAGGAACTGCCGGACATTATCATCCTCGATATACAGATGCCCGTCATGGACGGCTATGAGACCGTGGCTTGCCTGAAGTCAGACCCGGTACTTCGATCCATCCCCATCATAGGCGTCAGCTCATATGCCCTGGATGTTGAAAAGGAAAAGGCTTTGAGCCTTGGATTCAACGGCTATCTTGAAAAACCGATCGACCCGGACAGTTTCGTCGATGAGGTACGTCGATTTCTTCCGCTCCGCGAGGGTGATGGATGAATTGAACATATGGCTCAGGTCAATAATCTGTCTGAAACTTTCCAGCGCGTTGATATTCATGACGGGAGTATCCCATATTCTATCGATTATACAGCAAATTAATATGAAAAAAGCTTGACTTTTATCGTATATTTACGATATATGATAAATATGGCATTCAACAAAAAACACGAATTCAGCGATGAGGATATCGCCCTCTCCGACATGGCGCGTGCGCTGGCGCATCCCGCGCGCGTGCTCATACTGAAGTCGCTCGCGCGCCAGGAATCGTGCATCTGCGGCAAGATCGCGGAGGTCATGCCGCTCGCCCAATCAACGGTGTCGCAACACCTCAAGGAGCTGAAAGAAGCGGGCCTGATCCAGGGGACCGTGGACGGCCCCCGGATATGCTATTGCATCAACTGGGACCGCTTCAGGCACATGGCCGAGATCTTCAGGGGGCTCTTCTCCGACATATCCTGCTGCTGCAAGGAGAACAAACAGGAATGAAACCTTTGAACATGGCACCTCCATCATCCGCGAACGGCAAAGGCGCGTCCTGCTGCGGGTCGGATCCGCAGTTGAAAACGGTCGTCCCGGCGCAGGACACATCGTGTGGGTGCGGCCCCTCCCCCGCGAAACCATCGGCGGGGGGCGACGCATGCTGCGGGAGCGCCCCCGCGGTGACCTTTTACCGCGAGGGCGCCTGGACGACGGGCGAAGCGGACACGCCCGCGGGAAGGGTGCCCCGCGTGAGCGGGCGCCTTTCCATGCGCGACCGCCTCGGGCACCTGCTCTGCCGCGTGAGCGAGTTCCGCATGCGCTACGGCGTCAGGCCGGGCCTGTACGCGATCGGATCCCCCGGCGCGGAATCCGAGGTCTTCGCGAGCGCCAACTACAAGATGAGCTTCGACGTCCTGCGCCGGGCGCTCGACGGCATCGACGCGTGGATACTGGTGCTCGACACCGCGGGCATCAACGTCTGGTGCGCGGCGGGCAAGGGGACCTTCGGCACCGACGAGCTTTCGCGGCGCATCGAGGAACACGGCCTCGGCCGCGTGGTGACGCACCGCAGGATCATCGTCCCGCAGCTCGGCGCCCCGGGTGTGAGCGCGCACGAGGTGCAGCGCCGCACGGGCTTCGCCGTGCGGTACGGCCCGGTCCGCGCGCGCGACATCCCGCGCTACCTCGAGGCCGGCCGCAAGGCCGCGCCGGAGATGCGCTCCGTGTCGTTCCCGCTCGCGGACAGGCTGGTGCTGACCCCGATGGAGATCGTCCCCGCGATGAAAAAATTCCCGCTCGTCGCGCTGGGGCTCCTCGCCGCGGCCGGCCTCGGACGCGAGGGCATCCTTTTCGGGAGGGCGATCGAAGACGGCCTTCCGCTCGTGGCGGCCGCGCTCGCCGGGATAGGCGCAGGATCGTTCCTCACGCCGGCGCTTCTCCCCTTCATTCCCGTGCGCTCGTTCGCGCTCAAGGGCTGGATCACGGGCCTCGCCGCGACAATCGCGCTCGAACGCGCCACCCCGCTTTTCGACGGGGCTTCGCCGGCGCTCGTCGCCGCCCTCTACGTGACGGTCCCGGTCATGTCGTCATACCTGGCCCTTCTCTTCACGGGCACCACCACCTTCACCGGCATGTCCGGGGTGAAAAAGGAGCTGCGCGCGGCGCTCCCGCTGTACCGAACGGCGCTCGTCACCGGGGGGATTCTCTTCTGCGTGCATAAAATCATGGAATGGGGGCTGTTATGATATACCTCAAGAACACCGCGATACTTTCCCTGGACCGGGCCGCGTGCACCGGGTGTAGCAGGTGCACCGAGGTCTGCCCGCACGGGGTATTTGCCGTTTCGGACGGCAAGGCTTCGATCACCGACAGGGACCGCTGCATGGAATGCGGCGCCTGCGCCCTGAACTGTCCCGCAGACGCGATTTCGGCGGGAAGGGGGGTGGGATGCGCCCAGGCCCTCATCAATGCCATCCGTTCGGGGGGCGAGCCCGCGTGCGGGAGCTGCGGGTAGGCGCTTCCCGGACCCGGTACTGCTTTCCCGTGCAATAATTTGCCGCGAGGCACTATTTCTGCTTGAAATTAATCCCCCATGGGTACCTCCTAATAACTGACCGTTGACCTGGAACATCCGGCGTCGGGGCGGCTCCCCCTCCCCCGTCGGCGCGTTTTCACTCTACGGACGCCCGGCGTGGCGGCATGTATATCTCAATACATACAACTACAAAGCACAGCGTGCAGGAGGATATTTTGAAATGAAAAGAATCATTCTCGTTCTCCTCGCCGGATGCCTTGCGTACCTGCCCTCGTGCAAGAAAAGCGACAAGGACATCATCGAGGAACAACTGCGGCTCGCGCAGAACGCAAAAATCAACAAATCCATAAAGGACCTGAACGACAAGTTCAAGTCGGCCAAGGACGACGCGGAGCGGTCGGCGATCATGACCGCCATCGCCGACCTCCAGAACCAGAAGGGACGCGCCGCGGACGCGATGAAGGCCTCCGAGGAAGCCATCAAGTATCTTCCGACGCACTACCTGAGCCACTACAACCTCGGAAGATCGTACCTGGAGCTGGGCCGCTACAAGGAAGCGGCCGCCTCGCTCGAATACTCGATCCAGATCAAGAAGGATTACGCCCCCTCCCACTACGAGCTCGGCAACGCCTACTACAAGCTCAACCGATACCCGGCCGCCATGCAGGAATACCGCACCGCGATCGGCCTCGACCCGAAACACCACCTGGCTATGAACAACCTCGCTGTTTTATTAAACCAGTCGGGGAACAGCACGGAAGCGCTGGCGACACTCAACAAGGTCGTCGCGCTCAAGGCTGACTACGCGCCCGCGCACAAGAACCTGGGCATCATCTACGAGACAAAAATGAAGGACTTCGGGAAGGCCGTCGAATGCTACCAGAAGTACCTGCAGCTCTGCCCCAATGCCCAGGACCGGTCGAAGATCCGCAAGTGGATGACACTTCTTAAAGGCTAGCGAGGTACCGAAATGAAACGATTCAATAAAGCGATCCGTACTCTCCCCGCCCTCGTGCTGGCGGCGGGCGTGGCGTTCGGCCAGGCCGACAAGATCCGCCTGGCGGTGACGCCCTTCGACGATTCCGCGTCGGAGATCAGCGAATCGAACAAGGACGGGGCGAAGGCCACGGGCCTCATGATGAGCAGCCTCAAGTCGGCCGAGCGCTTCATGGTGCGCGACCCGGACGCGGTGAAAAACTACCTGAACAACCTGACCAAGGCCCAGCTCGGGATGATGGATGAGCAGGCCGTGAGCGAGCGGTCGAAAGATCTCAAGGTCGACTACCTCGCGGTGGGAACCGTGACCAAGCTCGGCGACGGTTATGAAGTCGACGCCAGGGTCGTGAACGTCAACAACTGGAACATCGTGTTCTCCCAGGGCATGACCGGGAAGTCCCCGGCGGACGCGTTCAAGGAAATAAGCTGGTACATCAAGAACAAGTTCGACGAGAAGTACGTCAAGACACGCATGACCCACAGCGAGGACATCCCCACGGTGTCGGTGCACGAGTTCAAGGATTTCACCACCGATGCCGGGAAGACGGGGTACAGCGGCGCCTTCGCAGAGATACTCAACAGCGAGCTCGGGTCATACGTGCTCATCAGCACCGTCGAGCGCAAGTTTTCCCGGAAGCTGATCGAGGAGAAGATCCTCGAGATGGCCGGCGTCATCGAAAACGACGAGTCCGACCAGTCCCTGTCAGCCAGCGGAGTGCAGTACAAGCTCGCAGGCGACGTGCGGACCTTCGAGGACGTCGTCTGCATCAACTACCGCCTGTTCAACACGGGCGACAAGCGCGTGATCTTCACCGGGACCTACGAAATCGGCGGCACGAAGGCCGTGCGTCCGGCGGCGCGCCAGCTCGCCGGCACGGTCGAGGACGTTCTCATGAACAAGATCGGCACCCTTAAGCTCAACTCGAACCCGACCGGCGCCGAGGTGTTCATCGACGGCAGCTCCCAGGGAACGACGCCGGTCACCGTTTCGCTGACGAGGGGATCGCACCGCATGTCGGTGAAGATGTCCGGGTACAAGACCCACGAGGGAACCGTCACCATCGAGCCCCGCAAGGTGCAGGAGAAAACCGTCACGCTCCAGACCGTCGACATGGCCCTGCTCCAGAAGGCGATGATGCTCGAGAACCAGATGAAGTGGCAGGACGCGTTCAACGCCTACGACGAGTTCATCAAGCAATACAACAACAGCGCCGCGGCCGACATCGCGTATTACCGCAAGGGACACGTGGCGATGTCCAACCTCGGCAAGCCCGATATCGCGATCAAGACCTTCAACGAGCTCCTGGAACGCTACCCCGAGCCGATGACGCGCGGCGAGGCGTATTACGGCCTCATCAAGGCCTACCAGTCGCAGGGCAACAGGGACAAGGCCAGGTACTTCCACAAGTACCTTCTCGAAAAGTACGGAGAAACGAACGCCGCGGACGAAGCGCGCGACATGAAGTTCTGATTCAGCCCCCCCGGCGGGATGAATTCATTCCGCCGGGGGTATATCCCCCTCACCTCCTCCCAAAAAATTGCTTGATTTCCAAACGGATTTACCCTATTTTAATCATATGCTTGAAGCACGCGCTTAATGAAAGGTCTATGCAATGCCCAATGAAGAAGACTCAATACGCCAGAGGCTGATACTCGCGACAATAGAACGCATCGAAAAAGACGGGCTTGCCGGCCTCACCACCCGGGGCATTGCCGCGGAAGCGGGCGTCAACAGCGCCGCGATCAACTACTACTTCGGCACCAAGGAAAACCTCGTCGAGCTGACCCTGCAGAACACGCTGCGGCACGGGCTGGTGGAAAACGTGGATGAATTCTTCGGGGGGAAGGAGCCCACGAAGGAAATCCTCGCCTCGTTCCTGCAGCACATGCTTGGCGGGGGGATAAACTACCCGGAGCTCGTGAAGGCGCAGCTTTTCTCCGAAAACCGCGCCAGGGTACAGGAGCTGATGGTTTCATTCATGAAAGACCTTTACGGGAGGCTGCGCCCCATTCTCAAGGATGATACCGAAGAAAAACGCCTGATCACTCTAATCCACCTCATGAGTTCCATCATCATGGTGGTGATTCTCCCCGACGTGTTCGGTGCCATTATCGGACTCGACATGAAAAGCGCGGACACCCAGAAAATGTATGCTGGGCAGCTCGTGGATAAGCTGCTCGGCTGAATGTGAGATTCCGCACAACGCCGCTCAGGAGGATTCAGACATGAAAGCATGGAAAAAGACGGCGATCGCCTTCGCGGTCATTGTGATTCTGCTTGCCGGCGGCCTTTTCCTGTCGTTCCTCCTGTTCACGCGGAGCACTTCGGGCGATAAAATCCCCGCATACGACAGGCCCGCGAAGGCCCTCTTCGTCATCGACATCCAGGAAGATTATACCGGGAAAACCGCGCCGCCCGATTCCCCGTACAGGAACAGGGACGAGTTCATCCGGACGGTCAACCGCGCCATCGCCAGGGCCGAGGAGACCGGCATGATCGTGGTGTATATCCGCCAGGAATTCGACGGGTTCCCGGGCGAGCACCTTTCGAAGCTGCTGATGGGCGGCACCGCGCTCAAGGGCACGCCCGGCGCGCAGGTCGATTCAAGGATACGGCGCGTTCCGGGCGGCAGCCCCCGCTCGGCCGAATTTTCCAAGCCCAGGGGAGACGCGTTCTCGAACCATCTTATTGAAGAGTTCCTGGCCCGCAACCGGGTGAACGAGATATACCTGACGGGACTCGACGCGGAATACTGCGTGCACCTGACCGCGCAGGGGGCGCTGAACCGTGGTTACAGGGTGAACGTCCTGACCGACGCCATCCTTCTTGCCGCGGAAAAAAAGTGGAAGGATCTTCTGAAAGAGTACGAGAAGGAAGGGATCACGCTGCTCGAAAGCGGATCGCTCTGAGGCAGGGAATCATTTCGCTCCCGGGCGGCGGAACTCGACAAGTTTCAGGTCCGTTTCGAACACCGTGCCCGTGTGGCTGTACCTGTAGCGCACGATTCCTATGCCGGGGACGAGGGATACGTCCTGCCTGTCCGGCCCCGTGCGAAGGGTGAGCAGATAGTGCCTCACCGCGCCCCCGCGTTCGATGCCGCGGATGCCGTGCAGACCCGCCACTTCCACGCCGTTGACGTTCCAGCAGCACGCGATCCCGGAGGAGCCCAAAGCGTCGTCGTCGCAGATTTTCATTCCCGCGGACATCGGCCACGTAAGCGGGAGCTCGACCTTTCTGTAGTGGACGTCGATCGCGTTTCCTCCCTGGAAGTCGAGATTCACGGGCATCTCCTGTTCCTCGGACTGCGCGATGAAGACCTTGCCCTTCTGGGTCAATATCTTCATATACTGGTTTCTCTTGATTTCGCCGGTGCACCAATTCGCGTCCGCGGGATACCCGCGTATGATGGACACGACGCAGGTCGGACGCCGTACCGAGTTGACAACCTCCATCCGCACCGTGACGTTCCTCGTTACGAGCTCCACGTTGCCCGCCGACGCCACCGGGTGGCGCACGGTGCCCTCGTACAGCCAGTAAGATCCCTTCTCGGCGGGGAAAAAGCTTTCCATGTTGAAAACCGGCTCCGGGCGCCTTTCCACCGAGCACCCCAGGGCCATGGCCGCAAGCATGAACAACGAGGATGCGGCGAGTCTTTTCATGTAAATATTTCGCATAACGTCGATGAGTATTTCTTTATGTTGAATAAATGACGGCCGGACGGATCCCTGTCAATCACAATATGGCGGAATGCAAAAAAACGGACTCAATGTGAAAATTGAAAAGCCCCTCCGGGCGGAATGCTCACTTCAGAAATTTGAAAGTCTTGAGAATATCCTGCACATCGCTCATCCTTTCATGAAGATCGTCCGGCAAATCCTGCGCACCGCCCGGGCTGAAATAATGAACGCCGTTGTTTTTGGAAATGGATATTTCCTCACCGGGCAGTTCGCCGTGCTTCTTCGCGTACGCCCGGATGACATTCAACTGCGCCTTCGTGAAAACGGTGATCGCGAAGGGGCTTGCGTAACCCGGGGCCTCTCCCGGATACCCTTTCACTTTCGTCGGAAGGCAGAAATACAGGGTCGGCGCCTTCACGCCGGGGGTCCAGTCCGTGGATTTCTCGATTACTTTCAGCCCTTTCCACGAGGCGGGAAAGTCCATCCGGAAGCCGTATTTTTCGTTGCGATAGGTTTTGCCGGGCTTCGGCACGGCATTCGCAAATATGGCTGCGAACGAAATGAGCGCGAGAACGATTAGGATTTTTTTCATGTGGGAATCCCCGTATATAGTTTAATATAGATTAATTGGATATACTTCCGGGCCATTGTCCAGCTTTTTACATACGGTTGCTCAATCCATGCCGATAGTTATCGGTAATAATAGCGGCTCCATTCACGATATTAATTTTTACTGATTTTATCTATAGAGAGACTAAAAAAATATCCCCCTCCCTTGACGATAGAGGCAATATTTTATACATTTGTTTTAATCAATTGTTTAAATCTTATGTTTTAAATGATTGACTTAATCAACCGTACAATGATATAGAGGTAATCATGAGATCCATACGCCGCATACTCGTCGTCAGTGCCGGGCTTTTTCTGATTTCAACTCAGGTCATGAGTGCTGAAATCGTTTCTCAAAAGGAAGGGGACAAGACCCCGGACGCGATCGAAGATCAGGACAAGGAAAAGGACAAAAAGAAAAAGGAGAAAAAAAAGGACGGGGTAATTCCCGTCGCGCTCCCCTTTTACGGCCCCGAAACGAGCGGCGGCATAGGCTGGAGCATTCTCTATTATCACAACGATGACCCCAAGGACGAAAAGAGGCGCCCCGACGAACTGGCCCTGTACGGCGCCGCCACCCTCAACAAGCAGTTCTCGGTGGGCATATCGAGCGACGTCTATTTCCAGAAGGAACTCCTACGTCTCACGGGGAGGGTCGACGGCAGCCGGTTCCCTGACATGTTCTGGGGCATCGGCCCGAAGACCAAGAAGTACATGAAGGAGCCCTTCACGAGCACCACCATCAACGTGCAGCCGGCGTTCATGGTGCGCATATTCAAGAATTTTTACGCCGGGCCCGCCTACCAGTATATCTTCGACCACATGAACAAGCGCAAACGCAACAAGGCGCTGATCCTGGACTTCATCGCCGGCAGCGACGGGACCGAGATATCCGGCCCCGGACTGAAAATCCTATGGGACACGCGCGACAACGTGTTCTTTCCGGCGAAGGGTTTCTACGCCGAAATCCGGCTCATGGCCTACCGGAAGGAGTTCAAGAGCGAGTACAATTTCAGCCGCATGGAGATCGACCTCCGCTGGTACCAGAGGATATACGGCGATCACGTGTTCGGCCTCCAGGGAATCATGCGCCTTCACAAGGGAAAGGTTCCGTTCCAGGCGATGCCGAAGCTCGGCGGGGACATGATGCTCCGGGGATTCTACGAGGGACGGTTCCGCGACAGCCAGTACGTGGCGCTGCAGGGCGAATACCGCTTTCCCATCGCGTGGCGCTTCGCGGGAACCGTGTTCGGGGCAGTGGGGCAGATGGGACCGACGCTCAAGGAAATGAAGATCAACCACAAGGACATCAAAGCCTCCTGGGGGCTCGGCCTCCGCTTCATCGCGGACAAGACCGAACACGTCACGGTGCGCCTGGACATGGGCTTCAACAACGAGACGAACTTCAAGGCGTTCGACAACGTGTACCTCCAGATCAAGGAAGCGTTCTAGGGTATCTCCATGTTCCGGCTGACGAAGTATTTCATAGAAAATCCCAGGATCGCCAACATGGCGGTGGCCCTCCTGATGCTGGCGGGGATATTCTCCATGCTGTCGCTCCAGCGCGAGGAGATGCCGGCTTTCGGGCTCGCCATGGTGACGGTCACCACCGAATGCCCGGGCGCGTCCCCGGAGGACGTGGAGATCGGCGTTACCGTGAAGATCGAGGAGTCCCTGTCGGGCGTCGAGGACATACGCAGGACCACCGGCGTATCCATGGAAGGGCGCTCCGTGGTCCTCGTCGAGCTCGAGGAACAGTCAGCCGACAGCGGCCCCGCGCTCGCGCGCATACGGGACGCGGTGTCGCGCGCGAAGGGGCTTCCCGACACGATCAGGGACAAGCCTCTTGTCGAGGAAATCACCTCGAACCAGCCGATGTTCGAGCTCGCGGTCACGGGAAACGCGTCCGAGCGGGAGCTGCGGCGCTGCGCCCGCGACCTGGAGAACAGGCTGCGCGAGATACGCGGCGTCGCGTCGATCGAAAAGATCGGCTACCGCAAGCGCCAGGTGCACATCAGGGCGAACCCGGCGGCGATGAAGGCGCTCGACGTGTCGTTCGCCGACATCATGCAGGCTGTGAAGCTGCGGAACGTACGCGCCCCGGGGGGGAAGACCTCCTCGGACGGCAGGGAGCGTTCGGTGGTCACCTCGGCCCGTTACGAGGAGCCGATGTCGGTGCGGAACGTCATCGTCCGCTCGAATTTCGAGGGATATTCGGTGCGTCTTACGGACGTCGCCGTTATCGACGATACCTACGAGGACCCCGACGTCATCTACAGCGGCAACGGGAAACCAGGCATCGCGCTTCTTGTCACCAAGCGGCGCAACGCGGACACCATAACCCTCAGCGACGAACTGCGGAAAGCGATATCGTCGTCGAAAAAAACGCTCCCCGCGGGCGTCAGCATATCCGAAATCTACGACTACTCGCACCTCACGCGGACCATGTTCGACATCGTCGTCAACAACGCCGTGCTCGGTTTCGCCCTCGTCATCGTCATCATCCTCCTTTTCATGGACGGAAGCTCGGCCCTATGGACGGCGTTCAAGGTGCCCTTCACCTTTCTCGTCTCGATGCTGATCTTCCCGATGTTCCGCATCAACCTGAACGTGGTGTCGCTCGCGTCGATGATCATCGTGATCGGCATTATCGTCGACGACGCCGTCGTCGTCGGGGAAAAGGCGTACAGCCTCAGGCAGGAGGGAATGGGCATGGCGGAGGCGTGCCTGGCGGCGGTAAAACGGGAGTTCCTGCCCGTTACCGCGTCGTCGGTCACCAACATGATCGGCTTTCTCCCCGTGCTTTTCATACCGGGCGTGATGGGAAGGTTCACGCAACAGATACCCGTCGTCATCACGATCACCCTGGCCGTGTCGCTCTTCGAGGCGTTCTGCTTTCTGCCCACGCACCTCGCCTGGTCGCGCATATCGCCCACGCCCCCCCGCCGCACGGCCTGGTTTCCCTCGTTCAGGAATGCCTATTGCCGGATCCTTACGCGCGCGCTCGCCCACCGGGGCAAGGTGCTCGCGGCGATGCTCGCCGGCCTGGCAGCGGTCATGGCCTTCTCGTTCTGGCGGCTGGATTTCGTGCTCGAGAAAGATATCAATCCCGATTTCTTCGCGGTGATCATCGAGGCCCGGCCCGGGACGTCCCTGGCCGACACCGCCGCGCTCGCCGGCCGCGTCGAAAGGACGGTGGCCGCGGTCGTGCCGCGCGACGCGGTGAAAAGCATAACCACCCAGGCCGGCCACCACAACAAGGGGGGCAACTACCTGGCGGTGGCGGGCCGATTCGAAAACCACGCGATCGTCACCGTATACCTGAAGCCCGCGTCCGAGCGCCGCGTGACCTCGGAGCGGATCATAGCGTCGCTGAAGCCCCGTCTCGCGGCGCTTTCGAAAACGGGCGATTTCACGCGGCTCGACACGGAATTCCTGAGTTTCGACGCGGGCAAGGCCGTGGAGGTCACGTACGTGTCCGACAACGACGCGGACAGGGCGCGGTTCGAAACAGAGACGCTGCGGTTCCTCGGGGGGATACGCGGCGTGTCCGGCGTCGAAACCTCCAGCGTCCCCGGCAAGGACGAAACGCGCATCGTCATCGACCACGCGCTCGCGGCGCGGATGGGCGTGACCGCGGGCGATGTCGCCGATAACGTGCGCACGGCGTTCGACGGAATCGCGGTTACCTCGATCCGCTACGACGGCGAGGACGTCGAATACGTGGTCAGGGCGATACGCCCGGCCGGGGACGGCATGCCCGACATCCTCGTGGCCAACCGGGAGGGACGCCTCGTGCCCATACGGCATTTCGTGCGCACGGAAAACCTCCCCTCCCCCGCCGCGATCCGCCACCGGGACGGCCGTCGCGCCGTGACCGTCACCGCGAACGTCGACGATACGGTCATCGCCCCCGCGGAAGTGAACCGAATGCTTCGCGGAAAGTTCGAGCGGCAAGCGGCCGCGGTATCCGGGCTCAGCATGATCTTGGGCGGGCAGGAGGAGGAATCCTCCATGAGCCTGCGCGGCTTCTACTTCGCCCTCGTGGTGGCGCTGGTCGCGATCTATTTCCTCCTGGTCGTCATGTACAGGTCGTACCTGCAGCCGGCGCTGGTCATGTCGGTGCTCCCTTTCGCGGTCGCCGGCGTGTTTCTCACCCTGGTGGTGCACGGGCGGCCGCTCGAATTCATCGCGCTGGTGGGGCTTCTTGGCCTCATCGGCATCGGCGTCAACGACGCGATCGTGCTCATCGACCATCTCAGCGAGGAATGCCGCGGCAGGCCGGACATCACGGCCGCGATCGTGGGTTCGGCATCGGGAAGGCTCCGTCCCATCATGCTGACCACGCTCACGACCGTGGGGGGACTTCTGCCCACGGCCTACGGTATCGGGGGCGAGCTGCAGGTGATAACGCCCTTCGTCCTGCCTCTGGCATGGGGCCTGATGCTGACCATGGGGGCGACGCTCTTTTCCGTGCCCCTCATGTTCTCGTACATCGCGGAGCGGGGAGCGGCAAAAGAAGGTCTTGCCGGGATAATCGGCGCGGAGCTGGCGAAATGAAACGGAAAATACACCTGCAGGGCTTCTCCCTGGCGATCGTGACCATGTTCGCCGCCGCGACGCTCGCGGAAGCCGCGGGCGTTATCCCCGAAAAAAAGGGGGATATGCGCGCCGGCAGAAAGATCAAAATCACGATGGCCGATGCCGTGTCCCGCCTGCTCCGGAACGGGTACGACGCGAAGGAGGCGGTGCTGGATTACCGCGCCGCGGAAAGCGCGGCCCTTTCCATCAAGGGGGCGTACGACCCGGTCGTGAGCGCGTCGGGAAAGGCCGGCACCACGGTGAATCCCGACCTGAGGACGAAGATATACGACGGAGATTCGCGGATATCCCAGGAATACGCGCTGGGCATGTCGCAATACGCGCCCACGGGAACGCAATTCGGAATCCGCCTGGAGACCTTGGTGACGGACACCAGGTATTCCGCACTGAGCAAGGTGGTGGGATACAACTACGGATACCGCATGGGCTTTCAGACCGCGCTGAACGCGCAGATCGCGCAGGAACTGCTGAACAACGCCTTCGGCATGAACGATCGCAAGGCGCTCAAGGTGGCGCAGGGAAAGGCGCTCATCGCGCGAAAAGCGGCGTGCGCCCGTCTCTCCCGCGCCGTCTCGGACATGATCGTGGTCTACTACAACACGCTCATAGCAGGGGAGGCGCTCCGCAGCGCCGAGGCCGGGCTTAAAAGCACGGACGAGATCCGCGCCGTCGTGTCCATGAAACAGGGCTACTCGCTCGCGGGACCCGAGGACGTGCTCGACTGGAACGGGCGCGCGCTCTCCGCCGCGAACGCGCGCGACGCGGCCAGGCAGGCGGAGCGCGACTCCCTGAGGGCCCTTCTCCGCGCCCTGAACCTCGACGCCCGCCCGGAGCAGGTCGAACTCGAGCGCGCGCTCTCTGACGCGGCCCCGGACGTGGACGCGGAAACCGCCGTGCGCGACGCCTTCAACAGGCGCGCGGACCTCGCCAACCAGAGGCTCGCCGTGAAGAACGCGCGCCTCGAGGCGGAGATCGCCGCCAACAGGACCCTGCCCTCACTGAAGGTATCGGCCGGCGCGCGCCTCAAGGACTTCGACCGCGACCGCTTCACGAGCTCGCTGGGTTTCGTGAACGCCGAGTACCGCGCCGGTTTCGAGATATCCTACCCTATCGGGGACAGGACCGCGGGCGCCCGTCTCCGGGACGCGCGCGCCGCCCTCACCAGGGAGGAGATCGCGCTCGAACGCATGGAACGAGCCGTTAGGGACGAGGTCGTCGAAACGGTCGAGCGTTGCGCGCTCGAGCACGCCGCCTACCGCAACGCGGCCCGCGCGCGGGAATACGCGCACGGCTGCTACCGCCAGACGCTCGCGAGGTTCAGGCGCGGGCAGTGCGACACGCTGCACGTGAAGCCCGCGCTCGACGCCTACCTGCAATCGATGCAGATGGAGCTCGCGGCGCTGGTCGCCTACAATGCCTCGCTCCTTCGCCGCGACGTCGTGCGCAACACGGTCCTCGAAAGGCTCGGCATCGACGCCGCGCGCCTGCTTGAAAGGACTGACCGGTAAGGGCGCGGCAACCCCGCCGCGATCCCTTTCATTGCATCCCACAATATTATTGAAACTTTTTCACCGGTTGCATATCTTACATTAATCCGACAAGGATGGCCGTCACGGCCGATGACACGAACATGGAGGAACGCGATGAAAAATACCCTCAGTGCAATGTCCCTCACCGCCGCGATCGCGATCGCCGCCGCGTGCGCCCCCTCGGGGAAACACGGAAGCGACGGGACGCTGAGTCCCGGAAGCTCGACCGATATCGGGCACGGAATCACTCTCACCTGCGATTTCGACAAAAAGCCGGCCATTGGCACGGTGATCGTCCGCGTGCGAGCCGAGGACGCCAGGGGCGACGCCGTGGACGGCCTCGAAATTACCGGCAATTCGGGCATGCCCGAAATGGCCGGCGCGCATGATTCGGGCGACGTGCCGTTCAAGAAAAACCGCAAAGGCGTATTCCTCCTCCCGGTGAACGTGGTCATGCCCGGCCTCTGGGAGGTGGGCATCACCGTTTCCAGGGACGGAAAACAGCTTTACCGCGGGAGACTGAGATTCAATGTATAGGGCATGCGCCCCGGCGCTCATCGTCCTGCTCGCCGCGGTTCCGGCGGGCGCAACGGCGACGCTCCTCTACGTCGAGGCGCAGATGGCGGGGGGATACGACTTCACGGGCCGCAGGGCCATGTTCTATTCGATGGACCGCGACGCCCCCATGCAGAAACCCTCGCTCGGCTTCGATTACCTTCAGCGCTTCCCGGGCCCTTCCGGCGACGTGGCGGTCGCGGCGCTGCAGGTGCGCCTTGCCTTCAACCGGGACCTCAGGCGCGACGCGTACATCGAGCCGCAGGTCTACAACGCCTGGGTCAGGTTCAAGACCCCCGTCATGGACGTATGGGCCGGGCACGACCGCCCGGCGCTCGGGCTCGGCTCCTATCTCGACAGCCATGCCCTTCTCCTTCACACGCTCTCCATGGAAGGTTTCGGTTTCGACCGCGACTGGGGGGGCGGGATATACCGGCAGTTCGATTTCGGCGACCTCTCGGTGACCGCCACGACGGGATCCGGCATGCTCCCCGCGTTGGACGGAAGCTACCTCGCGGCGGCGCGCCTGTCCGCGGGGGTGCTCGCGAGGGACAACTATTCCGTGGGCTTTTCGGGGGGATACGGCCGTATACTGGAACAGGACGACCCTCACAGGCCCTTCTATATGTATAAATCCGAGAAAGACGTACCGCGGCAATTCGCCGTTGGCGGCGTCGACTACGCCCACTTCGTGGACAACTTCGAGTTCCGCGCGGAGGCGCTGGCCGGCACCAGGCGGGGCGGGTTTTCCGCGGCGGCGCTCGTTCGCGCCGGGGTGAACGTCCTTCCGGAGGACCGGCTCAAGCTCGAGGTCCAGGGGACCTACAGGCGCGTCACGGGACGCGACAATTACCAGGCCGCGGCGTGCATATCCACGTCGATTACGGGATACCTCACCGCCCGCGCCATGTACCAGTACGATCACGGGATGCGGGACCATCGCGCGGTCGTGCAGCTCTACTGTTACTGGAAGGTCTGAGACCATCCGCAAAGGAGGCCGTCATGAAATTTCGCATATCCTTATTGACCATGCTTGCCGCGGCGACGCTCGCTGTCCCTCGCGCGCACGCGGCCGTCGGCTGCGACCTGAACGATCCCGACCGGGACGTGAAGCGTCTCTTTCCCGGCTCCACCGGGTACAAGACCCGCTACCTGCAGGTGGACCGCGCGGGCGGGAAACCGCTGCTCGCCCGAATCGAACAGCGCCTCGGGGACCGTTTCCACGGACTCTACGAGACCATCGACGTACCCTACACCCTCTACGAGATCTACCGCGGCGGCGAAAAAATCGGCTACATCCACGGCGTCAACCAGAAGGGGCGGTACGGCGGCATACAGGTGTTCCTGTCCCTCGACATGAGGGGCGCCATCAGGACCTTCTATTTCCAGAAGCTCACCGCGAAGGAGGCGGGACTCCTCCGCCAGGCGTCATTCGGGAGCCAGTTCACGGGACTCGCCCTGCCCGACTTCGAGCGCTATGACGTGGCGACCGGGAAGGCCGTGGGCAGGGTCGCGGACATCAGGAACCCCGCGCCCGGGGCCGAGGGTGACTTCAGGGCTGCGCTCAGGGCGGTGAAAAAAAACCTGATACTGATGGAAGAGCTCGTCTACAGAAAGGCGAAAGGACAATGACAGGAGGACGGCCATGATACGCTTGCCGGGCATCGCGTGGAAAAATCTCAGGCGCAAGAAGGTACGCACCGCGCTCACGGTGACGGGCATTTCGCTTTCGGCATGGGTTCTGGTGAGCCTCCTCGGGTTCAACCGGGGCTACGAATCCGCCCTGAACCGCGACATCGACTCGATGGGATACCAGGTGCTGGTGGCGGCCAAGGGCTGCCCGTACGAGGCGGCAACCCTCATGCTCAAGGGAGGCACGGGGCTCCGCTACATGGACGAGGGAGTGGGCCGCGACATCGTGAAGAACCGGGAAGTGAAGCTCATCACCCCGATGGTCATGCAGGCGGTGTTCGACCCGAACAAGGGCGAAAGCGGCGGGATATCGGCCTACCTGGGGATCGACCCGGCGACGTTCCCATCCATGAAATCCTATTTCAGGTTCCGCCAGGGGGGCTGGTTCACGGCCCCGGATGCGAACGAGGCAGTCATGGGCTACGAGGCCGCGGAGCTCGAGCAGCGCGAGGTCGGCGACATCCTCCTCATTCCGGAGAAAAACGTCGAGCTCAAGGTGGTCGGCGTGCTCTCTCGCACGGGAACGCAGGATGACGGCACCATCTTCATGCCGTACCGTTCGGTGCAGAGGATTTTCGGCGTGCGGGGAAAACTCACCGCGATCGGGGTTCAGGTGCGCAAGGAGGCCGACATCGCCGCGCTCGAGGAGCGCCTCTACCGCCTCCCTGACGTGCAGGTGGTGTCCATGGCGCAGGTCAAGCAAACCATCATCAGCCTGGTGGGGACCGCGCGCATGATGGTCCTCTCGATCGCGGTCATCGCGGTGCTCATCGCGATGACCGGCGTCGCGAACACCGTGCTCATGTCCGTGTTCGAGCGCCGGAGGGAGATCGGAATACTCAAGAGCATGGGCGCCCTCCCCCTCGACATATTCCGCCTCGTGTGGCTCGAGACGCTCATCCTCTGCGCGGCCGGCGGCGCGGTCGGCGCCCTCATGGCGCTCGCCCTGTCGCGGGTAACGGACGTCCTCGCTCGGTGGATACTGCCCTACGCGCCTACCGGTTCGCTCGTCGTCGTCGACCCGCTCCTCGCGCTCGCCTCAACGGGCGTGATCGTGGCGATCGGTCTCGCGGCGGGCATGTACCCCGCGTGGAAGGCGGCGCGCGTCCGACCCATCGAGGCCATACGTGGAACGGAGGCGTGATATGGGACATGAAATTATCATCCGTGCGCGCGATCTCGCGAAGACCTATGCACGCGGCGGGGAAAAAATCGCCGCCCTTGACGGGGTTTCCCTGGACATCGCCCGGGGCGACTTCGTCGCCATCGTGGGGCCTTCAGGGTCGGGAAAGACGACGCTCCTCAACATCCTGGGCTGCCTGGACAACCCGGACGCGGGCACGCTCGCAGTGGACGGCATCGAGGTCTTCGGCGGGGGGCGACCCATCGCCGAGGGGCGCCTTACCAGGATCAGGCGCGAGCGCTACGGGTATATCTTCCAGGACTTCCACCTGCTGCCCACGCTCACGGTCGAGGAAAACGTGTCTGTCCCGCTCGCCTTTTCGGGGAGGGGGAGCGAGGGGGGGGATATACAGGCCCTTCTCGAATCGCTCGGGCTCGGGGGACGCGCCCTCCATTTTCCCGGACAGCTCTCGGGAGGGGAGATGCAGCGCGCCGCGATCGCCCGCGCCCTTGTGAACCGCCCGGCCATTCTCATGGCGGACGAGCCCACCGGGAACCTCGATTCGGCCCGGGGCCGGGAGATCGGCGAGCTCGTCTCGCGGCTCAACCGTGACACGGGGATCACCGTGATCATGGTTACGCATAACCCGGAACTGGCCTCACTGGCCGGGCGAGTGGTGGACCTTATGGACGGGAAGATACGGGCTTAAAATACTGGATTATGTCACATAAAAGCTGATCAAAACTACAATTAAAAAATCGGTATTTTATGCCTTTAGAATCGCTTTTTGGCAATTTTTGGATCCAAAATACACGATTTTTCCCCTGATTTTTGGGATTTTGCACTCATTTCATTACAATAATGTTAAATTTCGATAAATCAAAGCGTTTCCCGACGTTCCGATGTTGACATTATCCCGGCCTGAATATTCTTTATCACTATTGAACGATAATACAGGACAGCGGTCCCGCGACCTGACAGGTCGGATATCCCGCGGGGCGATGTAATGTATCGGATAACGGCGTCGAGGCCCGGAACCACGGCCCGGCGCCACAAACGGCAACGGAGGAATGCCATGAAAAAATCGACACCAGTCATCGCCATCGAAAGGACCTACGAGGTCGAAAAGGAAAAGGATCTCCCGGTTTCACATTACTTCGGCGAGGAAACCTTCAACGACGAGGTCATGCAGAACAAACTTCCGAAAGACGTATATCAGAAGCTGATCGAAACCATCGAGAAGGGAAAAAAGCTCGATATCGATACCGCGAACGCAGTCGCGCACGCCATGAAGGAATGGGCGCTCGAGAACGGCGCCACGCACTTCGCGCACTGGTTCCAGCCCATGACCGGATCCACCGCGGAAAAGCACGACTCGTTTCTCGAGTACGCCGACGAAGGGCCGCACATGATCGAGCGCTTCTCGGGTAAACAGCTCGTGCAGGGCGAACCCGACGCGTCGAGCTTCCCGAGCGGAGGTATCAGGTCCACGTTCGAGGCCCGGGGCTATACCGCGTGGGACATGTCCAGCCGCGCCTTCCTCAGGAAGAACGGGCTCGGGACGACGCTCTGCATACCGTCGGCCTTCATATCGTACACGGGCGAGGCGCTCGATAAAAAGACGCCCCTGCTCCGATCGATCCGCGCCGTCAACTCGAGCGCAATCCGCATGCTGCGGATACTCGGGGACCGTAAGACGAAGAAAGTCGTATCCAACCTCGGCCCCGAACAGGAATACTTTCTCATCGACATGGATTACTACTTCAAGCGCCAGGACCTTCTGCTGACCGGCAGGACCGTGGTCGG
>CAYRGX010000024.1:0-56531 GCA_964423905.1 uncultured Leptospirales bacterium | reverse complement strand
TATATTGTTGAATAACTGGATCGACATCTATTGACTGAATTTCGTCAACAAACCCTCACATAGGCCCCCCTTTCAATCCCCCCTCGTGCCGCCTCAAACGCCGGCGGGGGCTTTGAGCCTCATAAAGGAAAACTTGCTCTATGCGGCTTGCGGATCGCCTTCCTGGCGGTCCTCAGCCGCAGCTTGGCGTCCATGCCAAGCTACCATCACTTCAATATTTAGACACTGTATATCCCGATAATTCAAGTTAGTATTCATAATTACTCACCATCTAATCGTCCGCCGCCAGGCGGACACCTTTTCAACCAGCATGTCCGAATCGAGTCCCGTGAAGCGGGCGAGATGAGTTCTGGCGTTCGGGGTGCAGGGGCGGAGCCCCTGCTGCCCTTCTTTTGCCAAACTTTTCTTGGGCATGCAAGAAAAGTTTGAAAGCCATACCCCGGTCCGGGGTTCGCCAGGGGGGCCTATGGGAATGGCCACCCTATCATTTGTCTAACCCGCTCCGGGTTGCATCGCAATAATGCCATTCGCACTTGCGACAGATGATTCATCAGAAATTATACACGATCGACAGCGACGGCCCGAAGAAGAAGTCTCCCTTGTTCTTGAAATAAATATGAATGAATATGGCAATTATAGACATAATCCAGATTATTTATCAGAGATTGGATTAATGAAAAATGGATAATACTTGACAAAAAACCCTCAATAGGAGTATTTCTATATCATATATACTGAAAAATACATCCCTTATTTCCTGCTTGATGAAAATATTTGATCCGTGACGAGGCATCTATGAAAATAGAAATGCTATCAAGGAATTTGGTTATAATTTTTATAACTCTATTTTCAATATATTCTGCAGGATGTTCTGATAGCAAAAAATCTTATTTGAATTTATTTTCCTTACTGAATAATCTCCCTGAGAATCCAATCTATTTTAATACTTTTAATTCAATTGATTCCTTAACCAGTCCAGAAATTTCCGACATCTCGACAACAATAACAAATGGTGATTTGGCTGAGGAATCATCAATTACTGGGAAAATAGATAATGCTTTTGAAAGATATTTTACTAATACAAACTATATTGCAGATGGTTCGTTGCAAACATTCCAGGGTAGCAGGGATTTCTATCCACTAGGAAATAATCCAGGTGATTATACAAATGGGACAGTTTCTGTTTGGATAAATCTTGATTCGTCCCTATCATATACAAATACTTCCCCATGGTTTATTTTTCAAAGTCCCTATGGTATGGCAGAATCCCATTTTATTGCATTCAGTGATGATCAATCAAAGCTGTCCTTTGATGTCTATAGTATAAACGGCGCTTCTATAAAAGGCGATTTATATATAAATGGAGTTTTACAAGGTTCGTATGATTTTGGAGGTAAAAATGAATGGTACCATTTGTATTTCGTATGGAATGCTCAATCGATGAATGTATTTGTTAATAACCAGATGGCAATAAATTATGATGGCGATATGCCTGATTTATCCGATATGATTTGCTTTTTTCGTTTGTTTGAAAAAACAGAGGCTCTTGCTGGTATTTATGGCATTATTTGGTTAGGCTCTCCTTGCACTAGTGCTATTGTCACACAATCAATAAGTGTTGGTAGAATAGATAATTTTAAAATTTGGAAATCAGACAGGGCTAATGATCTATCAAATGAGTATAATGATGGCTCGGGGATAGAGGGGTATTAATAGATACCGCACATCAATGTGTCGTTTTTTCAATTTCAAAAAATGAAGAATCCCAGGTATAATTCACCTTCCGAATAAGAATTCTTGATACGCCTACCATCCGGTTCGAAGTATGTGATACAAATATATACTGCATTAAAATATTCATCTGACGCTTCCCTTTTTACGGGATGAGATATTTAGGCACATAACCTAAATCACGATCATCGATACGAGATATAATTGTAGCTGCTTTCTCATGACTCCTCCGAAATGGATTTTTTTACATAAAGACTCTGATATAGTATATGGTCAAGAAATTTTCTGACATTCGTATTCCATATATGAATAAACAGAATTGCGATCATAATACTTCATAAGTAAGGAAATACCTTACATGGCCTGACTTACGCGAAACACGTAGATACTTTAACAACACTTAAAAAATCTTGACATGATGGTCGCCCGACTCGAAGATGAAAAAAAAGATAGCCTTCTTTTCATAAATTAACTTTGGCCATTTTCCCGTTGATGGGATAACAAAAACTTTTCTGGAGGAACCATGAAAAAACGGATTCTTGTTGTGTGTGTATCTCTGCTTGCCCTGACAATGCTCTCATGCAGTCTCGGAAAAATCGTGGTTAAGGACGACGATTTCACGAAATCAAAGACCATCACCATGTACCTGAAGCCGGCTATCAGCGACTGGAGCGGCATTATACTCATGATGTGGGAAAACGAGTTCTACCGCGAAGTCAAGAACGGCAAATCGAAGCCGACGCTTGTAACGCTTAAACTTCACGGCGCTACGCTGGTCGAGGATATCCAGAAAACCGCGATGCTGAAAGTGAACGACCAGGTGTTCAATATCGCCGGTGTCAAATCCGATATAGACAAAAAAAGACAAACTGACGTCGAGGTGTCCACTGATGCGACGGGAAAATCAACCGGAAAGGCCAGTACGCGCGAATGGAAGGAATTCAGCCTGAAGATGAACCTCACGCCACAGATGGAAAAGGCGCTTGCGTCGGCCACCGCGGTCACGATCCGGTTGAACGCGGGGAACAAGCCCGTCACCATAATATACTCCAAGAAAGAAGTGGAGAGCCTGAAAAACTTCATCACTATGGACCCGAACAAGCCGAAAAAATAATTTTCCCCGGCACTACGCGCATGAAAAAGGCGGCAGCCGCCGCCTTTTTCATGCAGCCGGAGCGCAATTATATCCATGCAACATATTCCCGTCCATGAGCGGGAATATACGACCAACCGGTGATTTCTGGAGGGACAATGAAAAAAATGATACTCGTGCCGGCCGCCATCATGCTACTCGCCGCCACGCTGTCGTGCAGTTCGAGCCCGATCGTAATCAAGGACGACGATTTCATCCAGGCGAAGACAGTGACCATGTACCTGAACCCGGCCATTACCGACTGGAACGGTTTGATACTCAGGGTATGGGAAAACGAGTTCTACCGCGAGGTGAAGGACGGAAAGTCCAGGCCCGCCGTGATATCGTTCCGGATTATTGGCGCGTCTCTCGTGGAAGACCTCCAGCGGACAATGATGATCAAGGTCGACGATTCCATGTTCAACATCGTCGGGACGAAGGTCAATGACGGCAACAAAGGACAGGAGGACGCGCCGAGCGACTTCGATGTCCAGCGCGGCAAGATCTTCAACCTGAGGATCACGCTTTCGCCGCAGCTCGAACAGACGATCGCGTCCGCCTCGTCGGTCACGGTCAGGCTGTACGCCGGGAACAAGCCGATCACCATCGTGTATTCGCCGAAGGATGTGAAGAACATGAAGGAATTCATGAGCCTCGACCCGTACAACCCGGCGACAAGGGGAAAGCAGAACCTGCCGGTGAAATACCATGACCGGTCGGCATCGGGCACCCGCCGATGACCACGTGCGGGTAGTCACCATACGGTTTAACGCGGGCAACAAGCCCGTCACCATCGTGTATTCCAAGAAAGAAGTGGAAAGCCTTAAAAACTTCATCACGCTTGACCCCAGCAAGCCCCAAAAATAGATTCTTGAGAATTTTATATACGATAAAACGGCGGTCTATACCGCCGTTTTATCGTATATGGCCGCTATGATAAATATCTTTATCGCGCAATTTTTTACTTGCTAATCGTACGTCCATATCCTATGCGTTAAAACCATACAAATACCGTACATAGAATGTAACAATCATGCAGCGTGTAAAATTGATACAGATTCTTCTCCTTGCCGCAGTGGGGGCGGTTTTCGCCACCATGGGTGACGCGGTTCATGTCCGGACGCGCACCCTTTCCTACCCTGATCCGAAGCTGTTCGACCAGGCCCTGTGGGTGTACCCGGGGTTCTTCTGCGTGTTCCTCTTCATGGGACTGGTCTATGCCCTCGCGATACCCCGCCTGCCTGTCCTGCTCGAGGCGCGTCAGAGCATGTCGAAAGGGAGCTGGCGCGAATGCGTCGAGACCGTGGCCGCCTTCGTGTTCGTGTACTTCGTCAGCGGTTACGGCAGCGAGGACCACGTGCTGCTGTCGGCGATGTTCTACTCCGCCTTCGCGGTGCGCTGGGCGTTCACGTATGACCGGGCATGGCTGTTCATTCTCGCGCTCGCCATGGCCCTGGGCGGAATGGCGGCCGAGGGCGCGATGTCCGCGGCCGGACTGGTCACGTACCGGCATTCGGACGTGTTCAACGTGCCCTACTGGCTCGGCGGGCTCTACCTGCACGGGGCGTTCGCCCTCAGAGAGGGCATGCGCATATTCGTATACGGCCGGGAGGAAGCGCGATGAACACGATGAGTCTGTCTTACGAGAAGGTTACGGGCATGCTGGCCGGTCTGGCCCAGGTATCCTACTGTGCCTGGTGGTGGTGCTCCTGGCTTTTCATATGCTTCGCCGCCATGCCGCCCTACGTAATACTGCTATGGCTTCAACTGTTTCCCAAGCTGCAGCCCATTCTCCGCCCGTTATCGGACCGGATGGAGGTGAATGTCTGGGCGAGGTCGCTGGTACGCTCCGGCTTCCACAGCATTTCGTATTACGGGGGGGATAAGCTCGAACCCTGTGTCGGGTGTTCCGCGCAGGTCATCAGCAACCACGCCTCCTGGCTGGACATCCCCCTGCTCATGTCCGTGATGCCCAATGTCGTCCGCTTCGTGACCAAGCAGGAGCTCCTGTGGGTCCCCCTGCTCAATGTCACGCAACTCGCGCGCCGCGATATCTTCATAGACCGCAGCCGCGGATCCGACGCGGTGACGAAGATCGCCCGCGCCATGCGCCGGCTCAAGCCGCACGGCTTGTGGTTCCTGTCCTTTCCCGAGGGCACCCGCTCGTCCGACGGCAGCGTAAGGAGCTTCAAGAAGACCCCGGTGTACGGCGCGATCGAGGCCCGCATCCCCCTCATCGCGGTGGCGATCAGCGGCACGCACCTGGCCATGCCCAAGAACGACTGGCGCAAGAAACCGGTCCACCTGGTCGTGGAGGTCGTGGACGTGATCGATACCGCGGGGCTCGACCCCGCGGAGGTCCCCCGCATCACGCTGAACCTGGAAAGGCGTGTCAGGGCCGCGGTCGAGCGCAACAACGCGATGCTCGACGCCGATCCCCCTGCCCTCGACGCCCTCACGCGATAAAGTCCAGCTTCAGCCTCGCCTCGATGTTCCGGATGATCCTTTCTTTCACGGGGCCGTTTCCCGCGACGCGGGCGGCCACGGTCCTGATGCGGTCGATCGAGAAGAACGACGAATCGCAGAGCTCGTAGATTTTTCCCGCATTGGCGACCTTGTGGCCGTAGACGCGGACCGAGGATTCGGTGCCGCGACTGAGAATATCCAGCAAAACTCCCAGCTCGCTTTTACCGAGCCTGCACAGGTCGCCCGAAACCGACCATGGCGTGACGATCCCGCCGAGAAGGAGCGACCACCTGATGCGCAGGTGCCGCGCTGCAAGTATCAGCCAGTGGCGCTTCTGCATTGCGTAAAGCGCGGGCATGATAAGGGTGAGGGCCGCCAGGACCGTCGCCGCGACGCCCCATGGTTTTCTGCGGAACGGCCTCGACCCGAGCATGTCCGAGACCATCTGCACCAGCCGGTGCAGGTAGTAGAACCGCTCGAGCACGAACACCGCGTGCACGAAGGGCGGGAACACGTTTATCCACCCGCGCAGGGGCCGGGGCTCCCCGTCCATGACGCACTCGCCGTCATCGAGCTCCATCCCCATCCTCGACATGCGGCTCCTGCGCGTCGACACGCCCATGATGCCGCACGCCGCCCTTTCCACGCCCCCGATGCTCCCGCCCGCGAGGATGAAGCCGGGCCTGCGCGCTATCGCCCGGTCCCACTTCACGCCGGCCTGGCCGTCCGCGGCGGTGACCGCGTCGATGATGCCGAAATGCACGGGGCAGACCGCGAGCTGCGCGATCGCGGGCTTTGCCGCGCCGTGAAGGTAGTGGTAGTGCCACATCTTGTTGCTTTCGGGCAGGCACCCGTAGGTGTTCTTCACGAGGAGCGTGTACCCGTCGTAGATGTGCGTCTTGAATTTCGCGAAGCTGATGCGAAAATCGGCCCCGGCCCAGGCGCGGCCCAGCTTCAGCTTCCCGTGCATGAGGCCGCTCTCGACCGCGACCGTGTCCGCCGTGAGGTCGGCGAGCGTGTAGGGGCGCTTTTCGCCGCGGCTGTCGAGCACGTGCGCCGTCAGCGCCGTCTCGCCGCCGACCTCGCCGGGCGCCACACCGCCGGCCATCCCCTGCTCCGCCATGACCCGCACCGGCTCCCTGTTTTCGAAGCCTGCGGCATAGAGGTTCGAGCTTTCCACGAGCGCGACGTTCACGAACCCCGCGGCGATCAGCCGCTCGACGAGCGCGAGGACCAGCACCGGGTCCGTGGTAACCCCCTCCTCGTCGCGGCGAATGAACATGGAGGCGTTCGGCTTGATGACCACGCGGAATTCCTCCCTGCTCCTGCCCGATGCGCGCCGCGCCGCCTCCGCGCGCCCCTCGAGTCCGGCCCGGTCGAGGACGTCGTTGAGCAGTTCGACCTTGTTCCCGCCGTCGAGATACCTGAGCACCACGGTGTTTTGCATGCGGTTTTTCCTCCCCCGGGACGCGCCCTGTCACTGCATCTTTCGTATCGTGAAATGGAATATCCTGATCTTCCTTCCGAACGCCCGGTAGATCCCCCGGCCGATGTATTCGCCCGGCGCGACCCTGCGCACCTCGTCCGTGAGCGGCCTGATGAAGAACGCGTTCGCGGGAGTGTCGTACTTTATGCGGAGGACCTTTTCCCCCGGAGCGACCAGCGAATCCCCGATATCGGCGTTGAAGCGGGCGATATTGACGCGCCCGAGAAACCGGTTGTTGCCGGACGGCGCGGAACCCTTCCCGGCCACGATCACTTTCCTGTGCCCCAGGACGCAGATCGCGGGCAGGAACCGCCCGACAAGGCATACCCTGTACACCCCGCGCAATTCTTCCAGTTCAGGGAGTGTTCCTTCGTTGAATGTTTTTTCACAGTTCATGGATCTTCTCAAATATGGATGTGGGATATATATACATAAAATTGACTGACGCGTCAACCATTTTTTGCACATTATCTTGAAAATGATATATCCCCTGTTTTTGGATAACTGCCGGTTATGGATTAATATTTCAGGAAAGACAGACTGTCATTTTCCGGCAGCGGCCGTGCCGTTGAAATGGATTATCGAGATGTCGCCGATGATGCGTTCCACGGACAGGTCGTTATAGGCGCCCTTCAGATAGCGCCTGATGAGATAGGTGCCGAACCCGACGATGGAATCGACGAGCATTTCACGCGAAACCTCCCCGCGCAATAGTCCAAGCTCGACGCCGCGGTCGACCAGCCTCCCCACGTGGCCGCCGATCATGTCGTAGGCCTCGTCGATTTTCCGCTCCATGTCGGGATCGAGGCCCATGGCTTCCCAGAAAAAGAGGCGCGCGAGCTGCCTGTTCCTCAAAAAGTGCTCCCCCACCGCGACGCCGGTCATCAAGCTCGCGGCCCGGTAGGTCTCCATGTCGCGGATGTCGGCCGTCCGGATGCGCGAGAGGATCGCCTCAAGCCCCCCGATGAACTCGTCGAGGATGACCATGAAAATGTCGTGCTTGTTCCTGAAATACGTGTAGAACGAGCCCTTGGCGATGTCCGCCATTTCCGTGATGTCCGACACGCCGGTTTTCGTGTATCCTTTCTCGCTGAATATCGCCTTGGCCGCGTCCAAGATCCGTTGCCTGGTATCTTTTTCCATCGCTCCCATTCCCCAGGAGAATATTCTCCGGACCGGTCGTGTCAAGCAATTATGGATATATGCCCCGCCGGGCGGCTTTGCATGGCCGGGGAATATCCGGATCAGTGCGCGACGCATCTCGCGACATCCATTTTATTTGGGGAATATCCCAAAAAACACGACATTACTCTTGACGATAATATATCAGAGTGATATATTATATTGTGATATAGTTCAGGAAACAGCCACATGTCAAAAATCAACAAAACCCAATACGCCCTGCTGGGAATGCTGAGCATACGCCCGCGATCGGGATACGACATCAAGACGCAGATAGGCCGCAGCATCGGATTTTTCTGGAACGAGAACTTCGGGCACATCTACCCGATCCTGAAGCGGATGGAGCATGACGGGCTGGTGACGAAGCATTCGGAGGAGACCGGAAAGCGCCCGCGGAAGAACGTGTATACCCTCACGCCCCTCGGCACACGGGAATTGCATCGCTGGCTCGAACAGCCTGCGACCGAGCAGCCCGTGCGCAACGAGCTGCTCCTGAAAATTTTTTTCGGGTCACGCCTCGACGAAAACGCCATGATCGCGATGATCGAGGCTGAGAAAAAGTTGTTCCGCGAGCGGCTGGAAGTCCTCGAATCGGTCGAGAAGTCCCTGCCCACGGAATATCCCCTGGACCTCCCCTACTGGCTGATCACTCTGAACTACGGGAAGATGAAGGCCGCAATGACGGTCGAATGGTGCGACCAGACCATTCGCGCCCTGAAGAGGGCGCGGGATAAAAAGTCCGGCGCCAGGTAACTACATTCCTCGGAGGCACGCATCATGGGTAACGACGCATATCAAACGCTGCGCGAAGTGCTGAATACCATCCCGAACGGGTTCCCCTCCACCGCGAGCGGCATCGAGATGAGACTCCTGAAAAAAATCTTCACGGAGGACGAGGCAGATCTCGCCGTGAAGGTGAAACTGCATTTCGAACCGGTCGCCGACATCGCCGCGCGCACGGGACTCGATCCCGGCTACCTCGAAAAAAAACTCACGGAGATGTCCTTCAAGGGACAGCTTTTCCGCATCAAGCTCGGCGAGACCAGCTACTACAAGCTGATGCCCTTCGTGTTCGGCATCTATGAGTTCCAGATGCCGCGCATCGACAGGGAGTTCGCGGAGCTCTTCGACCAGTACAACGCGGAGGCGTTTGGAAAGGAGTTCTTCACGCACACGCCGGCGCTCATGAAAGTCATCCCGATCGGCACGGAGCTCGAGCCCGGCTCGAACGTCGAGCCCTACGAGAGCGTGGCAAAGCTCATCGAGGGGGGCAGATCCTGGGCCGTGAGCGACTGCATCTGCAAGAAGGAGCGCGCCCTGCTGGGACACCGCTGCGACAGGCCCATGGAGGTGTGCATGGCCATCGCCCCGATTGAACACGCCTTCGATAAATGGAGATCGGGAAGGGCCATCACGAAGGAAGAGGCGTACAAAATATTGAAGCTCGCCGAGGACAGCGGCCTTGTGCATATGACGTCGAACACCGCCACGGGCCACATATTCATCTGCAACTGCTGCAGCTGCTGCTGCCTCCCGCTCAGGAGCTACAGGCTGGTGAGCAGGAACGCCACGGCCAGGTCAAACTATCTGGCCGCGGTCGACGGCGACGCGTGCACCGGCTGCGGCTTGTGTGTGGACCGGTGCCAGGTGGGGGCCGTCACCGTGGAAGACCGCGCCGTCATCGGCGACTGCATCGGGTGCGGCCTTTGCGCGACCACGTGCCCCGCGGGGGCCATACGCATGGTGCGGAAGGACGAGGCCGACCGTCCGTCCGTTCCCGCGAACGAACACGAATGGTTCAGGCAGCGGGCCGAGTCGAGGGGCATCGGGGACGACTACAAGAAGTACCTGTAAGCGTCGCCTGCCGACACAATTCGGAGGATGCGGCATTATGATTATTGATATTCACAGGCACTTGGTCGCACGGGAATGGCACTCGGAATCATTCTGGAAGGGATATGTCCGCATGGTGCGGCAGTCCGCAGCCGGCATGGGAATATCCCTTTCGATCGAGGATATCGAACGGCACCTGCTTCCCCCACTCTTCGACACGACCGGCGAGAAACACCTGGCCCAGATGGAAAAGTCCGGCATCGACCGGTCCGCGCTTTTTCTGTGGGACCACGGCCTGTTCACCGGCGAACCGGCGGTTTCGATACAGGAACAGCACCGGGTCCTCTTCGAGGTGGCGGACAGGTACCCTGGCAGATTCATCCCCTTTGCCCACATCGACCCCAGAAGGCCGGGCGCGAGGGACTTCGTCAAAAAATGCATCGAGGAACATGGGGCGAGGGGATTCAAGCTCCTCCCGATCGCGGGGTTCAACCCGGAGGATCCCGAAACCATGGACATCATGGAATTGATCGCGGGTTACGGGTTGCCTGTGATAACCCATACGGGCCATGCCCCGAACCCCGCGTCGAGCAGGTACTGCGACCCGGTCTACCTCGACAGGATGCTGCTGGAATTTCCCGACCTGGTCGTTATCGCCGCGCACATGTCCCTGGGATACCGCCCGCAACTCTGCACGTTCGCGTGGTTCAGGCCGGGCCTGTATACAGAGATCTCGATGTCGCAGTTCCCCGCCAGGAACAATTACCCGGCATTCGCCCTCGCCGTGCGCGAGGCACTGGACGCGTTCGGGCCCGGGCGGGTGATGTTCGGAACGGACTGTCCCTGGCTGGAATCGGTGATGGACGGAAGCGCTTTTGTCCGCGCGGTGAAGGAACTGCCGGTCCGTGCTCCGGACGGCTTGAAATTCACGGAGGATGAGATCGACATGCTCCTCGGCCGGAACGCGCAACGCCTGCTCGGCGTCGGGCAGTAAGCGCGGGGTCGGCACGACGGGTGCCGCCCAACGGCGGAACCGCCGGAATCGCCCGGGGGGGATTATTCCGAGATCATCTCACGGTATCGTTTGTCAATTGCGGCGAACAATCCGTCGATGTCCGCATTACCATAAGCAAAAAGGTGCAGGTTCGTTCCCGGTTTTCCGGTCTCGAAAGTGGCCCGTATCTCGACCGCCTGTCCCCTGCCGGGGTAATGTCGCACGAACGCGAGGCTGGTGCCGCCGTCAAACCCTATCTCGCCAGTTCCCGTAAAGCCAAATCCCGAGAGCAGCTCCCGAAGGCGGCGCACGGCGCGCCCGCTTTCCACGCCTGACGGTATGGAAATATCGGTCTGCTTTCCCCGCACTTTTTCGGTCCCGCTTTTCGGGTATCCGGTGAACTGAAAGGCGGCCGCACCCTTTCTCTCGTGGCGCATCGGGACCGCCACCCTCACGGCGCGTAATTGTCGCGTTTTCGTCCCGTGCCGCGGGCCGAGGAACAGTTCATGCTTTCGCGCGAGGACCCTGCCGGAAATCGCTGTTTCACCTTTTTTTATCGGTAAAAAATACAGGACGATCTCCAGGGGCGGCTGGAAGCAGGAGGAGGGGATGAGCCCGAAATCGATCCGCATACCGTAGTCCGTGAGCACGATGACCGGCTCACGGTATCGCAAGTGAAACGTATTCTCGTTTTTTACATAGTGCAAGGCTCCATGGTCGAAATACAGATCGATTCCCGTGCCATATGAGCCGGGCGCTATCCCCCTGTTCGCGACCGTGATTCTGCAGGCGACAAATTCGCTCGTGGCGGACGCCTGGCTGCTGACGGAGGGATAACATGCGCAGAGAGCAAGCACGAGCGCCGGCAGGACGCATAGCAGTCCGCGTCGTCGCAATGCGTTCAGAAACGTTTTACGTTCAACGATGCGCGATTGCATGGGTCGCTCCCGTCAGAGTATGCCAAAATTGAACAGGCAGGTGGCCATAAGGTAAAATTCACGGTTGTGGTTTATAAAATGGAATCAGGGCTTAACCTTCAGGTATTCGATGAGGACATACCTGCTCTTACCGTTTTCCGTTACTTTTTTCACGACGGCCTTCATCCTTGACGCACGATCGGGGACGTCCCCGTCCTTTTCCCAGTCCTTCATTGTGCCGTGGGGATTGCCGGTCCATCCCGAACCGGCCACGTAAACGTCCAGCGTCGCGGTGAAAGTGCCGTTGCCGTTGTCATGCCATCCCGTCACCTGCGAAAAGCTGACGGCCTCCCCCGCGGCCCATGATATGGAATACCAGCCGTCCCTGAAATCGATTGAGTCGGCCGGCTGGTGCTTCTTGATTTTTTTACCGAAATACCTGTTCACGCTTTCATCGACATATGAAGCCCTTATCTTCACACGGCCTTCGCCGTCCTTTCGTACAAAGCGCGCGTTGTTATTGATGAAATTGTGGAAAACCCCGAAATCGATGTAATCTTTATCGGACAGCTCCCCGCCCCTGAAGGGTTTCACCGCCACCTCGGAAAAATTGCTGAAGAAGGTATTGAGCGCTTTCTTTTCAGCGGGGGTGAGCGCGACCTCCCTGCCGGCGTGCTGGCCGGACACCGCGCCGAACGACTGCAGCACCATGAACGCACACAGCGCCCTTGATAAAACGGTTTTCATCCTCAACTCCCGTACGCCGAATCAGCGTGCAATGATTTCGCCCTGCCGGTTTCTCCGGTGAGCATATCCACATACCATGCGGGAGCGCCGCGGTAAAGAACAAAACGCGCGGGAAATGCGTCGTCACGGACCGGCCCGCTTCAATGGTCCTGTCACGGAGGATATATCCCCCTCACCAATCCGGGTCAGCGAACGGCGACGGGTGCGGCGTCGTGGCGTTCCGCGAATTCGCTCCCGTATAACACACGGGGACGTTTCCCGGCACCGCAACGGTGCCATACGCCGCGAATATATCCCCAAAACCGCAGGGCATGGAAATAATGTATTGACCGCCCCCGCGCGCGTGCCAGCATCGAACCACTCCCCGACAACGGAGGCGCCCCATGCTCGACCTTATCCTCAAAAACTGCACCGTGATAGACGGGACCGGCGCGCCGCGCTACGACGCGGACATCGCGGTCGAGGGCGACGCGATCGCGGCCATCGGGCGCCTCGGCGAAGCCGGCGCGAAGCAAATCATCGACGCGGCGGGGCTCACGGTCACCCCGGGCTTCATCGACGTCCATTCCCACGCCGATTTTTCGCTCCCTCTTGCGGACCACGACGAGATCCTCGCGCCGCTGGCGATGCAGGGCATCACCACGTTCGTGGGAGGGAACTGCGGGTTCTCGAGCTGCACCGTGCCCGACGCGCACCGGAGCGAAATCATCGACAACCTCGAGACCCTGAGCGGGAGGCCGCTCGACGAGGTCACCTGGCGCACTCCCGCGGAATTCATGTCCCTCATGGAGCGGCGGGGAATGTCGCTCAACGCGGGGCTCCTTGCCGGTCACGGCACGCTCCGCATCGGCGCATCCGGCCTGGTGACCAGGCTCCTCACGCCGGACGAGCAGTCGTCGCTCGAGCGCCTCCTCGACGAGGCCATGGACATGGGCTGCCTGGGCATGAGCACAGGCCTCCAGTACTTTCCCGGCGTGCAGAGCGACACGGGGGAGCTGGTTGGCTGCGGACGGGTCTTGAAAAAGTACGGGGGGATATTCACCTCGCACCTGCGAAGCTACGCCCACACCCTGGACCTCGCCCTGGCCGAGGTGCTGGACGTGGGCCGCGCGTGCGGCATTCCCGTGCAGGTATCGCACCTCTACTGGCAGCCGTACATGAAGGGATTCACCGGGCTCACCAAGGCCTTCATCCGCGCGGCGTCGTTCCTCAGCAACCGCGTCGGCATCCCCATCCCGATGGAGAAGGGACTCGCCGGCAAGCTGAAGATCCTCGACAGGGCGCGCGCGGAGGGGATCGACGTGCACTTCGACATGGTGCCCACGTCGCAGGGCTTCACCGAGCTCGCGGCCTTTCTCCCGCCGTACCTCCTCGAGGGGAGCAGGGAGGACACGCTCTCCCGCCTCGCGGACCGCTCGTTCCGCGCGCGCATGCTCCACGACATCGAGCGCGTCGAGCCGGAATGGCCGCACCGCGACGGCGCGACCTGGTCGTTCAACTACCTGAAGATGACCGGATGGAACGGATTGCGCGTCATGGCCGTCGCGGGCGAGGCCAACCGCTGGATGGAAGGGATGACCTTTCCCGAGATAGGCCGCGAGCTGAAGAAGCACCCGATGGACGCGATCTGCGACCTGCTCATCGAGGAACAGGGCCGGGTCATGGTGTTCCATACGCCAACGTTTCCGGACGACCCGCTGGTATTCCGGTCGCTGTGGGCCGGGTTCATGCACGAGCGGTCCATGCCTTCTACCGACACCATCCTGCGGCCGGTCGGGCGCCCCGCGCCCGTGTTCTACGACTGCTTTCCGCGCTTCATATCGTACTTCGCCCTGAAGAACAGGCTTATGACGTTGGAGGAGGCGGTGCGCAAATCGACGTCGCTTCCGGCGGATGTGTTCGGCATAACCCGCCGCGGCGCGATCAGAAAGGGATACTTCGCGGACCTGGTCGTGTTCGACGCGGAAAAGCTCGGAACCAGGGCCACCTTCTACGAACCGCGCGTGCACCCGGACGGCATCCACCACGTGTTCGTGAACGGCAAGGCCGTGGTGTCGGACGGCGCGTTCGTGAAGGGCGTACTCGCCGGGAAGATCGTTCGCAGGGAATGACGACCGGGTGCGGCCCGCCCCGTCCTAGAGGTTCCTTTCGGCGAACACTTCTTTCGCCGCGAACATGCCGTTCAGCGCGGCGGGGAAACCGGCGTACACCGCCATCTGGATAATCACCTCGATAATTTCTTCCTTCGTGCACCCCACATTCAGAGCCCCGTTGACATGGACCTTCAGCTGCGGGGCCGCATTGCCGAGTGCGGTCAGCGCGGCCACGGTAGCGATTTCGCGTGATTTCAGATCCAGGCCGGGCCTGCTGTACACGTCACCGAAGGGAAACTCGATGACGTACTTCCCAAGATCGGGGGCGACATCTTTCAGAAGCTCGAGCACCCGCACGCCGCCCTCACCGTCGATTTCCTTCAGTTTTTCAATGCCCCGATTGTACCGTTCGCCGTTCATACTCGCACCTCACCGGATTAGGTCCCGCCGGCGGCGGGCCTTTCGCTCAGCAAGCTGAGCCACCTCATTGAACGGATCATTCCGTAAATCCTGTCAATGAACTTTCCATAGGGCGAGGCAAGCGCGATCGCGACCGGGGCCTGCTTAAACGCCGGGCGAAGCTTCGATATCTCCGCGAACCCCTCGTATGCGTGATACTGCCCGAGGCCGCTGTTCCCCACCCCGCCGAATGGCATGTCGTGCTGCGCGACGTGCATGGTACAGTCGTTGATCGTGACGCCTCCGGAAATGGTGTTTTTCAGGATGGAGTCCCTGAATTTTCTTTTATTCGAGAAAAAGCATTATTTCCGGCAGTACAAACCGCCGCGACATGGCATATCCCAATCACAATGTATTTTTGGTTGGATATACCCCTTGCAACATTTACCTGTTCACGACGGGGCTCTATCCATCAATGGATAATCCCTCTGCGCATTTACTCCGGAACCCCGGCCGATATCCGATCATGAAACATTCGCTCACGTTCATGAATTTCCATTCATAAGACAAATATTTCTTGTTGATTTTTTACTATTTTCATTTAATATATGTCGATACAGTAATACTATATCGTATTGAATCCGAATCCGACACGGTGCCGCACACAAACACAGATCGGCAAGCGATATCGCTGGCACATGAAAACACCGGGCACTGTTTCGACGCCCGCATCTATCCCGCACGCCGCATTGATTCTTTCGGATAGATCAGGCGCATCTCGATCGCGGATCGCCCGGCATGCCGACCTCCGGTGAGGATCGGCCATGAATGTGTCGTCAGGCATGGTAACGGCCCGGGGGATTTTAATTCAATGCATACCTTCGTAGGAGCGCGCTCATCATTGAGCGGCCACCTCTTACACTGACCATCCAGGCGCGCACGTTGCGCGGGACGGGTTTAAACTTTACGCACCGCATATAACATATCGGGTTCAAATAAAGGATGTTCCACATGAAATGGATATACCTGTTCATCGCGATCATTGCCGAGGTTACCGCCACGACCGCGCTGAAACCGGCCGACGGTTTCACGAAGCTGGTCCCGTCGCTTGTGGTGATCGCGGGCTATGGCATCGCCTTCTTCTTTCTGTCCCTGACGCTGAAGAGCATCCCGATTGGAATCGCGTACGCCATATGGTCGGGCGTGGGCATCACGCTGATCGCGCTGATAGGATATTTCGCGTTCGGCCAATCGCTTGACATGCCCGCGATCATCGGCATACTGATAATCATAGCCGGTATCGCGGTGATAAACCTGTTTTCGAAAAACGTGTCGCATTGATTTCGTCCCGAAGGAACATCCACCCCATGAACAGAAACCTGTTGTGCATGTGCCTCCTCTCAGTGGCGCTGCTTGTTTCATGCGAACGTTTCGCACCCGAAGAAAGAATCGTCGTCTCGCCGAACGGAATGCACATCCGCGAATCATCCTCGAGAGACGCCAGGTCCCTCGGCGTCATACCGTTCAGGGAAAAGGTGGCGGTTCTGCAGACGGGTACGGCCACGCAAAAAATAGACGGCGTCGAAGGCCACTGGGCGAAGGTTCGCTGGAACGATATCACCGGCTGGGTGTTTGATGCGTATTTGAAAAAGGAACACGGGGATAAATGTCCGGTTTATTCGCTCCGTGAAACAATCTGTTATGACAACGACAAACTGCAGGCCATATTGAAAAAGCGTTTCCCGGGTATAAACATGTACCAGCCCGAGAATTATGAAAAGTACCAATCGATCGACCTGCGCATCACCGACTTCACAGACATCCCGAACATCATACCGGGAGACACGCTGCTTGCCGTTGACAGGAACGGTGTTGTCGAGCAGAAAGTGGACGCCCTGCGCAGCATTAATTCCCCGATGTACGGCACGTACCTGGAATTCAGTACAAAACGCATCGGCCAGAATATCCCCGCTCACTCCCCCAGATTGTATTTTAAAGCCGCGGATTACAGACGCATTTCGGATACGCTCCCGGAAGTATATACCCTGCGGAAAATCGAAACGAGCGAATCCCTGATGAATCTGCTCCCGCAGACATATGCGGATTTCAGAAAATTTTATTTTATGGATAGACCCGTTAAAAATCCGAAACAGGATCTGTACAATATGTTTCACGTGGCTTTTTTGCAGTCTGATAAATTCCCATGGCTGGTGTTCGCACATTTTTCTGACAAGGGGAACAACGGCTATTACAATTATATCGCGATTTTCATTAAAAACAAGCTGGTTTACATTGACAATGCAGAGGTTCATTTTTTGACCGTTATCAACGATAAACTATATCTTGAAGTGACACATTGGACGCCCCATACCGATGATAGCGGGGACATAATGTACCGGATTACATCGGATTCCGTGAGACCAATAGAACTCTATCATGATTTCAAGTAGTGGTAATACTATCGAGCCTGCCAGGGCACCGGACCCCGGTGAATATCGATCTGCCCCTGGAATTCAAGGGACAAATCCTGCGTTACCGGCAGCTCCACGGCAGTGAATCGTACGAGCAATTCAACAGGAAGACGGATCTCTTCTATGGTGTCACGTTCTCTGCGGCGTATAACATCAGCTTCGATGCCGATAATCCTGACATGATGCGCCGTGCGGATATCCCCCGCGGAAAAGATGGCAAGGCGCCAGCAGTCATATCCCACATGCAAGAACAGCATACCTCCGTAAAATCTGTTTGACAGCCACCCCGATCACCCTGTCAAATGATCGCCGGGATCGTACCGCGGTCCCTTCCTGTTTCCCAGAGGTACTTATGAAAAAGTGTGTCGTCCCGGCAATGGTGCTCTTCATCCTGATGGCTTTCCACAGCGTTTCGTACGCCGCACCGACCAGCGGCATGGGACTGTACGGCCAGGTCGGCGTCACAAACACTTACCTCAAGGTCAGGACTTCCTCGCAGAACTACACGAACCCCACCCTTCTCGACTGGGGAATCGGCGGCGGCTTCGTGATTGACACCAACTGCTCCGGGACCCACTGGTTCAATTACCGCTTCAAGGTAGGATACGACTATCTCTTCGCAAAGAAGAGCCAGCCCTTTACCTCCATGAGGGTCAACTTCGACAACATTTTCGGTTTCGCGTTCGTCCGCACGCAATCGGTGCGCATTTTCATCGGTCCGCTGCTCGGCATCGGGTACGTGTGGGGCAACAAGACATCCGAGCGCACTTTTCTGGGCAACGAATATCCGGACCCCGCGTACAACTATTTCGTGGATGGATATACGACGGAGGCCTCGATGAGAACCATACCCGGTCTCGTGTACAACCCAAAATCGGGGACCATGGTCGACAGGGTAAGCTCCGTCAATCTCATCAGGCTGAGCGCGGGCGCGGCCCTGGGCATCAACTTCAACCTTTCGGACAAATTCACCGTTTCAGTCGACGGCGGGGCGAAATATACCTATGTGACCGGTTCGTGGAAGAGAAGTATCCGCGACGGGTACAACGCGGGCTGGGCATACTCGATTTACAGGCCCACCCTCAGGGAGGCGCGTGAAAAGCTCTCGGGCCACGGGTACGAGTTTTTCGCGGGCATCGCGTTCATGTACCGCGCCCACTGGATAAAGAACATCTGATTCGCGAAGCCATGAAAAAGGCCCGCGGAAATCAGCTCCCGCGGGCCCCTGCCGTCGTCGCTTACTTCCTGTAGAGCGCCTCGAGGTCCTTCCCGTACCGCTTCTCGACTTCCTTGCGCTTGACCTTCATGGTCTGCGTCAGGAGCCCGTTCTCGAGCGTGAAGTCCTCGGACACGATCATGTATTTCTGCGGCACCTCGTATCCCCCGAACGACTTCTTCAGGTGGGCCTTGATCTCGTTCGAGACGAATTCCCTGAACGACTCGTCCGTGACGATCTCGTCCGGCGTGAGCCTGGCCCACTGCTTCGTGGTGTGGTCCTTACGGATCGTTTCGAAGTCGGGCACCACGATCGCCACGTTGTATTCCTTGCCATCACCCCACACGAACGCGTTGGCCACGTGCGGGAGGAGCTTCATGTCGATCTCGATGGACTCGGGGTGGACGTACTTTCCGTTCGAAAGCTTGTACTCGTCCTTGAACCTTCCCGTGATATAGAGGAACCCGTCCTCGTCGAACCGTCCCAGGTCACCCGTGCGAATGCCGGGAAACCCGTTCCAGCGGTCCTTGACCATGATGGCAGCCGTCTGCTCGGGCTTGTTCAGGTAACCCTTCATCACGTGCGCACCGTAGGCGACCACCTCGCCGTCCGGGCTGTCGTGTCCCACGCGCGTCCTGTCGAGCTTCACGTGCATGTCGCGGAGGATTTTGCCGACGCTGCCGATCTTGTTGCCGTGCATGGGCGAGTTCATGGTTATCGCGGGCGCGGTCTCGGACAGCCCGTAACAGTCGTACACGGAGACTCCCAGGTCCTTGAAGAAAAGCGATATCTCGGTGTTCATGACCGCACTCGCGGTGAGCGATCCGATCAACCTCCCGCCGAAGCGCGCGCGTATCTTCGCGAACACGATTTTATCGAGTATCTTCATTTTCAGGGTCTTTTTGCCACTTCTGCAGCGAACGGCCTCGGCGCAGGTCGCATCGAAGAGCTTCTTCTTTAGGCCGCCCTCCTCGTTCATGGTCAGGATGATCCCGTTGTAGATCTTGTTGAACACGCGCGGAACGCACATCAGGTGCGTGGGGCGCACGTCGAGAAAGTCTTTCGAGAGCGAATCGAGCGAGCCCATGATGCCGATGGAGCCGCCGAACTGGAGAAAGTTGTGCAGCTCGGCGCTGATCGCGTACGAGTGCGCCCAGGGCAGTATCGAGAGGGCGACGGAGTCCTGGTTCAGCTCGGGATAAATCTCGTAGCCTGACTGGGAGCAGTGCGTCAGGTTCCCGTGCGTGAGCATGACTCCCTTGGGATCGCCGGTCGTTCCCGAGGTATAGATGACGCACGCGGTGTCGTTCCAGTGGGGCTTCAGCGGCGGCTTGGACACCACCCTGCCTTTTTCCTCGAGGGAGTTGAGCGAGTTCTCGCCCTCCCCGTGGATCACGAACACCTTTTTCAGGGACTTGATCTCGCGGGGGAAGTCCTCGACCTTGTTCATGATGGTCTGGTCGCGCACGAAGAGATACTTGATTTTGCTGTCCTTGATGATGTACTTCCAGACCTTCTCGAGCTCCTTCTCGTACATGGGGACGAAAACGCCGCCGAGCCCGTGCGTGGCGTTCTCGAGCACGAACCATTCCACGGAGTTGCTGACGATCACTCCCACCACTTCGTCCTTCTTCAGGCCGAGCTTGGCGAGCCCGCCGCGCACGTTGTTTACGCGCTCGGCAAGGGCGCGGTAGGTGATCCATTCGAACCGGCCCGAGGCCTTGTTGCGCTCGCCGATGGCGGGACGGTCCGCCCACTTCTTCGCGCTGTCCTCGAAGAGATCCACGAGGTTCCTTGGGTGCAGGTAATGCTTATCGAGCTCCTTGAGCTGTGCGTTCGTGAATTTTACCATAACTGTGACTCCTGTAAAAGCATGATATTATTTCCGCTTTTCGATTTCCCTCAGGCGCGCCCTGAGCCAGTCGGCGGCGGAAACCACCCTGCCGTTGCCGAGACGCACGAGATACGGCTTTCCGCTCATGCTCGACCCGCTCGCGATGTACCGGATAAAGTCCTCCGCGGTCTTCACCTCGCCCCCGGCCTTGGTGAGCTTGCGCTCCAGGTGTGCACGGGCCTCGGCAGGCTTGTGTTCGCTGCCGTTTCGGATGAAGGTGATGTTCGATTTTTCGACCGCGTCAAGGAGTGCGCCGATTTTCTGTTTTTCGGACATCGCGCCGTATGATATGGCAATGGCTGCCAGGAGAAAAAGAATCGCTGCAGATGATATGACACTGAGCTTCATGGTTCAAGCCTATGATAGAGCTCTTTTTTGTCAAGCAAAACGAATACCGTTCGGACGGTCGTTTTTCGTTCACTGCAACGAGCACATTAATGCTCTTTTAAAGAGTTTAGAATGAGGATATAAATGGTAATAAAAGCGCACCGCTCCCGGAAGGGAAACGGTGCGGGGTACGGGCTACTTCTTCTGCTTCGCGATGATCTTGTCCGCGATTTTCGAGAACACGTTTGCCGGCAGGATTTTCTTCTTTTCGAGCTGGCCCTTATTGTCATAGGGGCGGCCCTTGATGATCTTTTCGGCATAGGCGTCGCCGATACCCGGGAGTTTCATCAGATCCTGCTTGCTCGCGGAATTGATGTCGACGAGCTTCTCCTGCTTCGCCGCGGCCTTTTTATCGGTTTTTTCTATGCTTTCATCGTGGTGGTGCTTCGTTTTCGTTTTAATTTTCACTTTCGCTTTCTTGTCACCCTTTTCGCCCTTGCCGTCCGTCTTCTTGTCGGCCTTCTCGCTTTTTTTCTCGGGCTGTTTCGTGTCGGTCTTCCTTTCGGATTTTTTTTCAGGCTGTTTTGTATCAGTCTTCTTCTCTACTTTTTTTTCCGGCGGCTTTGATTCCGTCTTTTTCTCGGGTGGCTTCGTTTCGCTCTTCTTGCTGGCCGCGAACACCATACCGGAAGCGAACATGACCGCCACGAACAGGGCGAGTAATCTTGCTGTCATTCGCATGTGTATCCTCCCATTGATTATATTGAATTTAATGGGATATAGCACGAGCCTGTAACGAGGTCAAGGCGTTTATTATACATAATGGTGCCCAGCGGCAGAGTATATCCCCGCCATCCTTGATTCCACATGCCGGACATCCTGCCGATAGTTATCGGTCTGGAGGTGGATACTCTCTTCTCCTGCTGCTCCGGTATTGCTGGCGTGCATATCCCCCCACTAATAAATAAGCATCTTGACAATAATTGTCGGATATGTTTATTTTATAATGGTAGGTTGTTAGTAATTAAACAAATGGAACCCTATAAAAAAGCGCTTATGCTCGCGTACCTGACCATCGGGTACAACGTGATCGAAGCGGCGGTATCCCTTGTCGCGGGGGGCTACGCCGGCAGCATCGCGCTTGTCGGATTCGGCCTGGACAGCGTAATCGAGTCGCTCTCCGGCATAGTGATCGTGTGGCGCATCAACCGGCACGGCAGGCTTTCGGAGGAGGACGAGCTCAACGTGGAAAACAAGGCGGGCCGGGTCATCGGACTGACTTTTTTCGTGCTCGCCGCGTATATCCTCTTCGAGTCGACAGAGAAACTCGTCGCCGGCGAAGGCGCCGCCCCCTCCGTCCCGGGCATGATCATCGCCTCAGCATCGCTCGTGGTCATGCCGCTCCTCGCGAGGGCGAAATACGCCCTGGGGAAAAGCCTGGGCCTCAAGTCACTCGTGGCCGATTCGAAGGAGACCGCGGTTTGCGCCGTGCTGTCGTTCGCCCTGCTCGCGGGCCTGGTCGCGAACGCCCTGTTCAGAATCTGGTACCTCGATTCCGTCCTCGGCATCGTGATAGCGATCTTTTGCGTAAAAGAAGGATTCGAGCTCGTTATCGAGCGCGAAGAGGATTGACCCGACGCGCCATTCCCGCCATAGTGCCCCCACGAGGTGACCCATGCCGAAACCGCCGCTCCGCATACAACCCACGACCCTGTGGGACTACCCTTCGCAGAACTACGGAAGCGGCAGGCAGGGCGACCAGAACTATCCGGGCGCGACGCCGTCCTACATCGTCTGGAACCTGCTGACGCGCTACACCAGGGAGGGTCAGTTCGTGGTCGATCCCATGTGCGGCAGCGGGACCACCATCGACGTGTGCCGCGACCTGAAGCGGCGCGCGGCGGGGTTCGACATACACCCGGTGAGGGCCGACATCGCCAGGGCGGACGCGAGGAACCTCCCCCTGGATGACGGCACCGCGGATTTCGTGTTCGTGGACCCGCCCTACGGGGACAATATCCGCTACTCCGAAGAGGAGGACTGCATCGGGAAGCTCCCCGCCAGGGATCCCGCCTACTTCGATGCCATGGACCGCGTCATCGGCGAGATCGCGCGCGTGCTGAGAAAAAACCGGTACATGGCCCTGTACGTGTGCGATATCCACGCGAAGAAGACCGGCTTCGTGCCGGTGGGCTTCTCCCTGTTCGGCATGCTCTCGCGCCGCTTCACCCCGGTGGACATCGTGGCGGTGGCGCGACACAACCGCACCCTGTCAATGGGCAATTACCGGCGCGCCGCGGAGGAGGGAAATTTCTACCTGAGGGGGTTTAATTACCTCTTTATAATGAAGAAAGAACGCCCCTAAAAAAAGTCAACCCTTCCCCAAATTCTTCCGATACTAACAACGGCGGCCAGGCCGCACATTATATCATGCGCTTTTGAGCGGGACCACATCAATGAAGATCAAACTGGCATTTGTAGCAGCGGCATTGCTCGTACTGTCGCTATTCGCATATTACTCGCTGAGGGTCCGCCAGCTCGAAAAGCGCCATATCGACTCGGCGGTTAAAAGCACCGCGGCTCTCGTGACACGGTTCACGGAGCTGAAAAGCGCGTCCGGCGACGATATCAGAAAGGAAGACACGCTCAAGGAGTTCTGCGCAGGGGCGCAGAAAAAGAACCCGTCGATCGCGGTGATCGCGGTGGCTGAGAAGAACATGACCGTGCGTATCGCCGGGAAAAACCCGTCGCTTGTGCCCACGCGCGACATATACGACGCGATCCTCGAGGATTTCGCGCGCGACCGGATAGTTATCGGCCGCGATCTCCCCTATCTGTCGCGCTATTACCCGGGCGGGAGCGGCGCGGCCGCGTCCCGGCGCTACTACGTGTTCCTTAACGCGGTCGACGATATGCGCATATTATCCGTATATCCCCACTTCATCGATACGAAGATTCGCACCAGGATGGCCCTGGAAGCCTCGCTGATATGCATTTTCTCGGTACTCTTCTGGGCGGCCGTGTCGCTGGTGCTGGACAGGGAGAAGCCGGACGCGGCCCCGAAAAAGGACGATCCCAAGCCGTCGGGGGTCGCGGACGCGGTTCCGTCCGAGGTTCCTTCCTCGGGAACCGACGCGTATCCCGAGGAATCCATCCCGATAAACCTGGACGAGATAGAGCGGACGGTGACTCACGGCGGCAACAGACCCGCCCGCGAGGTGGAGCGCAGCGCCTCCGAGGGATTCAAGGAATACGTGGTCGACCTCTTCCGTCAGCTCACGTCACTATACGCGCCCCACTCGGTCGCGCTCTACGTGGCCCATTCGAAGGATTTCATCTCCAAGGCCTTCGAGCTCAAGGGGGAATCCTTCATCACCATAGACTCCCCCGGTTTTGAAACCATGGACATGAACGGCGATATCGGCGCCGAGCTCGGGAACGCGAGCTCCATGCTCCTCGACGGCGGAAAAAAGCTCCTCATACCGCTGATCTACCGCGACAGCTTTCTCGGCGCGGTCGAGATCGTCGGAAACGGCCCTTTCACAGGCGGAGACCTCCCGAGGGTCCGCGCCCTGTCCGATACCATCCTGAAAAACCTGAACGATTACCTGGTGGTGAACGATATCATGATCGACCGGGAATCCGGCCTTCAGGGAAAGACCGCGCTCATGCTGAAATACCACGAGATGGCCCGCCACGCGCAGGCCGCCCCGTTCGGGGTGCTGGTCATATCCCTCTACCCGGGAATTGGCGGGCTCGAGCCTTCGCTCCAGTCCCGGCTGCTCCGGACCATGGCCCCCGCGCTGTCGGATATACTTGGCGAAAGGGGTGAATGCTTCCGCCTTGACTCGATGATCGCGGCGCTCCTTCCCGGTCATGAGGTGTCCGGCACCGCCGAGCTTTCGCGAAAAATATCCGAAACCCTGGGGAAATACCGCATCAAGCTCGACGGAGATACGGTCATCACCCTCGACCCCCGCGTGGGATGGGCCCATTCGAGGGAGGCCCTGACCGGCACCAGCCTCGTCGAAGCCGCACAGAGGGAGCTCCTGCAGCAGCGAAGCGCATGATCCCTCTGCCTGTCAAGATCCGCTGATAGAATTGTCACATACATGCAGGGGATAATTTTTCGCCTGGAAAAATAAAAATATATCTTGACTATATCAATATATCAAGATATATTGATATAGTCAAGATGAATAAAACTACTATAATAAACAGCATCCCGATTCCGATGCCGACAAGGGAAATTTTATCACGGCTCGGATACAGGCCCGCTTCCACGCAGATGACCGACGCGCACAGAAAGCGCATCGAGGGACTCATGGCGCGGGGATTCGCCCTGTGCGAACCGCGGGGCGCCGCCCTCAAGATAGGCATTATCGGGACGATCGAAGGCCGGATCGAGCTCGAAAACGGCGCGGTGTTCCAGAGCGCGGCCCTCGCGAAAATGCTCGCCGGCTGCGCCGCGGTAATGCTCATGGCCGCCACTGTCGGGCCGGGCCCCGGCCAGGAGGCGGCACGCGCCGCGGCGGAGGGCGACGCGAGCACGGCGCTGGTATACGACGCCGTGGGCAGCGAGGCCGCGGACTCCGCCCTGGACTGGGTCCAGCGGTACTGCGCCAGGACTCTGGTCCACGGCGCCGAGATACTGACGGCCCGCCGTTTCTCTCCGGGATACGGCGACCTTGAACTGAAATACCAGAAGGTAATATTCGATCTCATGGGCCTGGGCCACATCGGGATCGGGATCACCCCGCGCTTCCAGCTGCAGCCGGAAAAATCGGTCATCGGGATCGCGGGCATCGCAGGGGGACTCTCATGAACAGAAACGAATTCCGGGAACTCGCCGCGACCGGCATCCTCATGCTCGACGGCGCCACCGGCACCGAGCTCTCCCGCAGGGGCCTTCCCCGCGGGACCTGCCCCGAGCTCTGGGTACTGGAACACCCCGACGTGCTTCTCGGTCTCCAGTCCGCGTACGCGGCCGCGGGGAGCCGCATCGTGTACGCCCCCACCTTCGGCGGGAACCGCTTCAAGCTCGCGGAATTCGGGCTCGAAACCCGGCTGGCCGAGCTCAACCGCGAGCTCGTGCGCCTGTCCCGGCGCGCGGCGAACGGTGCGCTCGTGTTCGGCAACATGGCCCCCATCGGGAAGTTCATCGAACCGTTCGGGGATATACCTTTCGAAGATGCCGTGGCCGCGTTCAGGGAGCAGATCCTGTCGCTCCTGGAAGGTGGCGCGGACGGCCTCGTGGTGGAAACCATGATCGACCTGCAGGAGGCCCGCGCCGCGCTTATCGCGGCCAGGGAATCGTGCGACCTCCCCGTCATGGTGAGCATGACCTTCGAGCGCGACGGCCGCACCCTGAACGGTTCCGACCCCCTGTCCGCGCTCGTGACCCTGCAGTCCCTGGGGGCGGACGCGGTGGGTTGCAACTGCTCGACCGGACCCGCGGACATGATCGGCATCATCCGGGCCATGAAACCCGCGACGGCGGTGCCGCTCCTGGCGAAGCCCAACGCGGGCATGCCCCGCCTGGTGGACGGGATCACGCGCTTCGAGATGTCCCCTGCCGAATTCGCCTCGTTCGCGGGCCCCCTCGCGGAAGCCGGCGTTAACATCCTCGGCGGGTGCTGCGGCACGACACCGGAGCACATTGCGATGACCGCGGAGGCGGCGCGCGGACTGGCGGCCCAGCCCCCGGCGCCGACCGAGCGCGGCCACGTATGCTCGGCGCGCGGGACCCGCAGGTTCGGCGCCGGCCTCCCGCTCACGCTGATCGGGGAGCGCATCAACCCGACCGGGAAAAAGGCGCTTCAGGCCGAGCTCCGCGAGGGGAGCCTCTCCATGGTGCGCCAGTTCGCTCAGGAACAGGCCGCGCTCGGCGCCCACGTGCTCGACGTCAACATGGGCATGCCCGGCATCGACGAGAAACAGATGATGCTCTCCGCGATCAGGCTCCTGTCCCGCGCGTCGGACCTTCCGCTGTGCATCGACAGCACGGACCCCGCGGTCATGGAAGCGGCGCTCAGGCTCTACCCGGGGCGCGCGCTGGTGAACTCGGTGTCCGGCGAGAAAACACGTATCGAAAAGACCCTTCCCATAGCTGCGAAATACGGGGCCGCGGTGATCGTACTTCCGCTTACCGACGGCGGCATTCCCGAAACAGCCATGAACCGCGCGAAGATCGTGGAGGATATTCTGTCCGCGGCGGGAGCACTCGGCATATCGCGCTCCGACTGCCTGGTCGACGGGCTCGCCATGGCGGTGAGCTCCGACCCGCCGGCCGGAACCCGCGCCCTCGAGCTCATCAAATGGTGCGCTGAAAGGGGCATCGCGTCGATCTGCGGCCTCTCGAACATATCCTTCGGCCTGCCCGAACGCCAGTGGATCAATGCCGCCTTCCTGGCCATGGCCTCGGCAACGGGCCTCTCGGCGGCAATAGTGAACCCGTCTTCCGAGACCAGCATGAACCTGTACCGGGCCACTGATGCGCTTCTTGGCCTTGATGACCATTTTAAACGATATATTAGTGCTTTTTCAAAAACAAGCACCGACGATTCAAAGGAGCTTCCATCAGATACCGGCGAGATCACACCCTGCGAAAAGATATACAGGTGTGTCATCAACGGCGAGGAAGAGGCGATTCCAGGACTTATCGACAACGCCATTAAAGAAGGTAGAAAACCCGATGAAATAGTCGATACCTGCCTGATCCCCGCGATCAGGGAAGTTGGGGAACGTTTCGACCGCAAGGAATACTTCCTTCCGCAGCTCATCATGAGCGCCGACACCATGAGGCGCGGGTTCGATCACCTGAGGCCCGCCCTTGAATCCTCCCGCGGAAGCGCGTCCCTCGGTCCGACGGTGGTCATGGCCACTGTCAAGGGGGATATACACGATATCGGCAAGAACATCGTCTGCCTGATGCTCAAGAACTACGGGTTCACGGTCGTGGATCTCGGCAAGGACGTACCCGCGGAAACGATCCTTTCCGCCGCGGTCGAATCCGGCGCCTCGTGCATCGGTCTCTCTGCCCTTATGACCACCACCATGGTCGAGATGAAATCGGTCACGGAGGCGGCGCCCCGCATGGGCGCGGGGCATATCCCCATTATAATCGGCGGGGCCGTGGTCGACGGGGGATACGCCCGCGAAATCGGCGCGACCGGATACGCGCGCGACGCGATGGAAGCGGTCAGGCTCGTGCAATCCGTCACGGGACACGATCTCGGCTCGCGTTAAGCCACCGCCTTTTTTTTTAAATTTGGTTGACATATAAGGCTCCCGGAAAATATTAAGAGGCAGGTAAGAATACTACTGGAATAACTCACTCTATAAAACAGGAGAAGATTGGTGAAACGTACAGTACTTCTCATCGGAATCCCCTTCTTGGTATGCACGTATCTATCATTAGTACTTTTTCCAAAAGCTTGCGATTACGGGATGAGCAACCATCCTGAAAAAAAACTGCCCTTCAATCACCAGTCACATTTGACCAAATACAATGCTGATTGCGGAAGCTGCCACGGTTTTAGTGACGACGGCAGGTTCAAGGGCATACCCACTGTCGCACAGTGCACGGTCTGCCACGATAGGCAAGGCCCCATCAGCGATCCTGATCCCAACGTTCCCCGCAAAAAGCCCATGTTCGCGAATTACAAGGACGAAGCAAAGCCCTGGGGTTCGTTCGCGCAGCAGCCCGATCTCGTGTATTTCAGCCACAAGGTCGTCATGACGGCAAAACATGAAGACGGACGTCTCAAGGCCCGCTGCGGCTCATGTCACGGTGACAAGGCCCACTCCACGGAGGCCAGGGGCATCAAGGGTAAAATGCCGATGGGCCAGTGCATGGATTGCCATACGTCGCTCAACATAAGCAACAAGTGCGCCGTCTGCCACGATTGACGCGAACCGTTGATTATACCTCTGTAATTGGAGAAACAGCATGAAATTAGAACGTAAGGATTTTATAAAACTTGCCGGAGGAGCCGTAGGCGGCGCGGCCGTAGGAACGGTATTTTCGGGCGCTCCTTTTCTCGGGCTCCAGTGGCTTGTCGAGTGGACCCAGGACCAGCACAGGCCCGCGGGAGGTCCCGAGAGCTTCCTGAAGACCATCTGCGAAGCCTGCCCTGACCAGTGTTCGCTTTCAATCAGGATGATTTCAGACAGGGCGGTTAAAATCGAAACCTCGAACGGCGGCTGCCCCATCGGCCAGAACGCCCTCCAGCTTCTCTACCATCCCGAAAGGATAAACGCCCCGCTCAAGAGAGTGGGCAAAAAAGGTTCCGCCAAGGAATCCGTGTTCGAAAAAGTGTCGTGGGAGACCGCGATGAAGGATATATCCGCGAAGATGTCGGGCCTCGTCAAAAACGGGAAAGGCGCCGCGATCGCGGGCATCAGCAAGGATAAAAACGTCACGGGCAGCCTCCTCGAGCGCATCGTTTCCGCGTCTGGAAGCCCCCACACCTATTACGAACCGACGCTGGGCGTCCTCACCGAGGCGGCGCTCGGCGGCGCGGTGGAATACGATTTCGCCGGGGCCGATTTCATCCTGAGCTTCGGCGCAAGGCTCCTCGAAGGCTGGGGCAACCCCTCGACCATGAACAAGGCCTTCCTCCTCTGGAAGGAAAAGGGCACGAAACTCTACCAGGTCGACGCCATAAGGACGCGCACCGCGTCGCTGGCCGACAAATGGATTAACATCAAGGCGGGCACCGAGCTTTTCCTGGCGCTCGGACTCGCCAACCAGCTGATAAATAAAGGCCGCAACGCCGGCGCCGCCGGTTTCGGCGACTGGTCGGCGATAGTAAAGGATTACACCCCTGAGGAAACCGCTAAAATTACCGGGCTGAAAGCCGAGCAGATCGTCGAACTCGCCGACACGCTTCTCAAGGCCGGCAACCCGATCGTGGTGGCGGGACGCGGCGGAGCCGCGATATCATCCTCGTCCGCGGAACTCGCGGCCGTGTATGTCCTCAATCAGCTCATCGGGGCAAGGGGCGTTCGGCTCGTGAAACCGGCCGGACTCGGCGCGCCGCAGATGTCGGCCGAGGCGGCGGCTTCGTACAAGGAAGCGAAAAAAGCGGCCGGCCTTGACGATTTCATCAAGAACGTCAAATTCGACGTGCTTCTGGTGAACGAAGCCAACCCCGCGCAAAAGAGCGTGTTCAAGAAAGAGCTCATCGAAAAGATGAAGTCGGCCTTTGTCGTAGCGGTGATGCCCCTCGTGAACGATACCGCGCTCTACGCGGACTATATCCTGCCGTCCTTCAGCTACATTGAAGAAGGCACCATGAATGAAAAGATGAAACTTCAGCCCGTCGCGAAGGCGAAGCACGCCGGCGACGCGCTTATCGCCATCGGTCAATCGCTCGATTACGCCGCATCCAGCTTCCCGTGGTCAGGCTACGAGGACGCGGTCAAGGCCGCAGGCAAGGGCGGCGCGGGCGGAACGTTCTCCCTCAACGCGGAGGTTCTCGGGAAGATCATCAAGAACCTCAAGGCCATACTCAAGACCGGGGACGATTTTCCCGTTCACCTCATACCCTTCGAGCTTCCCTACGTCGGTGACGGCGACGGTCTCGCGTTCCCGTACGTGTTGAAAACCATAGACGACAGCATATTCTCCGGCGGCAAGCTTCTTGTCCACATCAACAGGGACACGGCCAAGAAAATCGGGGTATGCGACAACGAACGCATAAGCATATCCTCATCGCGGGGCGAGACGAAAACGGTCCGCGCCAGGTTGACCGACACTGTTGCACCCGGGGCAGTGGCGATACCTCTCGGTTTCGGGCAAAAGGCGAACACCAAGTACGCCGCGGACAAGGGAGTCAATCCAAGAGAAATCATGACCGCCGAGATTGACCCCGTAACGGGAACGGCCAACTGGTGGATTACCAGAGTGAAAATCAGCTAAGGGGTGACTTGAATGAAAGTTATTGAAAATAAAATGAAAAGACGCTGGGGAATGGCTATCGACCTGGATAAATGCACGGGCTGCGGTAGCTGCTCCCTCTCCTGCGCGCAGGAAAATAACCTGCCAATTTTCGAAGACGATTCCGATATGCCCAAAAGGATGACGTTCCTCGATCTCATGAGAGTCACGAACGATCGCGACGCCAAGTACCCCGAAGTCGAAGTCGCCTTCATCCCGAAGATGTGCCAGATGTGTGAGGGAAACGACCCGAAAAAGCCGACTCCTCCCTGCGTGTCGGTATGCCCCGTTGTCGCGACCGACATGGGAGACGACGGCGTGGTCAGCCAGATCTGGTCCCGCTGCATCGGATGCCGTTACTGCCAGGTCGCCTGCCCCTACGAGGCTCGCGTATTCAACTGGTGGAAACCCCGTCACGAGGGCACTTTCAAGAACTCGCTCAATCCGGATCGTTCCGTCAGCTCGCGGGGGGCCATCCAGAAGTGCACCTTCTGTGATCATATCTGGAAAAAGGAAAGAGACAAGGCCGTCGCGGCCGGCGAGCTGGATATCAACGCGGTAATGTACACCCCCGCGTGCGCGAGCTCCTGCCCCACCGGCGCGATAGTGTTTGGCGACCTGAACGATCCCGCTTCCAAGGTATCCGAGCTCGCGAAGAGCAAGAGGGCCTTCAGGCTGGTTCATACCATCGATGATAAATCTCCGGAAGAACAGGCACGGCTCAAAAAAATTAAGCATTTTGCCAATCCCAAAGTATATTATTTATCCAGCAAGAAGTGGATAAAAGACATGATGAAGTTCAAATAAACTCCTCATAACAATTAAAGGAGACCGGAAGTGAAAAAAATTATCGAATTGCTGAAAGCTGAATTCAACAGCTACTCAAAGAATATCAGAACAACACTGTATATCCTCTTCTTCCTCGCCGCCGGATTCATGATTTTCGGTGTCCAGATACTCTTCTGGGGGTTGGGATATACCGACATGAATAACATATTCACCATGGGCGTGTGGATCATCGGAGACCTCGGGCTCGTGGCACTGGGTGGCGGCGCTTTTACCACGGGCTTCGTCCTGTACATATTCCGCAACGACAAGCTCGAACCGATCATCAATTCGACCGTCCTGATCGGGTTCATGTGCTACCTGTTCACGTTCGTCTTTCTTGTCTTCGACATAGGCCAGCCCCTCAGGGCCTGGTTCGGATACACCTATCCCAACTGGGGCGAACACCTGATGCCGACATCGATGCTCACCGAAGTAGTCTGGTGCCTCACCTTCTACTTCCTTATTCTCTGCGTCGAGCTCGTCCCTGTCGTGTTGAAGCACAAGATTCTCGATGCCATCCCACTATTCCGTTATTTCGGGCATTACCTTCACAAGCTAATGTGGATATTCGCCGCTGCCGGCACGTTTCTCTCGTTCTTCCACCAGGGATCACTCGGCGGCGGGATGTGGGGCGTCCTCTACGGCAAGCCCGGCTGGTTCAGCCCTCATTTCTTCTTCCTCGCCATCGTGGCCGCGACCGCGGGAGGCACGTCATTCATGATGCTGTGCGCATACGTAGCGAGCAAGGTCGCGAAGAAAGAGGTCGTACCCGCCACGACATTCTACTCCCTTGCCAAGGTATCGGGCGTCATGATGTCCTTCTACCTTATCTTTCGCATCTATGACATCATCGTAATGACCGTCAAGTACGTGCCCATGGCCGACCGGCATTTCATCGATCTGTTCAGCCTCCCCTTCGGAATATGGATGCTGGTGGTCGAGATTGCATGCGCCATCGCGGCGATAGTATTCCTCCTGATCAAAAAATTCCGCGAAAATGAAAAATTCTTCCTCATCGGCGTTTCCTGCGGCACGACCGCCATCCTGATGAGCAAGCTTATCGCCGTTCTTCACGGTTTCTCCGTTCCGAACTTTCCCTGGAAGAAGTTCATGGGATATTTCCCGACATTTCAGGAATGGTTCATCCTTTTCGGCGGTCTCGCTTTCATGGTAATGATTTACATGTGGTTCTTCAAGTATACGCCGCTTTTCTCCGGCACGGCTGCCCACGAAGAGCATCATTGATTCCTGCATCAATGGAATCGCATAAAAAAACCACCCCGCGCGGGGTGGTTTTTTTATGCTCTGCCCAATGTATTATAAATGAAAAGTTCTTGACATTTATAATGATGGCAATCATTACTATTAATCTAGAAATAGATATAAAAATATACTCTCCATGATAACTATATCGACTGAAGAAAAGGATAATATTGTAGTATTCAATATATCCGGCACTTTTAATATTAATACCGTCACGTCGGTGGAAACTCTGTGGGCTTCCTATCTCCAAAAAGGCCCGAAAATGATCGCTATCAATTGCATCGAGCTCAGTTCGGTCGATTCAGCGGCAATCGGCACAATAGTGAAGTTCTTTAACAGCGCGATGACGAACGGCATCCGGCTGGTTTTTTACGATTTGAACCCGCAGATTCAAAAACTTTTTGCAACGGCAAAACTCAACAAATTTTTTACCATCACCACGGGCGAGGTATTTTACGCACAATACATGAGCGCAAGCGCGTAGCCCAATCTTCTCATTCGCACCATTGATTGATAATCACATCGCATTCAGGCGAATATATGCAAATCTGCGGCCCCGCACTGACCGCAGGTCCGCCCCTTGAGGTTCTCTATCTTCACCCTGTATCCGTTTCGGCTGACCAGTAACGCCCCGCAGTGTGGACAACGGGTATCGCTTCCGATGTTCTCGTAGGGCAGGTTGCCGGTATAAACAAAATCCAGCCGATCTGCGGCCTGCTCATAAACTCGCCTTATGAAATTTATGTCGGTCGGTTGTTTATCGTATTCATAATTCGGGTAATACCGGGAGATGTGCCACGGGATGTTTTTATCGATCGAGCTGATGAATGATACTATCTGCATCATCTCGTCCAGGTTGTCATTGAGTCCCGTTATGATAAGCGTGGTGAGCTCAATATGGATGCCCGCTCCGTGGGCTTTTTCAATGGTCCTCATTACGGTTTTCAAATCGCCCTTTTGCACCCTTCGATAGGTATCTTCGTTGAAGCTTTTCAGGTCGATATTCATCGCATCGACCAGGCCAGTCAAGTCGTTCAGGGGCGCGGGATTTACGTACCCGTTGGTCACCAGCACGTTTTTCATTCCACTCGCGTGTGCCACCGTGGAGGTGTCCTTGACGAATTCGATCCACACGAGGGGCTCGGAATATGTATACGCAATGCCGAATGTCTTCTCCTGGAGTGCGAGATCAACGATATCCTTCGGGGAGTAATTCCTTGTCCTGGCCCTGGGGTTCTGGGATATCTGCCAGTTCTGGCAATAGGGACATTTGAGATTGCAGCCCTTGGTACCTATGGAAAAAATCATTTTCCCGGGATAATAATGATACAGGGGTTTCTTCTCAACCGGGTCCATCGCGATGGAGGAAACTTCGCCATAAATATCGGTATAGAGAACACCGCCTTCGTTTCTCCTCACCTGGCAGATGCCACAACGATCAGGTTTGATTACACAGGCATGTGGGCATAATCGGCATAAGACCGATGAATCCTTGCCTCGCTCGTAGTAGGATGCTTCACGAGCGCTCATCTGCCCCTATCCGGTTTTTTCAACCAGCGCTTCCGCGGAAGGATTTTCTTTCTTCGCTTTTTTTTCATCAGGACGGATCATCTCGCATTTACCCTCGAAAACCACACCGTCGGCGATCTTCAGCTTGGAAGTCCTGATATTACCGTGGAGTTTTCCGTTTACCTGAATTTCGAGACGCTCGATGGCTTCAACATTGCCGTAAACCGTTCCCATGATTATGACGGCCCTGGCCTTTATGTTAGCCTTCACGACCGCAGACTCGCCGATGACGCAATATCCGGAAGTGCTGATGTCCCCCTCGAATATACCGTTTATCTGGATCGATTTTTTGAAGGTGAGCTCACCGTAGAATTCGGTGTCCTTTCCGAACACGGTCGAGACCATGCCGAAATCGTACACCGGATTATTGCTGATCTGAATAACCTTTTTAGTCATGAGTTCCTGCCGTGGATGCGAGCTTTTTTATTTTGTCGTCATCGTAAATACGCCGTCCCAGTCAGCCGGGGGCGGATTTATCTGATAATTTTGCGACCTTTCAAGATACAGTTTCGACGGGCCGTCCGAGGGAACGATTTTCAGGGCCATTTCAAATGCCTTGATCGCATCATCCCATTTTCTCATCTTGTAGGCGGAAAGACCCAGGTTGTAATATTTCAGCATTTCATTCTGTGTTTGCGTAATCATATATCCCTCCGAAGATCACGGGAGAAGAAACCCTTTCCCCATGCGGCTGCCGGCCTGATCTTCAATCGCAAATTAGATATACAACCGCATCCGTCATATTGCAACAAAAAAAAGTGATACGGTTAAAATATTACCGCCATACTGGAACTGGCAATGGCCTGCCGGCATGCTAAAAATCCCTGTAGAGAAAAAACTCCGCGAGCTCCACCAGTATTTTTTTATATGGCGTATCGGGGAAACTCCCCACCAGAGAGATGGCCTTTTCCACATACGGCCTGGCGCATTCGATAGTATACTCGAGTGCGTGCATGTCCGCGAGATGGCGCTTGATGGCGTCCCATCCTTCATCGTCAGGATTCGATGAAAAGGCGATCACCTCGTTCCGTACGCGTTGCTCGGCGTTTTCGAGGAGATACAGTATGGGAAGCGTTATCTTGCCGTCCTTGAAATCGTTGCCGAAATCCTTTCCCGTTTTCCCGCCATCACCCTCCTTAATATCGAGTGCGTCATCGATCATCTGGAAGGCGAACCCTAGATTCATGCCGTACTCTTCGATGATAGCGATCTCGGCATCCCCGAAGCCGGCCTTGATGGCCCCGAGTTTCGTGCACGCCGACATGAACTTCGCGGTCTTCAACTCTATGATTTGCATGTAATGGTCGCGCGTGATCGAAGCGACGTTCGAATACTGGAGCTGGAAGAGCTCCCCGCGTATCATGTCCCTCGTTCCGCTCACCATGAGGGGAAATATTTCTGGGTTCATGTCCGACAGCGCGATGGTCAGGGCGACGTTCCACATGTAATCGCCGACGAGCACCGCCAGCTTATTCCCCCATTTTCGCGGGACAGTGATGACTCCCCTGCGCAAAAAAGACTGGTCGATAATGTCATCGTGGATGAGGGTCGCGGCATGGAGTATTTCTGCCGCCGCGGCGAGATGTATAACCTCGTCGTCTACGGATCCGCCCTTCAGCCCTGACGCGAGAATGACGAGGGAGGCACGGACGCGTTTCCCGCCGCTCTCGAACAAATACTGCGCGCTTTCATCAACATCCGCCATTCCGGTGGATAACTTTTGCCTGATTGCCTTGTCAACGCTTTGAAGCTGGTCGTGGATGGGCGCGAGAATCTCTTTAATATCTTTATGCATACAGTCAATCAAATGTAGCCAGGCACTCCCGCTGGGACTCAAATATCTCAAATACCTTGTCCAGCATGGTTGTTTCAAACAAACGGAGAAGGTTATCGTTTACGATAACGAGCTTTATGTCGCCCTCGTTGTCTTTCATTTTGCGTTTTATGGCCACAAGAACGCCAAGCGCCGAGCTGCATATATGCTTGACGTTTACCAGGTCGATGCAGATATTGCTTTTTCCGCTATCCAGGCATTCCTGGAGCACGGTTTCCAGTTCTTCAGAAGCGTCCTGATCAATTCGGCCGTCAAAAACGAGTATTTCCGCGGTATCGGTCGATTTTCGCTTCATGGGTACCACTCCATCTGGAAAAATTCCATTTATTCAATGTTATCACAATCTCATATCATTTCAAGCTTTTTTATAGCCGCTCTGGCAATTGTAAGTGAAAAAACTTCCGCGGCTTCGCCCTGGCGCAACATGCGGGCGCATTCATTGATGGTCGCGCCGGTCGTGAACACGTCGTCCACGAGTAGCACCCTCGATGAGCGAATCCTGGCCGCATTGACCGTCCTGTAGCGGCCGAGGACATTGATGAACCTGCCCCTTCTTCCCAGCTCTCTCTGCGACTTCCTGTTGCCCTCCTCCCTTAGCAATTCCACGCACGGCATGCCGGTCCGGCGCGCGATGGACCGCGCCAGTATTTTCGACTGGTTATATCCCCTTCTCCTGGTTTTTTCGCGGTTCATGGGGACCCACGTGATCAAATCGCACGGAAGGCCAGTGTCCCGCAGCCGTTCGGCCGCCATGCGGCCCAGGGAAACGTGAAGCCTTTTGCGGGCCCCGAATTTGTAGGCCCGGTAAATTTTCTTCATCACGCCGGAGTATTCCGCCACCGCGACGCTCCTCGATATGTACCATGCCCTTCCACTGCACACGGTGCATCCATCCCGACGCATTTCTCCTCCGCACACCGGGCACTCGTTGGAAGGCGGCCGTATCGCTTCCGCGCAGGAGTCGCAGATCCCGTGCCTGTCATTTGCCACGGGCCGACCGCACCCGGCGCAGTGCTCGGGCATTGCGAGGTCGAGTGCGATATCGAGCCCGCGGCGAATCCAGGACTGCAGCATGCGACGCCCCTACACGTAATGCGTGGGATCGGGGATGCCCGCCTCGGCAAACCCTTTCTTTCGTATGATGCAGCTGTCGCAGCTGCCGCACGACCTGCCGTCCATGGAGGGATCGTAGCAGCTGTGTGTGAGCGAATAATCAACGCCCAGCGCGGCGCCCTTTCTTATGATCTCTGACTTGGTAAGATTCAGTATCGGCGTTTCGATGACGCACGGTTTTCCCGCGACGCCCTCGCGGGTCCCGACGTTCGCGACCTCCTGGTAAGCCCTGAAGAATTCGGGCCTGCAATCGGGATATCCGCTGTAATCGACGCTGTTCGCGCCAATGAAGATATGGCTCGCCCCGCGGGATTCAGCCAGCGCAAGCGCGTACGACAGGAATATGATGTTCCTCGCGGGAACGTAGGTGTCGGGTATCACCTGCTTCGACAGGTCCCTGTTCTTCGGCACCACGGCCTCCCTTGACACAAGGGCGGACTTGAATATCATCGAGGGGATCGCGATAACGGCGTGATTGCGTATGCGGAAATGATCCACGAGTTTTCTCGCGTGCGTGAGCTCGATCCCGTGTTTCTGACCGTAATCGAAAACCAGCGCGTAGAGTTCGAAGCCGCGCTCAATCGCGATGGCGGCCGTTGTCGCGGAGTCGATCCCTCCGCTCAGCAGCACAACGCCTTTTTTCTCGTCCATGTCGCTCCCTCCTCCGGGCCGTCATGGGGCGCAGTCCGCCCGCCCGTCGTTATCCCGGGCGGATCGTTTGCCCTCATTAATGATAATACGATTATTCCGTGCAAGTGGTTCGCTTTTTTTCATTTGCCGGCCGATCTCCCGCCGGGGCGGCGCAAATCAATAAACGAATTTTCTCGATCTGATATTAATCAGCATGCCGACCGCCATCATGCACATCAGCAGGTTCGAACCGCCGTAGGAAACGAAACAGAGCGGGAGCCCCGTTACCGGCATGATGCCCACCGCCATTCCTATGTTGACCAGCATGTGGAAGAAAAAGATGGAGGCGATGCCGCTGGCGATGAGGGCGCCGAGCTTGTCCTTTGACTCGAGCGCGATCTGGACGCTCTTAAATACTATCATGAACAATATCGAGAGAAGGACGAGGGCTCCGATGAAACCCCACTCCTCGGCGACGACCGCGAAAATGAAGTCCGAGCTTTTCTCCGGAAGGAATCCCATCTGGGACTGCGTTCCCTTCAGGAAGCCCTTGCCGAAGAAGCCGCCCGACCCGATCGCTATTTTTGACTGTATGATGTTGTACCCGGAACCCTGGGCGTCGAGGTCGGGATTAAGGAACACGAGTATTCTTTTTTTCTGGTATTCCTTGAAATATTGCTGGATGATCACGGAAAAAAAGAGCCCCAGGGAAAGCACGAACCCCGGCATGTAAATCTTCCGGAGGAATTTCTTGATCGTTATGAAATGGACGACGAAGGCCGCCACAGCGATCACGAACAGGGCGCCGGACACAATGTAAAGCAGGTTCGCGTCCTGGAAGAAGTCGAGTATGAAATTCGATCCCTCGGCCCCGATCCACTCCCGGTAGGTGAGGATCATCGGCACGACCATGGCGATCACGGCAATGAGGATAATCGAGACGAGGTGGGATATATCCGCCCCCCCGACGAACAGCATGGTGAAGAGGATCGGAATGAACAGGACCGCGGTTCCGAAATCCGGCTGTTTGAGGATGATCCCCATGGGTATGAACGTAACCAGGGCCGGGATGATGAGTTCCCTGAAGTTCCTGATATCCCGTTCTCGGATCTCGAGATATTTGGCGAGGATCAGCACGACACCAAGTTTCATGAATTCCGACGGCTGTAGCGAAAACACTCCCAGGTTTATCCAGGCCCTGGTGTTCCGCACCGGGGGAGCGAAAATTGTCGTCAGGAGCAGGACCACTATGAGAACCCCGTAAATATGAAGCGAATAATCGCAGATCACCTGGTAATTGAGAAGCGTAATGACGACCAGGAGAATGAAACCGAAGATAAACCAGAGAATCTGCCTCTTGTAGAGCCCGCTGTTGATCTTGTCTACGGGATCGAAGCCGGCGCTGTATATCGTCAGAATACCAATGAGGACCGCCAGCGCCACGCAGATGACAAGCGCGTAATCGATCCTTCCGAGCGAGTCCTTGTTGAATATCATGCGTGCCCTCTCACCTGGTGGTTCCCGCGGGTTCCTGCTTCTGGGGGAGCGCCGCTTCGGTAAAGTAACCCCTCTCGTACATGGTGGAGAATATCCTTTCCGCCACCGGGACCGCGCTTGCGGCGCCGGCCACGCCGTACTCCACGAACACGGTCACGACGACCGCCTTGTCGGGGTCGCCGTCGTACGGCCCGTACCCAATGAACCAGGCGTGCTGTGAAAACTTTTCCTGCCTGATTGACCTGGTCTGGGCCGTGCCGGTCTTGCCGGCGACGGGCACCTTCAGGCTGTTGAGTCGCGAGGAGGTTCCCATCTGGGCCCCCATACGCATGCCCTTCTTCACCGTTTCGAGGGTGGTCGGGGACAGGGGGATTTCCCGCACCTTCTTTCGCTTGTACGGGCGGATAATCTTTTCGTTGTCGTTGCTGAGGATTTCCCTGACCAGCTGCGGCTTGTATACGATGCCGTTGTTGACCAGGGCGGCCATTAGATTGCACATCCCGATTGGCGTGACGATGAGAAAACCCTGACCGATGGACATGTTGATGGTGTCCCCGTCGTACCACGGCTGGCCGTAGACTCTCATCTTCCACCTCATCGAGGGTATGAATCCCGCGATCTCGCCGGGTATGTCGATACCCGACTTCTCGTTGAGGCCCATATATTCCGAGTAGCGCATGATCACGGAGGGGCCCAGCCTGTGCCCGAGCTGGTAGAAGTATACGCTGCACGAACGGGCAATGGCATTATACAGGTCGAGCGTCCCGTGCGTTTCGTAGCAGTAAAAATCGTGGTCCCGATAGCCCTTCAGCGTATATTTGCCGGGACAGCTATAGGTCTTTTCGGGCGTGGTCAGTTCAGTCTCGAGCCCCGCCACCGCGGTGAGTATCTTGAAGGTCGACGCCGGCGGATAGCGGGACTGTATCACCCGGTTCAGGAAGGGACGACTCTTGTCCTGGTTGAGTTCCTTGATGATGTCCGCGTTGTTTTTGGATATGACCAGGTTCGGATCGAAATCCGGTTTGCTGACGAGCGCCAGGACCTCCCCGGTGGAGGGTTTCAGGGCGATCACGCCGCCCTTCAGGTCTTTCATCGCATCGAAGGCTGCTTTCTGGACGTGGTAGTCCAGCGTCAGTACGATATTGTTGCCGGAGATGGGATGCATCCCGATTTCCTCGGCCTCTGTCCGCTGCTTCACGTCTACGAGACGGCGCACGAAGCCGTCCTGGCCGCGGAGGAGCTTGTCATACCGCTTCTCTACCCCGGCCTTGCCAACTTTCTGGTAATGACGATACCCGAAGGACTTCAGTTTCTTATACTCGTCCCTGCTGATACTGCCGATGTAGCCGATCGAATGCGCAAACATCTCGCTGAAATTGTACACCCTGACCGGGGCTTCCTCCCAGTTGATGTCCGGAAACTGGTCCTGGTGGGACGCGATGGTAACGATGGTTTCCATCGATACGTCCTCCTTCAGGACGATCCGCTCCCAGGAATTGCTGTTGCTGATCTCGTTTAAAATGACATCCCTGTCGATCTTGAGCAGCTGCCCGAGCGTTTCGACGACCTGGACGAGCCTTTTCTTCGACTTGTACTTCGCCGGGATTATCGTGATGTTGAACGACGGCCTGTTGGACACGAGCACGACATTGTTGCCGTCGGGACGGAAATTGCGGTCGTAGATGTCGCCGCGCGACGCGGGAATGGGAATATAGTTCTCGACGTTCAGGCGCGACTTGGTCTTGTATTCCGCGCTCTGCACGATCTGCAGGTTTGCAAGCTGGACGAAGATGGCGAAAAACGCGAGGCCCACCACGGCGATGTAAAAGTACATTCTCGCCCTGAACGCCTCCATCATCTTCGTTCTGAACGATGTGAAGGATGTGAGGTCCATTTAGTAGGGGGTCTCCCGCTCGAGGGAATTCTTGAATATCTTATCGAAAATGAAAAAAAGGATCGGCGCCAGCATCGCGTTATAGAACGACTCGGGAAGAATGATGCTCGGTATTGAAACCAGGCCCGCCTCGTGGAAGATGAAACATAGCAGGAGCGTGATTATCCCCTTTATCAACGAGGCCACGAACATCAGCAAGAATACGGTTATCGCGTTGTTCTTGAACATCGACCTTCCGAACATGCCGATCACGAACGCCAGCGCCACCTTGGGGAGCGTCAGGAGCCCGAGCGGGGAATTCGAAACCGAGTCCTGGATAATACCCGAGACGAAAGCGGTGATCTCCCCGTAAAACGATCCGAACGAATAGGAAAAATACACGATGGCGATGAAGAGAAGATCGGGCTTGACGCCCCCGATTCTCAGGATGTCGAACGACGAATGCCCCTGTATGAGCAACGACAGGAGCAGGATCACCGCGGTAAAAATATAGGTGACTATCATTCTTGCACCTTGAAAAATTCGAGAAGGTCCTTGTCGGTGTCCTTCTTGATGATAAAAACCTGCTCGACCAGGTTGTAATTGATCGTCGGCTGGATGATGGCCCTCTGGTACGGCGACGACTCGAGGAGCCCCGAGGTAATGACCTTTCCCACCATGAGCCCCGCAGGAAACACGCCGCCCTGCCCGGAGGTAACGACCACATCGCCGGGCCTGACCTGCGCGGCGCGGCTCAGGTAATCCATCTTGCAGAACCTCGGGTTGCCCGGGTGCCCGTACACCAAGCCGGGAAAACCGGAGTCCCTGAGTTTTACACCGATGCGGACGTCGGGGGATATGACAGGCGCAATCCTTGACACGCTTCCCCTGACCTCCATCACCTTGCCTACCACGGCCTTCTGGTCGCCCTGGTAGGCGACAACCGGCATGTTGACCTTGACGCCGTCGTTGCTTCCCCTGTTCACCAGGATGGTGCGAAACCAGTTGTCCGGGTCCTTTGATATTATCATTGCGGCTATGGTGTCATACTCGAGGCGCTCCTTCATTCCCAGGGTGGCCCTGAGCTTCTCGTTCTCGGCGCTGGTCTCGTCGAGCTGCTCGGTGAGCACGCGCATCTTCTCGTCGATCGACTCGAATTTTTTGAGCTGCTTTCTCGCCTTTTCGAGCTCCTGGGTCGCCTCGCCGAGTTCGGAGAAGCCCTTGAACATGCGGCTGACACCGTTCTGTATGCCGTTGTAGGCCTTTTGAAAAGGCATGACCATGGCGCTGAACACACCTTCGACGGTAAGGGTGAACGTGCTCGTACGAACGGAGAGCGACACGATGCAGAAAAGCGTGAATACTACGAACGTGACGACCGTCTTATGTCTTGTGATGAATTCCACGAAAACGATTCAAACGCGATCCCGTTATTTCAGGTTCGCCCGGTAGAGATGTTTTATTTCTTCGAGGAACTTGCCGGCGCCCAGTACGACGCAGACCAGCGGGTTTTCCGCGAGGATCACGGGAACGCCCGTCTCCTTGCTTATGTATTTGTCCAGTCCCTTGAGCAGCGAGCCGCCCCCGGTCATAACAATGCCCCTCTCGACGATATCCGCCGCGAGTTCGGGCGGCGTCCTTTCGAGAACATGCTTAATGGCGTCCAGTATCTGGTCCACCGGCTCCTTGAGGGCCTTGCGGATTTCAACCGAATCGATTTCCAGGGTGCGGGGGAGTCCTGATATGGCGTCCCGGCCTTTCAGTTCCATGCTGTCGACTTTTTTCTCCGGGAAGGCGTTCCCTATGCGGAATTTGACCTCTTCCGCCATGCGCTCGCCGATGACAAGGTTGTACTGGGTCCTCATGTATTTCATGATACCCTCGTCGAACTCGTCTCCGGCGATCCTGACGGATTCCGACACAACCATACCGCCAAGGGATATGACCGCGATTTCCGTGGTACCGCCGCCGATATCGACGACCATGTGGCCCGCTGGTTCGTGGATGGGGATATTGGCGCCGATGGCCGCGGCCAGGGCCTCTTCGATCAGGAATATCTCCCTCGCCCCGGCCTGCTCGGCCGATTCGCGGACCGCGCGCTTTTCGACCTCGGTGATTCCCGCGGGAACGCCGATGACGACCCGGGGCCGGACAAGCGTTTTTCTTTTATGGACCTTGGTAATAAAATAGCGGATCATTTTTTCGACGGTTTCAAAGTCGGCGATAACCCCGTCCTTCATCGGGCGAATGGCAACGATATCGCCGGGGGTTTTTCCGAGCATCCTCTTGGCTTCGTGCCCGACTGCGAGGACTCTGCCGGTACTCGTCTGCATGGCGACAACGGAAGGTTCGGAGAGTACGATGCCCTGCCCCTTTACGTGTACCAGGGTGTTGGCGGTGCCCAGGTCAATACCCATATCATTGGAAAACATTCCATATAATGAATCAAGAATCATTATCAAGCTCCTGAAATAAGTGCTCTCTGCGGGGGAAACAATAGTGAAGCAACATTATTTTCCCTGTTGCACGGCTTTTAACTAACGTACGGCACTTTTTTGTCAAGCGTTAAGTGCAAATCTCTTTCAAATCGGGAAAAAAAGACGATTCGAACATTTGCATCTTCCTCCGGTGCGCATCCCCGGGGCAGGACGCCCGTCGCGAACGCGTAAGACTACTTCGCGTCAAGCAGATCTTTCGCTTCCCTGTTTTTTTCATCGGCGGACAGAACCTCGTTCCACAATGCCTTTGCCCTGTCCTTCTCTCCGGTAGCGGCCAGGTTCTTTCCCATCCATATTTTCGCCGTGGCGTCCTTGTCGTCAGCGGCCAGCATGATGGCGAACTGGTCCATTGATTCCCTGTAAAGAGCCTGGTTGAAGTAAATTTTCCCCAGGTTTTCGTGTACAAGCCTTGTCGTGTCCGGCTCCTGTGTTGACGCGATCACGTCCTTGTATGTCATGATCGCGGCCGTGTATTTTTTCCCGAGCCGCTCCAGCGAGGCCCGGTACAGTTTTTCCTTCACGCTTTCCGTTTTTCCCTTTCCGGGAGCCAGCAGGGCCAGGCCCTTATCCGCGTTGTTGTTTAACACGAGGATGAGCGCGTAGAACCGGCGTTCCTCGAGGCCGGCCGGATCGATGTTCTTCACTGCGCGGTTCAGTTCAGCAAGTATTTCCGCCGGCGTTAAAAACGACGTATAATAACACGACCGGGCGAACATGAACGCGTATTTCTGTTCAAGCTCGTCGCTGTCCTGGATGGCCGTCGCCTTTCTGAAATTTTTGATGGCACGGGTAAAATCCCTGCGCGACAGTTTCGGAACGTTCGTGGCGCGGTCCCTTATGCAGAGATCGGTAAAGGAATCGCCCAGGCGGGTCTCGCCTATCCTGAAATGGAGCTCCCCGGCGAGGGTGTAAGCCCCGCTATGAAAAGGGTTCTGCTCCTTGTGGCGCACGATAACGGGCCGCAGCTCTTTCAGGCCCTTGAGCCTCTTCTCCCTGTCCTTGATTGCAACGGCCTTGTTGACCTTCTGTTGGAGCTTGGAATCAGAATATTTCCATATCATCCAAAAATGTCGGTTTTTATACACGGCGGTTACCACTCCCACGGCAACAACTATGATAATAACCAGTTTAAGGATTCCGTAATCGCGTCTCTTGCTTTTATATCTATCGTACATGATTGACCAATATCCTGAAATCGCCGCCAATGCGGTTAATAATTGGATCGGGAGACTCGAAGATGAACAGCTTGACGGCATCCTGGCCTGTCATGAAAACCGCGAGGTGCGTTTCGCCCGTTTTAATATCCCTGATCCTGTGAAAGTCATATCGAAATATTTTTTGCTCGCAATAGAAGGATATGCCCTCTTTTTCATACACAATCCTTCCGCGTCCGATCCTCTTGAGGTTTCGGTACGCCTCGGGCATGGGATTGATCTTTCCGGACGCGCCGTTGTAATCGATCATCCCGGAGGCGTCGTCGAACAGCACCGCCCGGTGTTCAGGTTCAGACGCCGGCTCGGGTTCGGGCGCCGTTTCGGTGCGCGCGTGGATCACCGGAGGGATTATTTCGTGCGGTGCCTGGACCTGCGCCGGAACGTTCGCCTCGGCCGGATCGGCAACCGGCGTCCGGGCGACGAAAGGGCCCGTTTCGCCTTCGGGGGGCGGAGGCACTACCGGGTGTACGGCGTCGAAAGCATGCGAAGCTTCATCCTTTTCGGGCACTTTTACCGAGCCTGGTCGCGCAGGATCGGCGGAAGAAGGCGCGGATACCGCGCGGCCTTCCGCTTCCGGGACCACTTTCTGTCCGGCCTTCGCGTACGTCATGTAGATGGAATAGCCGAGAATGATAAAACCGGCTACGACCAGGAAGATAGCCAGATAGAGTATCATCGATACATCCACAAAGAAATGATATGCATTCCGATCGTCCGTTCAGATCGGGGTCCGAACCATGAGATGAAACGCATCACCGGCCGGACAGGGAATGGCACGTCCAATAGACTTTTGAAAAAACGATGCGTGTCAAGAGATTTTTGTTTTCCAGAGCCCCACCTTGAGATACGAGTCCTTCCCGGGCATGAAATCCGACGACTCCTGCATTATCCACAGGCATTTCCACCCGGACGGATGGTACGCGCGGTACTCCTTGCGCGAAACTGAATGAGAATTCACCGACGTCAGGACATATCCATCCGGGACCAGGGCCGAAAGATCGGCGAGGCCATGCGTATAGTCCTTTTTCACCGAAAAACTGGTTTTCCTGTTCCTGGAAAACGTGGGAGGATCGAAAATTGCGAAATTGAACATATCCCCCCGCTTCCTGAGGCGCTTCATCCATTGGAACGCGTCCCCGAAGATGAAATCGCGGTCGTCGCACGGGAGTCCGTTGGACCGGTAATTGTCCCTTGCGCGGGCAAGCACCCCCTTTGAAAGATCCACGTTCAGCGCGGACGCCGCGCCGTGTTTGATGGCGTGCACGGAAAAAAGCCCGGTATAACAAAACAGGTTCAGCACGCGGTCGCCGGACCGATAACTATCGGCAAGGGCCTCCCGGACCTCCCGCATGTCCAGGAAAAGCCCGGTGTTGAGCCCCGAAACGAGGTCCACCACCGCGCGGATTCCGCCCTGGGTGACCGTATATCCCTCCGGCGGCGGCGAGCCCTCGACTACCCGGCTGCGGCACAGGTCCGCCGGGTTCTCGCCGTCCCTTGCCTTGAGACGGCGTTTCACCAGGAGTCCCGCCATATCCCTTCCGCGCATGGCCAGGACTCTCATCGCTTCGCGCGCGATCCGGTCCTCGTCCGCCGCGATATCCTCGCGAAACGTCTGCACCAAAAGGTAGTCCCCGTAGATGTCCACGGTCAGCCCGTCTATGCCGTCGCGGTCGCCGTTGAAAAGGCGATAACTATCGGTCGCGGGATCGCGCAGGAGAGGCCCCCTTCTGTCGAAAGCCTCGCCAAGGACCACTTCTAATGAGCGTGACATTTTCATGGAGCGGATCAGAGGGGGGGGAGGGCCGCGACGGTCTTCGCCACGCGCTCGCGCAGGGCGGCGAAGTCCCCGGCCTTCACGAGGGCCGGGTCGACCAGCGAGCTCATGCCGCATGCCGCGACGCGGTCAACGGCCAGGTATTCGGCCATGTTTTTTTCGGATATGCCCCCGGTGGGGATAATGCTGAAATCCTTCAGCGCGAAGGGCGCGGTTATGGCCTTCAGGTAAGCCGGCCCGCCAAGCGCGGAGGCGGGAAAAATCTTCACGAGCGGGCAGCTCTTGAGCGCCGCGTGCAGCTCGGACGGGGTCGCCGCGCCGGGGACGTAGGAAAAGTGTCGTTCCTCCGCGTGGGCGAGCAACTCGGCGTCGAGGCACGGCGAGACGAGAAACGCGGCGCCGCTGTCGACGGCACGGTTCATCGCGTCCACCGTGAGCACGCTTCCCGCGCCCACGGTCATGGAGGGAAACGCGTCCCTGAGCATGCGAATGCACTGGTACGCACCGCCGGTCCGGAGGGTTATTTCAATGATGGATATCGAATGATCTGACAGGATTTCGGCGATTTTGACCGCGTCGTCGGTCTCTTCTATCACCGCCACGGGGATGATTCTGTTTTCCCTGATGATTTCGGTGATGCGGCCGATCATGGGCCGTTTTACCCCAGGACGGGATAGGCCAATTCTATCTGGTTCCCGTCGGGGTCGAGAAAGACAACGGTCTTTCCGCCCCGCAGATTTTCGGGCCCGTAGGTTATTTCAATTTTATTGTTTTCCAGTTCAACGAGGGCGTCTTCGAAGTCCTCTTCGTCGACGAAAAAGGATATTCGGTTTTTCGACGCTGGATCGTTTTTAAATCCCTTTACTTCGTAGAGCCCGAGAACCATGTCCGCGACTTTCATGAACGCTGTGCCGGAAGTGCTGAATTTATCGATTACATCGAAATCGAACAGATCCCTGTAAAATTTTATGGAATCATCCAGGCTGGATACTGATATTCCGATATAGTTGATCCCTTCAATAATAATCATAATTCCCTCATGCAAGTCCCGTGGTCAGGGGCCCTTCCATACTATATGCTTAAAATTCAAAGGCGGCTTTATCGCCGCCATTCATTGGCTATAAATGACATATCGTTGAGATCATGTCAATAAATATCCTGTACAAAAGAATAAAAAAATCGACGCCGGTGGATCACTCCACAGTGACGCTCTTGGCAAGGTTCCTCGGCTGGTCCACGTCGCACCCGCGCATGACCGCGATGTGGTAGGCGAGCAGTTGCAGGGGAATAACCGTCAGGAGCGGCGAGACCATTTTATTTATTTCGGGGATATGGATTATGTGGTCGGCAAACCGCCTGATCTCGCGGTCTCCCTCGCTGGCGATCGCGATGATGCGCCCGTTCCTGGCGCGGACCTCCTCCATGTTGCTCATGATCTTGGAATACACCTCGTCCTGCGGGGCGATGAAAACGACCGGCATGTCGCGGTCGATGAGCGCGATCGGGCCGTGCTTCATCTCCGCGGCGGGATACCCTTCCGCGTGGATGTACGATATCTCCTTGAGTTTGAGCGCGCCTTCCAGCGCCACGGGAAAATGAATGCCCCTTCCCAGATAGAGAAAGTTCCGCATGTCCCTGAATTCGGCGGCGATTTCCCGTATCTTCGGGTCGGCCAGAATCTTCTGTATGCACTCCGGCACCTTCATGAGATCGCCGAGCACCGCCACGCCCTCGGCCATGCTCATGTCGCGCCTGCGCGCGAGCAGCATGGTGAGGAGAACGAGCACCGTGATCTGCGAGGTGAACGCCTTGGTCGAGGCCACCCCTATCTCGGGTCCCGCGTGGATGTACACCCCTCCGTCCGATTCGCGCGCGATGGTGCTTCCCACGACGTTGGTGATCCCGAGCACCCGCACCCCGCGCGCCTTTGCCTCGCGGAGTGCGGCGAGCGTGTCCGCGGTCTCGCCCGACTGGCTGATGGTGATCACCAGGTCGCTCTTTTTAAGGACCGGCTTGCGATACCTGAATTCGGACGCGTATTCGACCTCAACCGGGATGCGCGCGTATTCCTCGATAAGGTATTCCCCGATGAGGCCCGCATGCCACGAGGTCCCGCAGGCGATGAAAATGACCTTCTCTATTCCCCTGATCTCCTCATCGGTCATCCTGAGGCCGTCAAGCCTGACCCGGCCCTCGTCGGGAAGTATTCTGCCCCTGAACGCGTTGCTCACGGTCTCGGGCTGCTCGAAGATCTCTTTCAGCATGAAATGGTCGAAGCCGCGTTTCTCTATCGCGGCGATGTCCCAGTCGATCGCCTCGATCTTCTTCTCGATGCTCTTTTTTTTCAGGTCGTAGGTGCGGAACCCGTCCCGCCGAACCTCGGCGATCTCGCTGTCCTCCAGGTAGATTACCTTGCGCGTGTAATCCACGATCGCGCTCGCGTCGGATGAGATGATCATCTCGCCGTCTCCGACCCCCAGGATGAGGGGGCTACCCTTGCGCGCGGCGATGATCACGTCCGGTTCCTTGCGGGATATGACGGCGATCCCGAACGCGCCTTCCACCCTCGCGAGCGCCGACACCACCGAATCAAGCAGGGTGTTCTCGCGGTGGTAGTGTTCCACCAGGTGCACCACGACCTCGGTATCGGTCTCGCTCCTGAACGAGTGCCCCTCGCTGACGAGTACCTCGCGGAGGTCCGTGTAGTTCTCTATGATCCCGTTGTGTATGAGAGCGATGCCCCCGGTACAGTCGGTATGCGGGTGTGCGTTCGTCTCGTTCGGTTCGCCGTGGGTGGCCCACCGGGTGTGTCCTATACCCGCGGTGTACCCGGACAGGGCGCCGTAATCGAGTATTGATTCGAGCTCGGAGAGCCTGCCCGCCCTTTTTCGCAGGAACAGCTCACTCCCGTTGAGCGCGATGCCGGCCGAATCATAGCCGCGGTACTCGAGACGCTTGAGGCCGTTCATGATCACCTCGCACGCGTTTCTGCCGCCGATATATCCTATTATTCCGCACATGGCTTAACCTCGACTGGATTCGATACGCTCGGAAAGTCAGCTTACACAGGCGCCGTGGCAATCATTTTTTTCGGACAGGTCCCGCTTTTTTATCCTGCACCAGGAATATCTCCTTGAGGACAATGACAACGGTATACCCCCCGGGATTCGAGAAAAGACGGTAATCGCGCACGGTACCGCGCGCCGCGACCAGGGGCCCGTCGCGCCACCATGAAAGCACCTTCGCAGGGTCCCCGCCGGTGATATCGCGTATCGATTGCTCGTTGACAGGGCCCTCGATGCGGAGCCAGCGGCTGTGCGCAAACGGCGTGTACAGGCGGATACCGTAGCCGTGGCCGCCCTCGAGCGAAAGGTAATACACGCGGTCGGTGGCGATTTCCCTGCCCATGAGGGTGTAGAGATAGGTCTTGAGCGCGGTCTCGTGGTGGCGCCTGCTGCCATACAGGCCCTCGTGCCAGTTCCGCCACAGGGTCTCGAGGCGGCGGCAGAGCGCGCGCGCTTCGCGCAGGTCCGCGTCCCCGGGGTCCGCCCCGCGAAGCGGCCCATAGCCCGGGCAGAGGAATACTGCGGTCAGGACCGCGGCCGCGAATGTCCCCCGCATGGCCGGGCGCGGGCGGATCATTGCAGTTTTCCCGGCTCCAGCAGCTGGGCGTTGACGGAGATCTCCCCCATCCGCTCCTCGTAGTTCTTGATGTTTTCCGTGAGGATCAGCATGAGGCGCTTCGCGTGCGACGGCGTGAGCACAAGGCGCGACACGAGCTTGCCGAATCCCGGCGGGGGCGACGGCGTCACGAATATGAAATCGATGATGAACTCGTCGGGGGAATGGGTGATATTCGAAAAATTGGTGAATTTTCCTGCGGCCACGTCCTCGTCGAATTTAACCTCGATCTTGACGTCCTGTTCGTTGTCGTTCATTCCGTTCTGCTCCAGTGGGATATACTCCCGGCACGTTTCACCGGGTCGCGTACTTCGTTTCCCGTAAGGTATACATGATTTGAAGACCTGTCAAGGAAATATCAAATGACATTGTATATGACTTCGGCGGATACATTCAGTCCACAATCCTGGCTCCCCGAGCGGAGTCGAGGGGAGCGTTACGAAGATGGTCTTCGATCAGGTGATAATTCGTAACACGGAGCGGGTAGAGCCTGTGCAAGGGGGGCCATTACATATTTTCGCGGGGCAATACGCCCCGATGCCACGTGCCAGTCTGGCGCGTACGTCGTCGGTTGCGCCACTCGGGGCAACCATATTTCCGGCATCCTGCCGGCGGTAGTGGGCTTGGCGATGAGCCACTTGGCATGTATCCCCCTCCTCATTCATAGGACTACATTCTCCACCCCGTTGAACACGACGAACGAGTCGCCATGCGCGCGCCCGATCACGGTAACACCATGCGCGCGGGCGATCTCGATGGCCCTCGTCGTGGGCGACGCGCGCGAGATGATCGCGGACACGCCCGCGGTCACGATCTTCAGCACGATTTCGCCCGCGATGCGCCCGGTGCTGAGAATAATCATCTCCCCCGGGGAATGGTCGTGTTTCGCGGCGAACCCGATCGCCTTGTCGATGGCGTTGTGCCTGCCGATCTCGTCGAACACGGCCAGGCGCTCGAGCCGGGCATCGCACAACGCCGAGCTGTGCACGCCGTGGGTGATCTCGCGGATCGGCGACATGACCAGGAACTCGTTCATGCGGCCAAGCACGGCGCGGGCGGGAACGCGCGCCGAGGGCATTCGGGTGGCCTGCGGCGGCGCGTCCGACCTGGCGCGCCCGGTCGCGGTCGTGACCGAGATGCCCGGCCGACAGGCCGGGTCTGACACGACGTCGGCCTCTACGGAGATCGTCAGTGAACCCTCGTCAACGGAAATTGCACGAACGGACGCGGGAGATGCTACTATCCCGTCGGAAAGCAGGTAACCGAGAGTCATCTCCTCGAGATCGGATGACGAACAGGCGATCGATGCATGGTGCAGCCCGTTGATCTTCAAGCTAAAAAGATACTCGCAGCTAACCATTGCGCGTTCCGGGAAGAGCGATCCGTCATAAAACCTGTGGACTTGCAGTTCCCGATACAGTGGAAGGGACATTGAAAACACCTCGGTACTGAGTTAATAGGACATAACGTAGTCAGCCAGACCATCCAAAGCCCGCCCGGGCGGTAAAATTGGCCGATTGGTCCATTCGACTACGTCATAAGGGCATTGAAATGATATCCGACACCTACTTTTCCCCATGCATGTAAGGATTCGTAGTCACTTAACCAACAGTTTTGTGTGATACTCACCGGGGTAATATTCAACTATTTTTACAATAATAAAGCGGGATTGATGAATTTACTCAATAAAATATTTTTTTTGTTTACAAGCATGACGATATTCTGCTATTATATTACTGTCATTCTTCATATAAAGTACCCTTCATTAGAGTATATCAAAATTGATTCCCGGAGGGTGTTATGAGCGATAATAAATCGGCCACCTCTCTTTTCTGGGCTTTTTTTATCAAATGCACGCTTCTGACAGAAGTCATGCACATGTTCGTGGTCATCCCCGTTGCCGCCCTATTGTATCTCAGGAGCGTTACCATCACCGACGCCCAGATGCGCGCCTTCATCATGGTCGTGATCGGGATCGCCATAGTGTACGGAACCATGATCATCTTCTGGCTGATCTACCTCTTCCGTCCGATCTGGCGGTATTGTTCGCTGTACGACAAGAAGGCGGAAATCGACCTCGCGCTGAAAATACAGGTCCGCGAACGCTTCGGCAGCTTCAACATCCTCTGCGTCACCTCTATGATAGTCCGGTGGACCACCGGCTTCACCATCGTGAGTTTCCTGGTGAATCTCATGGTGGGGATCACGTTCCGGCAGCTGTTGAACCTCTGGGTCGCGGGCGCGGCGATCATCGCCTTCACGATCCTCGAAATCACCGTGGCGACGAAGCCACTGATGAAGCAATTCTACAACAACCCGATATTCGCCGATCTCAATCTCGTCCTGTCGAGAAAAACCACGACGCTTTTCGGCTCGATCGTTTCGCAGCTCACCGTCGCCGTGGTGCTCATCTGCTTCGCCCTGTCGCTCGTGCTGACCGTGACCGCCATCTACATGGCGAACCAGTCGATAACCGAACTGGTCAACGAACTCATGGCGGGAAAAGGGAACCGGGAGGCCATCGTGACGGCACACGTGAGCAGCCTGGCCCTGTGGATGACAGGCATGGGGATATTCTGGCTCTGCGTCATCGGCGCGTTCATCTTCAAGAGCATGAGGGACAGGCTCGAGCCCCTGGTCGACATACGTAACAGCATCGTTTCGTTCGCGCAGGGCGACTTCTCCATCGAACCCCACCGCCATATGGGCGGCAACGAGGTGGGGATGCTCGGCTCTTCGACGAAGATACTGTCGGACCGCATCGGCAACGTGGTCCGCGAGATCGTGAACCTTTCCGGCGAGCTCGCGGCCTCCTCGGAGGAGATGTCCGGCGCCTCGGGTAACTTTTCGGTGAACGCCCAGAGCGAGGCGGCCAACATCGAGCAGGTGACCTCGTCCATGGAAGAGATGTCCGCGAGCATCGGCAACGTCGCGAGCCACACAAGCGATCTCTTCAACAGCCTCATGAAGCTCATCGACAACATGCAGGTGCTCTCGGAGTACATCACAGTGATGAGCAAATCGGTGGGGGACACGCTCAAGATCACCCGGGACATCGCCGACCAGGCCAAGGCCGGGGAGGAGTCCCTCATGGGCATGAACGACACCATGAACAGGGTGACCAGGAGCACCAGCGACATGATGAACATCGTCAACATCATCAACGACATATCCGAGCAGATCAACCTCCTCTCCCTGAACGCCTCGATCGAGGCGGCGCGCGCGGGCGAGGCGGGTCGCGGGTTCGCGGTCGTCGCGGAGCACATCTCGTCGCTCGCCGACCGGACGTCCGCCAGCATCAACAGCATCACCTCGCTGATCACGATGAACAGCCAGGAAATATCGAAGGGGATGGACAACATCCTCGCCACCTCGGAAACGCTCGGCCGCATCATCCACGGCGTCAACACCATCGAACAGGGCATCGAGGAGATCAACGTCAACATGAGCACCCAGTTGAATAACAACACCACGGTCCAGTCGAGCGTGACCGACCTTAAATCGAAATCGGAGGAAATCCACATCGCGACCGGCGAGCAGAAAATCGCCGTGTACGAGATCACCCAGTCGATGACGAGCATGAACCAGCTCGCGCAGGCGTACGCCTCCGGCGCGGAGGAGATCGCCGGGGTCTCCGAGATGGTCGCGAAGCTGGCGATCTCGCTCAAGGATTCGGTGGAGTTTTTCAAGGTATAAATCGCGTTTCATCGACGCGTCATCATCGGGTGGAATCCGTCGTCCGCACCTCCCCCCGGGACGACGGATTCCCCAGACTATTCGACCGTATCAGCCGCGCCCTTTTCGGGTCACGCGGCGTTTTTTTTGCCCGCCGGCCGGTTCCGCGAGCGGACGCAACCCTGATTTTGTTCTTTATTTTTAGGGGGATATGGCCCCCGGTAGTCATTATCTCATCCTGACACAAGGGCGCCGGACCATGACCGAACCATCCGCAAGAATCGTTTCACTCGACGCGCTCCGCGGCATCACCATCGCGGGGATGCTCATCGTCAACAACCAGGGCGATTGGGCGCACCTGTACGCCCCGGTCCGTCACGCGCCCTGGCATGGCCTTTCCCCCGCGGACCTGGTGTTCCCGTTTTTTCTCTTCATCGTGGGCGTATCCGTGGCGGTCGCGTATTCCGCCGGGCCCGTGACCGCGATCGCGCGCGCCGGCCTCTTCCGGAAAATCGTCATGCGGACGCTCGTTCTCATGGCCCTGGGCCTCGCGCTGAACCTGCCGCCCGACGGCAACTTCGCCGCCATGCGCATACCGGGCGTGCTGCAGAGAATCGCGGTCTGCTATTTCATCGCGGCGACCTCGTTCGTGTACGCGGGTAGAAACACGCGTTACGCGCTCTTTGCGGGCCTGCTCGCCCTGTACTGGGCCCTCGTGGAACTCGTTCCCGTGCCGGGACACGGAGCCGGGGCCCTCGATGCGGAAGGCAATCTCTGCCGCTTCATCGACGCGTCGGTCTTCGGCGCGCACACGTACGCGCATTCACCCGCCGCGGGCTTCGATCCGGAGGGCCTCCTGAGCACCCTGCCGGCGGCCGCGACCGCGCTCGCCGGGGTGTTCGCGGGCGAACGTCTCGCGCGCGACAGGCGCGACGCCGCCGGCATCTCGGTCATGGCGGCAGCCCTCGTCGTCGCGGGGCTTCTCATGTCAGTGTGGATGCCCGTGAACAAGCAGCTCTGGACCCCCTCCTACGCGGTGCTCACCGCGGGGATCGCGCTCTTCTCGCTGACGGCGTGCCTGTGGCTCGTCGACATCCGCGGCCTGCGCCGGTGGGCGGTCCCGTTCATCGCGCTCGGCACGAACTCGCTCGCGGTCTTTTTCGCGTCGTCGCTGGTCGCGCGGATCACCGTCTTCGTGACGGTGCCTGACGGCGGCGGGCATATCCCGCTCAAACTCTTCATCCACCGGACGCTTTTCGCGTCATGGCTTTCGCCGGAAGCCGCGTCCCTGGCGTATTCTCTCATGGTGCTCGCGTTCTGGACCGCGGCAGCGTGGGTGCTGTATCGCAGGAAGATTTTTATAAGGATATAACGCATTGTGTATTTTGACTTGATGATGCCCGCCATAATGCATACCACGACTGACATGAAAAGCCGATCACAATGCGCTCGGAGGTACGACAGGATATGAATTGCAAGCTGCACATCGCAAGCATCGTATTCGCGTTAATCTTTTCCGGCTGCGCCGCGGAAAAAGACGATCATCGATTGATGATGTTCAAATCGGAAAAAGACAAACTCGAATTTGTCAGACGGGTTTTACAGAAGGGACGCCTCGCGGACGTGCCTTTGTCCGCGCGCGAAGTAAAGGCGACGGGATGGGCCGGTCTTTTCACAGGCTCCGATTATGTACGCTTTAAGGCAGACGGCAACGACATCGAGAATTTCATCTCGCGCTCTCCGGGGTTGAACAAAGTATCGCCGACAATGTACACGAAATCTAAATCTCTGATAATTGAACCCGGCCTCACCGGCTACACGAAATCGCATTCCGATGACGAACTGTATTATTTCGACCGTCGAACCGAACCGGGATGGTTCAATTTTAAAACAATCCGGCATGGAAAAAAGTATGCCATACCGCCCGAAAAATATCATAACTGGGGCGATGTAATAATCGATCATGAGACGAATACCGTATATATAAAGATTGTCTGGAGTTGAGTATTGTGCTGCGCAACGAAATGGCGCGATGAATTCATTCCGGCCGCAGTGCCGGCCGGCACCTCGATATGGCACTCAGGGTCGGTCGATATTCGGCGGCTGTACCGAGAGGATAGTGACGGAGCCGGTCTCCAGCCCGGCGAGAACGGGCGACCCGGAGCGGGGCAGTCCGTGGCGATGTGTGCATCAGGTCCCCCTAGTGTCAACATAGTTGTCGCCTCATATGGAGGAGTCAACCATGAAATAC
>CAYRGX010000023.1:20229-59158 GCA_964423905.1 uncultured Leptospirales bacterium | reverse complement strand
CCCACTCGCCCACCTCGGAAAAATCGCTGACCGTGGCCCGCATGCCGATGGTGGCGAAATCGTGAATCGTCGCGTTGTGGATGAGCGCGCCGTGACCGACGGTGACCCTGAAACCAAGCTCGGTTTTGTCCAGGGGCCTCGCATGGATGATGACACCTTCCTCGATGGCGGTCTCGTCCCCTATTATAATGGTTCCGTAATCGCCGCGAAGGATGCTCCCCCAGCCAACGTAGCAGTTCCTTCCTATGCGGACATCACCGATGATCTCCGCCGACGGGGCGATCCAGGCACCCTCGGCAATGGTGGGTCTGCGGTCGTTTATGGCGTACAGTTTCATGGCATGCGTCCCCCGGGATACAATTTCGCCGGCATATTCCGGCCTTCACCGCACGTGAATCCGCCATGATCCGCCACGATTCGGATAAAGTCAATACCCTAAATTGCATCAATCTCCCTGTGGTCCTGAATTGAAATGCAAATTATTCTTGAAAATGCAACCCGTCGTGCATTCGTGGAAATCGTTATATGTCGCATTGAACTGGAGGCTCTTTATGAAACGACTGATCTCCCTTGCCGGGCTCCTGATCATGACCCTCGCGCTCACGGCAAACGTGCCCGCTCCCTACTGGCCCTGCCAGGGCAAGAAGGCGGGCGATCCCTGCAAGTGGGGATACGGCTGCGGCAGCAACGGAGTCTGCGTGGTCCAGAAGGATTGCAAGAAGGACCCCAAATCCGACGTGGACCGATGCATCATCTGCAAAACAAAGTAGCACCGCGTCCATGCATCACCAGGTAGCCGCGCTCGCGCTCACCATCGCGCTCGAGGGCGCGGGCATGCTGGCGTTCTCGCTCGCCGAACGGTCGCAGAGACGTCGTGCGGCGAAAAACCTCGCGCTGGTCGTGGCGCTTAACGCGGTCACGCACACTATCTTCTGGAACCTCTTCCCGCTCGCAATCCCGTTCGGCGGATCGTACTTCGCGAAGCTCCTCGCGGCCGAGTGCATCGTCAGCGTCATCGAGGGCGGCGCGTACCGATATGCCTGCGGCTTGCGCACGGGCGCGGCCATGGCGCTCGGGTTCGCCCTGAACGCCCTGTCCTGGCAGGGAGGGGTCGCGATCCTCGGAATGCTGGCGGATTAATGGCCCGGGCCCGGTAGAAATTCTCCAAAAATAGTTTGACGGGAGTCAAACGGGGAAATATGGATATTTCGCCGGACATTACTGCATTCAAACATAGGTATTCCTGACGCGGCTCAAAACATATACGGCACGCCGCATTCTGGTAATGAACCAGTACGAAAAAGCGAACGGGGCATGGTGAATTCGCATGACGTTCGACGAACATCTTGAAGCCGGGACGGCCGGGGAGGACTCCATGAAGAAGGGAAAAACGTCGGGACAGGCCACTTCTATCGAGCGAATCCTGCAGATCAAGCAAAACCTCGCCGCGGAGGTCATCTGGATACTGGAATCGCGTTACAGGATGGACATGAACACCGCCGAAAAAATCGTGGAACAGCATTTTGAAGACGGGGTCATGCCGAACTATTACTTCATCAGCAACAGCGCGGGAGAAATCGCGGGTCATATCTTCATCATAAGCCAGATGCTGAACGCGAACACCGATTTTATCCGTCAGGAAAGCGACGACGGCAAAGCCCTCACGTATTTTGTCAACGTGGGCAGGGACGTGCCGGGAAGGCTTGCCAGGATCATCGAAGCGAACCTCTCCATGCGGATAAACTCGTTCGACTCCGTCAAATCCTCAACCGGCGTGCGCATCATCACGCTCGAACAGGCCGGCCGCAGGGAGCGGCCCGCGCGCGAAGACGAGGTCGCGTTGATGGAAGCGGTGAAAAAAGACTGCCTCGATACCGGGGGTAAGCGGGCCGCAACGTTCCTGTACAACCTTCCCCAGAACTATCTGTACGAGGAAATAAACGTCCTGCGGACCAGATCCAGGATCAAGCGCCACCTTGAGCTCTTCTCCCGCGCCCTGGACTCGGATGAGCCCGTGGTGTCGACCGAGGAAACCGATCTGGGGGGCGAGATCCTCGGCCAGTCGCCGGAGGCGCGCATCTCCGTGGCGGTGAAAAATCCGGACCGCGGGTTTGTACTCCGGGTGCTCGTGATTTTCGCGAAACGGCGCATCAACCTCCACAGGTCTTACCTGGATACCTTCGGCACGGGCTTTCCGGGGGAATCGGTGCAGATACTGACGGTGTATGCCGACCGGAAGAGCGGTTACGGAGACTGTCTCCCCCTGATCCCTGATGCGGTACGCGCCAGCGGGGAAGACGGGCGCAAACCGGAGGACACCGCCATTGAAAGCCGCATCGAAGTGATCGTCAGGGGGATAAGCGATCCGGACACGCCCGGCGTCCGGGTGGGAGAACTCATGTCCGAGCTGAGACGGATGCTCGCCAGGAACCGCGACACCGCGACGAGCGAGGAGAAGCTGAACTTCCTGCTCAACGCGCTGACGGACTTTTACCGCGCCGCGGAATTTCTCGGTATCCACGACAGCAATCCCGTGATGAGAAGGCTCATGCGATACGAGCACCTCAGCGAGTTCTATGTCTCCAGCAACAGGGGTGGACGCAGCGAGAACCTCCCCGGGTACAGGTTCGTCCACAACAACTCGAGGGGAGGCGCCAAGGGCGGGCTCAGGCTCGATCCGATCGTGCAGTTCGACGAGGTCTGCGCCCTGTCCTTCATGATGACATGGAAAAACGCGCGGGCGAAGATCCTTTTCGGCGGGGCCAAGGGCGGGCTTGTCATCAGCCCGGGCGACTACGCAGACCGGCCCCTCGATTTCATGGATACGACCGCGAACTTCGGCCGGTCGCTCTTCCTGGTGACCGGCCCCGTGCACGACATACCCGCGGGAGACGTCGGCTGCGGGCCCTCCGAGATCGGTATTCTTTTTGAGGGATTCAAATCGGCGTTGCGCGACCTTGCCCTGGTGGCATACGGGGTGAAGGCGGGCGTCACTGTGGTGGGAAACCGCGTAATCTCCCTTGAAGAGGCACGAAGGATACTGAAAGAGCATTTCGACGTGGACTGGGGCAATCGCAAACTGCTCAGGAGGATCATCACCGACGAGTACTATCTGGAGCTCGTGGTGGCGCCCCAGATCACCGGGAAGCCAAGGATGGGCATCGCCGCAAGAACGGGCGCCACCGGCAGGGGGCTGCTCTACTGCGTCCTCGCCATGGTGACGCGTCTGTATCTGCAGGGTAAATGGAAACCCGCGGAGGAACCCACGAAGGATGAACGGAAACTACTGGAATCGGTGGCCGGATACAACGAGCGCGAGGTGCTCCTCGCGTCAGGGAGGCCTGTGGTCAATGATCCGGACTGGGATACACTCGTGAAAAGCGTATATCCCAAACTCCTGAAGAACAAGAGGATGATCGTGCAGGGCACCGGGAAGGTGGGAGGTTCGGTCCTCTCGGAATTCATGCCCTACGGCGTGAACGTCATCGCGGTGGCGGACGCCGGCGGCGCCATCATCGGCGACCAGCTGAACGTGGCGGAGATACTGGACAGCGTGAACAAATCCAGGGAGCGATCATGCATCGGCGCGGTCGGGAACGTTGAGCGTACCATCCGCGGGGCAAAGGAGGGATCCGCGGTCCTTGAAATGGAGTGCGATATCCTGCTTCCCTGCGCGCTTGAAAACGTGATCACCGCAGACGTGGCCTCGCGGCTGAAGGCCCGTCTCGTGGCAAGCGGCGGAAACGGCACCAACACCTCGAAGGGGGAATGCATCCTCGAGGAACGGGGCATCGCGGCTATCTACGATTTCCTGGCCAACGGAGGCGGTGTTACCGCGTCGTACTTCGAATGGCTGAGAAATTTTTACGACCGCCGCCGCTTCGAGTCGGAGAGCATCCAGGGCGAGGAATTCCAGCCCTCGGTGATGGAGCCCTACATAATGCCGGAATACAGGCAGCGGGTGCTTCAGATCCTCTCGATTCCCGAGGGGCCCGAAGCGACCGCACGATGGAACCTCCTGCTCCGGGACATCATGTTCAGCGCGGTCAACGACGATTACGATTTCGCGGACAGCCACAGCATATCGCTGAAGACGGCCGGTTTCGCGAACGCGATTTTGCGCGTCATGGGAGCGATCCTGGCGAGGTCAGGGAGCGGGGAAAGAAGCGCCCTCTGGGAGGCGCTTCCGGCGAGGACCAGGGAGATGATGCGACCCTTCCTCACGCACCCCGAGGTACGGCAGCTCGCGGAAAATCCCGCGGCCATCGAGGAGATCGACGCGCTGCTCGGAGGATAACGCGAATTGCACGTATGATGAGGCGATCACTCGGCGGCAACCGCCACCTTGAGCTCGCCTGACAGGCGCGAGATGTCATCCGAAATCCGGGAAAGCTCCCGCCCTCCCTCGATGACCAGGTTGCAGCTTGTCACCATCTCCTCGATGCGCGTCTTGATTTCACCCGTGATCTGCGACTGCCGCCGCGACGATTCATCGATGCTGCCGCTAAAATCGCTCAGGGCCTGCACCCTTCCGTCAAGCTCGAAAGAGGCGGAGCTCATGCGGTCTATGATCTTGAAAATCTGGTCAAGGTATTTCTGAGCCGCCCTGATGCTCTCGATGATCTGGCTGAAGGACTGCGACGATTTCTGGATATAGCGTTCGCCTTCCTTCACGTCCTCGATGTTCTTCTGGAGGTGCCTTGATATCTCAACCGACTGCTCGCTGGTGGCGTCGGCCAGCTTGCTGATCTCATCGGCGACGACGGCGAACCCGCGGCCATACTCGCCCGCGCGCGCGGCCTCGATGGCCGCGTTGAGCGACAGCAGGTTGATCCTGTCCGTGATGTCGTTGATGATGGCCAGGAATTCCTGTATTGACTGCGTCCCTGCTGATATGACCTGGATGCGCTGGATGGACTCGGCGATGTCTCCGGAGGATTCCACCGATCTCTGGTTTATCGTCGCCGCGAGCGACTGCACTTTCTTCGAAAGATCGGACGCCTCGTCATGCCATTCCCTCAGGTTGTTCACATGGTCCTTGAGGTCCGTCGTCATGTCCGCCTGCTGCGCGGTCTTCTCAGAAACGCTCTTCGCGAGGCCGTAGAGGTCGCCGATGTACTGCGACAGGGCCTGCGCGAACTCCAGCTGGCCGTTCGTGTTCGTGCTTATCTCGCATTCCAGCGCCGTCTGCCGTTCGGTCACCTCGCGAAGGTGCTCGGCGCGCGTCGATACGTCCTCGATCACGCGGTTCTGGTATTCCACGCGCTCGAGCGCCTCGGACTCGGATGAGCGGACGCGGTCGAGCAGGGTGTTGATGTTGCCGGTGATGAAATTCATCAGAACGCCTGCACCGATCAGAAGGCAGCATTTCACGATTTCGATGTTTATCCTGATCATATCGCGCGAAACATTCGCCTCGGGCGCGTCCGACGGCACCAAGCCGTAAACGACTATCCCTATCGCAAGTAGGGTACCGTACATCGAGGCCGCGGTTAGGCCCGATATGATCGTGAGGCGCCGGTCGTTGTACACGGCCGTGAAAATGATGAGGATAAAATACAGGTCAAAGGTCATCGTTTCCTTGAGCACGTCGGCATACCCCAGGCTTCCGAATACGAAGCTGAATTTCGCGATGCTCAGGGCCGCAAACAGCGAGACCGTACCGAAATACTTGATTAAAGTGGACGTGATGTTCCTTCGCGAAAGATACAGCGTAAAGAGGGAATACATGATCAAATAGAATGCTCCGGCCAGGCATATATACACGGAGATGATGCTCATGACCCTGTATGCCGTGAGCACCAGGACCACGAGGAAGAATCCCATACCCAATCCGAAAATGCTATAATACCGCTGCGAGCGGGCTTCCATGCTCAATGAGGATTGTGTGCCCATCATGACCTCTATTACAAAACTCGTATTATACCGATTCCGGGCGGGTATCCAGCCCGGATGAGCGATGATCGATGCAATCTGCATTTGTAGTACAGGCTTCCGGAGCGTCAATCCTTTCTGTTCACTCTATGGTGGCCTGGTATGCCCGTTCATTCCGCGTCAGTGCGGTGAGGCTATCTGGTGAGGCTATCTATAGATGATCAGTACAATCGGCACATAATGCTGTATTCCTTTGTGGTGTGGAACGAGCGACATGTATCTCGTCGATTAATTCTTCCATAGATTATATTATGCATGCACATTAGATAAAATATCTTGACATCCACCTTCAGTTTATTAATTACATTAATTGTGCCTTTATTGCATTATTTGCTCTTTTTTTAACCGATTGATTTTAGACCTCAATAATCAGGGACGGCATAATGACGTTCCAAACGGGGTATTGTATTATGGGCAAGGGGCTAACTGGAATACGCGATCACTTTCTGGTAAAGTACAACATGAGCGATTTTTACCGGTATCAGAAATCGGTTCTCCTCGTGTATTTCATGTTCATCTTCATCGTCATCCTGCTCGTGATGAGCCTTGCCACTCTTTCCTTCGGGATCAATCGTTTCCTGCTGATGTGCGCCATCACCGGGCCCACCTTTCTCATGTGCTTCGTCATTCTAATGATCATTCGCTCGGGCAGAATCGAATTGGCGGCGAACGTCCTCGTGTATTTCTGCTGCCTGATAACGATCGCCGGCTATGTCACGAAACCGATCCACATGGCGGGCGTTTCGCTGGCCTATTTCATGTACGCCGACCTGGTGTTCGCGACGATGTTTTGTTCCTTCGCCATATCCACATCCATACTCTTCCTGTTCGTGGCTACCCACGCGGCGTACTTTGTCATGATCGCGAAACCGCAGGCCACGGGCCTCCTGGTCGAGACCACCAGGACATGCCTGGTCGACGGAATCGTCACGCTCATACTGGTCTTCATCATCACCGCCGTATCGAACCGCTTCCTCAACCGGGCCATATGCCGGAGCGACAGCGAGGCCGCCGAGAACAGGAGACAGTACGACCTGATCAAGTCCCTCATGCTCGCGCTGCGGGACATTTCCGACCAGATAGGCGAGTCCATTCGGGTCACCTCGAACGTCGTGAGCCGCTTCTCCGAGAATTCACTGCGACAGGAATCGGCGGTGGGGGGAGTGAACCGCGCTGTCGGCACCCTCATCGCGGGAGCCGACAGCATCATGGGCGCGAACGCGGCTCAGGGCAAGTCCCTGCTCGAACTCATCGAAGGCTTTTCAGAGCTGTCCGGTCTCATCGACAGGATAGAAAAAATCGGCTCCGAGATTTCCGGCATGTTCGTCTCGTTCCTGTCGGTGGCGGAAAAAGGCGAGCGCTCATCGGCTATGCTCGACGAGATCAACAGGAAAATATCCGACAACTCCAATCGGATCCTTTCCGTCATTAATATAATGACGGACTTTTTCGACCGGATAAACCTGCTGTCGCTCAACGCATCAATCGAGGCCGCCCGGGCCGGTGAGTACGGCCGGGGCTTCGCGGTCGTCGCAGAGGAGATCGGAAAACTGGCTGACCATTCCGCAGGGGAGCTCAAACAGATCACCGACCTCATCGGGACGAACAAGAATGACGTGGAGCGGGGAAGCGCGATCATCGTCGAGATCATATCCTTCATTAAAAATATGTTCGACGACACCAAAGCGATGCGGGTTAAGGCCGACGAAATCATCGAAATAATCAGGGAACAGGAAAAACTGAAGGGCCGCATGAACGAGAAGACCGCGGAGGTCAGGGAGAAATCCGAGAGTATAGCCCTGTCCATGGGAATCCAGAAGCAATCCGTGGAGGATGTGGTGAGTGCGATCGACGTGACCAACCTCATCATGGCGAACAACGGCGAGCACACCGAGGAACTCAGGGGTAACGCGGAAAAGCTCATCAACCTTTCGGAAGAGCTGGAAAGAAAATTCGATCGTTCCCTCGAATGACGGCCCGCCACCACGGCAGGACCCGGTTTTGAGTTTACCCTTCCCGGAAAAAGAGTTTGACGCGCGATACACCAGAAGGATGAAAAAAATTCGGGAAGATAACACGCTCCGGAATAGTGTTTCCGGATAATCGCCATGGCAAAAAAATACTCATCGCGGCGGCCGCCCTGTGCGCCGCCATCTTCGTCATCATCCGACTCGCGGCCTGGGACTCGCGCGGAGGAGTTGTCGAATTCATCAGGGGCCAGTTCCCCCCTTCGCTCGTGCTCGAGCGCCGCGGCGCCTCGCTCAATCCCGGAACGGCGCCGGAGCTCGTCATCTGCGTGAACATCGACACCTCGCGCGCAGTGGGACTCCGCCGTCGCATTCGCGGCCCGCAACGGGCTGAGGTTCGTGTTCACGATCAACGCGGGGCCCTCGTCGCGAAAAACGGCAAGGAGCTTTCAGGCGGGCCGCGGGGAACGACCGTGGCTGCCCCCTCTCGCTACAGCATCATCCCGGCCCTGGGCTTGGCTTCCGCCTTTCCTTTCTTGAGCACCTGCACGCCGTTGACGAACACCGCCTCGATGCCGGACGGCCTCCGGTCCGTGTGCTCGACCGTATTATTGTCTGCTACTTTCTCCGGGTCGAACACTACCACGTCCGCCGCGTATTTTTCCCTGATCGCGCCGCGGCGCTCGAGCCTGAAACGCTCCGCGCCCGCGAGCGTCATCTTGCGCACGGCCTCTTCCAGCCCGATGCACCCGCTCTCGCGCGCGATCTGCAAGAAACGCGGGAAGCACCCGAACGCCGAGGGGTTCTGCGAGCCAGAGGGCTCCACCCACGCGTCGGTCATGAACATCGACGCGCGGTGCCGCATGAGCGATTTCACGATGTCGGGCGTCGAGTACCTGTGCATGAGCACGCGGGCGCGGCCCCCGCTGCGTTCCGCGAAATCGAGGAGGTTCGGCACGTCGGCCTTGTCCCGCTCCTTCGCGATGTCAGAGAGGAACATTCCATTGTAACGGTTCAGCTCTTCATCATTGGCGAACGTGATCTGGATGTCGCCCACGCCGAACCCGAGGAGGGCCTGCAGCGCCTTGAGCTCGAGCGTCAGCCGGAAAAGCGCGGCGCGGCTCTCGTAGCTCCCGGGGAGCCCGGCCAGGAACCAGGGCGGCAAAAGCACGTTGATCACCGAAGCCCCGCACTGGTAGGAATACGTGTCGAACATCACGTCCACGCCGTCGTCGATGGCGCGGTCGATCATCTGGAGCACGCGATCGAACGTCCCCCAGGTCTTCTCTCCCACGAAGATCAGGTGCGACACCTGCACGCGCACTCCGGTCTCGCGCGCGATGTCAAGGAACTCCCGCAGGGCCTTCAGGTTGTGGGGCTCGCCGAAAGGCTTCATGGGATAGGCCGCGGATATGGTGGTGAACGCGCGCAGGTGACCGGTGAGTATGCCGTCCCTGTGCTTCACCGCGCGCGCGATCTCGCGCAGCTCGTCCACCGGTGAAAAGATGCCCGGCTCGTACTGAAGGCCGAGTGATACCCCCCGCGCACCCTCGTCCATTGCCTTCTCGAGAATGTATATCATGCGCTTCAACTCGTCGGGCCCCAGGGGAGAGGGGTCGAATCCGCGGAGCGACGCGCGCGCGGTGCCGTGGCCGGCGAGCATGGCCAGGTTGTGCGTGAGCCCCGCCTTCTTCGCCTGGGCCGCGAACCCGGCCATGGTGCGCCACGAAATACCGTCGTTGCCCGATTTGAAAAGGTTGTCCATGATGAGGTTCAGGTGCTCGGGACGCGCGTCTTCCGCGAGGCCGGCGAAGCTGAACCCGCAGTTCCCTCCCACGAACGTGGTGATACCCTGCTCGATGAAAGGCGTCTTGAACTCGGTCCGTCCCCTGGTGGTGAGGAACCAGTCGTTATGGCTGTGTATGTCGACGAAGCCGGGGGCAATGGCCTTTCCCTCGCAGTCCATCGCCGGGCCGCGGAACGCGATGTTCCCGCGCGAAATTTTCTCGATGCGGCCGCCCTTCAGGAGGACGCTTCCCTTGTACGCCGGTTTGCCGGTACCGTCCACGATAAGACCGTCTTTCAAAAGCACCGCGGTATCCCTTTTCTCGCCAGCCATGTCGTCTCCCCGCGCGTTCAGCGCAAATCGTTTAGAGTATTCTTTTTCGCACGATACCCCATAACCCGGGGACTGTCAACCACTTGGCAGCCGATGCTCAGGTCATGCTTTTTCGTGCTGTACGATCGCGTCGGCCACGCGTATTCCGTCCACAGCCGAGCTCACGATCCCGCCCGCGTATCCGGCTCCCTCGCCCGCGGGATAGAGTCCCCGCATAGATATCGACTGGAAGTCTCCGCCGCGGAGCACGCGCACCGGCGACGAGGTCCGCGTTTCCGCGCCCACGAGCATCCCTTCGGGCCCGGCGAATCCCCTCATCTTCCTGTCGAACGCGGCGATGCCCGCGCGCAGGGCCCCCGCAAGCCAGTGGGGGAGATACGACTCGATCCGATTTGGCGTAACCCCGGGGCGGTAGGAGGATTCGCGCAACGACGGTTCCGGGCCCGCGCCCGCCATGAACGACGCGATCGACTGCGCGGGCGCGCGGAATCCCCCGCCGCCCGCGAGAAAGGCCGCGCGCTCGATTCCCCGCTGGAAATCGATGCCCGCGAGCGGCCCGCCGGGAAAATCGTTCGGCGTCACGGTCACCACCAGGGCCGCGTTCGACCGCGGCATGTCGCGGGCGGACAGGCTCATGCCGTTCACCGCGAGCATGCCAGGCTCGGAGGAGGCGTTGATGATCTCGCCGCCGGGACACATGCAAAAGGTGTATATCCCCCTGCCCGAAACGGTATCCGTGAACGTCATGCGGTATTCCGCCGCGGGCAGGAATTCCAGGCGCGCCGTTCTCCCGTACTGGATCGAAGCGATGAGCTCTGCCGGGTGCTCGGCGCGCACCCCCGCGGCAAAGGCTTTGGGCTCGAGCGCCGCGCCCCGCCGCTCGAGCAGCGCGTAGGTGTCGCGCGCGGAATGCCCGCAGGCCAGCACGACCGCGTCGGCGCGTATCTCGCGGCCCGATGAGGTGACCGCGCCCGCGACGCGCCCGCCGTCCGGGACGAGGTCGTCGACCCTTTCGCCGAAGAGTATCGTCACACCCGCGGCGAGGAGCGAGCGCCTGACCAAGCTTACGATCGACACGAGACGGTCGCTGCCCAGGTGGGGATGGGCCTCGTAGAGGACCTCCTCCGGCGCCCCGTGCTCGACGAGCGTGTGAAAAAACCACGCGGACTCGGGCCGGTGGGTCCGCGCCGTGAGCTTTCCGTCGGAGTAGGTGCCGGCGCCCCCCTCGCCGAAAAGCACGTTGCTCTCGGGATCGAGCTCGCCGTCCCGGTTGATCCGCTTCACGTCGCGGTGCCGCTCCTCCACGGGGCGCCCCCGCTCCACGAGGGTGACCGCGGCCCCGGCCCGGGCGAGCCTGAGCGCGCAGAAGAGGCCGGCCGGGCCCGCGCCCACGACCACGACGCGGAGCGCCGAACGGCAGCGGGCCGGCCCCTGCACGGAGGGCTCACTGTATTCGCGCGCTCCGAATTCGTCCATGACGCGGCGCGCCTCGTCGTCGGCAAGCTCGACCGCGACGCGGTAGAGATAATGGATGCGGCCTTTTTTGCGCGCGTCGAGCGAGCGCCTGAGCACGGTAATGCGTGTTTCGCCCGCGATCTTCCAGGCGCGGCGCACATGCTCCAGTACCTGGTCCGTTCCAGGGCCCGGTTCAATCATGATGTTGTCGAAAACGAGTTTCATGGCAGGAAAACACCGTTGCAGAACGGGATTTCACGGTCAAGGGGATAATTGGGCCGCCGGACCGCGATCCTGGAATCAGGGGGCCGGCAGGCCCCCGCAACGCGTGGTGAAGCCGATCGAAGAGCCGGTCGCGGCGGCGTTGACGCCCGAGAAGTAACGATCCCTTCGTGAGCATGGAGCGCAGCGCCCGGCGCATGAGCGTACCACTCCTGCATCCGCCCAGGACAAGCCCGCGGAAGGGCCTCGACCCGGTGCAGGCTACGCCCTTCGGCGCGAACCCGGAGAGAGCCCTGTCGTCAACGACGATCTTGCATTCAGAAATCACAATGCATAATACAGGCAAACGACATTTATAAGGATAAATGGTTGCTATTAACGGGCTGGTGTGCCAATCTGCTGCCGGGAGCAGTCCCGTCGGAAGTTCTACTATCGGAAAAAGCAGTATGGACCGGGCGGATATCCGTCAAATAAAAAGGAAATACAGGGTAAATTACTCCGGCCGCCTGGCCTGGAGCGTGGTCATGTTCGCGGTGGTCCTGTACAGCTTCGGGGGCCTCATCGCCGCCCTTAGCGGTGCGCACCTTGCGATAAGCCTTGTCTGGATTGCCCTTGTCGAGACCGAGTCACGGGTCATCTTCATCGAAAACCTGCGGTTCGTACGCATTGGCATGGACGCGTTCCTCTACACGATGGTCATCTACATTACGGGGGGGACGACCTCGTTCTGCCTGCTGAGCTATATCATCTTCATCATGATGACCTCGCTCTATGCCACCAAGCGGTACGGGATTTTCGCCATCGTCACGTGCGTCATTTTCTTCAATGCCATGACGGCGCTCATATACCTGGAGGTCCTGCCGCCGGTCAACATTCTGGCCGGCGACGCACCGGTGGGAGCATCTATCAACATCCCCACCGTGGCCCTGTCGAACTTCATCCTGATACTGGTATCCGTGATCATGCACATATCGGCACACTCCCTGTACGCGAGCCTCCTGAATAAAAGCAGCGAGCTCGAGGTCGAACGCAACAAGCTCAAGGCCAGAAACGCGACCATCGAAAGCGAACTCGCCATGGCGCGCTCGATCCAGGATCGCATTATTCCCGCGAAGGTCCCCGCGGACTACATCCACGTCATGTACAAGCCCATGGACCAGGTGGGGGGCGATTTCTTCGACTTCATATACTTCGGGGGGACCGAGAGGACCGGCATTTTCCTCAGCGACGTGTCAGGCCACGGGGTCCCGGCAGCGTTCATCACCTCCATGATCAAGACGCTCCTTTTACAGGCAGGCACCCGCGTCTATGACCCGGCGGAGCTGCTCCGCTACATGAACGACGTGCTCGTGGACCAGACCGCAGGCAACTTCGTAACGGCGTTTTACGGCATCGTCGACCCGGACTCGAAAAGCATCGTGTATTCGAACGCGGGCCACCCGCACCCCTACGTGATCACACCGGACAGTATCATGCAGCTCAGCGGCGGCAAGTGCATACCAATGGCCATTGTCCAGAGCGATAATCTCCACATGACAGATATCCATTTCAATAATTCAGAGGATAAGCTGCCCGAGGGAGGAAAGCTGTTACTCTACACGGACGGCCTTACGGAGGCCAACCATCCTGGCGATAGAACCGCGTTCTTCGAGAACGGTCCCCTGCAGCAGGCCTTCCATGACCTGTCGCGGGACCCGGGCGAGGGATTTTTGTGCGGGCTGTACTCGAGGCTCGTGGAGTTTCGCGGCCAGGACAATTTCGAGGACGATATCTGCCTCATCTGCGTGGAGACCTGACGCGTTCAGCGTTCCCACGCCAGTCTGATAAAAACCGATAACAGGAGCAGCGCGACACCGGCCAGGCGGACGAGGAACGGCACCCACGAGACGAACCTCGAGAAGTCGCCGGTATCGACGACCCTTTCCCGGAGATACGCGCTCAACAGGAACAGGACCGTTCCAAGAACGAACATCGCCGTTACCGCGACCACCTGGAACGCCGTCCAACCTCCCAGCAGGGGCGCTGTCGGGTTCCATCGATGCATGACCTGCAGCAGCAGAAACACGGAAAAGAGGCAGGGGATCGCGGTGAAGGATACCGTGTGAAACACGACCGACGCCTCGAGCCATTCCTGGTTCCATATCATCCTTGCGAACGCGGGGAAAAATCGGGATACAATCGATACCGAGGTGTAGAGCCAGAACGCGCAGAGTATCAGGATCTGAAAAACCGGGGTCGCGTCAGTGATGACATGAATAATGGTGAACGGTTTCCCGCTGAATACGAGATTAAAAACCCGGACCTGAGGAACGTTCCAGGCGCCCATCCTCCAAGGATATACAGCAACACGAGCGCAATCGAGAAAATGATCGCGGCCAGCGTGATCGGTACTTCTTTGTTATGCACCAGGTAAGGGATCAATCCATCATTGAGGGTAATCACTTCCAGGCTGCGCGCCCGGTGCTTCCCCGATAGCAGCAGGCTTCTCATGATGCAGCGGTCTACCCCATGCTTTTCAACGAATCTGACCCTTTCGCCTGGCTCGAAGCGTATTTCACAAAAAGGACGCTCTTCAAGCCTTGTATCCCCAACCTTTTAAAATACGCACAGACTGCGGGTCGAGCAACCAGGTGGGCCTTCCGCTCTTGAAACGAAAATCGCACCGGTCGGCCCCGCCGGCGATGGTTTTCGTTCTCACAAGTCCGGCCCCCGCCTTCGAAAAGGTCGGCTGGTCCATAACGCACAGGTACGGCGCGAGTTCGGGAGCTCCCTGGCTTTTCAGGTATTTCACGATGCCGCATTCGACGTGGTCCACGCCCCAGTCGAAGGTTTTCCCGTCGCCTTCCACGTACTCGGAGACCCAGTCGCCCAGGTAACGGCGCTGCCTGGAGATCGCGGTAGCTTTCCTGTTCCTGTCCCTGCCCGACCACATCCATCCCCAGCGGAACAGGAACCCGGGATATCCCTCAAGCATATTCAGGTACGCTTCGTACACGAGCTGGCCGGTCTCCTCCAGCGAGCACCGGTTTTCCTTCATGGAACGATAGAACGCAAGGACCATCGCGGCCTGGACAAGGTCCTCGGTGAGCCCGTTCCCGTCACCCCCGATATAGGGTATACCGGGGAGAAGCCCGATGAAGGCGCTTCGCGTGTGTGTGATGATTCGCCTGCTGAACGCATTACCATATCGGGACTTCAGGAGCGCACGTATGTGTGGTTCGAACGATTCCAGTGTCTCAACGAACTCCGCCTGATGGTCGCGATAATACCCGGCCGGGTTGTCCCTATCCGAGCGTTTCGCACAGCTGTCCGCAAACAAAAACGACAGCAGCCAGAGCAGGGCACCTTTGCAGAAAGCGAGACGGGTGAATACCGGTCTCCGCCCTGGCGCTTGTTCAGTTAACATTGTTTTATCCGCATCATGCCTTGACAAAATAGTATCCCTCCCCGCAGGAACAGTCGAAAGAGACGCGCTCGCCGTAAGTTCAATCAAAGGCCGATCCACGCTCTCACGACAGCCAGGCCGCAGCCTTGCGTACCTCGCTCCACGAGGTATGGTTGATGAAACGGCCCGGCCTTCCGGACCGGGCCGCTGCAACATCCGCTACTGTTTCGTGTACACGACCCCGTCGAGCTCCATGCTCCACGTGCCCCCGTCCTCCGCGGGCTTCTTCGTGACCTTCATCTCCTTCTTGATCGGCCCCATGGACACCGTGAGCATGTCGCCCGCGATCGCGGTCTTCCCGCCCGTGATCGTGGTACCGCCCACCTTCAGGTCTCCGCCGCCGTCGGCGGTCACGGTCACGAAATCGTTGCCGGCCGTCCACTTGCCCGCGAACACCTTCTGGTCGTCCGCGAGCGGGACCTTCTTGCCGCATGACGCAAACGCCGCCGCGAGCGCAAGCGCGCAAACCAGTATCGCAGCCTTTTTCATGATAACCTCCAGGAATAAGGATATACTGAACGTATACTCGCGAGCGCGCCGGATCAATTTTTATTTGCGCCCCGATGAAAGCCCCGCGAGGAATCTGCCGTACCTGTCTTCCTGGCGGAGCTGGCCGCAGAATACACGGTAGGACCGGTTGAACTCGGCGTTCTGGTACCCGGTGCCGATCTGCCCCTCCATGAACGCGAGCAGGTCGTCGCCGGTCACCTCTTTCGCGTCAACGAGGAGCTTCAGCATGTCGACCGGCTCATGCTTCATCAGAACGAGCTCGGTCTTGATCTTGCGATCTTCGCCTTTTTCAAGGCTGATCTCCTCGGGGGCCTTATCGAACGGGTAATCCACACCCGTGAAGTAAATGAGCTCCCTGCCGGTATGCACCGAATACTTCAGGCCGGCGGTGTCTTTTTCGGTCTTTTTTTTCGCGTCCCGCATGAAAAGAACCTCGCCCCAGACCACGATCGCGGCGCCCCGGATATTGAACACATAGGTCTTGTGCTTGTAAAACCGCGCCAGGAAATCGTTCTCGAACGTGACGCGCCTGATGTAGCGCGTACCGTCCCCGAAAGTGACGACCGCGTCGTACGTTCCCTCCTTGATGGTGAGGGTCTCCACGCTCCTCGGCTTGATTGTAGCCTTCTTACCGGGCGCGAACGAAACCGTCGCGGTCCGCGACGTGCCGTTCGCCACCGCGACGAACTGGAAGTAGTACATGAAGAGGTTGGCAAGGAGCGCGCTCGCCGTGATGAAACCGACCACGATCGCGGCAATGAGCGCCTCCCGCTTCGCGCCGGGCCTTTTCCCGACGAGGCTCTTCACCATGCCGAGCTTTCGCTCGAGCGCCCTCGCCTCGCTCCTGAACAGGGCGTGCTCCACTGCCCTCTCCGGGAGCTTCCCGTGCACGTACGACAGCAGGGAATACGCGTCGCGGTGCTCCCCGGCGCGTCGCATTTTGACCGCAAGGTGCAGCATGGGCATGAAATCCTCGCGGGCGTCGGGACGGTCCATGGCCATGTACGCGGAACGGGCGAGCGGCCTGTTGTCAAGCCGGGAATACGCGAACGCGAGTCCGCGCCTGGCGTCGTCGGAGGGCGCCTGCTTCAGGAGCCGCTCGAAGCAGTCAACCGACGCCTCGTTCATCCACACGGTCGCGTACCAGCGTCCGAGGTAGGCGAGCACGTCCCGGTCCGCGGGAAAGGTCTGCAGTATGCGGTCCGCGGCCTGTATCTCGTACTCGCGTATCATGTACCGCGTTACCGCGCGGTGGTGAGCGATGGCCGACGCGGCGTCCGCCGCGGGGGGCCGAGTTTTCTCCGCCGCGACGAAATCCTCCCGTTCCTTCATCCATTCCGAAAAGGATTTCCGCTCGTGCCTGTGGCAGATGCGGCACATCCCTTCCACGTGAAATTTCCCGATTGGAATGAGCGGGATCCGCAGCACGTGGAAAAACCTGAACGCGTCGAACGAGGAAATGTCCGTGCGCCACCCGCAGTGCGGGCATACGTCGTCGGAGACCTTGACGTTCTTCCTGAAGGCGAATTTGAGTCCAGCGTTGATGATGTACATGACCCTCCCCCCGGTGGCATATCCAGCATTTCCGTTGTGTATATCCCCGGATAAAACATCGAGAGGCCCCGGTCAATCGATAAATCCTCCCGCGAGGGGTATATCCCAAGAAAATAACTTGCGCTGGCGATATGGGGATATAGCATGCGGGCAGGGCAGGCGTCCCTCACGGCACGGCACGCCGCCCGGCAACGAAAGGACAGACAGAACGGACGCCCGTGCCAAATTTTACGAATAACGGCAGGTACTATGAAACATATACTTCTGTTCGCGACGGCGTTTTGTGCGTTCCTGTGTCTGGCTCGGCCGGCCGGCGCCTGGACCAATCACATGATACTGACTTATGCGGCGCTGAAGGACGTTCCGGGGGCGCAGGGCACGGTCGAGATCGAGCCCATCGAGGTGTTCCTCATCGACGAGAAGGACCGACTCGGTCCCGAGCTCGAGAAGGAGGAGGCCTGGGCCAGAAAGAATATCCGCGAATACGGCCCGAGGCCGGACGTGCTCGCGTTTTCGCCCACGGGACCGAAAAGCCTGAGGGAACGCTTTCTGAACGCGTTGAGATTGAACCCGGGCATGATGTTCGCGCTCTACGTGCAGGCGCGCGACCCGAAGGACCCGCGGCCGCGCATCGCCTGGAACCGGATCTGCCTGTATTCCCCGGACTACCTCAAGCGGCCGCTCGTCGAGGTCCATCCCGGCCAGAAGGTTTCGATAACTGAGGTCGTCGCCTCGGGGAGCAACGAGCCCGACGACGGATACGACATGGGGCTTCACGAGGACAACGACACGCCCTACGGGAAGCTCTACGGGTACGGGAAGCAGCCCATCAGCAACCCGAAGGAGTTCACCTACTCGCAGGCGGGTTTTCACATGGGCTTCTACCACGAATCGTGGATCGTGTTCAAGGCGGCCCCCATTCTAAAAAAAACCTGTCCGGAGCAGCGTGCGCACCTCTTCTTCACCCTGTCCCGGTTCGCGTTCCGCACGGGCCATCCCTACTGGGGGTATCGCTTTATGGGAATGGGGATGCACTACGTCGCGGACATGAACATGCCCTACCACGCCTGCACACTCCCAGGCGTATCGACCCTGAAGCTCCTCTGGTACAGCGTGCTCAAGGCGCTCGGGTTCGATAAATCCTACAATGAGGCCGTTGACCACGTGACCAACTCGCACGCCCTCCTGGAGACCCTGGTCTACGACGACATCCGCGCGCCCTTCGACGCTGGTGATTTTTCCGCGCCGATGCTTGCGTCGCTTGCGGACACCTCGGGCGACAAGAAAGCCGGCGAGTATAGCGGGCGCTACCTCACCGACGTCGTTTCAGATGACGCCTACGACGCCGCTCCCGCGATGGCGCGCGCGCTCGACCGGATCATCACCGATCGCGAGTTGTTCAAAAAAACCGGGGAGCTCAACGTGAAGGGAACCCTCGATGCCGCCGCGATCATCGCCGGCGCGAAGGGAAAAGACCTGAAGCGGTTCCGGGACGCGGTGAATGACCGCATGAAAAAGCAGGGGGGATATATCCGCGCCTATTTCGGGGCCGCCACAAAAGGATTCGATCTTCCCCCGCGATCTGAAAGAAAGTGAACCCCGGGGTATTCATTCCCGAAAAGAAAGAAGGCCGTGCGGATGCACGGCCTTCTTCGTCCGGCGGCTGACACCGTCATACGACGGCTTCGCCGGACTCGCCGGTCCTGATGCGCACGGCCTCGCCAACTTCCGAGATGAATATCTTGCCATCACCAATCTCCCCGGTGCGGGCGGAGTGCGCGATCACGTCCCTGATCTTCGCGGCCTCCTTGTCCGCGGCGACGATCTCGATCTTCATCTTGGTCAGCAGCGACACCCTGTACTGCTCGCCGCGCCACTGCTGGACCAGGCCCTTTTGCTTGCCATGGCCTTTGATCTCGGTGATCATAATCCCCGAGTAGCTGACTCCGTCCAGCACGGCAAGCACCTCGTCGAGCTTTTCCGGCCGAATAATCGCTTCGATTTTTTTCATGACGATCCTCCTCACTCCGCTTTCCCGGGAACCGGTCCGCGGGCCAGCGGGGTTTCCGCGTACTTGTCAAGCTTGATGCCCGAATACCCGGGCACTCCCATTTCGGGAACATCCAGTCCGTTGAGCTCGTCGGCGGCGGAAACCCTGTTGCCGATGACGAGATCGATGAGCTTGAACACCAGGAATCCGATGATTCCGACATAAAGGATGTTCGAGCCCACGCCGATCAGCTGTGCGACGAACTGTGACGGGTCGCCGTACAGCAGCCCCTTCACCGTGCCCGCGACGCCGTTCCAGCCGTCGCCGTACGTCCCGTCGGCGAAAAGCCCAAGGGCTATGCATCCCCACGCGCCGTTGACACCGTGGACCGCGACCGCGCCGACCGGGTCGTCGACCCTGAGCTTCCGCTCGATGAAGAACGCCGCTTCGATAACCAGCACGCCCGAGACGAGGCCGATGACGGCCGCGCTTCCCGGGGAGACGAACGCCGACGGCGCGGTGATCGCCACGAGACCGGCGAGCATGCCGTTGAGCATCATGCTGGGATCGGGCTTCTTGCTGCGAACGAACCACATCCAGAGCGTGGCGGCGACGGCGCCGGTCGCCGAGGCGAGCATGGTGTTGACCGCCACGACGCTGATCCTGAGGTCGGTGCCTGCGAGCGTCGATCCAGGGTTAAACCCGAACCAGCCGAAGGCAAGGATAAATGTACCGATGACCGCCATCGCGATGTTGTGACCCGGGATGGCGTTCGGGGTCCCGTCGGAATTGTACTTGCCGATGCGGGGCCCCAGGAGCTTCGCTCCCACGAAAGCCAGGACGCCTCCGGTCATATGCACCACCGACGATCCGGCAAAATCCACGTGCCCGTGCCCGAGCGCGAAATTCTTGCCGAGGGTCGACAACCAGCCGCCTCCCCACACCCAGTTCCCGTAGATGGGATAGATGATGGTACCCACGAAAACGGCGTACATGAAGAACGACGCGTATTTCCACCGCTCGGCCATCGAACCGGTCGGGATGGTAGCGGTGGTGTCCATGAACACCATCTGGAACAGGAACATGCCCAGGACCGCGACATCGTACACTCCCATCAACAGGAAACCCTTGCCTCCGAAGAGACCCAGTTCCTTGCCGAACAGGGAAATCGTGATCTCGCTGTTCAGGCCGTCAAACCCGCCGAGCGTTCCCAGGGCGCCGACACCTCCGAACATGAGTGCGAACCCGCACAGGTAAAAACCGAGCATCCCCAGCGGATAGACCAGAAAGTTCATCGCCATGGTGTGCGCGACGTTCTTCGCCCGGGTCAGGCCCGCCTCCACCATCGCGAACCCCGCCTGCATGAACATGACGAGAAATCCGGTCAGCAGCACCCACATGAGATTGATGGATATCTTGTTGTGCCCGACCGCCTTCGCGACCTCGAGGGTCGTAGGCTCGCCCGCCCTGGCCGCGGGGACGTCCGCGTCCGATCCGGTCGCGAGACCCGAGGGGTCGGCCGCTTTCACCACGGCGGGCGCCTTGGCTTCATCGGCCGAAACGAGCATTGCCGTGCCCGCCGCGAAGACGAGCACCATCGCTGCGACAAAAACTGCGAATCGTGAATTCATAGGCTCCTCCTTATCATTCCATTCACGAGATATGCCATCTGCGCGCCTGCATTATAAGTTAGACGCAATCAAGTGGCACCAAATGATATCATAATAAAGGCAGGGGAAAAGCGTGCGTCAACAGACACAATGTAAAATTATCATGAGACGGGCACTATTTAACACGGACGAAACAGGATCGTTACGCAATCGTAACAATGGCGTCACGCGCGGACTTTCTCCTGACGCGTACGGCCGAACAGTAAAATGTCTTGACTGGGCCCGCCGGTGGCGTTACGCTACGATGAAGATGCAGCTCAACGGGGGAAGAACGATGAAAAAGATTGCGGATATCAAGAATTCGATTCTCGCGGCGAATGCGTCACCGGAAGAGAGAATATCCGGATCGATTTTCGACAATATCTACTTCAAGATCGCGATGGGATTTCTCTCGGCCTGTCTCGCCATCGGGCTTCTTTTCCTGATCGATTTCGTCCCCAGCCTGTCGCACCTGAACATCAGGATATATTCGGGCGCCACCTCCGGGAATTACTACCAGGTCGTTTCGCGCGCGGACGAGATCGCAAAAAAAAAGAGGGGCTCCATCCATAACATTTCGACGAAGGGTTCCATCGACAACATCAGGCAACTCACCGCGGCCGGGGAAGGCGGCCGCTTCGCCCTCGTCCAGAACGGCCTCCCCTGGGGAAAGGGCCAGGAGCTCGTGGCGCACCTGACTTCCCCCGAAACCGTGTTCTTTCTCGGCGCAGGGGCTGACAGGGTCAGGTCGTTTTCCGATCTCAAATCGTACCGCATCGGCATCGGCCCCCGGGGAAGCGGAACCGCGCACCTGGCCGAGCGAATATTCTCGCTGCCCGCACTGAAATCGCTCGGGGTCGTGCTTTCGTACCACGACTCCGACGAGCAGGTCAGGCTTCTCGCGGAACGCAAGCTCGATCTCGGCGTATTCGTCATCAGCGAGGCTTCCGGTTTCATCGAGAAGGCGGTGTGCGAGCGGGGCCTCCAGATCGCGAGCATCAGGCAGAGCGAGAGCATTTCACAGCGGCTACCCTTCCTCCGTCCCGGCCTTATCCGGGAGGGGCTGTTCGATCCGGTGAAGAACCTCCCCTCGGAGGACAAGCACGTGCTCAAGATTGACACACTGCTGGTACACGACGGCGGCGCGCGGCGCTCGCAGGTCATCGGCCTCCTCTCGGTCATGAACGAGCTCAACCCCGGGTTCATCAACTACAACCGGTCGATATCCAACATGACCGGCCTCCCGCAGTCTTCCGCGGCGCGTGACTACTTCACCAACGAGGGGCCCGAGATACTCGACCGCTATGCCCCGCGCCTCATGGACTTTTTGCCGCTCTCGAGCTTGGTCCAGCTGGTGATGGTGGTGAGCGTCTTCTTCAACGCGATGGGAGTGGCCAACCGATACCGGCTCTGGCGCATCGACGCGAACCGGCTCAGCATCGAAAACGATATCGTCGCGTTCTTCGGCACAGGGCTTCTCCCCGGCGAAATCGCCGCGATGAAGCCACGCGACGACCACAAGACTGACCAGGCACAAAGGGAGCTCAAATACATCATCGGGCGTCTGCAGACCCTGGAAGCGAGGTGCCGCAAGCAATCCACTTCCATGCTCGTACCCATGGGTACCGAGATGGCCTACCGCTACCAGGAAGACATAATCAGCAAGAACCTCATCTCGCTCAAGGCGTACAGGGACAAGTTCGATGGCGCCAGGTGAACGCGCGTCCCGGGACTTCGAACTGCGAACCGGCCGTGGACTCGGGTAGTACCGGCGGGAGCATCGAAAGGGCGGTCCTCGAGGACGCGCTCGGCCCTTTTGTGGAGGGCATCGCGGATCTGGGTTCGTTCGAAGCGCGCCTCGCGAACGCCGGTTCCGAGTTCGGCTTTTCCGAATCCTTCGATCCGTCCTTTGTGGAGGAGATTGCCTTCAGGGGAAGCATTCCCATGGGAGGGGACTTTTTCGGCCGGCACTATCTACTCATCAAGCTGCATTTCATGCGTAGCGTGCTGTTGTTCCCCGACCTGCACATTGAAAAATCCGCGCGCAGGAGGGCCGGCCGCTACCGCCTTGTTTTCGACGCGGACTTTGACCGTTGCGTCGCCGGAATCCGCCGCCAGCACCACCAGTGCTGGCTCCTTCCGCCGCTCGAGAATGCGCTGAAATCGCTTCGCATGCGGCCGGGGAAAAAAATCTTCGTACACACTGCCGAGCTTTACGAGGGGGAGCGCCTGGTCGCCGGAGAAATCGGCATCGCCGCGGGAGCGGTCTACACGAGCCTTTCCGGGTTTTACCTGACGAGCGGAAGCGGCACGGTGCAGCTCTGCGCGCTCGGGCGGGCGCTTCAGGATTCGGGGTGCGCCTTCTGGGACCTCGGCATGGCCCTTCCCTACAAGGTCGATCTCGGCGCCCGCGAGGTTCCCCGGGATGTCTTTCTCGAGATGTTCCGCGCTCATCGGGAAGGCGGGATGGAACTGCCCCGCGAGCCGATCCCCGCGGCGGATCTGCTGCGCGCGCGTTCATGAAAACTCTGTATCATACCGCGATATTCAGCATGGGACAGACCGGTTAATTCTGGTCCAGCAATCACGGTTTTCCGCGGCCACATCGCCAGCGGTCCAGCGCGAATACCGCAAGCGCTCCTGCCGCGTACCATGGAAAATCAAGCAAATCGAAGGTAGCACCGAGTGTCAGGTCCACGAGCAAGTTGCGGGACAGGCCGAGAACGCGGTCGATCCTGAAGTACTGGAGGAACTCGACCGTGCATGCGAACAGCAACACCCCGAGGGCGGCCTTTGCCGGTTTTGTCAAGAATACGATCTGAACGAGGCAGTAGAGAAATATAACGATGCAGAAATCCCCGGCATGGGCGCGAAGTATCCCTTTCTGCCATGGCATGAGAACAATGACCGCACCCAGGCCCAGCGTCACCAGGATGAGCACGATATAGAACACGCGTGCCTTCATGTATTCGATGGTTCCTTTAATGGTGATCAATTGCCGCAACAGGGTGTGAGGTTGCAATGTTCCGTGTCACAATCATTTGCCGCCGAGCGGCTTGCCGCACATCTGGCATATCCCCTTTTCCCGCGCGCACCTGGCACACGGCACCGCAAGCCTGTCCATGGAAAAAGAAAACGTGCCGTGCCTGGGGCATTCTCCGTCGCCCTTGAGCTCCGGCCTGTATTTCTCGCAACATTTGTCGCACAATACCATGCCCGTCCTCCGGCATTTGATCAGGGGTCCGTCCGAATGCTTCGCCCCGGACGTCTTCTTCGCAGCAAGCAGAAACGGTGGCGATACCGTCATGTCATCATGAGGGCGTTCGGCATATACCCCGATCCCGGCAAGCAGCACGATCATCATAGCAGCAAGGTATTTCATAAAGACTCCCTCCGTCTGTTCAATGAGCGAAATGTTTCCCGGGGATAGACAACCATACTTACATCGACATAAGAATACCACCATCGTCCTTCAGGTTCGTCAAACTCTTTTCAGGGCCCGTAGCCTCGATTTTCTTGATATCATCGATATCGGTGTCGATGGAGATGAAATACTGTTTGCATTTTTTCTCTTATGGCGGCATACTCCGCCAGCGTGTAAAAGCCAGTATGTCACCGGAGCATAATCGCCAGGGAGGCCATCATGAAGAAAGCATTTCTCGTCATAATCCTGACCATTCTGGTTCCGCTATTTGCGGATGACGACGCAAACGAACGCCTGCTGAGCAATGCCAGAAACGGTTACGTACCGGGCATCCGAAAAGCGCTCGCGGACGGGGCGAAGATAAACGACGCCTATGACCATGAAAACCACACGGCCCTCATGCTCGCGGCCGGATACGGGCATCTCGAGGCCGTGAAGTTCCTGGTCGACAACGGGGCGGAGGTAAACAAGGCCTCCGAGGGGGATTACCAGTCAACGGCTCTCATCGAGGCCGGCGATACGGGCTCTCCCCAGGTAATCTCCTACCTCCTGTCAAAGGGGGCCAGGGTGAACGCCGTCACCCGCTACCGGCAGACGGCCCTGATCAGGGCGGCCTATTCAGGCAAGGCGGCGAATATCAGGGCGCTGATCGCCGGCGGTGCGGATGTAAATTTCAGGGACGACAGCGGGGCGGCCATCCATGCGGCGGCCGGGAACGGACACGCCGTCGCGGTACGGGAGCTCATTGCCGGCGGGGCGAACGTCAACCTGCAGGGCTCGAGCCATAAGGTTACGGCATTGATGCTCGCCTCGGAAAACGGGCACGCGAACGTCGTGAAACTCCTGCTCAATGCAAAAGCCGGCGTAAATATTAAGAGCGTGGTGAACAGGCAGGCCCTCGAATACGCGTCGGAAAAGGGATATGCCGATATCGTTCGCATGCTTGTCGAAAAGGGGGCCGATCTCAACAACCAGAATTCTGAAAACGGAAGAACGGCGCTCTACGCGGCCGCCTGCAAAGGGCACATCGAGGTGGTGAGAATACTCCTCGCCCACAAAGCTGACCCTAATATCAAGTCGACGAACATCGACTACACGCCGCTTAAATGTGCGAGCGAAAATTTCGAGCGAATCGACGACAGGCTCCACCGGGATCTCATGGACTTACTGATCAAGGCCGGGGCGAAAATGGAGTAAGCCGTTCAGAAGGTCCCGAATTCGACGAAAAGCCGTTCCAGAACAGACATCACGTGCCAGGTTTCTGATTCTTGCAGCCATGGCATGGCACGCATTGCCTGTCGATTGTGCAATATAAGCCCAGAGGGACAGAGCCGCCCTCAGCAGCAGCTCCATCCCCTGGGATACGGTGTTGCCGTCCGTATCAACCTATGGCTTCCTTCCCCCGCTCCCCGGTCCTGATCCGGATGCACTCCTTCAGGTCGAGCACGAAGATCTTCCCGTCGCCGATCTCTCCCTCGCGGGCCCCGCTCATGATGGCCTCTATCGCGGGCTCCAGGTAGTCGTCGTTGACCGCGATCTCGATCTTGACCTTCCGGAGGAGGTTCCCGACTTCCTTGACTCCCCGGTAAACCTCGGTGACGCCCCGCTGCCTTCCGCATCCGAGCACGTCTTCCACGGTCTTCAGGTATATCTTTTTCTCGTCGAGCTCCTTCATCACCTCTTCGAGCCTGTGCGGTTTAATGACGGCAATGATATATTTCATGGCGTATCTCCTTATGTTAAATTTGCTGACCCGCGTTTATTCGACGAGGGTGTATCCGGCCTCGTGATGCTGGCTCAGATCCAGCCCCACGTGCTCGTCCCGTGAATCCACCCTCATGCCGATAATCTTATCGACAACCTTGTAGATGATGAAAGTCCCCACGATCGCGAACACAATCGCCACGACGGTAGCGAGCAGCTGCACCAGGAGCTGTTTCGGATTGCCGTATAGGAGACCGTCGGCGCCCGCCGCGTTCACCGATTTGGTGGCGAACACGCCCGTAAGCACGGCGCCGACGATCCCGCCGATCCCGTGTACGCCGAACACGTCGAGCGAATCATCGTACCCGAAGGCGGATTTGACCTTCGTGACGAATATGAAACACAGGACGCTCGCGATAGCGCCGATGACGATCGACGAGAGCGGCGTGACGAACCCCGCCGCGGGGGTGATCGCAACGAGCCCCGCGACCAGTCCGGTGGCGACGCCGAGCATGGTGGGCACCGAGTTGAACTTCCAATCGAGGATCATCCAGATTACGCCCGCGGCAGCGGCGGCGGTGTTGGTGTTCACGAAGGCGGTGACGGCCAGCGGACCCGCCGATCCCGCGCTGCCGGCGTTGAAACCGAACCAGCCGAACCAGAGGAAGGCCGCGCCGAGTACGCTGAACGGAAGGTTGTGGGGGGCCCTGTGGGTGTCGATCCCCTTGCGCTTGCCCAGCAGGAGCACGAACACCAGGGCGGATATCCCCGCGTTGACATGGATCACCGTGCCGCCCGCGAAATCGAGGGCTCCCATGGTCGCGAGCCAGCCGCCCTTGCCCCACACCCAGTGGGCGAGCGGATCATAGATGAGCGTCGCCCATAAAAGGGTGAACACGACGAATCCCGAGAACTTGATCCTTTCCACGAACGCGCCGATGATCAGCGCCGGCGTGATGACGGCGAACATCATCTGGAATGCCATGAAAAGCTGGTGCGGGATCGTGTTCATGTAATCGGCGTTCGGGGCCAGCCCCACCCCGTTGAGGCCGATCCACTCGAGCCCGCCTATGAGCCCGGCCTTGTCGGGGCCGAACGCGAGGCTGTAGCCGAAAAGCACCCACTGCAGCGAGATCACGCAGAGGATGACCATGCACTGCATCAGTACCGAGAGAATGTTCTTTTTCCTGACAAGGCCCCCGTAAAAGAACGCCAGCGTCGGCGTCATGATCATCACGAGTGCCGATGAGATCAGCATCCAGACGATGTCTGCGCTTACCAGTTTATCCATATTGAACCTCCTGAACTCTAACCGTTTCCGTTGTACATCACAGGTCCGTGCGCGCTTCACGAAATAAGTGATGTAATCAATATATGAATGGCTCTCTATCCGTCAACGATCATCGTCACGGATGGCCGCGAAAGCGGCCTTATTTTACATCCCCTTAACAAAGCGTGCGCCGCACCCGGTTTTTAAAGTTATGCGATATTATTTTGTGTTACGTTCAGGTTAAATTATGGCCGGGCAATCCCGCCGGTTCCGGGACCGCGATGACGTGCGAATCCCCCGCCCGCGGAGCGCGCCGCGACCCGCTCCTCACGGCCGGCGCGCAGTAAATTGTGTTGACAGTATGCCGCGGCATGGGGGGGATATACAGCATGGAGGACGCGATGCTTCAGACCGGCGACGATTTCATCAAAGAGTACGTGCATGTGTGGGACGACGGCGTCGAGCGCGACGCGCCGTTCATCGTCCTCGGCGTGGAGGCGCTGCTCACCGGTTACTACGGGAACCTGCTGGACGCGCCCCCTCCCTTCCCCGTGGAAAAGGGGACGCGCGCGCTCGACCTCGGGTGCGGATGGGGACGCGTGCTCAAGCCGGTCACCGACAGGGGCGTGCAGGTAATCGGGTTTGACATATCCGAAAAAATGCTCGGACGGGCCTCGGCCCATCTCTCGAAGCACGGGCACAGGCCGATCCTGGTGCGGGGAGACGGCACCCTGCTCCCGTTCAAGGACAACAGCTTCGACATGGTGTATTCGCTGCTCGTGCTCCAGCACCTCTCGAAGGAAAACGGCCTGCTCGTGCTCCGCGAGATCAGCCGCGTCCTGAAGCCGGGAGGCATCGCGCACATCAGGGTGCCGGGAAGGTTCGCGCCGGAGAACCTGCTGTTCGCGTTCCTCCAGAGCATCAGCATCAATATATTCCGGTACCGGGACCCCATCCGGATGCGGTTTTACCGTATGGGCGAGATCAGGCGCAAATGCGGGCCCCTGTTCGGCAGTACCTCGGTGACCGCGCACGAATTCAGGCCCCCGTGGAACTTCCACACCCCGTGGACATGGCACAGGATCATCATACCGAAAAGGCTTCACCCGTGGCTGCGCAGGGTATCCGACAAAATCGAGGGGTGGGCGAACGGACGATTCGGTTTTTTGAAGCATTTCGGCGTGGTCCTCATGATCCACGCGGTCAAGTAGCGTTCCCGGTCAGGCCTTCCGCGGCCGCGAGGCCTTTTTCGCCTTCGGCCCGGTCTTTCCAGCGGCAATATCCGAAAGCCATCCTGCGATTGTCTCGAGCGCCGCGGCACGCCCGGTCTCGTTGAGAACCTCGTGGTACATGCCGTCGTAGACTCGGCGTTCCCTGTTCTGGGACGAGGCTTTCTGAATGAATTCCTCGCTCCCGCTGGGCGGCGCGAGCCTGTCGTCCGCCCCGTGAAGGAGAAGAAGCGGCACCGTGATTTCGCCGGCACGCTCCAGACAGATCCTGCAGGCGGCGGTAAACTCCCTGAACCAGCGCACGGACACGCGGTCGTGCACCAGGAGATCGTTCGCGTAATCGTCTATCGCGGTTTCGTCGTGGGTGAGCATATCCGGCGAGATGGCGTTCGACATGCAGAAACGCGGCGCCAGGCCGTTGAGGAGCGACCCGATCGCACGCTTGAACGCGGGAATGTCGCGCCCCGCGTGAAAGCCGGCCCCGGTCATGACCAGGCCCTGCAGGTCGCCGGGAAATTCCAGCGCATACCTGCACGCGATGACCGATCCCAGGCTGTGGCCGAACAGCACCAGGGGCACGCGTTCCATGTCGTCCCTGACATACGCGATGAAATGCCTGAGATCGTTCGCGTAATCCATGAAATCGTCCACGTGGCCGCGCTTCCCGGCTGACCGGCCGTGCCCCCTGTGGTCCATGGCGAACACAGAAACGCCTTTTCCCTCGAGCGCGTTGACCAGGTTCATATACCGTCCCGAGTGCTCCCCCAGCCCGTGGGATATCACCAGCAGTATGCGGGGCCTGTCCACGGTCCAGCTCTGAAAAAAAATCTCGTAGCCGTCCTTGCCGGCAAACGTCCCCCTGCCGTATTTATAGAAACCCGATTTCATAGAGCCCCTCCACGCGCGCATGCTGCCACGACCCGCGCATTGTCCGGAAACGGCAGGTAGCTCCCCATCGTTTCACGTCATGTCGTGTACCGGCGACATATTCGGACGAACCTCCTTCATGATCAAGAAAAAATAACGACGTTCACCCGGTCGGGCGAAAAATCTCGACGGATGCAATCCGCGAAAAAGTTCCCGACCCAAAAAAAAGACCCTGCCGGACAATAATTCTTGCAAAACTAATGCCGACTTTGTTTACATTGGTAGTATAAAGGATTATTATTATAAGGAGTCCTCTCACCGGGTTCGGTCATGGGCGACGGGAAGGATACATTCTTCGATTTTGACGGCGACGTCAAGGTCGAACGGACAGAAAAGCTGAAGGAACCGCGGCTCTATCGTGTCCTGCTCCACAACGATCATTATACGACGATGGATTTCGTTGTGATGGTGCTCATGAAGGTGTTCCGCATGCCCGAGCAGAAGGCCGTGCAGGTAATGCTCGACGTCCACAGGAAGGGATCGGGCATGTGCGGGGTATTCACGCTTGACATTGCCGTAACCAAGGTGAACCAGGTCCATCAACTTGCGAAATCGCATGAATATCCCCTGAGATGTTCATACGAAGAAGCGTAAAAGGCGAACGACGACATGGAAATAAACAGCGATCTTGACATAGTCCTGCGCTCGGCATACGAAGAGGCCCAGAAACGAAAGCATGAATACATCACGCCCGAGCACATACTCTATGCCTGCCTTTTCAACGAAGCCGGCAGGGAAATCATAGAGGGGAGCGGGGGAAGCGTGGACAATATCAGGGCCCAGGTGGAGGCCTTTTTCCAGAAGCACCTGACCGTGGTGGAGAACACGGAACCCGATCTGTCGGAAGGATATAAAACTGCGCTCGACAATGCCATATGGCACACCCATTCCGCCCACAAAGACGAGCTCGACATCGGCGACGTGCTCGTCTCAATTTACGACCAGGAGGACTCCTTCGCGTCGTACTTCCTCAGGAAGGAGGGCATTACCCGCCTGAGCCTGCTGACCTACATTTCCCATGGCGGGGGCACCGTTCCCGCGGCGGGCGATCCTTCAATCGAGGAGGAGCAGAAAGGCGGTGAGGCGAAGAAAAAGCAAAAACCCCTCGAGGCCTTCGCCACGGAACTGACTGAAAAGGCCCGAAAGGGCGAGCTCGATCCGCTCATCGGCCGCGAGGACATCATCGAGCGCACCATCCAGGTGCTGTGCAGGCGCATGAAAAACAACCCCATCCACGTGGGCGACCCAGGCGTCGGCAAGACCGCCATCACCGAGGGGCTCGCCCAGAAAATTGCGAACGACGAGGTCCCCTCCCCTCTCAAGGGATCTAAAATCTATTCCCTCGACATGTCATCCATGCTCGCGGGAACGCGTTACCGCGGCGACTTCGAGGAGCGCATGAAGCTCGTCATCAAGGAGCTGATGAAAATCGAGCGCGTCATACTCTTCATCGACGAAATCCATACCGTGGTCGGTGCGGGCGCCACTTCGAGCGGCGGATCGCTCGACGCGTCGAACATGCTCAAGCCGATCCTCTCGTCGGGAAACATCCGGTGCGTGGGCACCACCACCTACGAGGAATACCGCAAGTATTTCGAGAAGGACCGCGCGCTCTCGCGCCGATTCCAGAAAATCGACATCCCCGAAACGACAGTGGAAGAAACCGAAAAAATACTCGAGGGGCTGAAAAAATACTATGAGGAGCACCACCGCGTCAGCTATACCGGCGAGGCGCTCCACGCGGCGGTGGACCTTTCGTCCCGCTACATCAACGACCGCTTTCTGCCCGACAAGGCCATCGACGTGATCGACGAAGCGGGGGCGTTCACCAGGATGTACCGCGAGGGGGACGAGACCGTCGTCATCGGGCCGACGGACATCGAGCGCGTCGTGGCGCGCATCGCGCGGATTCCCGAGAAGAGCATCGCGTCCTCCGAGATGGACCGTCTGAAGGACATCCTCACCGAGCTGAAGAATCAGATATTCGGACAGGACTACGCCATCGAGATGGTGGCGGAGGCCATCAAGAGGAGCAGGGCCGGGTTCGGCAACCCCCAGAAGCCGGTGGCCTCGTTCCTCTTCGTGGGACCGACCGGCGTGGGCAAGACCGAGCTCGCGCGACAGCTCGCCTTCGTGCTCGGGGTGACCATGCACAGATTCGACATGAGCGAATACCAGGAAAAGCACACGGTCGCGCGGCTCATCGGGGCGCCCCCGGGCTACGTCGGCTACGACGAGGGGGGCCTACTGACCGAGGCGATCCGCAAGACGCCGCACTGCGTCTTGTTAATGGACGAAATTGAGAAGGCGCATCCCGACATCTTCAACACCCTGCTGCAGGTGCTGGATTACGCGACCCTGACCGACAACAACGGGAAAAAGGCCGATTTCAGGAACGTCATCATCATCATGACGTCGAATGCGGGCGCGCGCGAAATCGGGAAAAGCCAGGTAGGGTTCGAGGAGCGCACGGTACGCGGCGAGGCGGTAAAGGACGCGGTGGACCGCATCTTTTCGCCCGAGTTCCGCAACCGCCTGGATTCCATCATCACCTTCAACCACCTGAACGAGGACATCGTCGTCCAGATCGTCAAGAAGGAAGTGTCCGTGTTCGCCAAACAGCTCTCCGAGAAAAACGTCACCCTCACCGTCACCGAGGAATGCTACCGCTGGCTCGCCAGGACCGGCTATTCCACGCAGTTCGGCGCGCGGGAGATCGAACGCCTCGTGCAGAACAAGCTCAAGAAGTTCTTCGTGGACGAGGTGCTCTTCGGCAGGCTGACGAAGGGGGGGGTCGCCGTGGCCGACGTGAAAGACGGGGACATCTCCATCACGATCGGGGAATAACGCCCCTTCTCACCGAGTGCGGACACGCTCCACGGTCAGGGGAGGTACTCGGTATGCACGTTCCCCATTGCGCCGAACATGTTCTTCTTCGCCTTCCGGTGCAGCTTTTCAAGGGCGCGTATGTGTTCCTTGATCTCGGCCCTGCGGCTTACCACGCCGTGGGGGCATGGCTCCTTCTGTAGCGAGTATTCGCGCCTTTTCGCGTATCGCACGATTTCCTTTTCCGGCAGCAGAATCAGCGGGCGGATAATATCGAACTCGCCGTTGAACATGGAAAGCCGCGGGGGCATCGCGCTCATCGAACCGTTGTAGACCATGTTCAGGAAAAGGGTTTCGATCGCGTCATCCATGTGGTGCCCGAACGCCAGGCGGTTGCAGCCGAGCTCCCTCGTCATCAGGAACAGCTGTTTTCTGCGTGCCCTGGCGCAGAGAAAACACGGGCTGGTCTTCCCGTCACCCGCCAGGTCAACGCTGATGTGCCTGACCGAGAGGGGCACGCCGAGCTCCTCGCAGAAACCGGCCAGGTACCCGGGATCGGCCTTCGACGGCACCCCGGCGGCGTCGACATGCAGCGCGAAGAGTTCATATGTTATGGGGATATACTTTCGCCTGACCGCGAGCGCCTCGAGGAGAAGGAGCGAATCCTTCCCACCCGAAAGGGCCACCGCCACACGGTCCCCGTCCGCGATCAGGGAATACCTGTTGATGGCCAGCCCCACCTGTTTCCGGATGGTGGTGTAGTATTTGGAGCCGGTTTTCTCTGTCATGCCCCCATTCATCACCATGACGCGAAAAAGCAAGTTTTTTACACGCCTGAATGCCCGGGATTATGACGCATTGATCCTGGTCACGACTGAAAAACATTTGCAAAAAGATCCCCCCCTGTTCTATATTGTATGTGCGGTGCGCGATACGGCGCGGGGACATAATCGGAACCCAACCCGCCCGGTCGTATCGACACTTATATAGTTTGGGTGATGGTAATGGCTGCTGGAATCATTGTTGATGACTCGAAATTCATGCGACGGATAATCCGCGAAACGCTCGAACGCGGAGGGCATACCATTATTGCGGAAGCGGACAACGGTGCCGACGGCATTGCCTGCTACAAGGACCTCAAGCCCGATTTTATCACCATGGACATCACCATGGGAGGAACCGACGGCCTTATCGCGGTCAACGAAATCAACGCCTTCGATCCCGATGCCCGCATCGTGATAGTGTCCGCCCTCAACGAGAACACCATCCGAATGAACGACAAAGCCATCAGGGCCTCGGCTTTCATCTCGAAACCATTTGACAGCCCCAAGCTGCTGAAAACCATCGAGAACCTTCTTCGCTGACGCGGGTCGTGCGAAAGGCCATGGGCGCAGAATACATCAAACTGTACGGCACATCGGGGGAATGCGATTCGGCGTTTTACCTGGGCGAGGGTGCGGTGTATTTTTACGCCTCAACCGAAGACCGCTACATGATCAAGGGCGCCAGCCTGATACTGGGATCGACCGAACTCATCATGAAGCACCTCCTGAACACCGATACCAGGCGTCTCGAGACGGCCGTCACCGAGAAGGGAAGCGACATTAAAAGAATCAGCGTCGAAAAATTCCTCGAAGGGCTGAAAAACCTCTCGTTTTTAATGAACGTGTCAGTTGTCCTCGCCAAGCAGGTTCTCCTGACCAACAGGATCATCCAGAAGAACATGGAGAAACTCACCGGCGAAGAGAAGAAAATGAGGGATCGCTGCATCGAGTATTACCGCATCGTGGCCCGGCTCAAGACCGAATACGATAAGAGGCGCCTGCCCTGGATCAAGGCCCTCGCCCAGGAGTTCGAATCCAGCCTCACCTACACCAAGGGCGAGGCATTTTTCCGCTCCGCCGAACCGGTCAAGCTCGCCGAATCGGTGGCCATCTCCGAGAAGGACATCGAATACCCGCGGGGGGCCGTCATCTGCGAGGAAAACACGATCGGCGACGAGATGTTCATCCTTAAATCGGGCGCCATCGACGTATCCATCGCAGGGAACAGTGTCGCGACCATCAGCGATCCCGGCACCGTCATCGGCGAAATGGCCCTCCTCCTCGGCGAAAAGCGCACCGCGACGCTTACGGCCAAGAATGGCGTGGTCATATCCCGCATATCGAAGAAAGACCTTAAGGAGCTCGCGGCAAAAGGCGGAGACGTACTGACCGGCCTCGCCCTGTCCCTGGCGAAACGCCACTACTACAACATTGTGAAAATCGACAGCATCAACAGGTCGCTGGCGGAAAGAGAGATCGACGGCGATGAAGGCGCAGCTCCCGCCCCGGTCGTGAACAAGGTGACCAGCGACCTGCAAAAGCTGAAGATGAAGGCTGATGAGACGATCCGCAAGCAGAAGGCGGAATACCTGTACGACCTGGTCGATTGAAGGGACTACTTCGTGAGGGACTTGAGCCAGCTGACCTCGGCCTTCAGGTGGTGGTCGATGTACGAATAGATCTTCATGTTCGATTTTTCCTCGGGGACCTTTTTTTCGTCTTCCATCTTTTTCTTGAGGGATTCGGTCTTTTCCTTCAGCAGGGCCAGGCGGTCCTCGATGAACTGTTGTTTCTGGTCCTCCGTGAGCGAGTTGAAAAAAAGAAGCACGAAGTCGATGTCAAAGTGGATGAGCGTGCTGTCGAAGTACTGCTTGAGGAGCTTCCTGAACTGTTTTTTCCCCGAGGGCAGTATTTCGTAAATGTAGCGTTCCGGATTCCCGCTCGCCTTCTCGCTGCCCGCCTTGACGATCCATCCGCTCTCGAGCGCCTTTTTTATGGCGTAGTAGATGGAGCCAAACTTGATATCGACGTAATCCTCGAGCCTGTCCACGATCCTTTTCTTGATCTCGTAGCCGTAGAGGTTTTCTTCCATGAGAAGGCCAAGTATGGTGATATCAATTTTCATACACGTTCCTCGTTGCGCGGCGGCGCTGACATGCTGCGGCGTTGCGCGGGCACCGCGGTAATTGAGGGCTTCAGGAGGACATGCCGCCGTCGCCGTCTATCGTCATTCATCAGGGAATCCGGGCCGCGCGAATTTTGTATTGAAAGAATGAGATATTCCCCGCCGTGCTGGATAAAAAATCAATATTAATTAGCATTAATTCAAAAAAAAATGTTTAATTTAGAATATTATAATTAGGACATTCAAGAGACCGCCATAACAGAGGTACTGCCATGAACTGCGTCAAAACGGCCCGCAAGCTCCAATCAGGGGAGAAATGCGTCATCGCCGCTCTGGGTGATTCGCTCACCCGGGGATGGATGGTTCGCAGGGGATATCTCGATCATCTCGGTGACATGATCGCCGCGCGCTACCCCGATGCGAACGTGAAAATCCTTAACCGGGGTGTGCCCGGCGACACCGCGGAAGGGGGGCTCGACCGCCTCCGCTACGACGTGCTCGACCACGACCCGGACGCGGTCTTCGTGCAGTTCGCGCTGAACGATCTTTTCCTCGGAGTCAACCCCGAGCGCTTCAGGAACACGATGCAGGCGATCGTGGGGGATATCCGGGACGGCAGCGGGGCCGAGATCCTCCTGGTCACGTCGGTTCCCATCGCCGAGAAGCGGCTGAATGAGATGGCCAACGTGTTCTACGGGATCATCGAGGACATCGGCCGGGAGCAGGGTATCCCGGTGGCGCGCGTCCACCTGCACTGGGCGGAGGCTATCTCCCGGGGGACGTCGCGCCACGGCCTGGTGCAGGCCGACGGGGTCCACCCCACGAGCGAGGGTTACCGGCTCATGGCGGAAGCGGTCATGACGGCGCTGCAGGATTAGAAAAAGCCCGCGGCCCGGGCGAGGAAAAGCGCCGGCAGCACCAGCGCGAGGAACACTACCGAGTTCACCGCGAAGAGCGAGGAGGCCATGCGGGAATCGAGTCCGAACAGGAGCGATGCCACCACCGAGTAGATCGCGGCCGGCATGAACGACTGAACCAGAATCACCGAGGCGCTGAGCCGGTCCACGGGAAGGAACATCACGAGGGCCGCCGCGCACGCCGGCACCAGGATGAACTTGATCCCCGCCATTGCACCATGCGCGCGCGCGTGTGCCGCGATATCCGACGCCGAGAAATTCAACCCCAGGGCAAAATAATAGAGCGCGATCACGACCATGACCAGGGGGTCCATGGGGATCGCAACCGCGGGGCGCTGAACGCCCGCGAGCATGAGCAACAGGGCCGCGACGAACGCGTACAGCGGCATGTTGCGCTCGCTGAAGACCAGGGCGGAGAGCCCCCTGCCCCCGCCGGCCCCGCCGTCGCCGCGGGCATATCCGAATATGAAAAGAAACGTATATGGCATGAAATACACAATAAACACCGACGCGAGCGCCAGGCCCGGCTCGCCGAAAAAAAGGTAGCAGACGAACCCGCCCATGGTGAAGCCGTGGTTCGCCAGGGACGCGCTGATCTTGAATGTCTTTCCCCCCCGCCCGTCGAGGGCGAGGCGAGGGGCGAGCGCGTGCCCCGCGGCGAAGCCGACGAGCACCATGACGAGCCCGCTGATGGGGAGAAAGACGTGATCGGCCCGTAGGGACTGGCCCCAGATGCTCCAGAAGATCACGGGCGGCTCGAGGATCATCAGGTTCAGCCGGACGATTCTGCCCGCCCATGACTCGCCGTTGACGGCGCGCTTCGCAACCATGCCCGCGGCGAAGGGGACCACGACGAGCGCCTGGAACAAGACGAATTTCAACTCGATGCCCATGGCGGCCACCGTGCCCCGCCGCGTTTCGCAAATCAATAAAAAATCGTTGCATGTGCGCGCGTCCTGCGCGGAAATACGCACGCGGGTCCGCGCGGTTTGCGGTCCGGCGGGAGAGTCGTTCAATGCCGGTGTTCCAGCTCGATGAATCCATTAAGTTCCCGCCCGTCGGGCTTTCCGAAGAGGACGGTCTGCTCGCCGTGGGGGGGGACCTCAGTCCCGGGCGGATACTCGAGGCCTACCGCAGGGGGATATTCCCATGGTTCTCGCGGGGAGGCCCCATTCTCTGGTGGTCCCCCGATCCCCGCTTCGTTTTGTTCCCTGACGAGCTGAGAATCTCGCGGAGCATGCGCCAGGTGATGGAGAGAAAGCTCTTCTCGGTGACGTTCGACGCGTCCTTCGCGGAGGTCATCGAGGCCTGCAGCCAGCCGCGCCGCAAGGAGCGCGACACGTGGATAACGGACGAAATGAAGGAGGCGTACGTACGGCTTCATGATATGGGATACGCACATTCCATCGAGGCATGGAAGGGTTCGATACTCGCGGGAGGACTCTACGGTGTATCGCTGGGGCGGGTGTTTTTCGGGGAATCGATGTTCGCGCGGGTGAGCAACGCGTCGAAGGCGGCGTTCATCACGCTCGTCTCAGCGCTCCGTGAGCGCGGGTTTTCACTGATAGACTGCCAGGTGCACACGGCCCACCTCGAGAGCCTCGGCGCGCGATTCATACCGCGCGGTGATTTCCTCGGGTGCGTCTCGCGGGGCCTCGCCGCGGGGACCCTCTGTGGCAACTGGGGAGAATTGCTCGCCGGCGACGTCAGATCCTGACCGTATCCAGAATCCGCATGAGGCATTTTTTCATTGCATGGTAACGGGCCCTTTCCGCGTTCCCCGAAATCATGATCGCGTGGCCGCCCCTGCGCGCCACGTAGGTCTCGGTGATGTTCCGCTTGCCGTCCCTGGACAGAACTCTCAGGAACTCGATCTCGTTTTTCTTTTCCCACGCCTTCTCGACGGTTTCGTAACGCCTGACCCTGAGCCACTCGCCGGCCACATCCTCCAGGTTCCTGTCCGCGAGCGGCCGGCGCACGATACGGATGGATGAACCGTCATCGTTGTTGCGATAATACTTTATCACGCCTGACCTGCCGTCCGGGCCGTCCGCAACCTCCTCCACCCAGCCACCGGGAAGGTCGAAGGCGATGCCGGTACCGGCCGCTCCCCCTTTGCCGTCGATACCGATCATGATTTTTTTCACATCGCGGCCGTACCGCAGCGTCTCTGACACCGCGCTCTTCCTGAACGCCGCCACCAGGGCCTCCGCGGCCCTGCGGTCGATTTCGGCGAAATTCGCTTCGTTCATCCTCCACTGGCCGATCGTCACCTCCGACCTGTGCTTGAAGCGGGCCCCGAGCGCCGCCAGCTCGTTCGAGGTTTTCATTCGCGGCGGCGCGGCGTTCCTGCGGCGGTAATAGTCCGCGACCGCGGTATAGCGCTGTATCGCCGCGGCTCCTTCCTTCCTCAGGTATATCCCCGTCCTGCGCTCCCTGGCGAGCTTCTCGCGGTCGAAGGCGGGGATCGCCGCAACCAGGCTCTGCGCGCGCATCGCGTTTTCGTAGTCGCGGGACACGGACCCGCTTTTTACCTCGCCGGTGAATCGCGCGAAAAGCGCGGCATACCCCGAAAGCACCGTCCGGGCATAGCCGAGGTTCTCGTAACACGCGGCATATTCCTCCGCCGTCTGGATGAGCATGTCCATGTCCTGCTGCGCCATGGCAAGGTCCAGGCGCCGGACCGTCTTTCGCGCCCCCCCCCCGTTCCGCGCGACCGCGGAGAAGAACTCCCTGAGGTATTTCGACACGTCCGCGCGCACCGTGGCGCTCTGGCGAAGGGCGGCGGACTTCATCTCGCGGAGCGAACGGACCTGGCCCGTGTCCATGTGGGCGACG
>CAYRGX010000023.1:0-20219 GCA_964423905.1 uncultured Leptospirales bacterium | reverse complement strand
TTCGTCCACCGAGAGGCCACCCGCGAATGTGTGGAGCCATTCCGATTTCTTCACGGCGTTTTTCAGCTCCTCCGAGAGTTCGGAGCGCGCTCCCGTTGAGGCATCTTTGACGCATTCCTTCATAAAATCAAGATAGTTCCCGTTCCGCCTGGACTGAAGCGACAGTCCCGATAGGACACCCTCGGCGTTCACCGCCTTCCGCCGCGAAGCCCAGCGCAGAAAGCGCACGCTCCTGTCCGCGTACCCGGATACGCTCTCCCTGCGTTCCCTGAAGTTCTTCTCGGCGGCGCGGAACTCGTTTTCGTTGACGTACGTCGCGTTTTTCAAGGCGTCGATACGCTCGAGCTCCCTCCTGAACGACGACCCGGCGGCCGACGTATGCCGTTCGACCACGGCCTCGAGCCGGTCCTTCATTTCGCCGAAGAAATCCTCCTTTTCCTTTCCCGTCATCCGCGCGACAGCCTGTCTGCGCATGGTATCGATCTCCCTGCATGCGTCCCTGAACGATACCGGGTGCGGTATGCCGAGCCTGTTACCGTCTCCGGCGAACGCCCTGTCCTGCTCGGCCTCGCCGGCGCACGCGGAGGCGTCGAAGATCATCCCGTCGACCGTGCCCGGGTTGCCGGGAAATTCGGCGTTCCATGCAGGCAGCTTCACGGAGGAGCCGGTGAATTCCTTCAGGGAACGGTAGCTCTCCAGCTCCCTGGCAACGGCGACCGAGAGTTCGTGCCAGCCCCAGGTGCGGCCAAGCGCGGCCCGGGCCCTGTCCGGGGTGAGCGCAAACCGCGCCCCGGCCATCCTCTTCCTTGCCGCGTCGCGAATCATTCCGTCGAGCGCAGCCCGCGTTATAACGCCTTTTTTTTCAGCAAGGGCGTCCGCGGCGTCGCGTTCCACCTGCGATGAGAACCCGGCCTTCCAGGATTGCGCGAAATCCATAAGCGCAACGAGACGAACCTCCGTGGAGAGGCGTTTCCAGCCCTGGAGAGAGAGCGATACGGCGCAGATTCTTTCGGCCACCGCGTCGTTCGGGGCGCCGGATTTCTTCGCGACTTCGTCCTTCACCGCCATAAGCGCAACAGCGCGCGTCAGTTCCATCGTTCGTCCCGAATCGTAATCCGCGGCGATCTCGCTTAGCAGCGCGAGTCCGGCATAGGGTCCCGCCGCCTTTCCGACTGCGGCGGCGAGCGCCTCCCGGGACACGGTATCCCCTCCGTCTCCCGCATCCCCGCCCATGAGCCTGACCATCTCGCGCGCGCGTACCTCCTCGGCTTCGAAGAGCTTCAAGAGCGCCTCGTCCACGGTTTCCTTCCCCCGGCCGGAGCCAAAGAGGCGCGCCCGTTCCTGCGCGATTGCAACGATCCTTGCCTTCCACCAGGCCTCGCGCTGGGTTTCAACGCCGCGCGCCTGCGAGACGATCATGATGACCGGGAGGATAATGAGGGGGATAATGGCTCGTTTCATGGCAGACCTCGTACGATGATGATTCCACCTTAACAGTATCGAACGTTTTCCGGGCTATAATGATATGATTTTTCGGGGCCGCGGAGCATCCGCCGGGCCCAATGGATTGCGTTGGAGCCCGTCCGGGCATGGAATAAAAATAATCCACGCCCGCGCGCATAAAAATCTTGCAATATAAAAAAAATGGGCATCACCTATCCATGCTCGGCCCGTTTTGTTATATTAAACGAAACAACCGCATTTTCAATGCACCGGATGGATTTCGCCCATGAAAAAAATACTCATTATCGTTTTCACTGCATCGATGCTATGGGTTATACCTTCTTCGGTACGCGCGGCCGACACGGACGACATCTCAAACCGCGACAGGAAAAAACGCGAGGCGCTGATCGAACAGGACCGGCTCAAGCGCGAGCGAATCGCCAAAAAATTCAGCGATTTCGCGGAGCGGGTCAAAAAGAACTCGCCCGGGTTCAAGCTCGCCCTACCGATGAGCCTGAAGGCCGCGGACGATATCGTCGACCAGAAGGGCGAATCGAAAACGAAAAGGGGTAAGACCTATACCGCGTACGCGGGCGACAATTACAGGCTTCGCTCGAAGCCGTCGGACTCGGACAAAACCTTCATGGAAAAAGTCAGGCGCGGCGATCCGCTCACCGTGGTATTCACCGAAAGGCTTACCGACCGCAGGAAGGACCCCACCCGGGACTGGAGCCTGGTGAGGACCCGCGGCGGCGCCGAGGGATATATCCCCCTCAACCTCCTTTCGAAAAAGCCGCTCATGCAGAAAAAGCGCATATCGCGGCGAGCCGGACCCGTGCGCGTGCCCGACCGGCTGCATGATTCCTCGAGCATCCTCCTTGGCGGGTTCCTCTTCAAGCCGGACGCCGTCCCGCGCGCCGCGGGCGAGCAGTCGAACAAATTCTTCGTGGACGTGTCGACCACCCTCTACATCCGTTCCGCCCCGGGCCGCGACACGCAGGTGCTCGGCGAGCTCAGGCGCGGCGAGATCGTCGAGGTGATCGAATACGGCGCGGAGGAAACCATCGACGGCATCACGGCGAAGTGGACCCGCGTGCAGGCGGGTGGCATCGAGGGCTGGGTGTTCTCCGGCTATCTGAAGCGGCCGAAAATCGAGACCTTCGACGACCCCGCCGCGCTCGTGCCGGGGGCGTCCTTCTACGTCAAGTCCTCGCTCCTGCGCGTCCGCGACGAGCCGGGCGACGAGGGCACGGTCATCACGAGCATCCCCCACCAGAAACAGGTTCGCATAACGGAGGCGATGGATGAGCTCCAGTCCATAGGCCGCGTGCAGTCCCGGTGGGTGAAGATCCAGTACGATGAATTCAGCGGCTGGGTCTTCGGCGGGTTCCTGAGCAAGAACCGGGATGCCTATATCGACGACGACGAGATCGAGTGGCAGTTCATCTTCCCCGTGGACGGGTATTACAGGATCTCGAGCCCCTTCGGGTACCGGGTGAACCCCATCGGCGCGAACAAGGGCCGCCAGGAATTCCATCCCGGCATCGACATCGCCGCGGCCGCCGGCACGCCCATTATGGCCGCGGCCGACGGTTTCGTGATCCTCGCGCAGGAGGACTCGAGCGGCTATGGCATCTACGTGATCCTGGAGCACAAGAACGGCAACAGGAGCCTCTACGGTCACATGAGCGTCATGAAGGCGGTGCTCGGCCAGAAGGTCAGGACGGGAGAGGTCATCGGGCAGGTCGGATCCACGGGCCGTTCCACGGGACCGCACCTCCATTTCGAAATCATGATCAACAGCCAGTACGTCAACCCCGAGCAGTACATGCATGCCCGGAACACGGCGCATGGGATGGGGGATATGGCCGCCGTCGTCGCGCGGCGGTCCGGGTACGGGGCTTGACGGCCGGACACGGAAGGATGGCACCCTGACGGGGCCGCATGAACCGTGACAGAAATCACAGAATGGTAGGGACAATGAAAAAAGTATTCGCAGCAGTAACGCTCAGCTGTATTGTCATGACGGCCGTACACGCCGCCGATGAAGACGCCGTAAGGGCGGTAATCACCGGGAACCTCCCGAAGCTGAAACAGCTCGTGGAGGGGGGCGCCTATATCGAGACCAAGGACAAGAAGGGCAACACGCTCCTCATGCTGGCGCTGGAGAGACGCTTCCTCGAAATGTCGCGCTACCTCGTACAGAAGGGGGCCGACGTCAACAGGTCCAACACGCTCGACGAGACGCCCCTCCACGTCGCCGTCAGGACCGGCGATCCCAACATCATGAATTTCGTCCTTTCGCTCGGCCCGACCCTGAACCGGCACACCGCCGAAGGAAAGACCCCGCTCTTCCTCGCGGTCGAGCGCCAGAACGCGGTTTTTGCAAAGCTGCTCATGGACAGGGGCGCCGATGTCAAGGCCGCGGACAAGAAATCGCGCACGGTTCTCCATCTCCTCGCCGGCCAGAGGTCGACCGAACTCCTGAAGGCGGCGCTCGACAGGGGCGCACCGGTCAACGCCAGGGACAGGGACTCTCGCGCACCGTTGTACTACGCCGTATCGGCCGGCAGGCTGGACAATGTAAAGCTTCTGGTGGAAAAGGGCGCGGACAGGGAGTCCCCGGACGATAAGGGCAGGACCCTTCTCCTTGTGGCGGCGGACGCCCGGTCTTACGACATGGTGAAATATTTCCTTGATGCGGGGGCCGATGTCAAGAGAAAGGACGGCGCGGGCCGTACGATCCTTCACTCGATGGCGGCCATGCACCTGCCGCCCAAGTCTACCCTGCTCGACGACGCGATACGGAAGGGCGCCGACGTCAACGCGAAGGACGGCGGCGGATCTACTCCGCTCGGCAGGGCGGTGATCGCGAAAAACGCGGCGGCGTTCATGACGCTCCTCGAGGCGGGGGCCGACAAGAACACCATGGAGGCCGGTATCCCCATCGCCCTCTTCGCGTACATGAACAGGCAGCCCGGGATGGCCAGGATGGTTATTGACAAGGGAGCAGACGTCAACATGAAAGGATCAAAGGGCGAAACCCTGCTGCCACTGGCTGCGGCATCGGGCGACATCGCCTTCGCCACCTACCTCCTGAATCTGAATATCGACATCAACCAGAAGAACCCGGACGGGAAAACCGCGCTCATGGTCTCCATAGAAAAACGTATCCCCGCGATGACAAGGCTTCTTCTGGACAAGAAATGCGACGTCAACGCGAAGGACAACCAGGGACGGACGGTGATCCATTACCTGGCCGCGCAGAATTCCATCGAGCTTCTGAAACAGATGTCCGCCCTTGGCATGAAACTCGACATCAGGGACAACGCGGGGAGGACCCCCGTCGTCACCGCCGTCGCGGAAAACCGTATTGCCAATGTTGATTTCTTCCTCGGCAACGGCGCGAGCCCCGACACCGTCGACGAGAGCGGCACGCCCATCGCGATCCTTGCCTATGAAAAACGGTTCATCCCCATTTTCAACCTGCTCGTATCAAAGAGCGCGAAGCTCGAAGGAAAAAACCGGGAGGGTAAAACACTGGCCCTCCTGTCCGTCGAGGGAAACGACACGCGCGTGCTGAAGATGGTCATCGACGCAGGCGGGAACGTGAACGCTTCCCAGGCCGGGGGGAAAACGCTGCTCCTCGCCGCCGTCGAGCGAAACCGTTTGAACGCGGTCCAGATGCTCGTCGACGCAAAGGCCGATCTCTCCGCGAAGGACGCGGGCGGAAAAAATTCACTGGAGCTTTCGGTCGAGAAGGGATATGCCCCGATCGCGAAGATCCTCCTCGACAAGGGCATGCAGGCCGACCAGCAGACTTCGAAGGGAAAGCCCCTCCTGCTCATCGCCTACGAGAAAAATACCATCGAAATCTTTTCCATGCTCCTGCGGCACGGGGCGAAGGCCGGCATCACGGACGCGTCCGGAAGACCGCTGCTCGTCGCGGCTGCCGGTTCATGGCGCGCGAACTACATCGCCCCGCTCCTGGACGGCGGTGCCGATATTAATGTCCGAGATAAAACAAATAACACACCCCTCATCGCCGCGTCGCTGAAAGGCGACGCGGGCGCCGTGAAGCTGCTCCTCGACAGGGGCGCGGATATCAACGCGAAGGGAATGGAAGACGATACCGCGCTCCTCAGGGCGATCGAAAAGGGACACATTTCCATAATAGACATGCTGCTCGCGAAGGGAGCCGATCTGAACGTTAGGAACAGGGCGGGGCAGTCGCCTCTCCACAAGGCGGCCGCGGGCAAAAAACCCGCGGTGGTCGATTACCTATTGAAAAAGGGAGTCAGTCCGGATCTCACGGACAAGAACGGCGAAACAGTGCTCATCGACGCGGCCGCCACCGAACCCGGCGCGGCCACCCCGGCGGCGATGGAAATCATTCGGGTCCTCCTCAGGAACAAGGCCGACGTGAACAAGAAAAACAGGTTCGGGAATTCAGCCCTGGACAAGGCCATGAACAAGAACAACGTCAACATCGCCTCGCTGCTCGTCGCGGGTGGCGCGGATGTGAACGCGAAAGACACGAACGGGAATACCGTGCTCAAGAAGGCGGTGCTCACCTACATCTACAACACGAGGAAGGCCGATACGACGAAGAAGATGATATCCTTTTTCCTGGAAAAAGGGGCCGATATCAACGCGACCGACAGGTCGGGCAGGACCGCGCTCATCGACGCGGTAAAAAACGCCAACGAGGAAAACCAGGCCAAGGCGGCCGAGATGATCAAGCTCCTGCTCGAGAAGGGAGCGAAGACCGACATCGTCGATTCGACCGGATACACCGCGAAAAAATACGCGGAAAAAGGCGGCATTCCACGCATCAAGGAACTCCTGGTGGACAAATAAGCGACGAAAAAGGGGGCCGCTGAAAACGGCCCCCTTTTTATCAGAGCGGCTTGACCGGCACGCAGATATCTACCACGTGTTTGTGCTCGGGGTGCGTGTCGGCGTCGTTCAGGAACATCTCGAAGCAGGGACGATCGTCCGGCTGGAACCCGCTTGCCGGGAGCCATTCCCCGAATACCCGGTCCCACGCGGCCTCGTACTCGGTGTTCGACAGCTCGAAATGGCCGACCGCGTACCTCCCGCCGGGGACCGTCATGAGACCAATTTCCCCTTCAACGGGCGTATTCTCGGGCACCGTGACGCATACGCTCGTCCTGAGCCTGCTCCCCTCGGTGATGTCAGGATTGTCATGATAGACCGCCAACACCCTTGTTTCGGGAAAGCGCAGCAGGTCGCGCGCCCCCGCCCACGTGAAAAGCTTCGTGAACAGCCTATCGAATAGCTTGCTGTTACCTTGATAGGGACCTATGTGCCGCACGTACGCGACGTGCATGTCGGGAAGGTCCCGCACCTCGACATTGAGAGGCGATTCTTTTGAACCTTTTTGAACCATTTCAATCCTCCGATTGTATCGCGTGATACCGTCAAGGTACACGCTCGGAAGGACACCGTCTTTCCCCTCCTTGCTTTCAGTTTTGCGGATCTTGCTTTCAGGAATACCGTTCTTGCTTTTTTCGTTCCGGGCAATTGCCCTCCACTCGGTCGGGCTCATGTCAAAGAGTTCGCGGAAGGCCCTCGCGAATGAGGCGGAGGAGCCGAAGCCGCAGTCGTACGCGATACGGGTTATTTGTTTTTTGGGATTCGCGGCAAGCTGGCCCGCGGCCCTTTCAAGGCGAAGCCGCTGGATGAACTGGCTCAGGGATTCCCCCACTATCCCGCGGAAAATACGATGGAAATGATACTGCGAAAAACGGGCAACCTCCGCAAGCGCCCCGAGCGACAGCTCCCCGTCTAGATGCATCTCAATGTGATCGATGACGCGGTTGATCCGGGCGACGTATTCATCCCGGAGATACCTGTTGCCGGTGATTTCATTCATTTTCGTTCTATGGTCAGGCCGGATGCCGAATCCCGACAAAATACTCGCAGCCCCTCGGGGGGAGAGTCCTGTCACCGTGGTGATCGCCATCCTCTCCCATCAAGGCCGCGGAATATGAACCGCGAGGACTTCAGCTCCCGAGATACTGCTCCTTGATTTTCCGGAACTGCTCGGCGAGCTTCTCGTCGAGTCCTTCGTCACCCGTATCGATGGACTCGAATAGCTGGATGCTGATATTCAGAACCGCGTCCAGTGCCACACGCTGTTCGTCCCCTTTCAGGTGGATCGTCTGGTTGCCAAAGACGATGCGCAGGTACTTGTCCAGCCAGATGAATACGTTGTCGATTTCGACCTGTCGTTTGCCGATGACCGGTTCAAGCTCTCTCAGCGTATTTTCCAGGTTTTTCAGCTGTGCGAACATGTCAGTTCCCTCCTTCCAGATTCATTACCGCGAGAAACGCGTCGTGGATCGCCTTGTCGATGCGGGCCGGCCTGTCCGAATCGCCGATGACCGTGAAGGGAACACCGGTCGCCGCGAGCGTATCAGCAACTTTCCGCACGGGGCGCGAACCGACCGCGTTCACAACGCTGTCGAACTGCATGGACCCGGTTGCGCCCTCACGCTCGTACACGACCTTTCCCCCGTTCATGGAGAGGACCTTCGTCCCGGTGAGGATGGTGATGCCATAGCGGTTCACACCGTTCATCAGGACCCACCGCGTGGACCGCCCGACCTCGGCTGCGGCCCTGGGCAGCATCTCGAACACGGTGATCTTCTTCGTGCCGCGCGTGCACAGCTCGCGGAGCCGCTCGATTGTCTCGGCCTCGTTCAGAAACAGAAAATGCAGGGCCTCCGGTTCGAGGGTGCCCTTCACCGCGAGGAACCCGGCGGTCTCCAGCCCCACAGCGCCGCCGCCGATTATTGCGATTTCCGTACCGAGGGGAGGATCGTGCATCAGCACGTCCCAGGCCGACACGGTTTTAGGGTCGTCGATTCCCTCGATGCGGGGTCTTACCGGCTCCGCCCCCTCGGCGGCGATCACGTAGTCGGGTTTCCGTTCCCTGATGAAGTCGGCGGTCACCTCATGTTCAAGGATCACGTCGATATCGTACCTGTCGAGCATGGCGTCGTAGTAGTTTATAAGCTCCCAGAGCTCGTGCTTGTGGGGCGGGCTTCCCGCGATCCAGAGCTGACCGCCGATGCGGTCCGATTTCTCGTAAAGCTCCACGCGATGACCCGCCTCTGCAGCGCGTACCGCGGCCTCGAGACCGGCGGGGCCCGCGCCGATCACCATGATCTGCTTCCCGGACGAAGATTTCCCGATGACGCGTTCGCCCTCGAATCCCGCGCGCGGGTTGGCGATGCAGTAGACCGCCTTCCCGCTGAAAATGCTGTCCGTGCATCCCTGGTTGCAGGCCACGCAGGGACGGATCTCGTCGCTTTCGCCCGCTTCCGCTTTCTTCGGCCAGTACGGATCGGCGATGAGCACGCGCCCCAGGTTTACCATGTCGCAGCAGCCGTCCTTCAGGAGCTGCTCCGCCGAGAAAGGGTCCGATATCCGGTTCGACGCGCTCACCGGCACGGACACTTCCCGCTTCACGTTCATCGCGAGGTAGGAGAACACGGAGCGCGGCGCATCCATGGGAAGCTGGGGCACGCTCGCCTCGTGCCAGCCGCCCGTGACGCTTATCAGGTCGATCCCCGCCTTCTCGTACATCCGGGCGATATCGATCGTATCCGCGCTGGTATTGCTTCCCGGGACAAAATCGTTGCCCGCCATGCGGACCGACAGGGGGTAGTCCGCCCCGAGCTTCCCGCGAAGCATCTCCACGATTTCGCGCGGAAAGCGGCACCTGTTCTCGAAGCTGCCGCCGTACCGGTCGGCCCGCTGGTTTTTCAGGGGCGAGAGGAACTGCGTAATGAGGTACCCGGCCGAGCCGATGATCTCCACGCCGTCGAATCCCGCCTCCCTCGCGCGCAGGGCGGCTTTCACGAAACCCTCCTGGGTTTCCTGTATATCATCGATCGTCATCTCGCGAGGAACGAGCTTCGAGAACTTTGAATACACGGCGGAAGGCGCGATCGGGTCCGGCCCTCCCATTTGCTTTGAATAGGAATAGGCTCCAGCGTGGAACAGTTGTATCCACGCGAGCGAGCCCTCCTTCTTGATGAGGGACGCGGCCTTCGCGAAATCCTCGATCCTGTCGTCGGAATCGAGCAGCAGCATGACCCTGCCGCTTCCAACCTCGTCGAACCCGACCGGCCCCACCGTGACGATACCGGCCCCGCCGCGGGCGCGCTCAGCGAAAAATTCATAATACCTGTCGTTGAGCTTTCCGTCGTACGAAAACATGAGACCGAGCGACGGATAGACGATCCGGTTTTTCACGGTGGTCCTGTTGATGGTGATGGGGCTGAAAAGGCACTGATACATATTATCTCCTAATCCATACCGCGGTGGGGCCGTGCCCGCGCGACCATGCCATTCTATTTTATCATTCCGCCCAGCCGAGCGGTCGCCTGTTTGGCTTCCTTGACTGTCCGTTCGATGACCTCTTTAACCGTGGGCAGGTCGTCGATGAGTCCCTGGACCTGTCCCGTGAGATGCACGCCCTTCTCGAGGTTTCCGTCCGCGGTGGCCCATTTAATTTTGTCGAACGCCGTGGCCATGTGGGCGAGCTTCATCATGTTCGCCGGCTGTGCCAGCATTCCGAGCATGAGCTTGAACAGCGGGAGGTTCATTTCATGCGCGATTCTCGGCCCCGCGATCATGGCCCGCATCAGGTTGATTCCCTGCCTGATGGATTTCTCCGCCTGGTCGGTCTTGAGCACGCGGCAGTAGAGACCGTCAAAACGGTTGGAATACATGGTGTCCTCGATCCCCGCCGCGATCTGCGCCTGTTTCGTCCTGTCATGAACGGGACTCTCCCTGGTCATTGAGAGACGGGTACCCATGCCGATGGCGTCCGCGCCCAGTGCGAGCGCCGCGGCCATGCCGTTGCCGTCGGCGATTCCGCCGATGGCAACCACGGGAATCTTCACCTGGCGGACGATTGAAGGGACCAGTACGAGCGTGGTGACCATGCCCCCGTGCGCCGCGGCCTCGTGGCCCGTAACCTGGAGGGCGTCAGCGCCCTGTTTCTCGGCGGCGACGGCGTGCTTCTCGGTCACGACGGTCGCGATGACCTTGCCGCCGTACTTGTGCGCGCGCTCGGCGATCCAGTCGCATTTTCCCAGGGAAACGTTGATCACGGGCACTTCCTCCTGGAGGAGCACCTCGGCGTTCTCGCGCGCGCCGGGCATGAGGAGCGTGGCGCCGGCGCCGAATGGTTTGTTTGTGAGCTTCCGGATTTTCTTGATGGACTCGCGTGTCTGCTCGGTGTTGAGCGGACCGGTGGCGAGCCATCCGATGCCGCCCGCATTGCACACCGCGGCCACGAGCTCGGGCACGCTGATCCAGCTCATGCCGGGAAGGATGATTGGGTACTTGATTCCGAAAAGTTTAGTGATTCTGGTCTGCATGTCATTTCTCCTGGTATTGGTATTCTATAAAAGCGATTTCACGCGCTCGATCTCCGCCTTCGCGTCGGCGGCCATGTGCTCCATGAGCTCGCGGCACGACGGGACGTCGCGGATGAGTCCAACCGACTGCCCCATCATCATGGGGGCAATGTCCACATCCCCGGTCTCCCAGGCCTCCTTCACTCGCGTGCCCGCGAGCATCGGTATGAGCTCCTCGAGGCCGCACTTTCTCGATTCCATCTCGAGGACCTGCTCCACGACCCTGTTGCGAATGGCGCGTCCCTGCAGGCCGATGGACTTGCAGATAAGCGTGGTCTCGAACTCCTGCCGCTTGATGATCTCTTCCTTGATGCGGTCGTGAACCGGACATTCCTTCGTGGCGACAAAGCGCGTCGCCATCATGACGCCCTGCGCGCCCAGTGTCAATGCTGCGGCCATGGTTCTCCCGTTGGCGACGCCGCCGACGGTCACCACAGGAATCTTCACGCTCTCGGCGATGCGGGGCGTCAGCACCATCGTGGTCACGTCGTCCGACAGGGGATGCCCCCCCTCCTCGATGCCCGCGGCGTAGATGCCGTCGTACCCGACCTTTTCCGCGTGGACCGCGTGCCGGACGGACCCGACCTTGTGAAAGAGCCTGACGCCCGCCTTCTTGAGCATGTCCACGTATTCCATGCCGGCGGCCTTGTCCAGGGGTGTCCCGGAAATTTCCATGCCGGCGACCTTCTCTTCCGCGCATACCCTCAGATACATCTTGTGATGATCGGGCGTGATGTGCACCGACGGAAGGATCGTCACGTTCACCATGAAGGGCTTGTTCGTGAGCTTCCTCGTCCGGGCGATGGCCGCGCGGAATTCATCCTCGGTGGGATAATTCCCCGCGGTGAGGTTCCCCAGTCCGCCCGCGTTCGATATCGCGGCGCAGAGCTCCGGCTTGCAGAGCCACATCATGGCGCCGCAGATGATGGGAAATTCCACCCCGAACATTTCGGTTATTTTCGTCTTCATGCGTAGTTCTCCTTTTTGGTTTCAGAATTATTGCTCCGCTCCCCGTGACCGGAGGCCTTCTGCTGGATCCCGTATCCGATCACGTTCGCCATGAAATAACGGAAATCGCGGTCGTTGATGCCGAGATGCTCGAACATTCCCAGCTGCTTGAACTGGAGCATCCCCTCGGTCACGGTCGCAAGGAAGAACGATAGCATCGAGGGATCGAGCTTCCGGAAGACCCCGTCCGAGATCCCCTGCTCGATGACGTCCTTCATCACGTCGATCATCTCGCCGATCTTTCCCGCGATGGTCCGGCCGTCATCGGCCCCCTCGACATTATAGTCTGCCTTGTATTCCATGAGGATATTGTAATAGTCGCGATTCTCGTAGAAAAAGGCGATATATGAGTCGAAAGTGGATATGAGCTTCTGGTTGGGTGTCTTGCTCGTGGCGATGCCTCGCCTGAATTTATCCACGAGCATGTCGACAGCCTCGAAGCATATGGTGCGATATATCTCGCGCTTGTTCTTGAAGTGGAAATAGATCGCACCGGTGGTCAGACGGGCGCGCGCGGCAATCGCGCGTATGGATATCCCCCGGTAACCGTAGCGCGGCAGAAGCAGTCGTGCGGTCTCCAGTATCCGCTCCCTGTTGTTTTTTCTCATGGTGCGGCCGGCAGGGCTCCCCTCAGTCGAAACGCATGACGTTGAGCGGCTCGATTGACAGCACCGGATCGTCCCTGTCCATGATCTCGATGATGTCCCTGTACATGCGCTCCTTCATCTCTCCCATTATGCCGCGTTTCTTCTGGAACGTCTTTGCGAACGCCAGTGACTCCTTCATGAGTTCATCCTTGCCGGCGCAGGCCTTCCGTATGACGTGGTGCTCCTCGAGCTCGGCTGCGCCGTATCGGTTCCCCGAAAACTGCATTTCCTGGAATTTGTAATGCGGAATGGCCTTCTTGCAGAAGGCGTTCATGCCCGCGAAGAACATGATTCCGATATTCACCTCGGGAAAGCAGAAATACCCGCGGTCCGCGCGCATGAAGCGGAAATCGCACGCGCAGGTGATGATCGCGCCGTTGCCGAAAGCGTGGCCGTTGATCGCCGCGATGGTGGGCATGGGAAAGAGCATGAGCTTTTTGAACACGTCGTTCATCCCGTAGAGAAACTGCTTGATGGACGCGAGGTCCTTCGCGTTGAAGCACCCGCCCAGCCACTCGACATCCACGCCCTGCGAAAAGTTCTTCTCGTCGCTGGAGGTGAGAATCAGGGCCTGCACTGACTGGTCTGCGAGGATATCGTCCAGGGCTTTGTTCATCTCAGTGGCAAAAACCAGGTTCTGGCGGTTTTCAGCATTGATCATGGTAAGTATGGCGACATTTTCGTCTTTATCCCATTGTACTACTGGCATATCGTCCTCCTCAAGTGTGAGTGACCATAACATAACGTTGTTATGTTTTCTGTCAAGACGTTTTCAATTATTTGCCACCATCACAGATCATGATGAGAGGACCCCCGAAAGGAGTCGCTGCAGGAACCGATTGATATTTTTTTCACCGGCACGAGCGCTGGCGAGCACGCCGTGCTGGAACCCGCCGGCTCATAGTCCCCGGACCTCGCATATCTCGGAGAAGGTGCGGACAAAATCTCTCAGCGCATACAGCTCCTGCGCTGAAAGGGGGCGAATCGCCTTGAGAGACTCGTCGAGAAGCGGAACGTTCGGAATGAATTGCTGCAGGTAATACGCGCGCACCGGCCCGATCGCGTCACGAATCGCTTCATAGTCCTGGAAATCGGAAAACCCGGGCACGCACGTGGTTCGAAGCTCGTAGGCGATGCCAGACCCCCGCAGGATGTCCACTGTCTCGCGAATGGCCGAAAAATCGATATCGCTGGCGCTCAACTCCGCGTATTTTTCCGGGGAGGTCTTGATGTCGACGGCCACGTAATCGAGCAACCCGCGGGATACCAGGCGCCCTATGACGCCGGGCTGGAGGCCGTTCGTGTCCAGCTTCACGAGAAGAGGAATTCCACGGACCCGCTCTATGAATGCCTCGATGTTCGAAGAGAGCGTCGGTTCCCCGCCCGAGAGGGTGACCGCATCTATGATGTGTTTCCTGCGATGAAGGAGCTCGAGCGCCTGTTCGTTGGAGGAGCGCTCGAGCGATGACCTGTTGCAGGCCAGGTCGGGGTTATGACAGAACCTGCATCGCAGGTTGCAGCCGCCCGAGAAAAGGACGGTACATATCCTGCCAGGATAATCGATAAGAGATGTCTTATATATGCCCCTGATATTCATACACGGGGATTTCTTCAACGCGGAACGTTTTACGCTCCCTGAATTCCTCCTGCTTTCCCTTGTTCCACTGGTTCACGGGGCGGAAATATCCGACAACCCTTGAATAGACCTCGACGGGAATCTTCAATTCTTTTTCTGGCATGACCGCATCTCCTCAATGATAATTCATCCGATCATTGTAATTATCGGAAAAGTATTATGTCTCTATAAGTCAGAATTATTCCGCGGGCGGGTTTCTTTATTGACGCCGCCCGGCAAAGTCCTTCACGGCCTCACGCGACGTCTGTTTCGATGCCGAATTTGATGAGCTCCTCGGGCGAATGCTCGTAGGGGCAGAAACGATGTTCCCCGGCGATATACCCGTGCACCGGGCACACGCTGAACGTGGGCGTGATTGTAAAATACGGAAGCGCGTAATTCTCGACGATTCGCCGCACCAAGAGCTTGACCATTTCCGGGTCATGAACCCTCTCCCCGAGAAAAAGGTGCACCACCGTGCCCCCCGTGAATTTGGCCTGCAGGGCGTCCTGGTGATCCAGGACCTCGAACAGGTCGCTCGCGTGCCCCACGGGGAGATGCACGGAATTGGTATAATACGGCTCTCCCTTCCCGGCGACCTTGATGTCCGGGAAGCTCTTTCGGTCATGGCTCGCAAAACGATAGCTCACTCCCTCGGCCGGGGTCGCCTCGAGGTTGAAAAGACTCCCCGTCTCTTCCTGAAACTGCGATATTCTCTCGCGCATAAAATCGAGCACCCTGAGGGAGAATTCCTTGCCCTCCGCGGATGAAATGTCGGTGTTGAGAAGGTTCAGGCAGACCTCGTTCATGCCGATCAGGCCGATGGTGGAAAAATGGTTCACCCAGTACCTGTTCAAACGCTTCTGGATGTCCGAAAGGTAGAACTTGGTGTACGGATAGAGGTTGTTCTCGGTAAAATTCTCGAGGGCCTTGCGCTTGATCTCGAGCGAGTTTTTAGCCATGACCATGAGGGCGTCGAGCGAATCGAAGAATTCCTTTTCGTCCGCGGCCCTGAAGGCGAGCCTGGGAAGGTTGATGGTCACCACGCCGATGCTTCCCGTGAGCGGGTTCGCGCCGAAAAGGCCCCCGCCGCGCTTTCTCAGTTCACGGTTGTCGAGCCTGAGGCGGCAGCACATGGACCGGGCGTCCTCGGGGTCCATGTCGGAATTCACGAAATTGGCGAAATAGGGAATTCCGTATTTCGCGGTCATCGCCCATATGAGGTCGTGGCGGTCGTTGTCCCAGTCGAAGTCGGACCCGATATTATAGGTCGGGATGGGGAATGTGAAGATGCGGTTTCGCGCGTCACCCTCGATCATGCATTCGACGAAGGCCCTGTTGAAAATGTTCATCTCTTCCTGGAACTCGCCGTAGGTCTGATCGCGGTACTCGCCGCCGATGACGACGTACTCGCCGGCGATGTTCTTCGGGACCATGAGGTCTAGCGTGATGTTGGTGAACGGCGTCTGGAATCCGACGCGCGTGGGTATGTTCATGTTGAAGATGAATTCCTGGAGGCACTGCTTCACTTCGGCGTATTCGAGCTTGTCGAAGCGGATGAAGGGTGCAAGATAGGTGTCGAAATTGGCAAAGGCCTGCGCTCCCGCGGACTCGCCCTGCAGCGTATAGAAAAAGTTGACCACCTGGCCGAGGGCGCTCCTGAAATGTTTCGCGGGGCCGCTCTCGACCTTGCCGGCCACGCCACGGAACCCGCGCAGGAGCAGGTCCCTGAGGTCCCACCCCACGCAATACGCGGATAGTAGCCCGAGATCGTGAATGTGAAAATCGCAATTGACGTGCGCGTTTCTGATTTCGGGGGGATATATTCGCTCCAGCCAGTACTTTGCGGTTATGGCGGAGGCGATATGATTGTTCAGGCCCTGGAGCGAAAAGCTCATGTTGCTGTTCTCGTTCACGCGCCAGTCGGAGCGGTCGAGGTAGTTGTCAACCAGGGCGATGCCTTCGTTGAGAAGGCTCTTGGCCTCGCGGATTTTCCTGTGCTGTTCGCGGTAGAGGATATACGCCTTGGCGACCTTGGCGTGGCCGCGCTCGATGAGCATTTTTTCGACGAGGTCCTGGACGTTTTCAACCGTGGGAATACGGCCGTCCTTGTAGATAATGTCGAGGATGCCTATCACTGAATCGGAAACGGTCTGGGCCGTGGCCCTGTCGCTTCCACCAACGGCCCGGGCTGCCATATAAATGGCTTCCGTTATCTTCTCGGCCATGAAAGGGACTATCCTTCCATCGCGTTTCCTGATATGGATAATACGGCTATCGGCGGTCATGGCATTCTCTCCAACGAACAACAGGGTGCAGTGAATCTATATATTGCAGATGAGTCGAAAAAACGAAACTCGCCGGCACCGGGTTCAATGAGACATAATCCAAAGCTCTCTTATAGCTTACTTGTAGTTTTATTCAAACAGGAAGTCAATTAAAAATATTATGTCTCAAATATTTTTTTTAAAATATCGCTTGGTTACGGCCGATATTATTTAGAAGAAACCTTATCAGGACGCATATCAATACTATACACGAGGAGTTTTTTATTTATGAAAAGAATAATAAAATATACAATCATTATGATTTTTTTCACATTTCTCTTCTGCCTGTATGCAGGTGCCGAGTACCAAAGCGACGTGATCGATAAGGTCAAGATAACGAACGGAGAAATTCCGGAAGGATTCATGTTCGGTAAAGTCCCCGAGCCGTACAGCAGGGTCATCAAGGGAAATCCCTGGCTCATGGACCAGGGCGCAATTAACAAGCTCGCGCCGAGAATTTATCCCGGCGGAGACGCGCATACCGTGAAGGGCATCCACATTACGATCCTGGCAAATAAAAGAAAACCTTTCGGGGACGATATCGTCTGCTACATCATCATGTTCAGCAGCACGTCCGCGGCAGAGAAGGAAATCAAGAAGCTCAGCGAATACGCCGGCTACAACAACGATCGCGCGCTGGTCATGTCAAGGGGCAACCTGGCGATCTACATGCACGTCGACGACACGCGGAATTACAAACTACTGAAATCAATGGCGGCCACGCTCCAGGGCCGGCTCGAGCATCTTTGACCCGCCCAGGTAGGCTTTCGACAACCATGATATAACGAAGGCGCGCCGCACGGCGCGCCTTTTTCGCGCGGGCGGTTCTCTCCGGCCACGGGTATATCCCCCTCCCCCTCTTCTATCGATGCGTGCGCATTAATCTTGACAGTCCATGGGGGCGTATTGAATGTATGACGCCATGGAAAAAAAGAAATCAGCAAAAAAAAGCAAGGCCCCGGTGGTGGTCATCACCGGCGGCTGCGGGTTTCTCGGCCACGCGCTCACATACGAGCTGACCAGGCAGGGATCGCTAATCCGGCCCTCGGAAATTCGTCTGTACGATCTTGTCCCGCCCGACTTTGAAAGAACCGGCACCGGCGGACCCGCGAAAAAAAAGCGCGATGCGGGTTCGCGTGATCCGCTCGTCCGGTTCGTGCGGGGAGACGTCCTCGACAGGGACGGCCTGGCCGCGGCCTTTTCGGGCGCGGACGTGGTCATCCATGCCGCGGCGCTGATCGACTGGGGACAGCGCCCGCGCGAACTGATCGAGTCCGTCAATATAACCGGGACTGAAAACGCCATCGAGGCCGCGCGCGCCGCGGGCGTCCGCGCCTTCATATTCACCAGCACCATGGACGTTCACTGGGACGGCGCTCCCCTGCGGGACATCGACGAAAGCCATCCCGGACCGAGGCGCCATACCATGACCTATGCCCGCACGAAACGCGATGCCGAGAGCGCGGTCATCGCCGCGGATTCTCCCCGGGGAATGCGCACCTGCGTGCTCCGTCCCTGCGGCATGTACGGCGAGCGCGACCCCTACCACGTGGCCTCGCTGCTCGCGGTCGCGAAGAAGGGAAGACTCCGCCGCAGGATTGGAAACGGCGACGCGGTATTCCAGCACGTGTACGTGGGGAACGTGGCGCACGCACACGTGGTGGCCGCGCGATCGCTTATTTCCGGCGAGCCGTCCGCGGCGGGCCAGGCGTACCTGGTGACGGACCATCCGCCGAAAAATTTTTTCGAATATCTGGATCCCATCATGACGGGACTCGGCTATCCCATTCCGAAAGAATTCGTGCCGCAATCCCTGGCGTATGCCGCCGCGACGGTGCTCGAGGCTTTCTGTTTTCTGTGCCGGCCACTTGTCAGGCTCACGCCGCCCATGAACAGGACGAGCGTGGCCATGGTATGCAGGGATTTCACCTTCAACGGGGACAAGCTCCGTCGCGAGCTCGGATATGCGCCGATCTATTCCGAGTCCGAAGCCGCGGAAAGAACCATACAATACTTCGCGAATGCCTGATGGACGGGGACCCGAACGCGGCCGGAAAATTTTTCTTTACGCGGGGCACGGTGTCCCCGATGCTATACCCATATCCCAGACAGGAAGGCGTGCAATGAAAAAGAACCGCATTATCCCCCTCACGACCGCAGCGCTGGTCATGCTCCTTACGAACGTGATCATGGCTTCCGAACATGGAAAAACCGCGCCGGTTGACGAGCTGACGATTGTCGCGAATATCCGTACCGCGGTCGACGTGGACTCCTTCCTCGCGAGGCAACCCGAAAAAATTGCGGTGATCGAGTTCTGGGCCAGCTGGTGCTACCCGTGTAAAATATACAAGGCGGAATTTCACAAGGTTGCGGCAATGGGCAAGTACGGCCGCAAGGTGAAATTCCTCACGTTCAACACGGACAGGGCGCTCGGGGTCGCCAAGGAGCTGAAAGTGAATTCACTGCCGACGACCCTCATCTACAAACGGGGTAAAATCGAATCGGCCAGAGTGGGCGTCATCGAATCGGAAGACCTGGAAAAGCTCATCGACGACGTCATGCAGAAGTGAATTTCATGCGGAACGGATCAGCGCCGGGCGCCGCCTGATCGCGCCAAAACCCCCGGCGGCCGCGATAAAATGAATCCCCGCCGTTGACGGAAGCCCTCTATTTCGTTATATTTATATAAACCTGGATGGGCACAGGCACAAACACAAGTTGCCCGGTATCGCCGCTTCGTTATATATCCCCCGCAATCAAAAAAAGATGGACGCGCGCCCGTTTTCGGCGGATTCTCGCATGCCGTAACGGGACACGCCGCATCGAACGTGCCGTCCGCGCCCCGGCGCAGCCGGCACCGAACCAGGAGAACAGACATGAGAATGGACAAGCTTACATTGAAGGCGCAGGACGCGATCGCGGTCGCGCAGAACCTGGCTACTGATAACAACCACTATGAGATACAACCGGAGCACCTGCTCAAGGCCCTCATCGGCCAGGACGGCGGGATGTTCGGCGCCATCGCGCAGAAGATCGGCGCGTCCACCGTCGAGATGGACCACGAAACCGGGCAGGCCATCGAATCGCTCCCGCGACAGGTGGGGGGTGGGCCCGGCGGCGCGGCCTACTCCTCCTCGCTTCGCGACGTCCTGAACACGGCGTGGAACGAGGCGGTCGCCCTCAAGGACGACTACCTGAGCTCGGAACACCTGATACTCGCCCTCTCCTCCAAGGGGGACAACGCGGCGCGGAAAATATTGAACGCCCACGGATTCATCAGGGAAAACATCCTTCGCACGCTCCTCGATATCCGGGGGACCAAGCGCGCCGCGGACGAAAACGCCGAGGAAAAATACAACGCCCTCGACCGCTTCAGCCGCGACCTCACCACGCTGGCGCGCGCGAACAAGCTCGACCCGGTCATCGGCCGCGACGAGGAAATCCGGAGGGTCATGCAGGTGCTCACGCGCCGCACGAAGAACAACCCGGTGCTCATCGGCGAGCCGGGCGTGGGAAAGACCGCCATCGTGGAAGGGCTCGCGCAGCGGATCGTCCAGGGCGACGTGCCCGAGAACCTCAAGCACAAGCGCCTGGTCGCGCTCGACATGGGCGCGCTGATCGCCGGCGCGAAATACCGCGGCGAGTTCGAGGAGCGGTTGAAGGCGGTCATCCAGGAAATCGAGGAAGCCGCGGGCGACATCATCCTCTTCATCGACGA
>CAYRGX010000022.1:0-62844 GCA_964423905.1 uncultured Leptospirales bacterium | reverse complement strand
CTTTCTCTCGGTGATGTCAAGCATGACCCCCGAGAAGACAGTCTCGCCCTGTCCGCGTTCGGGATGCGATATGCCCAGAAAGTTCAGTCTGGCGCCGTCGGGGCGGTCGTAGAGGCCTTCGAATTCCCAGCGGTGGAAACCCGCGACCGCCTCCCTGATCGACGCGATGAAGGATTCCTTCTGTTCAGGTACCACGCAGCCGAAAAAACGATCAAAGTAATCGACCACATCGTTTGTAATCCCGAATATCTCCTGTGAGCGATGGCTTACATAGTAAAGTCCCATCTCGCCCGTGTCCTTCATGTAAAAGGAGTAAAGGACGCCCGGGATGCTCTCGGCGATGCCGAGGAGCCTCTTCTCGTGCTGCAGGAGACCCCTTTCGCTATTCTCGATCGCGTCGAGGGACTCCACGAGCCTGTCCTGGAGGGAGCGGACCACCATGAAAAGCACGATCACGAAAAGGATCGTGAAGATGATGATCACGATCCACGACGAAGGGCTCGTCGTGAACGCGCCCAGGTCGAAGTCGAGCCGCTTTACGCCGGTGACATGGAGGATACAGCCCGCCGTAATCCCGGAAGCGACCAGCGATCCGTAGATAACGGTAAATCTTTTTTCCAGAAACACGATGGAAAATACGAGGGCCATGACGAATGGCATGACATTGAAGAATATCCCTATCGACCAAATCGCCGCGAACCCCCCCGCGATGAACAGTGTCGTGAAAACGTGTGCCACGGCGACATGATCGAGGCGATTCCTGAACAGCAGGATGATCACCCCCCCCACGGTCATCACCGAGGTGTATACCGTGACCAGGTTCATCCCCGTATGCACGGTACGCCACAGCAGCCCCGCCGAAACGAGGGTCATGAAGCCCACGACCACCACACAGCACCGGTAAAAAAGGCCGCGCTTGATGTCGTACACAACAGCTGATGCGTCGATGCCGTTCGGCTCGCTCACACTCCTCCATACGGGGCACAGTGCCGGGATGTGCCCGGGAAGGGTGCCCGATCCTGATCGGTATATCCTGCTCTATTATTGTAACCATAGCATACCGAGCGTTCCGCGTCAACACTAAAGATGCCCGGGTCGCCCCGTGAATCGCGGGGATACGCGCGGGGAACGCAAAAAACAACGGTCTGCAAACGACCGGGCGGGGGTCGCTTTTTATCTTGCCAAGTACCGGCCATTTATTAATTGTGTCTCACTTGGGTTTATAGTGTTCAATATGCATACAAGGCGTCGTAATGCTCCAGGTGTTTAACCTTACCAAGACCTTCGGCAGACAGGTAATCTTCGAGGACGTGAGCTTCAGCATAAGCCCCCGCGAGCGCGTGGGGCTGGTCGGCCGCAACGGACACGGGAAGACCACCATGCTCCGCATGATCACCGGGGAAGAACATCCCGACTCAGGGGAACTATCCGTTCCAAGGAACTACCGCGTGGGCCTCATGTCACAGCAGTTCGGGTTTACGCAGGGCTCCCTGCTCGCCGAGGCGTGCCTGGGCCTCCCGGCCGACGACGCCGGGGAGACCTGGCGCGCGGAAAAAGTCCTGTCAGGCCTGGGGTTTTCGGCGTCCGACATGGCCAGGCCTCCCGCGGAGTTTTCGGGGGGATACCAGGTGCGGCTGAACCTCGCGAAGGTGCTCGTGTCCGAGCCGCACCTGCTGCTGCTGGACGAGCCCACCAACTTCCTGGACATCGTGTCCATTCGCTGGCTCGCTTCCTATCTTAGGACGTGGCCCGGGGAGGTCATGCTGGTGACGCACGACCGCTCCTTCATGGACAGCGTAGTCACGCACACCCTCGGCATCCACAGGAAAAAAATCCGCAAGATGGCGGGTACCACGGACAAGTACTACGAACAGATCGCGAAGGACGAGGAAATATACGAGAAGACGCGCCTGAACGACGAGAAAAAGCGCAAGGACGCCGAACTGTTCATCAGCCGCTTCCGCGCCAAGGCGCGCCTGGCGGGCCTGGTGCAGTCCCGCATCAAGGCCCTGGAACGGAGCGAGAAGCTCGACAGGCTCGAGCATATCGAGACCCTCGAATTCTCGTTCGAGTACCGGCCCTTCTCCGCGAAGGTGGTCATGAACGCGAACGAGCTGGCGTTCGGCTTCGGGAACGAGCCCCTCTTCTCGGGGCTCTCGCTCACCATCGGCGCGGGGGACCGCGTGTGCGTCATCGGCAAGAACGGCCGCGGCAAGACCACGCTCCTGCGCCTGCTCGCGGGCGAGCTCGTCCCGCAGCGGGGCGAAATCCTCCCGCACGCCTCGGCCGCGGCCGGCTACTTCGCGCAGTCGCACACGTCGGACCTCAACCAGGCCTTCACCGTGGAAGAGGAAATCATGAGCGCGGGATGCGAGCGCCAGAAGGCGCGCGACATCTGCGGCGCGATGATGTTTTCCGGCGACTCCGCGCTCAAGAAAATCAGCGTGCTCTCCGGCGGCGAAAAGAGCCGGGTGCTCCTGGGGCGCATCCTCGCCTCGCCGAGCAACATGCTGCTGCTCGACGAGCCTACGAACCATCTTGACATGGAGTCCTCCGACGCGCTCCTGGCCGCGGTGGACGCGTTCCCCGGCGCCGTGGTGATGGTCACCCACAACGAGATGTTCCTTCGCGCGCTCGCGACGCGCTTCGTGGTGTTCCAGGCCGGCGGGGCCTCGGTCTTCGAGGGCACGTACGACGACTTCCTGTCCCGGGTCGGGTGGGAGGACGAGCGCGAGAGGCAGGCGGAGAAGAAGGGGGATATGACCGCGGGCGGCGGCGACCGGAAGGAGCTCCGCAAGCGGCGCGCCGAGCTCGTCGCCCGCCGCTCCAGGGAGCTCAAGCCGATGGAAACCCGCATGGCCGCCATCGAGAAGCAGATCGGCGACGCCGAAAAGGAACTCGAAATCATGCACGCGCGCATGATAGAGATATCGTCGTCGGGCGACGGGAAGGCCATACAGGCGCTGTCCGTCGACATCCACAGGGTGAAAAGCAGCATCGACGCCCTTTACGACGAGCTGGACGCGCTCACGCGTGAATACGAGCACCGGAAGGACGGATTCGACAGGGAGCTCGGCGAGCTATGATCGCATCGAAGTTCCGCATAACGGCATTGCATATCCCCCTCGTTCTTTTGGCCGCATTCGCGCTGCAGGGCTGCGCCAGGACCGCGGTCGTCGACATCTCGAAGGACTGGAAGTACCGCGTATGCGGCTGGAGGGCGGGCGGGTGCGACACGGAGGACCTCTCCTCCCCGGAAATCGACGATTCGTCCTGGAGGAGGCTCGGCGCGCTTCCCGCGGCGGTGACGATGAAGCGCGAGAAGAACGTCATCTGGCTCAGGAAGGAATTCACGGTGCCCGTATCGCTGAAGGGACAGGACCTCTCGGTGTTCCTGGGCAAGGTATGGGACCAGCACTCGGCGTACCTGAACGGCGTGCGCATCGGGACCGCGGGACGCGAGTACCCGCGCTTCCACTCGGACTGGAACACCTCCTCCGTCCATTTTCTCCCGGACGGGCTCCTGCGCTACGGCGGGACGAACGTGCTCGCGGTGCGGCAGTTCACCAATCAGCAGGCCAACTTCAACGGCCAGCCCTTCATCGGGCCGTCGCACGAGGTGCGTGCCTACCAGTTCGGGCAGAGGCTCCTGGCCGAGTACCTGCCCATGGCCTTCGGCTGGATGACGCTGACGTTCGGCATCGCGATGATAATCGCGTTCTTCGCCGGCCGGCGTCGCGACAGGCTCTTCCTGCATTTCGGCGGGATGTCCGTTCTGTGGTTTCTGCTCACCATGCATTTCTGGCTCCCGGACTTCGGCGTTCTCTCCTGGCACGACCAGGACCGGCTCTTCTACATTCTGACGGCCTGTCTCGTGGTATGGATATACTTCTCCCTCGAGATGTGGCTCGACACCAGGTTCCGCTGGGCGAGGATCGTCATCATCGCCGACGCGCTCGTGTTTGCGCTTATCGCGGCCACCGCCACCGAGCGGGACCCCATCACCGGGTGGCGCTTCGACCTCACGGCCGGCTTCGGCCTCGTCGGTCAGATCCTCTGGGGTGTCGTCATCGTCGCGGCCATGGCGAGGAAAAACGCAGAGGCCAAGTACCTCTTCATCGGCTATTTCCTTTTCGTGAGCACCCTGGTTCACGACGGCCTTATGATGAACAGGATCATCCTCTCGTACGCGTTCCTGTCGAACATCGCCTACCCCGGTTTCATCATATCCTTCGCCATCGTGCTCTTTCAGAGGATCGCGCGGATTTCGCGCGAGCTCGGCGAGTCGCACGGCATCATCGAGAGGAAAAACGCCGACCTTAAAGTCCTGCTGCGAAACGTGGCAGAGGCCACGGACGAGCTGATCGCCACCGCGGTGAAGACAAGCGACGCCGCGGCCATGCTCGCCGTCGAGATGGACAACCAGAGCTCGAGCATCGCCGAGACCACGGCCGCGGTCGAGCAGATATCGGTCTCCATCGACGCGGTGGCCGAGAACGCCGGGACCCAGGAGGGAGGCGTGAAAAAGAGCGAGACGCTCCTCGAGGACTACGCCTCGTCGCTCGGCCAGATCACCGAGGCGGCGCAGTACGCAGTCGCGCTCGGCACCCGGAGCAAGGACGAGTCCGTCCAGATCGCGGGGATACTCGGCGAGGTCCGCGCGGGCATGATCCAGATCAGGGACTCGTCGGCCGAGATCGAACAGATCGCCTTCATCATCAACGATATCGCCGAGAAGACGAACCTCCTTTCGCTGAACGCCGCGATCGAGGCCGCCCGCGCGGGAGAGCACGGGCGGGGGTTCGCCGTCGTCGCCGACGAGATCGGCAAGCTCGCGGAAAACGCGGGCGGGCAGGCGAAATCAATCCGCCAGATCGTCCAGAACATCGTCTCCGCCATCGAGAAGGAGGCGGAGCTCATCCTTTCGTCGTCCGGCTCCGTGCAGAACGTCGCCGATTCGGCCCGCAACGTGAACATGGCCAGCGAGGCAATCGTGAAGCTCTGCCTGGCGCAGGAGCGGCTCAAGGGCACCATGCTGGAACACATGCGGCTGATCTCGGGCGGGTCCAGCGAGATATCCCAGGCCACGGGCGAACAGAAGGTTGCCATGGGCGAGGTGCTCAAGACCATGGACGCGCTCACCGAGGTCGTGGACAGGGTCAACCAGAGCGCGCAGCTCATCAAGGAGATCTCGGAAACGCTGTCGCACCGGATCGCCCTCCTGAACAAAATCGTCATCGACAGCTGAAAAATATCCCCCCGCATTTCTTTTTTCTTCGACCGCCTGCCCCCGTCCGCCCGTATCTCCGGTAAACAACTACCGGAGGTACGATGATGCACAAACAACTTATACCGTGCGCGCTCCTGGCATTTGCGGCCGCGTGCGGGCACAATGACGCGGGCGGCCCAGACAGGGGCCTCCTGGCGCTGGCGGCGGACGCGGGGCGCGCGGACGGGTTCGAAGCGATCGTGGTCGACAGGAAGGCCGACCTGCCGCTCCCGAAGAAGAAATGGACCATCATGGTGCACATTTGCGGCGACAACAACCTGTCACCCTTCATGGCCGCCGACATCAAGGAGATGATGAAGGCCGGAGCGGGCGACGCCTGCAACGTGGTGATCCTTCGCGACAACGATCCCTCGCAGGACGGGAGCGGCGCGAAGAAATACAACGGGTACTATTCCGTCGGAAAGGACGGCGCGGCCCTGCTGAAAGACACGGGCGAGGTCAACATGGGCGATCCCGCAGTGGCGAAGGACTTCATCGATTTCGCCGTCGCCAACTTCCCGGCGGAGCGGTGGTGCTGGATATTCTGGAACCACGGCGGCGGCGTGGACAGGACCGTCCGCGGCGTAAGCTGGGACGATTCCAGCGGCGGCGACCACCTGACCGAGGCGGAGCAGAAGGAGATCCTCGGGCATTTCAAGAAAAAGACCGGCGGCAAGCTGGACATTCTCGGGTACGACGCGTGCCTGATGGCCTCGTTCGAGCTCGCGTACGAGTTCCGCAACCTGGCCTCGTACCTGGTCGCGTCCGAGGAGACGATCCCCGGCGAGGGATGGGACTATTCGTTCATTAAAAAAATCGTGAAGACCCCGTCGATCACCCCAAGGACGCTCGCGAAGAACATCGTCGACTGCTACGGACAGTATTACAAAAAAGCGGAAGACGATTCCGTGACGCTGAGCGCCGTCAACCTGTCGAAGGCGGCGGCGCTCGCGACCGCGCTCGACGCGTTCGCGACGGCGGCCATCGACGGCGGCGACCCGGCGCTCTACCGGAAGATCGCGAAGAACCTCGACATGTTCGGATACTATGTCACGGACGACGGCGCGACCTACTGCGGGAGGGACCTGTACGCCTTTCTCTCCGCGGCGGCGCAGTCCGCGCCCGAAAGCGTCCGCCCGAAGGCCGCTGCGGCGGTCCAGGCCATGGAGAACGGGACGGTCCCCTACGAGACCCACGGGAGCTCGTGGGACGGCGCCACCCACGGGCTGACGATCGTCACCAAGAAGCCGACGGATATTTACCGCAAGCTCGAGATCTGCCGACGCGGCCACTGGGACGAATTCTGCCAGTGGGCCGCGTTTCCGGGCAAGGGGTCCCGGTGACGGTCAGCTCCGATCGAGCTTGCGCCTTATGCGGTCGCGGTACTCGATGATTTCGTTCTTGAGGATGGTGAGGTCGGCGATGCGGTCCTCGAGGCGGGAAAGATGGACGCCCAGGAGCTCCATGAGCCGCCTGTTGACCTTCTCGTTCGACTTCTGGATCGACCAGATGGCCTCGAGCTCCTGCATCTCGGAAAGGGTCAGGCCCATGATCTTGAGGCGCTTGATTAGCTTGAGGCGCAAAAGGTCGTCCACGGTGTAGACGCGCTTCCCGCCCTCGATCCTGCGGACCGAGTTCAGGAGGCCGATTTCCTCGTAATAGCGGATCGTGCGCTGGCTCATTTCGAGCTCGCGCGCGATCTCGCCTATACTGAGGTATTCTTCACGGAGTTCGGTCGCCATTCGGCCTCAGACGCGGTACTCTTCCTTGAGTTCGCGTTTCAGTATCTTGCCCGAAGGGTTCTTGGGCAGGCTGGCCCTGAGGACGACCCTCTTGGGGCATTTGAAGCCGGCAAGGCGCTCCTTGCAGAATTTCGCGATGTCCTGCTCGGACGATGTCGCCCCCTCCCGGAGGACCACCACCGCGGTCACGATCTCGATCCACTTGGGATCGGGAAGCCCGATGACCGCTACCTCGGCGACGTCGGGATGCGTGTAGATGACCTCCTCGACTTCGCGTGACGCGACGTTCTCCCCGCCGGTCTTGATCATGTCCTTCTTGCGGTCGACCACGAAGAGATAGCCATCCTCGTCCATAATGCCAAGGTCGCCGCTGTGGAACCAGCCGAAGGCGAAGGCCTCTGCGGTCTTCTCGGGATCGTTGAGGTATCCCGTCATGACCTGGCCGGAGCGGTGCACGATCTCGCCCACCTGCCCCTGCGGCGTAAACTTCCCGTCGTCGTCCATGAGCGCGGTCTCCACGTTGAGGACCGGCTTGCCCGCAGAGCCCGGCTTCGTCAGCTGGTCTTCCGGCTTCAGGATCGTCGCGACAGGGCCCATCTCGGTCTGCCCGTAGTAGTTCCACAGGCGAATGCCGGGGAAGGCGGTCGAGAGCTGCTTGATGACCTCGACCGGCATGATGCTCGCGCCGTACGCGGCCTTCTTGAGGCTCGACAGGTCGAATTTCTTGAAGTCGGGATGATTGAGAATTCCAATCCATACCGTGGGGGGCGCGAACATGTGCGTTACGCGATATTTCTCGATGTTCTTCATCATTTCAAGCGGGTCCGCGCGGTGGAGAACGACGTTCTCGCCCCCGACGCAGAACAGCGGGACCAGAAAACAGTGCAGCTGCGCGCAGTGGAACAGCGGCAGGGCGTGCAGGCTCACGTCGCCGGTGCGGTATTCCCCGTCGACGATACAGCTCATGTACTGCGACATGAGCGAGCGGTGGGAAAGTACCGCGCCCTTGGGCTTCGACTCGGTCCCGCTCGTATAGGGTATCTGCACCGCGTCCTCGGGCGACACGTCGACGTCCGGGTCGTCGGTCTTCGCCCCGGCCATGCCCCGGGCCAGGTCGAACCAGCCCTCGGGAAGAGCGCCCTTCCCGACCGGGATCAGGCCCCACTGCGTCACGCCGGGAAAGAGGTCGGCCTTGCCGGCGACCATGCCCATCAGCTCGTCCTCGACCAGGAACACCTTCGCGCCCGAATGCGTCACGACGTACGATATTTCCTGGGTGTTGAGCATGAAGTTGACCGGCACCTGGACCGCCCCGATTTTCGCGAGGCCGAGCAGGCTGATCGGGTAATAGTGGGAGTTATAGGCGAGGACCGCCACGCGGTCGCCCTTAGTCACCCCGAGGGAAGTCATGAGGTTCGCGAATCTGCAAACCTCCTCCTCGAGTTTCCCGTAGTCGAGGACGGTGTCCCTGAAAACCATGGCCGTCCTCTTCGAGTGCTTTGCCGCCATTCGCCTGGAGATATCGCCGAGCGTGTCGCGGCTCATCTTGTTGTTCATTGTGTCCTCCTTACAGTATGGGGCCGCGGAAGCCGCAGCCCCTGGTGCGGTTTTTTTCTGTGTACTGTAAGCATCCCGGTTATTATACCGAATACTTCTTCGAATACATTTCCCTCATCTTGAATTTCTGCACCTTGCCGCTCGCGGTCATCGGGTACGATGTCACGAACTCCCAGTACTTGGGTATCTTGTGACGGGCGATCTTTCCGGTGCAGTACTCGACGAACTCGTCCGCCGTGGCGGTGACGCCGTCCCTGAGCTGGATGGCCGCGAGCACCTGCTCGCCGTATTTCTTGTCGGGGATGCCCACGACGTGGACGTCCATGACCTTCTGGTTCTTGTGTAAAAATTCCTCGATCTCGCGCGGATAGATGTTCTCGCCGCCGCGTATGATCATGTCCTTGATGCGGCCGGTGATTTTGTAGTAACCGTTGGCGTCAATGTCGCCGAGATCCCCGGTGTGGAGCCAGCCGTCCTTGTCGATGGCCTTCTCCGTGGCGTCATCCATTTTATAGTAGCCTTTCATGACGCACTCGCTGCGCGTGACGATCTCGCCCTGCGTCCCGACTGGCAGATCCTCGCCTGTGTCGGGATCGATGACCTTGCCCTCGATGTCGGGGAGCAGGCGTCCCACGGTGGAAACCCTGAGCTCGACCGGGTCGTCCCTTCTCGTCATGGTCATGACAGGGGAGCTCTCGGTCTGCCCGAAGGCGATGACGATCTCGGAGCAGTGCATCTTGGTGCGGACGCCGTTCATCGCCTCGACCGGGCACGGCGCGCCCGCCATGATGCCGGTACGCAGGGTCTTCATGTCGTATTTTTCGAAATCGGCATGCCCCATCATGGCTATGAACATGGTGGGAACGCCGTTGATGGCCGTGCATTTCTCGTCCTGGACCGCCTTCAGGCTCATGAGAGGATCGAAGAACTCCATGATAACCATGGTCGAGCCGTGGTAGATGCTGTTCAGCGTGCTCATGACGCAGCCGAAGCAGTGGAACAGTGGCACGTGGATGAGAAGCCGGTCCTTCTCGGTCATCCCCATCACGTCCCCGACCATGCGGGCGTTGTTCACGATGTTATAATGGGTGAGCATGACGCCCTTGGGGAAGCCGGTGGTTCCCGAGGTGTACTGCATGTTTATGGTGTCGTGGATGTCGATCGACTTCTCGCGCTCTTCGAGTTCCTTGTCGGATATTTTCTCGCCCATTCGGACCACTTCCGCGAACTTGAACATGCCCGGGGTATCGGCGCGGGGCCCGATATACACAAGGTTCTTGAGCTTGGGGATCGACGGCGATGACGTGGCCCCCGGGGCCGTCGAATCGAGGCCCTTCACGACCTCGCGGGTGAGATCGTAAAAATTCGTGTCGCGGTACGACTCCATGATGACCAGCGTGGTGGAATCCGACTGATTGACGATGTACTCGAGCTCATGCGACTTGTAGTTGGTGTTCACCGTGACGAGGACCGCCCCGATCATGCTGAGCCCGCACTGCATGTAGACCCATTCGGGAAGGTTCGTGGTCCATACGGACACATGGTCGCCCCTCTTCACACCCAGGGCCATGAAGCCCTTGGCCACGGCACGGGTCGATTCGAGAAATTCACGGTAGTTCTGCCTCAATCCCGTCTGCGGGAAAACGAGGGCTTCCGTGTTCGGAAAACGCTCAACGGTGTCGTGCAATGCCTGCCCTATTGTCTTTTTTACGAATTCGGACATAGTGTTCCTCCCCGGATTTTGTCGCGGCACCCCAATGATTGCCACTTAACGTTAACTGGCAGGTATATCCACCCCCCGTTACTGTCAAGAAAATATTTCGCATTTTCCGGTGCAGCGCCGGCGCGGAGCTTCCCGGCGCGTATCAGCCGCGGGGGATTATGGGATCGACGGGAGATATATTCGGAAAGGGGAATATCCCTTCAATGCACCGAACGGTGTTCATAAAACGAGCGGTCATTCAGTATATTATCAATACCATACGACCTCGACAGGCCATGCCGTATATCCAGCTAATTTCATTGATATGGCATGTATCCAATTTCATGGCCATATCAGTATATATATCCGCATATCCCGTCCATGATCAACACACATTGCGCGATTGATGATCATGATCGATTACAGGAATCCCGCAACCCGATGCCCTTATTGAGCTAAAAAATAACAAAAACTTCATTAAAGTGCTTGAAAAGCTGACAACGGACAATAGTATCAATTGCTGTTCAGTAAATCGGGTGAACGCAGTAATGCGGACCGGCACCCGTATTCGCGATTTCCGATTGTCGGTTTTTTCTACGAAACCGGTCCAAACACCGATCGAACACCCGGCATGATCGCCCGCGTGTCGACAGCGGGAACTACATCGTACGAACTTCCCATGCATCATCCTGGCGGCATGAATGCAAGTGCGATGGCTGCATGTTCGGTCGTTAATCAGCAGATGGCGCATACAGAAACCATAAACGGTTCCACTTTCAAAAAGTGGATTATCCCGATCCTGCAAATCGCCGGCATTGCGGTATTCTATTATGGTACGGCCAGGCTTTCTCTTTTACTGGCAGCCGGACAAAGCAACGCTTCGGCCATCTGGCCACCCTCCGGCATCGCCCTCGCGTTCATCCTGATATGGGGATACCGTATCGGTCCGGCCGTTTTTCTCGGGGCCTTTTTCGCCGACCTTCACGCCCTCGCGGGGATTGGTCCCGCCCCCGATCATATCATCGCGGCATTCAATACCGCGGCGGGGAACATGCTGGAAGGCATCGTTGCCGCATATCTCATCCGCCGTTTTACCGGCACCGGCAACCCGTTCGAGAACATGAAGGGTCTCTCAGTCTTCTTCATTATGGGAAGCCTCGTGAGCACATCGATAAGCGCGACCACCGGCGTACTGAGCTATTGCTTCATGACCGGCGGGTGGCCGAGGTTCCCGGCACTCTGGCTCACCTGGTGGATAGGCGACGCCGCGGGCATGATCATCGTCGCGCCGATCATCATCATGACCAGACACCGCTTGTGGCGATGGCGGGAGAACAACAGGATCGAGGCTTTCCTGGCGTTGCTCATTCTGGTGGTATCCACGACCGTAATATTCAGAAACGATCTTCATCTCGAATACCTTGTCATTCCTCCGCTGATATGGATAGCCCTTCGCATCGGCAGGTTCGAGGCGGCCGTATCCATCCTTCTCGCCGCGTTTCTGATGATCGCGTTCACCATCAGGGGTCACGGTCCGCTTATGAACATCAAGGGGGATGTATCCCTCATTTACCTTCAAACTTTCATCGGGGTCGTCGCGGTGACCGCACTCTGCATCTCGGTGATAACCTACGAGCGCACAAGGGCGGATAAGACGATCACCACGTTCCAGAAACGATTGTACGATATCATCGATTTCCTGCCGGACGCCACGTTCGCCCTCGACAACGAGGGAAAAGTGATCGCGTGGAACCGGGCCATGGAGATCATGACCGGTATCCGGAAGGAATGCATCCTGGGGATGAGCGATTATCCCTATGGAGAGCCGCTCTTCGGAAAGCGCACCCCGACCCTGATCAGCCTGCTGGACATGGATTCCGTGGATGAGGAATCGAGATACATTTACATCAAGCGCGGCACAAGCGGCATCCAGGCGGAAATATTCGTAGCCGAACTCCACGATGGCCTGGGCGCCCACCTCTGGATCGTGGCGGCCCCCCTGTTCGACCAGGACGGGCGTCGCACCGGCGCGATCGAGGTCGTCCGCGATATCACCGAACAGAAGCGCGTGGAACAGGCGCTCCGCGAGAGCGAGCTCCTCTACCGCACGCTGTTCGAGACCGCGAGCGACGCGATTCTCCTGCTCGACGGATCGCGGTGCCTCGATTGCAACGCCCGTACTCTGTCGATGTTCGGGTGCGAACGCGACCACCTCATCGGCGCCACGCCCATGGATTTCTCGCCCCACGTACAGCCCGATGGCCGCGATTCCACAAAAAAAGCGCTCGAGATGATCGACCGTGCCATCGCGGAAGGACCGCAGTTTTTCGAATGGGCGCACCTCCGCGCCGACGGAACGCCGTTCCTGGCGGAGGTGAGCCTGAACATCATCGAGCTCGGCGGCAGGAAACTCCTGCAGACCATCACGCGCGACATCACCGCGCGGAAGAAGGCTGAGGACGAGGCCCGGATCACGGCGACACGTATCCACAATCTTTCCAAGTACGCGAACGATTTCATCATCCTGCTGGACGAGGACTTCCATTTACTCGAGGTCAACGAACGGGCCGTTGATGCATACGGATACAGCTACGAGGAGCTGATCGGTATGCACGCGTCGCGGCTACGGGCGCCCGGGTGTAGGGAGGAATTCCCGGAGCAGGTGAAGATCGCCACGGACCATGGAAAGGCCCTTTTCGAGACCGTGCACGTACGCAAGGACGGCACCAGGTTCCCGGTCGAAATCAGCCTGCGTACTATCGACAGCGAGGGCAAGCGGCTCTACCAGGCCGTCATCCGCGACATCACCGAGCGCAAGGTGAACGAGATGGCCCTTCAGGAAAGCGAGCGGAAATACCGCCAGCTCGTCGAAAACGCGAACAGCATCATCGTCCGCTGGACGCGCGACGGGGTGATCCGGTACATGAACGAATACGGCCTTAATTTTTTCGGATACTCCGCGGGAGAAATCATCGGGCGACACGCGGTTGGCACGGTGATCCCCGAAACCGACAGCAGAGGGCACGATCTCCACGATATAACGGACCGGATCAGCGAGGACCCGGTCGCGTACGAGAAAAACATAAGCGAGAGCCTGCAGCGAAACGGCAAGCGCATCTGGGTGGCCTGGACCAACAAGGTGGTGCTCGACGCCGGGGGTTCAGTCATCGAGGTTTTGAGCGTCGGCACGGACATCACCGAACTCAAGCGGGCGGAGAAAGCGATCCGCATGATCAACGCGGACCTGGAGCATCGCGTTGACGAGCGGACCCGCGAGCTGGCGGCCGCCAAAGAACTGGCCGAGGCGGCGGACCGCACCAAGTCATCGTTCCTCGCCACGATGTCGCACGAGCTCCGCACCCCGTTGAATTCCATAATCGGGTTTACCGGCATAATACTCCAGGAAATGGCGGGACCGCTCAACGAAGAGCAGTCCAGGCAGCTCGGCATGGTGCGCAAGAGCGCCCACCACCTCCTTTCCCTCATCAACGACGTGCTCGACATCTCCAAGATCGAGGCCGGGCAGCTTGAGGTGTTCATGGAACCGATCGATGTGAGGGAAATCATCGACAGGGCGGTCTCGGCCATAAAGCCGCTTGCCGATAAAAAGGGGCTTTCCATCGAAGCGAACGCGGGATCGGTCCCGCTCGAGGCGATGGGCGACGAGCGGCGGGTGGAGCAGGTCCTCCTGAACCTGATCAGCAACGCGGTAAAGTTCACGGAAACCGGCGGGATCACGATCTCGCTTTCGACGGAGGGCGAAACCGGCGTTTCCATTCGCATCGAGGATACCGGCATCGGCATCCGCCCGGAAGACATGGAGAAGCTCTTTCAGCCCTTCCGGCAGATCGACTCCGGCCTGTCGCGAAAAAACGAGGGGACGGGCCTGGGCCTCGCGATATGCCGCAGGCTCGCGGACCTCATGGGGGGGAAAATCTGCGCGGAAAGCGAATGGGGCCGAGGCAGCAGTTTCACCCTCATACTTCCCCGGCGAGGAGGATACATGCAATGACCAGGAAAATCCTGCTTATCGAAGACAACGAACAGAACCGGTATCTGGTAACGTTCCTCCTGAACAACAGGGGCCACGAGGTGGTCGAGGCTCCCGACGGGCCGACGGGAATAGAACTCGCCATGAAACGGGCCTTCGACCTGATATTGCTCGACATCCAGCTGCCGGGTATGGACGGCAACGCCGTCGCCGCCACGCTTCGAGGAAACCCGGCCACGGCGAAAATCCCCATCGTCGCGGTGACTTCGTTCGCGATGAAGGGAGACCGCGAGAAGGCGCTCTCGAGCGGCTGCAACGGCTACATCGAGAAGCCGATCGACTCGGAGACGTTCGCCTCGGAAATAGAACAATATTTCGGAAACTTGCGGGAGGAAGAATCATGAGCAGGATCCTGATCGTCGACGATGTCGAGGAGAACCTCTATCTTCTGCACGCGATCCTCGTAAAAAAGGGCCACGTCATCGAGCAGGCCCATAACGGCAGCGAGGCCCTTGTAAAGGCGCTGTCCAACATGCCCGATCTCATCATATCCGACATCCTCATGCCGGTCATCGACGGATTCACCCTCTGCCGGATATGGAAAACCGATCAGCGGCTATCGCGCATCCCCTTCATCTTCTATACCGCCACCTACAAGGACTCCCGCGACAAAAAGCTCGCGATCGACATGGGGGTGGACGCGTTCATCATCAAGCCCTCCGAGCCGGACGATTTCATTCGCACGGTGGACAGCATACTCGAGCTGTGCAGCCGGGGAAACCCCGACTATCCAAGGAAACCGGGGACTTCCGACGAAGCCATACTGAAAAACTACAACGAGGTATTGATACGCAAGCTCGAGGACAAGATGCGTACACTGGAGCAGGCGAACGTCGGGCTCCAGGCGGAGATATCGGCACGCAGGCAGGCCGAACAGCAGATCATGAGCGCGCTCCGGGAGAAGGACGCCCTGCTGAAGGAAATCCATCACAGGGTGAAAAACAACATGCAGGTCATCAGCAGCCTGATCAACCTGCAGCTGCACTCCAACCTGAAGAAAATGCCGCCGAACGAGGTTACGGACATCTCCGTGGAACTGCAGAACCGCATCCAGTCCATGGCCATCGTGCACGAGATGCTGTACCAGTCGAAGAACCTCGCGAAAATCGACATCAGGGAGTATATCAACAACCTCCTCCGTTCGCTGTTCGGCGCCTTCAACATAAATTTCATGCTCATCTCGCTGGTCATGGAAATCTCCGATACGCCGGTGAACATCAGCACCGCCGTGCCGCTGGGACTGATCATCAACGAACTGCTGACGAACATCCTCAAATATTCGTTCCCCGACGGCAGGGGCGGAGAGATACGCATCGCCATGGATTGCGACGCGGAAGGCATGTACCACCTGACAATACGCGACAACGGATCCGGCCTGCCCGGGGACTTCAATATCGATTCCACGGAATCTTTCGGGTTGAGGCTCGTGACCATACTCCTCAAGCAGTTGAAGGGGACCATCGAGTGCCGGAACGACAACGGCGCGGTGTTTTCTATCCATTTTCCGAACAACGAGTCGGGAGAGTCGTTCGCGCTGACCGTCGGTCCCGCGTAAGCCGGCCTCGCCCCGCCCCCCGCGCCGGCCTTCCCCCCGGCGGATATATCCCCCTCCTCCCCCCTCGCCTTTCCGCGACGACATCGTAAAATCATTGAAATTTCCGGACCATTTGCCGTATATATGAATAGTAACCGACCGGGGGGACGATCAGCAATGAGAAAGGAATTCGACATTACCAGGTCCATCGAAATCGCCGTTGGCGTCGATGCCTGTTACGAGATGATTCTGGATTTCGAACGGTACGGCGACTGGTGCCCGTTCGTCAAGGGCGTCAAGATTCTCGCCAGGGACGAAAAAACGGGCATTCCGTACAAGGCCTCCTTCGACCTGAAGTTCGTCATCCCGAAAATCATACGACTGGTCCTCAACTACGCCTACGACCGCGAAAAGTACAGGCTCGAATACAGCGCGAGCGGCGGGGACGTGGAGAACGCGGTGGGTTCCTACCAGTACCGCCCGCTGGTGAACGACAGGACGCTCCTCGTGTTCAACGTGAAAATCGATTTCGGGATCGCGGTGCCGCCGAAAATATCGAACTACCTGATAGACAAGGTCATGAACGAGTACCTCGAATCGATCAGGGGGGGGTGCGAATCCAGGTCAAGGGGATTGTAAACCGTCGCGGCGCGATCAGCCGCGTTTCCTTCCCGTTGGCCAGAACCTGCCTGTGAAGGACCTCTTTTTCAGCGCGATGAGGCGCTCCCTGCCCATGAGCCCGTATAGCTTGGGGATAAATTCCCTGTAGAACGAACATTCGGGATTGGAGCCCCCTTCCCTCTCGAGCGGGCAGCCGCCGCTGCACACGAGCCGGTAGGGGCATGTTGTGCATTCATCGGGGAGCGCCAGGCGGCCGGCGCCCCTGCGCACGACCGAGATGATGTCCTCGTCCTCGCCGAGCGTCCCGAGGGCCTCTCCCTCACCGAAATGTTTCTGGCAGAAGAATATCCCGCCGTCGCAGTAGACCGCCCCGCCGGTATAGCCGGACGCGCACGTCCTCGGCGACGGTCTGAGGGGTTTCAGGTCACACAGCTTGAACCGGTTCGAGAAGGCATATCCCCTGTCGATGTGCTTCTCGAACACCTTCAGGCTTTCGTTGAACTTATCCGAGAGAAGGCCGAAATCCACGCCCGCCCCGTCCGCGATCGAGTACCTGAAGCGCGCGCCGGTCTTCACCAGGAACCCGGTTATCTCGGGAAGGCTGGGGATATTCGCGTTCGAGAGCACGGTCATGATGGAGAAGCCCCTCCCCGCGCCGCGAAGCGTATCCATCGCGGCCATGACCGCGTCGAAGCTCCCCGATCCGTCCGGTCTTTTCCGGGCGGCGTCCTGCTCGTCCCTTGTCCCGTCGAGCGAGATGGCGATCCCCACGTCCTCCTCTTTCAGCAAACGCGCGATCGTGTCGGTTACGAGCGTTCCGTTCGTGAGAAAGACCGGCTTGAACCCGCAGCCGCGGCCGGCGAGATCGGCCCTCATTTTCCTGATGAACTCCATCCACGGGGCGGCCACGATGAACGGTTCGCCGCCGGACAGCCGCAGTGACACGCGCCGGATGCCGCGGGCTTCCACCGTCGCGAGTATCTTTTCGCGGAGCCTCCGCATGACCCGGTCGTCCATGCGCACGGGATTGTCCTTCACGCGGATGTAGCAGTAATCGCAGCGGAGATTGCACGCGTTCGTGGTCTGCACCCACAGCGAGAGCGAGCGAGATTCGAGGGGAGGGTCCTCGAAGACCCCGTCCGCACTCACGATTTTCTTCGGCAGGAAGCCCCGGACCGTCTCTTCCGCCTGGGAGAGCCTGAGCCCGGTGGCCGCCGCGACGGATTGAAGCGACATGCCGTCGGCGAGGCGGCGAAGGACCTCCATCTGGATGGAGTTGATAACCTTGAGGCCATCTTTTACGAGGGGATTCGCCACCGCGTAGAACTCGCCGTCGATGGGCTCGATGACCAGTTGGGGATTGACGGTGAATTCCATGTGCGGGAGGACGGGGCCCCGGGCGAGGCCCCGTCGAGGTATAACCCGATTAACCGCAGTCGCCGCAATCCCCGCAATCGGACGGGCAATCGCAGTCGCAGTCGCAATCACCGCGGCAGTCGCCGCATTCACAGTCGCCCATACAATCCCCGCAATCTCCTTCCGTGCGGCCGTCGAGGGCGCCGTAAAGCACTCCCTCGTCGTTGAAATCATGGGCCCTGAGCTTGCCGAGCGCGCCGCTGAAAAACGGCAGCTGGACGATCAACGCGATGAGCGCGGGACGCAGAAGAAACGAAAAGATCTTTTTCATGTGGAATACTCTCCTGAATGGGTACGGCACTATATAACTGAATGCTACAAAAAGCAATTAGTATTTTCAAGAGATGATGGCGGTGGCCCTGCAAAAACAAATGACGGATTCATATACAGTGAATAAAATGCTCCGCTAATTAATCATCCTTGAATCGCACCGCGAACCGGGCTTCAAGGATCATAATAATTTACAGCGGGACTCAGCCTGTGAGATTACATCGGCACCTACAGCCCTTCGGGATCGTCCACGGTGCCAGCCACCTCGAATACGGGCGCGCCGACCGCTTTCATGAGACGCGTTCCCTTCCAGTGGGAAAACTCGCCGGTGCCCGTTTTACCCGGAATGAGGCGAAGGATCACCCGCGTGCCCGGGTCGTATGTACGCGCCGATGACCCGGGATTGAGCAACACAAACCCGGGATGCTGGACCATCAGAATTTCGGGAGGTTTCGTCGGGTCGGCCTTTCCTACGAATGTATCCACGTTGTGAACGATCGTCACCACCGTCCCCACCGATCCCCGTAACTCATTGAAGCCTTTTTTACGGAGGGTTCGCCAGTCCGCCCCCACGAAATGGATGTACTCGTCTCTGGTGTTAATCGATCCCATGATGTCATCCATCCGTTTCTCGCGGAGCTCCTCGTCGGTCGGCAGTCTCTTCGGCTTCTCCCACGGTTCTTTTTTCAGGCCGTGCGGGTCCCTGTCCGTACCGGGGGGATATTTTTTATCGCGTGTTCCGTCCTTGAACAGCCGGTCGTTGTACAGGTCGGTCTTCTTCCTGTATTTTGACAGTTTGAAGCAGACAAGCACGTCCTTCGCTTCGACCGGCACACGCCAGTGGATGCGATTTCCGTAGGTACCGGCCAGCCCCTCTTTCGTCACGGTAACGAGCTTGGGGTAGTACTTGGCCATTCGCGAAATATCTTCCGGTCCCGGCGCATCGGCGCAGGGCGATGGCGACGCGGCAAAAATGACCGCAAAGAGGCTTGCGATGCAGGATATTACCCTACCGTGCATGGGATCCTCCAAAAAAAGGTGCCAGACACCTAAAAATAAGAGCACTATTCCATTATGAAGTCAATATAACAGCGCACATCTTCCGGGCTCCACAGAACCATACCGATAACTATCGGCCATTTTCATTGTCGAAGGTGATACGCAACTCAACGACCTCGGGCCGATTTCCGACCCTGACCGGGGGCCCCCAGCTTCCGTAACCGTTCGAGACGAGGAGATGCATGTTGCCCATCCGGCGATATCCCCGCGCCACCTCGAAAATCCGTCCGGTGATGAAAGATATGGGCCAGAGCTGGCCTGCATGGGTGTGGCCCGATAACTGGAGGTCCACGCCGGCCTCGGCAGCACCCCGAGGATTCAACGGCTGGTGGTCCATGAGGATCAGGGGCTTTGCCGGGTCAAGTCCGTCGAGAACGGCCCCGAGGTTCTTGCGCGTCCTTCCGCTGAAACCGCGCATGCTGTTGTCCTCGCGCCCGGCGAGATTGATTACCCCGCCGATAGTTATCGCCCTGTCGCGGAGCACCGTTATCCCATGTTCCTCGAGATAACGGCATGCCTTTTCAACGCCGCCGATGTACTCGTGGTTGCCGGTGACGGCGTAAACGCCCATGCGCGACGATATCGTTTTCAGCTGTTCCCCCATGTTGTACTCGATGACGGGGGCGATATCCTCGTCGACGATGTCGCCGCCGAGAAGCACCAGGTCGGGATCGATCCCCCGTATCATCTCTATCATGCGCTGCAGGCGGGAGTTCTTGATGATCGTGCCCAGGTGGATGTCCGATACGTACGCGATGGTGAGCTTCTTCATTCCGCCGGCGCCCTTCGGTATGGTCAGGTCGTACGTACGGCGTACCGGCGAACAGGCGTTGATATATCCCGCGACGACAATGACGCACACCGATGCGACTGCGGCAACGGGCATCGCGATCCCGAGGGCCCGCCCCGCCGGGGTACCGTCGCCGGGCAGGAAATGGACCAGCCTGTCGGCGAGGCGCACGAGGTCGCTTGCGACACAGAGCAGGAAAAAGTAGAGCATGAACGCGAGCCAGAAGGACCCGATCCAGATCAGAGCCGCGCTGGCCCTGCAGACCGATACCCTCTCGAGCACCCGTCCCGCAATGTACGAAAAGGATACCAGCACGAAGAGCACCGCGTACGCGGTCCGCACCGCGCCGACGCGCGGCAGGGTATTCCATCCCCGTATGAAGATGTAGAAATTGACCGCGGTGAGGATGGATATCACCGTGCCGAAAAAGATGACGAACCGAGTCGTGTTCATTCCTCCCCCAGTGCCCGGCCGATGAGAACGCCGTTGATGCTCGCCTGCACCAGCCCCCGCGTGATCCCGGCGCCGTCGCCGGCCGCGTACAGCCCCTCGCAGGGAGTCTGGAAGCGCCCGTCAACCTGGATGATGCTCGAGTAGAACTTCACCTCGACGCCGTAGAGAAGGGTCTCGTCGCTCTCCAGGCCGGGAAAGATGCTGTCCAGTGCGACGATCATTTCCTTGATGTCAAGCATTATGCGGTAGGGAAGCACCAGGCTCAGGTCCCCGGGCACGGCGTCGTGCAGCGTCGGCCGGATATTGTTGCGGTGGAGCCTGGCGTTCGTGGTGCGCCTTCCCCGGGTGAAGTCGCCGAAGCGCTGGACGATGACGCGATTGCCCGAGAGCATGTTCCCCAGGCGCGCGATGTAACGGCCGTACTCGATGGGCTCCTTGAAGGGATCGGTGAAATAGTTGGATACCAGCACCGCGAAGTTGGTGTTCTCGGTCTTCATGGACTCCGACTTGTAGCTGTGCCCGTTCACCACGGCCAGGTTGCCGCGGTAGTACTCCACCGCCACGTGTCCCGACGGGTTGTGACAGAAGGTGCGCACCCGGTCGTCGAAGGTCGGGGTGTAGTAGATGAGCTTGCTCTCGTAGAGGTATTCGTTCACCTCGGCCATGATATCGTTTCGCACCTCCACGCGGACGCCGATGTCGACGCTCCCGGTTTTCGCGGGCAGGCCGTATTTTTCGCAGAGCTTCCTCAGCCACTCCGCGCCGCCCCGCCCCGCGGCGAGCACCACCCTGTCGGAATAGTATTCCCCATTCGCGACAACGCCGCGGACGCGCCCGCCCTCGACGATGATGTCGCTGACCTCGTTCTGAAAGGACAGCTCCGCCCCCGCCGCGAGTATATCCCCCTGTATTTTCAAATAGATTTCGTAGCTGCGCTCGGTGCCCATGTGGCGCACGGGGCTCTCCACCAGCTTCAGGTTGCTCCTGATGGCCCGCTGCCTGATCCCGGTCAGCACCTCCCCCAGATTGACACCGTACAGCTCCGGGTCGGCCCCGTACGAGAGATAGATGCCGTCCACGTAATCGATGAGGCCGCGCAGCGTGTCCTCGTCGCGGTACTCGGAAAGTATCCCCCCGATCTCCGGCGAGAGCATCAGCTTCCCGTCGCTGAACGCGCCCGCCCCGGAAAAGCCCGAGGTGATGTTGCACGGGTGGCACACCACGCAACGGCCCGACCGCCTCCTGGAACAGTGACGATCCTCCATCCTCCTGCCCATCTCGAAAATGATCACCTTCCTGCCGGGACGGAGCTTCAGATACTCCATCGCGGTAAATATCCCGGCAGGGCCGGCTCCCACGATGATCAGGTCGTATTTCATATCCCCGCCTCCCCGGCTCCCGTGATCTCCATGACGGCGATGGTGAAATCGTCCTCCAGGTGGTCGCTCCTGGAATACGTCAGGAGGTGCTCGTAGACCGAGACGCAGACATCATCGGGATCCCGCCCGGCGCTCTTCATCATCAGGTCGGCGAACGCGTCCTCGCCGAAGAGAGCGCCCTCCCTGCTCGCCTCGATGATCCCGTCGGTGTAGAGCACCACCCTGTCGCCTTTTTCAAGGGCGGCGCTGGCGTCGACGAAGCGCGCCGGCACGGAGTCGCTGATCATCCTTCCCGGCGGGTTGAGCATCTCCACCTTCCCGTTTTTTCTCACGAGCATGACCGGGGGATGTCCCGCCCTGGCGGTGGTGACGCGGCCGCCGCCGAGGTCCACCACGGCGATCCCGGCGGTGAGGAACGAATCGCCGAGCTTGCCCGAGAGCGACGCGCGCACCTTCTCGAGCGTGGCCGCGGGGCTCCCGATAGTGTCCTTCCATGTGGCCAGCGCCATCTTGACCATGCTCGCGGTCAGCGCGGCGGGCACGCCGTGGCCCGCGACATCGCAGATGAACAGCCCTATGATGCCCTCCTCGCGGCAGTGTATCACGTCCACCAGGTCGCCCCCGACCGCCTGCATGGGTACGTACTTATAGGCGACGCGGGCCCGCGGCGTCGAGGGGAGCCTGTGCGGGAGCAGGGAAAACTGGATCTTGCGGGCAAGCATGATTTCCTGCTCCAGGCTGGCCCTTTCCATCTCCGCGATGCGGGCCTGCTCCCTGACGGCCTCCATCTCGGCGAGGCCCGCGCTCATCTCGTTGAAGGTCTCCGCCAGGAGGCCCAGCTCGTCGCTCGTGCGCACCCTCGCCGTGACCCCGTACCTGCCGTGCCGTATGTCGCGCGCGGCCGCGGTGAGCTCCCCGATGGGTGACTGGAACGATCCCGCGATGAGAAGCGTTATCGCCAGGCACACGAGGACGACGACGGTCAGCACGACGGCAAGGGTGACGGTATATTCCCTGCTTGGCGACACGCGCTCCATGAGGGAGAGCATGAAGCCCAGCATGAGCAGGATAGGGTATAGCGATATGGATATGAAGAATATCATGAACTTCATCTTCACGGACATCCTCGGGCGGCTGTTGTAGGCCGCGATGTGCCCGTCCGGGAAGAAGGCCGCGATGAGAAACCTGCGGTCAAAATACTCGACGCCGTAATAGGTGATTGTCATGCAGAGTATGGCGCTGACCACCATGTAGACCATGGTCAGCAGGATGTGCTCCAGCGCGTCCGTGCCGATGACCGACACAAGGATCATCAACTGGGCCACGATGGAAGTGGCCCATCCCGTTATGCTGATGATCCCTACGGCGAGGGGGGACTTGATCATCAATTTCTTGGACAAAGCGCCGAAGGCCGGAAGATGCTTGATCTTCGCGAGGTCCCTGATGATCGGCCCGTTGTATATGGACATGAGCGTAATCGGCACCGCGAAGGATACTATCATGATTTCCGTGCTGTGGGGTTCGACATGGCGGCTGATAATTCGATAATCGCTGAATTGAAGGAGTATCTCCAGGAAAAATCCCCCGACCGAGGCTACGAGATTCGCCACAATGGGAAAAACGATATGAATCAGAAAAAAAAACAATCTGAGGGATGAGGGTCGAATTCCGGGTCCCATGTCAGGATTGTCCCACCATATCGGGCGGTCCGCAACTACTTTTTCCGTGTTCCATAAGTCTCCTGATCAAGCGGTGCCAGACACCTAAAAAAAAGAGCTTAAATAATGGAAATATATTTATATTAGAGCAAATTGTTCACTAATTCGTTTATTCCAATTATATCGTGTATGTATATATTCTTCTCATTTCAAGAGCAGTCTTACAATGGATAGATTAATAATGGAGTTGGTTGGTATATTTTACATGATTAAAGACCGTCTGGACGGTAGATTATGAATTACATCAATTCGGGGGATGATTTATGAAAAAGGTTTTGATAGGACTCGCGTTCTGCCTGATGATCGCAGCCACCACCCAGGCTTTCGCCGCGAACTATATTCTTCATCTGAACGGCCAGTGCTCAACCCACTGGGTCGACCCCAATGCCAAGGGGGGCGCGAGCAGGCTTGCCACGGCATCGGGCTATACGTCGGTTGACTGCTACGTGGACAACACCGTCGGTGTCGCGTATTCAGCGAACCAGTTCAAGGCAAATTATCTCGACGTGTACTGCACCGGGAGCAACTGGTGCTACATAGCGAACTACAGCGCGGGCGACGCCATTGTCGGCTACATCAACGCCAACTATCCCGCGAACTGGAACATCGCGTACGTGTACACCACGGCCGGGGCGAGCGGCGGGAGCGAGATCGCCATCAAGAACATATCGAGCATCTTCGCCTGCAACCTGACCAACGACCTGACGGTCAGCGGTATCCGCAATATGTACAATCATAACGACACCAACGGCATCACGGTTTACAGGATCGGCGGCTACAAGGGCATCTTCGGGGCGTCCGTGCTCCTGCCCGGCGAAGACGACGGCGCGGTGGCCTACCACTCGTCCGCAGGGTGCGTGAGCTCAGGGAGCTACAGCAACCTCTGCACCTGCTCGCGCTGGACAAACCACGTGATCGCCTATTCCTGCCCGGGTTACTACCTGAACCACTATGAGATGAAAATGAAATTCATCACGCTCAAGGGATGGTAACCGCAGGCACCGCATCCGGCATACAAACCTCCCCCGCCCGGGGGAGGTTTTTTGCGGTTTGTCGTTGACAGGGGTTCGCGAAGTTCATAGTATCTTACCGATACGCATCCTGATAAAAGCATATCGATACAGATAATTCGAGATTATCCCGGAAATGCCCGGGTCACAACTGCGCGGGGGGGCACTATCATGAAAGGCAATAAACGGCTGTTCATCATCATCGGGACCGCGGCGGTAATCATCATCGCCGCGATATGGCTTCTCTCTGGCGGCAACGGAGAACCGGGTTCCGGTCCCCACGGCAAGAAAAAGAAAGGCGGCTTCAAGCACGTGCTCGAAACCATGGGCTTGATCTCGCCCGAAAAGGCGCTGTCGGACTACCAGCAGCTTTCGATATATCCCCCCAATTCCCGTCCCCTGTCCATGGAGAACGTGGACCTGGTGCATCCCAACAGGCGCTTCGAGACGCCCGTACCCATCGAGGAGGGCTCGGATGTCCATTACGTATTCACCGCGGACAAGTACCGGGTTATCGGCAATGAAACCGTCACCTTCACCCTGACCGCGCAGGAAGGGGACAAGCAGGGAGCGGACCGTCTTCCCCTTGCGGTCGAAAAGGCCGAGATCAGGAAGGGGGCGGATCCGCGCAAGGCGAAACCGGCCGCGGCGCTGAACTTCGAGCCCGGTGAGCGGAACCAGTACCTGTGTGAGTTCAGTCCCGCCGCCTCCTTCCCGGGGGCGTCGAAGGCCGGCAAGTATTACGCGTCGGTCAAGTACAGGGTCAAGGGCGAGGTAACCAGCGCCCTGATACCGTTCGAGTACTTCCCGGAAAACACGGTGCCCGCCAGGTTCACCGGCTCGTTCTCGGAGGAAATAAAGGAAGGATCGCTGTACATCAACGCCGAGATCGAGGTGCTCCGCAAGGGGTTCTACATTATCGACGCGAACCTCTTCGACCAGGACGGGGAGCCGGTCGCATACACCATCTCGAAACTCGAGCTGTCGCAGGGCCGCGCCAGGGTGCCGCTCCTGTTCTTCGGCAAGGTCCTGGTCGACTCGAAGTCGAAGGCGCCCTACGTCCTCAAGAACCTCCGCGGGTACCGGTTCATCGAGGTGACCGCGCCGGACGCCGAGCTCATGGACCGGGAGATGATCCGCGAGTATGAAAAGGAGTACGCCACGCGCAGCTATTCCAAAAGCCAGTTTTCCGACAAGGAATACGACAGCGCGGAGAAGCGGCGCAGGATCGACTTCCTCGAGAAGGAAAACATAGAGGCCAGGTAATCATTATGAAGAAAAATGACAAGGATATGCGACGCGCCGTTCGGGCGCTGGTTTCCGCCTCCGGCGCCGTGGTCCTCGCCGCCGCGCCCGCCCTGTTTCTCGCTTTCGGGCTCGCCGGCTGCCAGGCGAACAAGTCCCGCAAACTCATCGTGGTGGAGATCAAGTCCGAGCGGTGCGATCCCTGCAAGAAGATGGGGCCCGTGCTCGACGGGCTCAAGTCGGAGTTCGGCGGTTCGTACGAGTTCAGGTCGCTGGACGCGACCAGCCCGGAGGGAACGCTCTTCGTGAGGCGCTTCCAGCTGCACGTGGTGCCGACACAGCTCGTCGTCGACGACATGGGCATGTCCGTGTACAGGCACGACGGCGTGATCACCCGGGAGGAGCTTGCCGCCGCGCTCAGGCGGATTTCCGCGGGAAGGCGCCGGTAGAACGCCGCACCCGCCGCAGAAAAGCGTATATCCCCCCCATCTGTTTCATGCGTTCACGTGTCGTCAGGCGTTCACGCGCGCGAGCGCGCGGTCCTGGTACGCGTGCATGAACCGGTGGCAGAGCGCGTCCCAGCGCGCGCATACCTCCACGGTCTTCTCGTCCATGGTGAAAAGCGACGGGTGGGCGAGGAGCTCCTCCATCTCCGAGGCGATATCCGCGGCGCCGGGCGCATCCCCCCCGAGCGCGCGCGACACGAACTCCGCGGGACCGTACCACTCGGAAGCCTTCTGGAAGTCGCGGTGCATCTGCGTGAGCAATACGTTCCGCGGCCCCTCCCAGAGCTCGTTGACCGCGGAATCGCGGTAGAGCCGCGGCAGCGAGGAAAAGTCCTCCATCACGCCGTGCCCGCCGAACACGGACATCGCATTACGTATAACGTCGACCGCGTCCCACGAGGCGGCGATCTTCTGCAGCATGACGAGCTCGCGCGCGTCGAAGCGCCGTTTCTTCTCCTCGGGGCCGCCGCCCGTCGTCCCCTCGACCGACAGGAACAGGTCGTACACGGCGAACGCCCCGGCCACGGTGCGGCGCGCGGAGTGCTGCATGGCGCGCACCTGGCCCGCGAGCATGGGGAACTTCCCGATGGTCAGGCCGAAGGCGTCGCGGAACTCGGCGTAGCGGGCGGCCTCGCGCACGGCGCGCGTCATGAAGGCCGAGGCCGAAAGCCCCACGGTGAGCCTGGAGTAGGTGAGGACGATGCCCACCACGTTCGCGACGCCGCGGTCGAGCGGGCCCACGGGGTAGCCGACGGCGCCGTTGAAAGTGAGCTCCGCGGTGGTGAGCTCGCTCGTGCCCATCTTCCACTTGATGCGGTCGATCGTGTAGCCGTTGCGGATTTCCTTCCCGCGGTTGCCGGGAAGCCACGACGGGACCACGAAAAGCGCGACGTTCTCGGAGCCCCTGGGCTTCGCGGTCACCACCGCGTAGTCGGCGTGCGTGGCCGAACAGAAGAACTTGGTCCCGTAGAGGCGCCAGGTGCCGCCCGATTCCTCGGCCTCGAGAACGTTGGACGGCACGTCCGATCCCCCCTGGATCTCCGAGAGGTACTGCGCGCCGATCGCGAATTCCCCGCCGATCCCCTCCCTGCAATGGTCGAGGATATCCCTCACCTGGGGCGTGTCGGCGAACCTGGCCAGGAGCGCCACCAGGCCCTCGGTGCAGGTCATGGGACAGGCCACGCAGGCCTCGCCGTTCTGGTAGATGATGAACATCTTCACGAGCTTTTCCCAGGGGTTGGTCTTCTCGGAGAAGAGCGCTTCCCCGAAGATCTCGCGCTCCATCTGTAAAACCTCCGCGGGGCGCACGATCCTGTCGATGCGGCGGTTGTGGCCGTCGTAGTGGAGAACGTAGGGCCGCTCCTCCGGCCGCGCCGCGGACTCGGACATGTCGCGCCAGCGGAACGACGCCTTTTTCGAGACTTTCCTGGCCTCAGCGTCGATGCGCTCGAAGAGGTCGCCCGTGTACGCGCGCACCAGCTTCTGAAAGAAGGGATCGTCGGCGTAGTAATCGACCGTGTCTCTCCATTCCAGAAATTTCTCGAAGCCGTAGGGATTGTTTCGCGTGGGAAAGCTCATGGCGTCCTCCTTGTCTGTTGGCGCGGGGGGGGATATGTCCCTTCCATTGCGCGGCAACCCACGGCGGTGTCAATCCAAAACTGCGCGCCACGCGATTATTGAAATCACCGCCGCGCCTGTGTATCTTGGAAGTAACGAGGAACCCATAATGGAAAAAATCGTCGCCGTCACCGGATGTGACTCGGGAATCGGGCGCGCCCTGGCTGTGGAGCTGGCCTCCCGCGGGTACGCGGTGCTGGCCTCGTGCCTGGACGACCCGGAATTCCCCCCCGACCGCAACATGCGCGTACTCCGCATGGACATCACGAACGGGAAGCAGCGGGAAGCCTTCGCAGCCGCCGCGATGGAGCTCGCCAGGGAACGAACGTTTTTCTGCCTGGTGAACAACGCGGGAATCGGCCTCGGCGGGCCCGTGGAGGACCTGCCGCTCGACGCCTACCGCGAGGTCTTCGAGGTCAATTTCTTCGGACTGGTTTCCCTCACGCAGAAGCTCATCCCCCTCGTCATCCGTGACCGCGGCCGCATCGTCAACATCGGGTCCATGGCGGGCAGGATCGCCCTCCCCTTCATGTCTCCCTATGTCTCGAGCAAATTCGCGCTCGAGGGCTTCACCGATTCCCTGCGAAGGGAGCTCAGGCCGTTCGGGGTGAAGACCGTGCTGGTCGAGCCTGGCGGTATCGCCACCCCTATCTGGAACAAGGCAAGGCGGCAGGACATGTCGTTCGCGCAGGAAAAGTACCGGAAGAGCCTCGACGTGTTCGGAAGCACCTTCGTGGAGAGCGGCAACCGGGGCATGGACGCGGCCGCGGCGGCGCGCGAAATCGCGCGGATCCTCGGGAGGAAGCGCCCCGCGCCGAGATATATCGTGGCGAAGAGCAGGCTGGTTTCCGCGCTCGAAGCGCGCATTCCCGACAGGGTGTTCGACGCGATCGCGGCAAGGCTCTTCTCGATGGATTACGGCGATTCCGGGAAAGGATGAGGTATTCAAGAAAAAAAGAAACCGCCTTCCCTGGCGGTTATATCCTTCTGCCCTCCCCGTGCCGTTTTAATCGGCATACTTGAAAGAAAGCCTCATCTTGACCCGGAAGGTCATTTTGCCGACATCATCGATGTTTATGTCCATTTCCCTGACCTCGGCGACCCGGAGATCCTTCACGGATTTTTCCGCGGTCTTGATAGCCGATACCGCGGCGTCTTCCCAGCCCTTGTCGCTCGCACCGATGATTTCGATCACCTTGTACACGCTGTTCATGGTACACCTCCCGATTATGATGTGTATTAATAGTGTACGCCGCAAAACGGGCAGAGTCAAAAAATGAGTGGTATCGGGAGGTGCCAGACACCTGCACGGGAAGGTGTCTGGCACCTCCCGATGAAAAAGGCTTGAAATTAACCGCAGGAAGAATCCCTGATGATGTTCAGGTCACGTTGAAGGACGAGGTGAAAAGAATACTGCCACTACATGGGTCGGGTTATGCAAAACGATGAGGATATAGCCTCGCTGCGACAGAAATGCGAAAGGTGCGGCGCGTGCGACGAATGCCCGAACGACCGGTGCATGCATTACGCCGCGGGCGATCCCGAAACCTGTTACCAGGCCGCGTGCATCTACTGCGCACTGTTTTCGCGCAGGGACAGGCTGTTCCTGGGCAACGTGGGTTAGGGCTCTGCGTGAAGGATATTGTTTCCGCGCAAAGAAGTCTTTCCTCTACAATAAAGGAATACGGGTGTCTGGCACCCTGTACCAGGGGATCACAACCGATAGTTATCGGTATGGAAAATGTTTCCGGTTACTGAGGGTATATCCCCATAGAAAGGAAAATAAGCACCCACTCCCGAGGGAGACAGGTATGCCAGAATGCGGGTATATCCCCCTTCTGTTACATTAAAGCATGAAATGACCGATAGTTATCGGTAAGAACCGGCGGCGAGAGGGATCTTTGACTCGGGAATGTTCACTTGATGCAGTAAAAGCCCGCCTGCAGGTACGAGTACCAGAGGAGCTCCACCGCGGAAAAGCCGCATCCCCTGAGGAGCGCGAGGTGCTCCTCCACCGTAATCGGAAAGTATTCCCTGTCGAAGCGCTCCATGTGCCGCGCGGCCTCCTCCTCGGTCCTGCCGGACCTCTGCTGAAACCTCGCCCAGCGGTCCTTGCCCGCGGCGATCCCCCTGTCGGTGAACGGCCTCGTGTTCTCGAAGGTCACGAAGAGGCCCCCGTCCGCGAGCAGGTCCGCGCAGCGCCTTACCGCGCGCTCCCTGCCCTCCCTGTTCATGTAGTGGTGGCTCTGGATCGCGGTGATCACGTCCGGCCGCTCGCCGTCGGGTAGCTCCAGCTCCCCGCTGCCGCAGGACTCTGTCGCGATCAGCCGCTCGCGCGGAATCCCGTCGAGCTTGCAGCAGGCGGCCGACAGCATCTCCTTCGAGGGATCGGCGAGCACGAACATGGTGAAGGGAAACTCGACCGCGGCCCGCGCCACGAGCGTGCCGGTGCCGCAGCCCGTGTCCAGCCAGAGGCGGGGACGTGGCAGCGCCGCGCGCACCACGTCGAGTACCGCGTCGTGGATCATGTCGTAGCAGGGGATGGTGCGGCGCACCTCCGCGTCGTAGTCCCCCGACAGGTGGGGCGTGGCGTTGTCGCGTTCGTTCATGGCAACCTCGTCGGCATGGTGTGACCTCGTTCTCTCATTGCCGCAATGGGGACGACTTTTCCCCGATAACCGTGAGCCGCACGGGCAGTTTGCCGCCCGTGAGAATCGACTCGAGATATTCTATATCCTCTTTAGTAAACGACCCGTTTATAATAAAATGTCCTTCGGTAACCTGCGTGTGTACCGCCGGGGCGACACATACCTCACCGTCAAGCACGACCGCCAGCCTGCGTCCGTGGTTTTTTTTCGATGTCGCTTCCGCGAGCTTTCTGCTACCTTCTTCGGACATCTTCACGTGAACGGCAGGCTTGTCATATTCGTCCCTTCCTCTCCAGGCGGACTTGATGTCGTTTCCGCCGAGTTCGACCCGCCTGATGACGGCCATCGGTTTCACCCTGCCGCGGGTCCTTGTCTTCTCGTCATACTCCCAGAAGAAGATAATCTCGAGGTCAGCGGGGAGGGATATGGATTTCGCGATTGTTGCGGCGAACCTGTCGACATACGCCGGGTCCGGCAGGTCGGTCTCGACGACGCCGACGCGTTTCATCACCGCGTCGGCGCGGGTGGTCATACCCTCGTCCACGAACCGGAATTGCAGGATGCCCCCCATGAACGCGTAATGCCTCACCTTCTCCGGGGCCTGGAGCGTTTTCGCTCTCACACGGACCGTGTCCACGCCGGTGATATCCACCGCGACATCCCGTGCTCCCATCTTCTCGAGGCGTCTCTCCAGGGCGGAGACGATATCCGACATCATCTTCTTCTTATCGACGCCGGTCATTTCTTTACCGGTCTTACCGGTGTACTCTTCGAGCTCGGCGCGAAGGGAATACTCGACCGCGTATTTCGGCGGGGACCCGCACGCGGCGATCGCGCAGAGCGCGGCGAGTGGCATGATGTATTTCGCCATGGCGTTCATGGTTTTCCTCCTCCGGCGGGATCATCACCGTCGCCGGTTTTCGCGGGAAGGGATAGTTTCAGCACGAGCGCGTCGACGCACAGGGCAATGACGAGCCAGGCGAGCGCCCCGCCCGTGAGCAGCGTGTCCGGAAGCATGTACCTGGCGTGCGCGTCCGGCATGAGCAGAAAGCAGATCCGCGGAAACACGACGCGAAAAAAAAGGAACGCGCCCGCGTAGAACGCGAGATTCACGGCGATCGAGGGGACCGCGACCCCGCGCAACGCGGGCGTCCCGGGCGTGGCCCGCCGGGCCAGGTATGCCGTCACGAAGGGGTGCGCGAGCATGATGAAAACGATCCCCGCCGCCTTCAACCTTAGCATGAACCCGTCGATGAGGCTGATGAGATTGAGCGTGATGCCGCGATCGGTCAGGGGCGCCGTGGCGAAACCGATCGCCGCGTCGGAAAGCGTCAGGGCGAGCACCGCACCGCACAGCGCGGCAAGCGCGAGGAGTGTGATCCTAACGGGCCGCTTCACCGGCGTCCCTTTTTCTGAAATACGCGGCTTTGTTGATGTACATCAGGAAAACGACGAACGACACGATCGAGACCGCCGCGCCCAGCGCGGGCAGCTCCGCGAGCGCGCACGCGTTCCACATTCCGTGCAGGAACGCGGCCAGTACCCAGCCCGCGAGCGCGAGCAACGGCCCGCGCCAACCGCGGTAGATGAACGCGAGGCAGATGAAGTACGCGAAGATGCCGCTCCACGCGACGTGCCCGCTGATGCCGGTGATGAAGCGTGGCACCAGGAGCATGAGCCCCATGACCGCCTCGGTCCTCGACTCGAGCCCGGGCACGTACTGGAGGAGTGTCTCCACCACGATGAAGCCCGCGGCGGACGACGACCCGATCACCACCGCGGCCGAGGGCTGCATCCTTTTACCCTCGAAACCCGGGCGCCCCTTCCGGGAATACGAGCCTGCACGAAGCGCTATGTACCACACGGGAAGTGACTTCACGAGCTCCTCGAAAAGACCGGCTCCCACGAAGTGGCCGGCGAACGCGGGGATAAGGCTCTTGCTCTCCATGAGTTCCTGTAATAATGTAAAGCGGAGGTACTCGCCGTACCGGTAGCTTATCACCACGATGGCCGCGGCGGTAAACACCCCGGGAAGCACGAGGAAGCGCTTCGGTGCCGCGGCGCCCGAGGACCGGTACACCGCGTACACCATGATTATTCCGAGGTAGAGCCCGAGCATGACCTCGTAGACGTACACGATCCCCCGCGCGCCGGTGGTGAGCACCGCCTGAAGCAGCACGAACAGCGCCAGGCCGCAGGCCACGGTCAAAAGCCCGGGGAAGAAGAAAGGATTGCGGCGAAGGCTCCTCGATTTGTCCCTGCGTGAGATCGGGAGGATCTTCGTGAACAGCATTGACGCGGCCCTGGAGGCCGGGGGGACGGGATCGTCCTTGGCGGGTTTTTCACGCCGCTTGCCCGCCGCGGGAAGGATCACCTCCACGCGCGGGCCGTTCTTCGAAAGGCGGAGCTCCTCGCGATCCATGAGCATGCGTGAGGCGCCGCGGAGCTCTCTGCCGCCGAAATAGTAGGTGCCGTTCCTGCTCGTGTCGGTGAGCCGCCAGCCCGCGGCGGTCTTCTCGATCGCGGCGTGGTCTCTCGACACGGACGAGCTTCCTTCCCAGTCGAAAACCACGTCGCTCGCGGGCGAGCGCCCGAGCGACACGCGTTCCTTGTCGAACGACAGCTCCTCGCCGGGGCGGGGGCCGTCCAGGAACACGATGCGGAGGGGCCCGTGCTTCACGGGGAGGGCCTTACCTGGCCGGGCCGCGGCCGTGGAATTCAACCTCGGCCACGCCGCATGACGGGAACTCCGAGCCCGCGGAAACCGCGGTGACGATCACCTCCACGGTCTTCGTGGAGTGTTCCTTCTGGAGGGTCACTTCCTGGAAGTCCCTGGCGTCGTCGCGCAGGCTGACGGATTCCTCGCCGTCGTCGAACTTCAGCTTCGCGGCGATGACCCTCCCGTACCTCGGGTACTGGTCGCCGCTTTCGGCATTTTTCAGCGGATATCCGTTGATAATTTTAAAGGAGCGTATTTTCACCGGATCGCCGAATTCGTAGCGGAGCCACGTGGGGCCCTGCGTCTCATCCTTCGGCCCCTCGATCCAGGCCGTGTTCGGGTTCCCGTCGATCGTCAGGTAGGCCCCGAACTGCCCGTCCTCGCTCGAGAGCACGGACGAGGCTGACACGCTTTCCGGCTTGAGCCTGACCGCGGGGCCCGGTGCCCCGGAGGCGTCGCCGGTTTCCTCGTCCGCCGCCCTGTTGTCCTTTTTCGCGGCGCGATCCGGCCGCGGCCGTTTTTTCACGTACATGGAAAAGACCCAGCCCGTGGTGCCGTTCCTCGCCCTGATTTTATACCACGTGGTTCCCTTCATCGATTTCACGTCGGATTTGGGGATATACCCCTGGTAGACCGTGCCCGGCGCGTAGCGGAAAGCCGCGAAATACTGGTCGCGGTTCTCGCCCTGGACGCGGAGCATGGTCCGCCACGGCACCAGGCGGGTGCCCGAACCCGAGCGCATGGTGGTCGGCCTGAGCGTGATCACCTCTTTCTGGCCGCGCGTAACGTGGGTTGTGTAGATATCAACGGCGTCGCCCGCGCGGAGCGAGCCGACCACCTCGGCATCCCACGAATGGGACGAGTAGATGGGCGCCCTGTCCGCCGTCGCCACGCCCGGCGAGCGGGTGATCCACTGGAAGAGCTGGATTCCCCCGTACACGGTACCCGCGGCCGCGGCGAGCGCCAGGACGATCCGCACGGCCTTCGCGAATATCCCCCTCTTCTCCCCGGACGGCCCCGCCGGGAGGCCCCCGGAAACGGGCGCGGCACCGTCGCCGGTTTTCTTCAGCTTCTGGAGCTCCGCGTCGATCGCCGCGATGCCGTCACGGGCGCGCCGGGCGCTCTTCTTCAGGTCGGCCTTTTTCCGCTTGTAGTCCGCCGAGGGTATCGCGCCGCGCGATTCCAGGTGATCGAGCTCACCCATTTCCCTCTCGCAGCGCACGAGGTTCTCTTCAAGGCTCGACCGGTCGGATTCGAGGGCCCGTGCGCGCGACGCGGAGAGCGATTCCGCCTTCACTATTTCGGCGCGAAGCGAGGCGATATCGTTTTCGTAGCTTCTTTTTCGTTCAAGATAGAGTTCGTCCGAAACGCCGTCCCTGTTCTTTTCGAGGTTGGCCAGGTGTCGTTCCGTGTCCCGCAGGCGTTTCTTCAGCACGGGCAACGCGGCGGCGACGGGGGCCTCATGCTCACCTCCTGCGCCGCGCCGTCCTACCGCGAGCGTGTCAGTGTCCCGGGAACCGCTTTCCTCAGCGGGTGGCTCCACCGGGCGCCTCGATTCTTCGCGCGCGGCCGGGGGCGCGGACTCGTTTTGCATCGCGGCTGCGATCTCCCTGCACGAGGAGTACCTTGCCGCAGGGTCCTTGGCGAGCATCTTCATCGCGATGGGCACGAGAGGCCTGAGCGGCGCGGCCACATGCGAGGGGTCGATCGGCGGCACGTCCTTGGTAAGGTGTCCCGAGATGACCGCATTCATGCTTCCGGTGAACGGCACCTTCCCGGCGAGGAGCTCGTAGAGCATGGCCCCGAGCGAGTAGATGTCGGACGCGGGAGTGAGCTCCCTCCCCTCTATCTGCTCGGGCGAGGCGTACTGCGGGGTCCCCAGGAACATGCCCGCGCGAGTGAGCTGGGTGATGTCCTGGTCCTCCATGTGGACGATGCCGAAGTCGGTGAGGTACACCTGTCCCTGGCGGTCGACCACGATGTTGTCGGGCTTGACGTCCCTGTGTATGATGTCCTTCCCGTGCGCGTACTGCAGCGCCGAGAGCATGCCGGCCATGACCGACTTCACCAGGCGCGGCTCCACGGCGCGCGACTTCATGATGTCGCGCAGCGACTCGCCGTCGAGGAGCGCCATGACGTAGTACGATCCCTTGGCCGCGGAAAAAAAATCGTACACCGGCACGATGTTCGGGTGCTGGAGCTTGGCGAGGGCCTTGACCTCGCGCTCGAACCTGGAGCGGAAGTTGGGCCTTCCCGCGAACTCGGGAAGTATGACCTTGACCGCCACATCCCGCTCGAGCTGCGTGTCGAACGCGCGGAAGACCGTGGCCATTCCGCCCTCGCCGATTTTCTCTATGCGCGTGTAGCGCTTGTGGATGATTCCCGCGGTGTCCATGTCAGGTCAGGCCCTCAGTCTCCCCGGCCGAAGATGCCGAGGATTTTCCTTCCGCCGGCGTCCCCGTCGTTGTCGTAGGCAGCGGCGATTACCGTGATGTTGTCGCTCCCCCCCGCGGACTTCGCGGCGCGCACCAGGTCCGCCGCCAGCGACGCCTCGCCGCGAAGATCCTCGCGGCCTTCCACCACCAGCGTCTTCTCTCCGCCGCCCTCGATGACCGCGGCGATCTGGTCGTCGCGGAGCTCGCCGTGGAGGCCGTCGGAGCAGATGATGATGATATCGTCCTTTTCGAGCGACTGCCTGAGCGTGTCGGGCCGCTCCGCCGAGGGCGACATGCCCACGGACCTGGTCAGGACGTTCCTGCGGGGATGGCAGAAGGCCTCCTCCGGGGTGAGCTTTCCGGAATCGACGAGCGTCTGCACCAGCGAGTGGTCGGTGCTGAGCCGCAGGAGCTCCGTGCCACGGTGCAGGTATATCCTGCTGTCGCCGACCCATGCCGCGTAGAGCTGGTCGCCGATTACCACCGCGGCGACGCCGGTGGTCCCCATGCGGGAGCCCTCCTGCTCCTGCGACGCGCGGAATATTTCCTCGCCTGCCCTCGCGAAAATCTCGCTGAAAAACGCAGTCCAGCCCGGGCTGAAGTCCCTGAAATCCTTCCTGGATTTCTGGAAGTGCTGCCCGGCGGTCCCGGTGAAAATGCCGGACGCGACCTCGCCGCGGGTATATCCCCCCATGCCGTCGGCCAGGAACAGGCCGTAGACCGTGGTTCCGCCGGAGGCGGCCTCCTCCACGCGCACCGAGTCCTCGTTGCACTCGCGCACGTTGCCCACGTCGCTGAAAAAAGACACGTCGAGCATCGCGTTACTTTTTCGCCATCGAGAAGATCAGCCGCACGTCGCCCAGCCTGACCTCGTCGCCGTTGGAAAGCGCCCTTGTCTCGCCGGCCGCGAGCTTCGCGCCGTTCACGTAGGTGCCGTTCGTGGAGTTCGAATCGGACACCGAGTAGCCCTTCGAGGTCCTGGTGAACACCACGTGGCGGCGGCTCATCTTCTGGCTCGCGATGGCGATACCGCCCGAATCCGGGGCCATGCGGCCGGCCACGACGCTCGGCGCGGCGAGCTCGTACTCCGCCGCGGGCGCTCCCGCGGTCACCCTGAGTGCGAAGCGGTACTTCGCGTGCCTGATGCCGCGGCTCCGCAGGAAGAAAAAGAGGCCCACCGCCGCGAGCACAGCGCACCCGGCCGCGACGAAGATCAGGTAATACGGGAACTCTTTCTCCAGGTCGAGCGGGAGCTGCAGGGGGGGATATTTCTTCCCGCCGATCAGCATCCCCAGGTGGAGGGAGAGCCCGCGCGAGAGGTCGAACTCGGGCGAGGTCTTGATCTCGACGTCGAACTCGAATTTCTTTTTAACCGGGACCGAGGCATGGTAGGCGCCGTCCTTTTTCGCGATCTTCGCGTTCTCGACCTCGACCACGTTCTTGATGGACGCGTCCCGCCGCTTCTCGCGCGCGAAATCCATGAGCTCGGGCACGAGCACCACCGCGTCCTTGTAGACCTCGGAGTTGAAGGAACCCGCCACGTGCACCACCACGGTCTCGCCGCGGCCGATGGTCTTGTTCTTGGTCATGATCTCGGTCTCGATGGACTCGACCTCGAGATCGGCGTAGACCGGCACCACCTTTTTCTCCGCACGGGACCTCCCGGCGCCCTCGATGAGGAACTCCTTGCATTTTTTCTTCGCGTTGAACTCCTTCTGCGTTTTCAGCGCGATCGACTTGTTGCGGTCGACGGTGTAGGCGTGGCCGGACAGGCCGCCCTCCTTCTCCGCGAGTTCCACCGGCGCCTTCTTGAGGGCGGAGCGGATCGCGGGAAGGAGGTCCGACGCGTCGCAGCCTTCCTTGATCGCGCGAATCTCGACCAGGTGGCGTCCCCACGTTTCGTTATCGCAGCGTTTCCATCCCTCGAGCGACTCGACGGTGACGACGAAGCTCTTCGCCGAGGGCACACAGCCCTTGGCCGTCTTCGCCTCGAGCGCCTTCGCGATCGCGGCGGACACCGCGTCGCGCACCGCCTTCACGTGCCTGTTCACTCCCGGGTCCGCGGCGCGCGCGCCGGCCCCGAAAACCACCATGGCCGCGACCGCCGCGGCAATAATTCCTTTATGCGAATGTAACATTGATGCTCCTCCTCACGCCTTTGTGGTCGTATCGTCGACGACGGTCTTCGCGTCCCATGACCCGCCGGACTTAGCGCCGCCGGTGCCCTCGTTGAACCTGAGCACCACCTGTCCGAGCTCGATCTCGTCGCCGTTGGCGAGCTCGGCGTTCGCGACGGGCGAGCCGTTCACCGTGACGCCGTTCGTGGAACCGCTGTCCGCGATCCTCCAGGTGTCGCGGTCGTAGTACACCACGCAGTGGCCGCTCCTCGATATGGACGGGTGGTCGATCACCGCCGTGTTCTCGTTGATCTCCTTGCGTGCGATGGAGGTCTTGCGGTCGCGCGAGAGCGGGATTCTCCGCCCCTGCTCGGGTCCGAACTCGATGGTCAGGTGCGCGCCGGCGACCTCGTCTCGATCCACCACCATGGTGCGGGTGGTGTCCGCGGGCTTCGGGCTCCCGCCCGCGGTCTTCTGCGACGCCGCCCTCCGCTCGTCCGAAATTATGGTCCCGCGCGCCTCCGGATCGACGACGGCGAACACCTGCTTGTCGAACGCGATGGTGTCGCCGTTCCTGATCTCGGTGGTCCCGGACGCCTCGCGGTCGTTGATGCGCGTACCGAGGCGGCTCGCCAGGTCCACGCAGTAAAAAATCCCCTCTTTCTGGAAGATGAGCGCATGCCGGTCCGATATTCCCTCGAGCGGGATGGAGACCTCATTCTTCTCGAGGCGTCCTATGAAATTGAATTCCTTGTCGAGCGTGAAGTTCATCCCCTGTATGCCCAGATTTTTCAGGATGATCGATCTTCTGAGGATCGCGGGCTTCTGCGGCTTCTTCTTTTTCTGTTCCATAATCGGTAACGCTCCTCGCGCCATGGCGCATTCGGGTTTGTCAGCGCGTTTCGCCGGGACGGCGACCGGGACTTCGCAGTATGGAATGATACCTTTTTTTCGATGTCAAGAACAAATACTTCACCCCTGCGGCGCACTCCGGGGGAGCGAAGTGGGATAGTTCCGAAAAATAATTGACGCCCCGGCGCGAGCAGGGCATGCTCAGATCACCCCACGGAGGGGCACACGCCAATGGAACGAGCCGATATCCCCCGCATCATCGAAACACGCCGCTCGGTGCGCACCTTTGCGGGCGCGCCCGTGGAGCGCGACGCGCTCCTGGCGCTCATCACGTGCGCGGGACCGGGACCATTCGGCACGAGCCCGCGGTACGCGCTCGTCAACTCTGGCGGAGAAGGCGAGACCGGTCTGAAGAAAATCGGGACCTACGGGTTCATCAAGGGATCGCCCGCATTCATCGCCGGCGCAATCCGCGACAACGGCATGGCGCCGGAAGACTTCGGGTTCGTGACCGAGGGCATCGTGCTCGAATGCACCGCCATGGGACTCGGCACCTGCTGGCTCGGGGGGACCTTTCCCCGAAGCTCCTTCGCCGCGCACATCGGCCTCGACGAGGACGAGACGATCCCCGCGGTGATCGCGGTCGGCAGGCATGCCGGGAAGCGGCGCCCCATGGAAAAGGTCATCCGCTGGGGCGCGGGATCCGACGGCAGAAAACCGCCGTACGAGCTTTTCTTTCACCGTGAATGGGGCCGCCCGCTTGAACGTGAATCGGCGGGAGCGTTCGCGGATATACTCGCCATGGTGCGCCGGGCCCCTTCAGCATCAAACAACCAGCCCTGGCGTGCCGTTCTGGACGAATCGAAACCGGCCGTCCACTTTTACCTCGAAAGGACGCCCGGATATGCCGGAAAGTCTGAACGGCTTTTCGGATTCTCCGATCTTCAGCGGGTCGACATGGGGATCGCACTGTGCCATTTCAGCGCGGGCGCCGCGCATTTCGGGCGCCGAGGCCGATGGAGCGTGCACGATCCCGGCCTGCCCGGAATTCCCCCGGGCGTTCGGTACATCGCGACCTGGATCGAATAATCCGCCGGCGGGCATATCCACACCCCTCCCCCCGTCATGCCGGGAATCCGCGCACGCGGACGCAGCCCCGGAAAAAATAAACTTTACAAGAATGCCGTCTCCGTGCTTTAATGGGGCGGTAAGGGAGTCGCGGTAACTCCGGAGGGACTTTCATGAGTTTCAGGATCAAGATTTCGATGTTGTACGTCATCGGTTCCCTGCTCGTCGCGATGGGGCTCATGGTCTTCTTTGTCGGCCTCGGCATGGCCTGCGACCATACCGACCCCAAATCGAAGGACGGGCTCCCGATTGCGATCGCCTCGTTCGCGCTCACGGTTCCCGGGAGTCTTGCGCTCCTCGCCGCGCGCGGCGTCTCGCGCCAGCGGGACATCATAGAGGCCGTCGCGAGCATCACGAAATCGTACCGGCGAATCACCATCGTCGACATGGCGGACAAGCTCCACACCACCATCCCGCTGGCGCAGAAGGCCCTGAACAGGGCGCTCGCGCTCGGTCTCGTGTCCGGCCATTTCGACCGCACCACGGACGAGTTCTTCACCCGGGAAGCCGCGGCACAGAAGGCCGACAGCAGGTTCTGCGCCTCCTGCGGCGCGCCCCTCGACAGGGTCTATCTCTCGGGCGAGACGATAAAATGCGCCAAGTGCGGCGCGGTCTTTTAGGTTATCACCAGGAATGTCGGCCCGCCGCCCGGTGAATCGCTTCGGCCGGGAGCGCGGCATGACGTTGTGCGACATTTTTCGCCCGCTCGGCGGCTAACGACCAGACGATATGACCGGAAAAAAGACGATACTCATAGTCGAAGACGAGGCGATGCTGGCCATGGCCGAAAAGGCCATGCTCGAGAAAAACGGGTACGCGGTAATGGTCGCCAGCACCGGCGAGGAGGCCGTTTCCATGTCCCTGGGGAACGAGCCCGTCGACCTGATCCTCATGGACATCGAACTCGGTCCCGGCATGGACGGGACCCGGGCCGCGCGCACGATCCTTCTTACGAAAGACATACCGGTCGTGTTCCTTTCGGGCCATGCCGAGCCCACCACAGTGAAAAAAACCGAGACCGCCATATCCTACGGCATCGTCACGAAAAATTCGGGGGACGCAGTGTTGCTCGCGTCGATACAATCGGCGTTCAGGCTCCACGATATCAAGACCGAGATCAAGAAGCGCGAGGAACGCCTGACCCGCTCCGAGGAAAAGTTTTCCACGATATTCAACGTGAACCCCGAGCCGATGATCATCTCGGATTTCCTGACGGGGACGATCATCGACGTTAACAGGGCTTTCGAAACGTGGTCCGGTTATTCGCGCGAGGAGGCGGTCGGGCACACCACCCTCGATCTCAACTTCTGGGTCAACCCCGAGGAACGGGGGATCATCATAGGCAGTTTCAAGGAGTACACCAGGTTCTACGACATACCCGTCAGGTTCAGGATAAAAAACGGCACCATCGTCAACACCCTCTATTCGGCAAACGACATCGTTCTCAACGATGTCCACTACCTGCTGTCGCACATTAAGGACGTGACAAGCCACATGCAGGCCACCGCGGCCCTCATGGATAGCGAGGCCCGATTCCGCGCGCTGGCGGAAAACAGCCTGGACACGATCATGCTTTTCGACAGGGAGGGACGCCACCTGTACGTCAACCCTCCGGTCTTCAGGGAGACCGGAATACGGCCGGAGCAGTTCATCGGGAAGACGCACGACGAGCTCGGGTTCCCCGCCGACATCTGCGATATGGCGCACAGGACGATCAGCCAGGTCTTCGATACGGGCACCGACACCCGGGTCGAGTTCATGCTCCCGAGCGGCGTGTGGATCGACTGGCACGCGGTGCCCCAGCTCGACACCGAGGGGCGCGTTTCCGCGGTGCTCACGACCTCGCGCGACATCACCGAACACAAGCAATCCGAGCTCCGGATCATCGACCTGGTACAGCGCTTCGAGGCGGTATCGGAGGCGTCCGGTCAGGTTTTCTACGACTACAATATCGTCAAGGGCAAGATCGTCCTGAGCGGGAGCTTCGAAAAGGTCCTCGGATATCCTCAGACACGGGTCATGGACGATATCGAGGAATGGAGGCAGTTCATCCACCCGGACGACCGGGACAGGATCGTCGAGACCACCACGATAGCGACCGGGGATAAAAAACCGTACGACATGCACTACCGCTTTCTCCACGGTCAGGGATACTACATCCACCTCAACAACAGGGGCTTCCCGTTCAAATCCGCCTCGGGCGAGATAACGAGCTACATCGGCGTCCTTGTCGACGTGACAAAGGAAGTGCGCTCCTTCGAGGCCCTGCGCGAGAGCGAGGCGCGCTTTCGCTTTCTCACGGAAAATTCGCAGGACATGATCAGCAAGCACGATTTCAGGGGGCGCATCGAATATGTTTCCCCTTCCTGCCGCAAGATGACCGGGTATACGCCCGAGGAGATGCTCGGAAACACCGCGGAACCGTATGTCCACCCGGACGACATGCCCCACGCCTCGGACGTCATCCGCTCGGCGGTCCGCTCGGGATCGGACGAGTACCGGATGCAACACCGGCTGGTCCATCGCAACGGGAACGTCATCTGGGTGGAGACTGTCGGCAAACTGATCCGCGAAACCGCGAATCCCCTCAGAATAAAGGAATTCCAGTGCGCGGTGCGCGACATATCCGAGCGGAAACGCCTCGAGGACGCGTTCAGGATAAGCGAGGAGCGTTTCCGCAGCCTCATAGAAAGCGCCCCTGAGGGAATCTGCGTCATACAGGAGGGGAAGCTCACCTACGTGAACCCGGGCATGGAACGCCTTGTCGGGTACACCTATGAAACCCGCATCGATGATGACGATTCCTTCGTGCACTACATCCATCACGAAGAGCTGCCCCACGTACTCGAGAAATACAACGACTTCATGAGCGGGAAAGACATCGAGCAATTCTTCGAAACGGCCCTGGTTCACAGGGACGGCAGGCGCATCGACGTCACGTTCAGCATACGATGGATAGAGAATTTCGACAAGATGCCCGCGATCCTCGTGTACATAACCGACATCACCGAGCGGCTTAAGACGCAGGAAGCGCTCCGCGCATCCGCCGAACAGAACAGGATGCTGCTGCGCGAACTCCAGCACCGGGTGAAGAACAGCATGGCACTGATCGCGAGCATCGTGGGGCTCGAGGTCCAGGGCGTCGACGACCCGCGCACCGTCGAGGCGCTCACCAGCGTCCGCGACAGGGTCATCACCATGTCCGATCTCTACACCCTTCTCCACGAGTCCGAGGAATTCCAGGAAGTGAACCTGGCCGACTACTTCGCGCGCATTCTCAGGTCGATACGGACCGCCTATCTGCTCGGCCAGACGAGCAAGAGCCTCGAGATGGACGCGGGGCTGGGTCCCATCGTGGTTCCCGTAAGGATCGCCTCGCCCTTCGGCCTTATCCTGAACGAGCTGGTGACGAACTCGTGCAAGTATGGCCGCGGAGCGGACGGATCATTTGAAATACGCGTGACGATACGCCGCATCGACGGCACCATCGTTCTCGAGGTCCGCGACAACGGCCCCGGCCTCCCGGCGGGGTTCAGCATAGAGGATTCGACCGGGCTCGGCATGCAGCTGGTCCTGGCGCTCACCCTTCAGCTGGAAGGCACGGTTAATTTTTCAACCGAAGGGAAGACCCTGTTCACCGTATGCATTCCCGTGACGGGAACCGGTGAAAAAACACCCCACAGGCAGGAAAACCAGACATGACCGATACGAACGAGTATTTCACCGGCGAGCAAATAGAAAAATACGCTGACGTGCTCATCTGGGCCCTCAGGAAATCGAGAAAGCGCCTGTTTAAAAAGGGGGATACGGTCCTTCTCAGATACGACATCGCGGCCATGCCCCTGGCCGAGGCTGTGTTCAGGCGCCTGATGCGCGAAAAGCTGAATCCGGTGCCGCGGAGCCTCATGTCCCCCGTCATGGAAAAGGATTTCTTCATGCTGTCTTCACCGGCGCAGCGGAGGTTCATACCCGAGGGCGAAAAGAACTTCTTCGCCGGGCTCGCGGGCAATATCTTTCTCAGCGCACCTGCGTCGCTCACCCACCTGAAGAGCGTCGACCCGAAGCGAATCGGCGAGGTCGCGGTGGTGCGGAAAAAACTCCGCTCGGTCCTCGACAGGAAGGAAGCCGAGGGCCTCTTCGGATGGACGCTCTGTTCATGGACCACGTCCGCGCTGGCTGAGAACGCGGGTATTTCACTCTCCGCGTACACGGCCCAGATAGTGAAAGCGTGCTTCCTGGACCATGCGGACCCCGTGAAGCAATGGGAGGATATATACCGCAACGTGGGCGAGATCAGAAAGTGGCTGAGCGCCATCCCCGCGAGGACATTCCGGGTGCAAAGCGCCTCGGTCGACCTCGAGATTTCGCTCGGAGACCGGAGGCGATTCATCGGGCTGAGCGGCCATAACATCCCCTCGTTCGAGCTTTTCACGTCGCCCGACTGGCGCGGGACGCGCGGCACCTACCGCGCGGACCAGCCCTCGTTCAGGAACGGCAATCTGGTCCGCGGCGTCTCACTCGAATTCCGCCAAGGCCGCGCGGTCACGGTCCGCGCCGACGAGGGCGAGGACTTCGCACGCAAGACCATCGCGACGGACGCGACCGCGTGCCAGGTCGGCGAATTCTCGCTCACCGACAGGCGCTTTTCCCGGATCGACACGTTCATGGCGGACACGCTTTTCGATGAAAACTACGGGGGCGAGAACGGCAACTGCCACATCGCCCTGGGAAGTTCCTATGCCGATACCTACGCGGGCGATCCCGCGGAGCTGACAAAAGCCAGGAAGAAAGCCCTCGGCTTCAATGATTCCGCGCTGCACTGGGACCTGGTCAACACCGAAAAAAAGACGGTGACCGCGGTGCTTCGCAACGGCAGGTCGCGGACAATCTATGATAACGGGATGTTCGTGATGTGATGAGAGACTAAAAAGGCCGGTCGCGTTTCCGCGCCGGCCTCATGTTTCGCTATTTCTTGGGCTTATATGGCATTAGTTTCTGGTTCGGCAGCAGTGTAGCCTTCTTTTCGAGCGACACCACCTTCGCGCAGACCATTCCATCCTCGTCTTTGAATATGGCTACCCTCCCGACGGTCTTGTTGTCGGGGGTTTGTACGATTGCCATGCCACCCTCGCCGATTGCGGATTCTTTCGGCAGGAAGATGATTATCTTCTGGGGATTGCGCGGATCTATGACATAGCCCTGAGCCTTGTCCTTTTTTGCCTGGATCAGGTATTCGTAGGGATATTTCCATTGCGCGATCACCTGGTTCTTCCGCTCGAGCGCATTGTCCTTCTCCTTGAGCAGGCCCGCCATCTGTGTCGCGAGCTTTTCGTAATCCTGGATGATGCCGCCCGCGAGATTATCGACGGCGGCGAGCGCCTTCGGAACCGAGTTCTGGTACGGGACATACGTGAGCCGCTTCAATACCGCGCCCGCGTTTTTCACCTTGTTGCCGAGCTTGTTGTAGTCGTCTTCCCCGAAGCCCGCCTGCCCGTAATACCTGTCGTAATTTCTGGAGGGCTCACCCTTGATGATGGATACGCCTGCGGCGTTGGCGCTGACGATCTCGCCAACCGTGCCCTTTTCGAAATTCGGGTTATATGTCTGGACGACGAATTTTGAAGAATCATCGTAGTATTTTCTCATTTTCTCGATGCCGCTCTGCTGCTTTTCTTTCAGCTTTTTCACGTTCATCTCGTGGAGCCTGTCAGCGTTTGTCACGGCGTCGCTTTTGCCTTTGACGGCATTTTCCTCTTTCTGGCGTTCCGCCTCGATAGCGGCAATCTCGTTTTTCTGCTGGAGGATCATTCCCCTGTAGTGGCCCTCGATTTCCCTGACCCGGCGCTGTTCCTCGTTGCGGAGTTCGGCGATCCTCCTGTCGGCCTCTTCGAGAGAGGGGTTCTGGGCGAGGAAATCGTTTTCCTTCTTGAAAATATCACGGCGGGCGTCGAGGACCTTCATCATCATCTCGATCTCGAGCATCTGCACGTTGATACGCATCATGTCGATGTTGCTGCCGCGCTTGCGCGCCGAGTCGATAACCTCTTTAAGGCGGAGATCCTCGAATTCCTTGATGCTGACTTTTATGTCCTTGTTTTTCTTTTCAAGGTAGAGCGTGTAGAGGTATGCGCCTCCCACGACGACCGCGATGAACCCGATCACGAACAGATAGAGCTTGAAATTTTTGTTCTTCTTGGTCTTGGCGTACTCGCGGTCAAGGGAATACACCTCGTGCTTTTCATCGAGATCCTGAATTTCCTCCGGAAGAAACCGGGAATGCCCGGCGACCAGGTCCTTCCTTATTTTGTCCTCATTTCCCATACGCCCTTCCATCCTTTCGGTGCTGATCCGGAGGTTCTGTCAAGGAACACTTCGGCCACGGGGAGCTGGCAGCGCTTGAATACTTTGCGCGCCTTTGTCCATTGCCCGTCGTAATAAAGCTCCAGGCCTTCCTCGAAGGCGGAGAGGTTCTTGCTCAGGCTCCGGTCGAAATCTGTTTCAAGAATAGGCCAGAAAATTCTCTGGGCGCTCGTCTTGCCCTTCACCATAACCCTGTCGAGCTCGACAAAATGAATGCCGTGATTCTGGACGTTTTCTTCCACGTCCTTTTTAACATACTCTGACACGATAATCGGCGTCTTGTATATGCGCGTGAGTCCTTCCATCCTCGATGCGGCGTTTACGTTGTCGCCGATAACCGTGTTGGTCATCCTCACGTATGAACCGAGGGTCCCGTAAAAGACCTCGCCGCCGTCGATACCGACCCCGATCTCGAGGAGTACCGCCTTGTACACGCGTTCTTCCTCCGGAGAGAGCTTGCCGTTCTCGGCCTCCACCTCGTTCTTGATCCGCGTCATGCGCAGGCGCAGCGCGTCGGTCACCTCGTGCAGCTTGAATCCGGCCATGATAGCCTGGAGGGACTTGTTCGTGGTTTTTTCATCGAAAGCCCCGAAAACGGCAAGGAGCGCATCCCCGATGATGGACCCGATGACGCCGTCGAGGGTGACTATCTCGCGAATGGACCGGTCATAATGCATGTTGAGTAGCTTGATGATCTCCGGGCCGAGGGTTTCGGTGATATACGTGAAGCTCTTGATATCGGAAAAGAGGATGGTGAGTTCTTTCCTGGTTCCCTCAAGCTTGACGTTCCTGTCCCTGTATGCCTTCAGGACGATGTCCTGGTTGGCGAACTTCCTGAATATTCCAATAAGGTTGTCGACCGTACTGGACAGCGAGTTGAAAGCCGCTCCCATGTAGGTGATGTCGTCGTTACTCGCCTTCGAGAGATCGATAATTCCGATATCCTGCGTCTGGACCATCCGCATGATCGAGCTTGTTATGATATCGATATAGCGTAGGATAATCCGGATGATAATAATGCCGATAACCACCATGATCACCGTCATCACGAGTATGATGACGCTTACCATGACGAAAATCTTGTTCGAATCGGCGTAGAATTCGTCGACTTCCTCCGCGCGTATTATGAATATATTCCATTTGGTGTTATACTTGTACAGGCCGAAATAGTCTTCATTATTAAAGCGAAAATGGAGATTGCCTTCATCGGTCCCGGCCTTGAGGCTTTTACGCATTTTTTCAAGCGCGGCATTGTCCGCGAAATTATCATAATGCTTTATCTTCGAGGCCTGGAAAAACATCTTGCCTTCGGGCTCGATACCCATGGTCACGGCCTTGCTGTTTTTCATTTCATAGAGACCCTTTTTCTCTATGCTCTCTATGGAACTTTCGAGGTTTTTGTCGTACTGGTAAATCTCGAACTGGTTGTTGCAGAACGAATACACGTCCTTGAGGTCTTTCGTCAGAAGCTGGTTCATGAGCTTCAGGAGCTCGGACCTGTTGAAGATGAGGTTGATGTAGTTCGATGAAAGGTTCGAAACCAGCAAAAATATTGTGAACGTAACTACAATCTTCAGAGTTACCGGTACTACTCTGGTATTGTTTATCTTTTTTCCGAACATCGAGCACACTCCCCGGGGGAATCACGGCATCGGGGGCTACGCCGTTTATATGTATATCCTCTACTATCGTGTAATAATTCTGTCAAGAATATTATATCCATAGAAACGGTCTCCGGGAAAAAACGAATACGTTGGCCGGAATATATCAGACAAACCGCCATGAATGCCCGATTTATCCCCGTTATGGGGTATTTTCTTGATAAATATCGATTTATTGCCGATATTTTAAATGATGCCCCCCCGGGAGCATCCAACTATATTACGATATCAGGATTCCGGAGATACCATATGGCAGCGGCGCACGGTTCAGTACCCAAAGAAGTCATAGCCATTTACAACAAGGCCCTCGAGTTATCCAACAGGGGCGATACGGCCTCTGCCTTGAAGGAATACGAGCGCGCCATCGCGGCATATCCGCGCTTTATCGAGGCGTACAACAATATAGGGGAGATATATTCCCGCGCAGGGGATAGCGCGCGCGCCATGGAGTACTACAACAGGGCATTGAAAATCGAGCGCAATGCGCGCGTTCTGCTCAATATGGGAGTCGAACACTTCAAGATGCGCGACAACGAGAATGCGACTGCCTTATTCGTGGAATCCGCAAAATTGGATCCGAGGCTCATCGAGGCCAATTTCTATGCGGGACTCGGATATTATACCGGACACGATTTCCTGCACGCTGAGGCATATCTCATCAGGGTAACGGCAGCCGATCGTCGCCATCTCAAGGCGAATTACCTGCTGTCGCATATCTACTATGAATGGAAGGAATACCACAAGACCATCGAATGCCTCGAGCAGATATGGGATATTGCCGACGACAAGAGCTTTATCAACAAGTATTACGGCTTCTGCTGCTACTACCTGGGACGTAACGAGGATGCGGTGAAATACCTCACTGCGGCTCTCAAGAACAGGCCCGATTACGCAAAATACAAAAAATATCTGGCTGAGATCTCCTACGAAAAAAAAGTCAAGGAAGTCGGCGACCTGGACCGCGCCATTCGAGAGATGGAGTCAACCCTGATGGATCGTGGCCTCGCTCTGAGCGAGGTGACTAGGTTGAGCATGCTCTATATATTCAAAGGAGACAACGGTAAAGCCGAGGCGCTGGTCCAATCCTACAAGAACAGGCTGGCTTCTTAACGAATCCTACACCTGATATCCCCGAAATACCGATAACTATCGGTCATTTCATGAGTTGTATAGCAGGGAGGAGAGAGTGAGGGGGATATATCCCTCGGCAGACTGCATCTTCCCTTTTTGCTCCACAACAGGACAAACTCATAGTAACCGGAAGCTCTTACCCCTCCGATAACTATCGGTTAACATAAAGTATTAACTGTATAGGGGGGGATATATTCCTCGGAGGATATATCCCCCCACCACCAAAAAAATTCGCACGAAAAGAACTCCTCATCCGTTTCCCCGATAAACACCAACACAGGGGGGAACAAACATGTATCACGAAACCACGCTTCACCTTCCCATCGAAGTCATGATCGCGCTCGAGCAAGCCTCGCGGCGGACGAAGAAGCCCATCACCAGGATCGTGAGGATGCTCTTCAGGCGCATGGCGGACGACCATGTCGAAAGACGCGCGCATGCCGTGCCGGTGCAGTACCAGCCCGACGATCCCGCGCGGCAGTGGCACCGGCTTCACATTTCACTGGAAGAGGACGAATACGAGCAGGTGACGGACATGCGGAAGTTTTACAAGCAGTCCGTCTCGAAGATCGTAACCGACGCTGTCCGTGTCTATCTCCCCCTTCTGGTGAAGGTCCTTCTCCAGAAGATAATCTCCGATAGTTATCGGTGTCGAAATCACGCGGTGGCCGTGCGGAGCCACGGCCACGCGGTGTGCTGGATCACTCTGTGGGGCGTTCGGTTCCCCATAATGGGAAAGAAGTCTATCTCTTGGAGTAAATACTCCCAGTGTATTTGCTGATTATTTTATGAAAAAGTTATTGCTTCCTTATTCGATTTGAAAATATTTGAAAAACTGTATCTAAAGAATTATACCGATAACTATCGGAAGGGGATTACAATGCTGTCGATAATTATCTTTCTCGTTGTTGGTCTTCTCGCCGGCTGGCTCGCCGGTGTTATATTTAAAGGCCGCGGGTTTGGATTGATCGGGAATCTCATCGTCGGCGTTCTCGGATCCCTGGTTGGAGGACTCGTCCTCAAACTCGTGGGATTTCACTATAGCGGTTTCATCGCATCAACACTTGCGGCCCTTGGCGGGGCGCTTCTTCTGCTGTTCGTCATCAACCTGGTAAAAAAGTAGATCAATGAGAGTACCACGACCGCCCGATATCGAGGAATGCCGTGCATGCGATGATCACATCGCCGATACAGAATTCCTCGTTATATGCGGCCGCGACGGCGAGGCCGTGGCAAGGGCATGCGCGATCACGTACTGGGGTGACGTATTCGTAACGGCATGCCCTGCAGTTACTGGCTATTCTCTTCCTCGCTCACCCTTTTGAGATTCGCCAGCCCCTTCTCGAAATATGGGCCGATCATGAAATCGAGAAATACGTTGAAATACCTTCCCATGAGGCTTCTTCCAACGATGTTCTGGTAACGCTGGGTCACGCTGACCCCGCCATTTACCTGCTTGAACAGCCAGAGACCTTTGCCTTTACCCTTACCCTTGAAATCAATCTCTGTCTTAATATACGAGTTCGTGATGCTTTCAACGATCACCATGCTCCCGCCGCCAGATTTCGCGCTCGACCACGAGCACGTGGCCCCATTCCCCTCGAAAACCTCTCCGTAGGTGTATTTCAGCGTCGGGTCCTCGGCCGTCCATGAATCCCATTTCACATTGTTCTTTAAATTATTCACATTTGTGAAAACAATTTCCATGGGGACGCGTATCGTGATCGATCGTTCAACGGTCCTCGAAGACGGGAGCAGGATTCCCACGACTAAAAAAAGAAGGATCGCCGCGACCAGCCCCAGGCCAATTCTTTTAACTATTGCCATATCATTCATCCCCTTCATGTATTTTGTTGGATATATCCGCCGGGAACCGGGATCTGTTGCTGGTATCAGGCACCATGACTCCCGGAGCATATCCCCCCTAACGTGAAAAACGCCGGCCGCCCCAGGAACCGTCTGCCCTCAGTGCTGTCGCGGTCCAGATCGCTCCCGCGAAATCGACAAGCGTCAGCAGGATCGCCTCGGGTCCGCTCAATCCAAGCAGCATGAACACAAGCATGACAAACGGGGCCGAACCGCGAGTGAACACGGTCGCCTTGTAGAAAGATATTGAGGCGGGATTGCGTCCAGAGGCAAAATAGTATACTGCAAGATACAGGAGCGTGAGCCCCAGGACCCGCACCATCATATAGTTGTTGAGCGTAATCCCCGAGGCCCTCAGGCACAGTTCAGGGAACATGAGCATGGCGGCGCCGCATACGACCACCCAGTAACCGAAATAAAAAATGGATTTACCCGCTTTGCTCATCTTCCCCCTCCGCGTTCATCATGGATAAATGGATAAAAAGAACAGATACGGAACATTCCCGTTAGCAACAGCCCCGTCAATAGTTTTTTATTCTTTTAAAATGACCGCGTCGAGCGCTCTGGCAAGATCCTGAAAACGGAACGGTTTGGCGAGCACTCCGGCAAAACCGTGCGCGCGGTACTCGGCCATGACCGGGTCGTTGGAATAACCGCTGCAGACGATGATCTTTGCACCCGCATGTATCGCATGAATGCGCGCTGAAGTTTCCATCCCTCCCATACCCCCCGGGACAGTAAGGTCCATGATCACCGCGTCGAATGGTCTTCCCTCATCGAGGTATCTCCGGTAGAATTCGAGCGCCTCATTGCCGTCCGCCGCCATCACCGTATCGTAGCCGAGTTTCTTGAGCATGTGCCCGGCGATGTCCCTGACCATTTCCTCGTCGTCCATCACGAGCACTCTTCCCGAACCAGATGTGACCGATTTCTCTACACCCTGTGTCGCTTCTTTTCTCCCGGACGAGGGCAGGTATATAGCGAACGTTGCCCCCTGCCCCGGTTGCGATTCGGCCGAGATGTGGCCGCCGTGTTGCTTGATGATCCTGTATGATATCGCAAGCCCCAGGCCGTTTCCTTTCTCCTTGGTGGTGAAGTACGGGTCGAATACCTTCTGAAGGTTCTCATGCGGTATGCCGCCGCCGTTGTCCTTCACCGTTATGCGAACGTATTTTCCGGCCTCCAACTGGGGTATGCGGCCCTCCTCCATATCGACATTGTCCACCGATATGTCGATCACGCCCCCGTCCGGCATCGCCTGCCTCGCGTTGATCACCAGATTCTGTATCACCTGGCTGATCTGGCCGCGATCGATATCGGCATTGTGGTTCCCCTGCCCGAAGTGCCATTGGCAGGAGACCGCGCTCCCCAGCAGGACGAAGCTTGCCGAGTCCTCGACAAGATTCTCGATCGCCGAACACTGCTTGATGGGGGCCCCACCTCGCGAAAACACGAGGAGCTGCTGGGTGAGGTCCCTCGCCCGAAGCGCCGCCTTTTCCGCGCCGGTGAGCACGCCAGCGATCTCGTCGTTTTCGGTCAGGAGCATTCTCGCGATCGAAATATTCCCCAATAATGCGGTGAGGATATTGTTGAAGTCATGCGCGATTCCCCCGGCGAGAATCCCCACCGACTCGAGCTTGAGGGCCTTCTGAAGCTCGCGCTCCATCTTGACCCTGTCGGTAATGTCCCGGAAGACCAGGACCGCACCAATGCGTATCCCGTCGGCATCGGCCAGTGGCGCGGCGGACTCGGCCACGATGCGTTCGGACCCGTCATGCGAGATCAGGCCGCCGCCCTCGCGCGAGAACTGCTCGCCGCCCTTCAATATTCCGTCAACCGGGTTCATGCGAATTGCCTGGCCCGGCAGTTCGACCGCCCGGTAGATCTCGCCGATCGGCCTGCCCTCGGCCTCGGATCCCTCCCTCCCGACAAGAGAGCCTGCCGCCCTGTTCATGACGGTCACCATCCCTGAGGCGTCAACCGCGATGACCCCGTCATTGAGGCTCCTGAGGGTGATGGCCAGGCGTTCCTTTTCCGAGGCGAGCGACCGCTCGGCGATCTTGCGCTCGGTGATGTCCGTGGTGACCATGCACCAGCCTACCCGGTTGCCGTCCCTCACAAGCGGGGAGTATCGGTTTTGGACGCACCTCCGCTCGCCGTCGCTCTTAACGATCCAGTGTTCTATATCGGTCGGGATGGCGCCGTTTCGCACGCTGTCGCGGTACACGGCGACAAGCCGTGCACGTTCCTCCGGCGCCGCGAGATCCAGCCCCGTCATTTTCATGAGTCTTTCGCGGGGATAGCCGGTTATCTCCGACAGGCGTGAATTCACGTAAACTACCCGCCCGTGTTCAACGATCGTCCATCCGTCCCTGATGCTTTCGGCCATGCGCGTAAACCGTTCCTCGCTTTCCACGAGCGCAGCCATGGCCTGTTTTCGTTCTTCGTACACGAGCACGAGTGACAGGATATTCGCCATCGACGAAAGAAAATTCATTTCCTCAAGAAGCCAGTGCCTCCTGCCGCCATTAAATTCACACCGCAGTATGCCGGCGAAATGCCCGTGGACCCTCACCGCCGCATCCAGAAACGCGCCTGTATCGGCCCCGAGCATGCCTTCCGCCCGCATGACCGAATCCCCACGCACGTCGTCGACCGCGTGGACGCCCGCCTCTGCCGCGGCCTCGAACGTTTTTATGAACTGATCTCTGTCCGGAGGAATCACCGCGGCGGGGGCGGTGCCGTTCCGGTCGTACACATTCTCGCAGGAAACGCTGTTCCCGCTCCCCGTAAGCCAGACGGACACGCGGTCGACGTCAAGGGTGCGGGCGGTTTCCTCCGCGATGGCGGAGCACGCGGTATTGCGTGGGAGCTGTTCCACGGACGCGATTTCCAGGAGAGTGCGCTGGAACAGGATGGTCCTTTCCGTCCTCTGCTTTTCTTCATTCTGTATCTGGAGCCGCTCGCTCATGTCGAGAATCGTCCCGATGAGGGCCGGTCTCCCGCGATACGTCATCCACGCGCCGTAAACCTCCACCGGAAGCATATCCCCCCCCTTCCTGGAGAAATGAGTGGAATAGCGCTCAGCCTCGATCTGCCCGGTCATTCTCTTCATGATCTTGTCCCGGACGCGCGGCCAGTCCTCGGGCCCCACGAGATCGCCCGGTCCTATCTTGCCCGTGAGTTCTTCAGGGCGGTAATCGAGCATCGCCGCCAGTGCCGGATTCACGTACTGGAACACGCCATCCTGCATGATGTAGACGCCCACGATGGTTCGCTCCACAAGCGCCATGAACCGCGTCTCGCTTTCCTCGAGCTTCTCTTCGACTTCCTTCTCTCCGGTGATTTCCTCGGCCATCCCGAGCCCGAACAGCAACCTGCCGCGGTCATCGATAACCCAGGTGCCCGTGAGCCTCGCCCAGAGCTGCGTGCCGTCCCTTCTGATGTATCGTTTTTCGATGCGGTAGATGGGCCGCTCTTTGTCAGCCATCGCTTCGCGAATGAGGTTTTTTTCCGGTTCGACGTCGTCGGGATGGCTGATATCGAATATGGTCTTGCCGATGATCCACCTGTCCCCGCAGCGGAGCATGTCCGTCATGACCTCGTTCACCATTACGATCCGCCCATGGAGATCGGTCACGCAAATGGCTATCCCCGCGCGTTCGAAAATCGCCCGGAACATCACCTCGCCCGCACGTCTGGATCTGGCGGACCTGACAGGCCCGGTTATTTCTTCCATGAACAGCGCGAATCGGCCGCCAGATCGAGTTATGCGAAATTTTATCTCCCGGTCGCGGCCGTCGAGGCACCGGACCGTGAAGACGCGTGTCTGGACGGAGCCCTCGGCAAGCGTCGATCGGTCGCGCTCCCAGAGGGAACGGACCATGGAGCGGTAGGCCTCGTCGGGATACGCCCGTTCGAACCATGAATCCATGTCGGGGATATCGGCAAGCGTGTATCCGAAGACGTCGAGGAACCTGCTGTTGATATATTCAAATTCGTCATCTGGGCCCACCAACGCCATGGGGTCGGGTACGCCCCCCGCGATCGCGCGGAATATTCCGTCGTCAGTCGTCCGGCGGACCATGCGAGGCATCGCTTACAACGCGTACTTGACCCTGTAGGCCTTGCCCGCTCCAGAGGGCGCCTCGGGGAGCTCCTCGAACGATACGTCGTTCATCGAGGCGACCTCTTTGTGGACCGCACCGGTCACGAGAATCTCCCATGCCTCGGCGGTATCTTCCCCGAGCTTACTGGCGGCGTTCACCTCTGCGCCGAACACGTCGCTGTCGCCGATCTTGATGACAGGGCCGTATCCAAGCCCCACGCAAAGGAGCACCTTTTCCTCGTCGGGCTTGTCGGTGTTGTATTGCTTCAACGTCCTCTGCATCTCCATGGTACACTGGAGGGCCTTGACCGGATTCCTGAATATCACCAGAAAACTGTCCCCCTCTACTTTCAGAAGGATGCCGTCGTAATCGTCAATAATCGGTATGAGGATACGCTCTGACTCGTGAATGGTCTGTAAAAAGTGTATTATGCCGAATTTCGCCACACCGCGGGAAAATCCAGAAAGGTCGGTAAACATGATGCACCAGGTCTCGCCGAAAAGATCCCAGATTCTCGCGTCGATGACCTCCTTGTTCGCTCCCGGTTTCAGGCGCTCTTCAATTAGTTTATCCAGTCGTTCCTCAGAGGCGCTGGTAATCACCATTCTTCTTGTTCCCATAACTGCCCTCCATAAAAAGAATTTATTGCACCTGCGATTGTCATGTCATTGCAATAAGAAAGGCAAGCATTTTTACTGGATGGCACGGTTCTTGTGGGATATACATGGCGCCGTCATCCGGGCATGTCCGTCGCGGGTACCGATAACTATCGGTAACCTAGATATTTTTCAGCCTCGCCGGGCTTCTCTTGACATGCTGAAATCCCCCCTTATATATGAACCATGAATTCATTCTTGCAGCAGGAGTGCAACACGATGAAACTGAAGATATATCTGGATACACTGAAGGTAAACCTGCCGGCGCTTCTCAGGGAGACTGTCGCAGTGGTTGCGGTGGTGCTTACCCTTATTGCGTTCGATTACGCATTCCTCGCGCACCGCACGCCCATGGCCTGGAAGTTCTGGGAAAAGGGATACCGCCTGGAACAGGCAGTTGTCGCGAACGCGGCGGTCTGGTATGTCCCCTTCACGGTCATCTTCATCATCGCGATTTTCATCCTGTTCGCGTTCCTCGGCAGGGAACGGGCCGAGGCGATGAGATTCCGGAAAACACGCAACCCGGCGGCCCTGGTCAGGGACTACATGTGCGTCCTGGCCATATCGTTCATACCCGCGACTCTTGCCGCGGGAGAGCTGACCGGCACCTATCGCGTTCCGCCGGGCCTCCTCGCGGGTACCGTCTTTTGCTGGATCATTCCGCTCATGCTGGTCAACATGGCGGGCTCGGCCGAGGGACCGCGCGATACGATCCGCGAGCTCGTCATAATCGCGGTCCTCGTCGCGGCAGGACGCATCCTGCCCGCGGCGATCGCAGGATACTTCTCATACCGGGGTTTCGTGGAGTACCTGCTATCCATTGCGATCCTGTACAACCTCGCGCTCGGCGCCTCCATCATCGTATATAACCGGGTCAGCATGGCGGTGAAGGTGAAGCATGCCGCCCTGGCATATCCATTCTGGCTGCTCTCGTACACGGCCGGGCTCGTGCTGCTCTGGCTGCCCGTGCTCCTCATGATTGTGGTCGCGGTCTTTGCCTCGCTCGGTTACCTGGCCTATGCCGCGGCAACGGGCCATCACGTGGCAAGCGAGGACGCCTCGAGCAAGATCTTTTTTTCGCTGGTGCTCTACCGGCAGGAGGGAATAAATCCCTTCGTGGCATTCGCACCCTTCAGGTTCATGTCGCTGTATTTCCAGGACATGGCCGTCTGGGCGTTGAGGGGATCACCCCAGGCCATCGCCGAGATACTCACCTTGCTTGCGTCCGTGCACGTGATACTTGCAAAGTTCAGGAAAAAATCCACGGAGAATTAATCGGGGCGGATCAGAGATCGGTCAGGTCGAGCTTCCAGTACGGGCCCTCCCTGACGAAGACGAGGTCGATGCCGCTCGCGGTTTTCACCAGCGCGGTCCTCTCGCCGCGCGATGTCCCCGTTATGCGCGATGCGAGCGCCCTCTTCAGCATGTTCCGGCCCGTGCGGTCCCGCATCATGATGAACAGGTAGTCCTCGACGGTCATGCTCCTCACGCGGTCCGGCGGTATGCGGAAGCGCCGGGACACCGCCTGGACCTGCGCGTCGTTCGCCTCGCGGAGCGTGCGCGCCACCGCGCCCGCGCGTTCTATGCTCGCCGACGAGAGAAGGGGCTTCAGCGCGCGGGGATCGTCCGCGGCCACGGCCTTTTTCACCGCCTCCACCGCGTCTTCGGGAGTGCGGGGCGGACCGGGCGCGCACGCGAACACCGCGAGCGCCGCCAGGAAGCAGGCATATCCCCCTAATATACGCAACGGACGCCACCCCCGGTTTCGACGATCATGTTGTCGATGAGGCGCACCCCGCCGAAGAACGCGGCGAGCGCGATTACGGATTTCTGGTCCACGCGCTCCGCGGGAAGGAGGTCGGCGTAGCGCACGAGGGATACGTAGTCGACCGACTCGGGCGAGCCGGCCCCGAGCACATCGCGCATTCCCGCGGTGACCGCCGCGGCCGAGCGCTCGCCCGCGCGGAGCATCTCCTCGGCGCGCCTGAGGCTCTTCACGATCGCCAGGGACCGCGCGCGCGCGTCTGCCGAAAGCCGCGCGTTGCGCGAACTCATGGCAAGGCCGTCCGGCTCGCGGACCGTGGGCGCGATGACGATTTCCACGGGAAAGTCCAGGTCGGCCGTCATCTTCTCGATGCTCACCGCCTGCTGGATGTCCTTCTGCCCGAACACGGACACGTCGGGCTGGACGATGTTGAAGAGCTTGGACACCACGGTGAACACGCCGCGGAAATGGCCGGGCCGGTGCGCGCCGCAGAGGTGGCCGGTCAGGCCGTCCATGTCGACGTAGGTCACCGGCGCGCGGTACATCTCGTTCTCGTCGGGCGCGAAAACCAGGTCGACCCCCGCGTCGCGCGCCATGTCGCAGTCGCGCTCCATGGCCCGCGGGTAGGCGGAGAAGTCATTCGCGTCGTTGAACTGGATGCGGTTCACGAAGATGCTCATCACCTGGAAGTCGGAGCGCTTTTTCGATTCGCGGACGAGGGAAAGGTGTCCCTCGTGGAGAAAGCCCATGGTGGGCACGAACCCTATGGTTTTACCCGCCCTGCGCGCGGCGCGCACCTTTTCGCGGGTTTCTGCTATCGTGGCGACTGTATCCATGCGGGGACTCTCCGGAAAAGAATATCGATCGTGTGCGATAATGAAACGCACCCGCGGCGGCGGAGCGCAACCATTTTTTTCAGTAGAAGAGCTCCTCCATGAGAAACACGGCCGCCATGGCGATGTCGGCGCCGCCGAAATCGATCAGCGGATGGCGGTATGCGGATATATCGAATACCACGCTATACATGTTTCAGCTGGATATATCCCACGAATCCCGGAATTCCTCCACGCGCGCGTTCCGCGCCGGTCAACCGCTTCAGTTCCCGGTACACTTCCACGAATCGGCCGTTACGTGATACTCAGTGAAGACGTCGCGCGGCTCGGGCCCCTTGGACAGGCCCTTCACCTCGCGCACCTTTCCCGTGACCTCTACCTCGCCCTCACAGCCGATCGGTTTGCGCGAGTACACGACGATCTGGAAGGATCCCACGTCGAAGTAGGTGATGCGGGGATATCCCTTGAAGGTTCCCACCACGTGCTGCCAGGGTATATCCGACACCTTTCCCTGGAGTATCACGCACTCGTTCATGTAGCGGCGCAGGGCCGACGCGTCGTTCACCGTCACGCACGGAAGTTTTTTCGGGCCGGCAAGCATCGTCAGCGCCGCTGCCAGCGAGCACAGAAGGTATATCCTCATGCCACACACCCCTGTCGATCTAGAACTCGATTCCCTCCCGGGCCTGCACCCCGGCGGCGTAATAATGCTTCACCTCTTTCATCTCGGTGACGAGATCGCACCGCGCGATCAGTTCCTCCGGCGCGCCCCGTCCCGTGAAAACGAGTTCGGTCGCCGCGGGTCGGAGCGCGAGGAGCGCGTTCACGTCGTCCATCGTCACCAGCCCGAGCAGGAGCGCCGTGACGATCTCGTCGAGGACGACGATGTCGTACCCCGCGCCGATGAGCTCCTTCGCGCGCGCGATCCCCTTCGCCGCAAGCGCGCGGTGCCTGTCGCGGTCGGCGTCGGTCGGCCGGCAGAACTCGGGACTCCCGCACTGTTCCACGGTCACGAGCCCGCCGAGCATCTTCGCCCCGTCAAGCTCGCCGTAGTGCTGCCCCTTCATGAACTGGAGGATGTAAGTACGCCTGCCAGAGCCCGCCGCCCTGAGCGCAAGGCCGAAGGCGGCGGTCGTCTTGCCCTTCCCGTTCCCGGTGTAGAGCTGTATCCGGCCCTCCATGCTACATGTTCCTGCGGTACTTGCCGCCCGCGCGGTAGAGTACCGACGTGATCTGTCCCATGCTCGCCACGCGCGCGGCGGACATGAGCTCGGCGAACACATTCCCGCCCTTCGTCGCGACGCCCGCGAGCCTCTCGAGCGCGGGTCCGGCCTCGGCGCGGTTGCGCTCCTGGAAGGCCCTGAGGTTGTCGATCTGTCCCTGCTTTTCCTGCTGCGTCGACCTGACGAGCTCGCCGGTCTTGCGCGCGGCGATGTCCGCCGACGCGGCGGGGTCGATGAAGGTGTTGACGCCTATGACGGGATACTCGCCGGTGTGCTTCTTATGCTCGTAGAGGAGCGACTCGTCCTGGATCCTCCCGCGCTGGTAGTGGGTCTCCATCGCGCCGAGCACCCCGCCGCGGCGGCTGAGGTTCTCGAACTCGTCGAGCACCGCGCGCTCCATGAGGTCGGTCATGCGCGACATGGCGAAGCTTCCCTGCAGGGGGTTCTGGTTCTTGAAGATGCCGTACTCCCTGGCGATGATGAGCTGTATGGCCATGGCCCTGCGCACGGATTCCTCGGTCGGGGTGGTCACCGCCTCGTCGTAGGAGTTCGTGTGCAGGGAGTTGCAGTTGTCGTTGAGCGCCATGAGCGCCTGCAGCGTGGTGCGGATGTCGTTGAACTGCATGTCCTGCGTGTGCAGGGACCGCCCCGAAGTCTGGATATGGCACTTCAGGCGCTGGCTCGACTCGCTGGCGCGGTACCGCTCGCGCATGGCCACGGCCCAGATGCGCCGCGCCACGCGGGTGATCACGTTGTACTCGGGGTCCATCCCGCTCGAGAAAAAAAACGAGAGGTTCGGTGCGAAATCGTCGATCTTCATACCGCGCGAGAGGTAGTATTCCACGTAGGTGAAGGCGTTGGACAGCGTGAAGGCGAGCTGGCTCACGGGGTTGGCCCCCGCCTCGGCGATGTGGTATCCGCTTATGCTCACCGAATAGAAGTTCCTTATGTTGTTCTGGATGAAAAACTCCTGGATGTCGCCCATCATGCGGAGCGCGAAGGGGAGCGAGAAGATGCACGAGTTCTGGCCCTGGTCCTCCTTGAGGATGTCAGCCTGCACCGTGCCCCTCACGTTCGCGAACACGTGCTTTTTGATGGTCTCGTCCTCCTCGGCCGAGGGCTCGCGCCCTTTCTCCGCGCGGAAGCGGTCCCGTTGCTGGTCGATCGCAGTGTTGAAGAAGAACGCGAGCATCACGGGCGCGGGCCCGTTCACGGTCATGGACACGCTCGTGGAGGGATCGCAGAGGTCGAACCCCGCATAGAGCTTCTTCATGTCGTCGAGCGTGCAGATGCTCACCCCGCTCTCGCCGATCTTTCCGAAGATGTCGGGATCTTCCGAGGGATCCTCGCCGTAAAGGGTCACCGAGTCGAAGGCGGTCGACAGGCGCTTGGCGGTCTCGCCCTTCGTCAGAAAGTGGAACCGCCGGTTCGTCCTGTCGGGAGGACCCTCTCCCGCGAACTGCCGCTTGGGGTCCTCGCCCGTGCGGCGGAACGGGAACACGCCCGCGGTATAGGGGAAATACCCCGGCAGGTTCTCGCGCTTGAGCCATCTCAGCGTATCGGCACGCCCGGTGAAATCGGGAAGCGCGACGAGCGGCACTTTGATTCCGGAAAGCGATTCATCCGTGAGGCGCGTCTTGATTTCCTTTCCGCGCACCGTGGTCACGAGTTCCTCGCCGGAATACTTCTCGCGCATCCCGTCCCACCACGCAAGAAGCCGCTGGGTATCGGCATCCACTTTCGCGCGGGCCGCGTCGAGCGCGGCAGAGAGATCCGCGTCGCACTCGCGCCCGACCCGTTCCAGGGCCTCGAGGCGCTCCACGCAATCGACCGATTCCTCGGTACGGCGGTGGTATTCGTCGATGGCGCTCTTTATATCCCAGAGATAGTTGGCGCGTCCGGGAGGAATGAGCGATTCCTTGTGCGACTCCGCCGTGTTGAGCGACGCGATGTCCGGCACGGCCCAGTCGACCAGACCCTTGTTCTTGAGGAAGCCCGTGAGCAGTGCGAAGAAATGATCGAGTCCACAGTCCTGGAAGTCGCTCGCCACCGTGCCGATGACGGGAATCGCCTCGTCCGGGCCCTCGAAGAGATTGCGGTTGCGGCGGTACTGCTTGCGCACGTCCCGGAGCGCGTCCAGGGAGTTGCGATGATCGAACTTGTTGATGACGATGAGGTCCGCATAGTCGAGCATGTCGATCTTCTCGAGCTGGGACGGCGCGCCGTACTCGGAGGTCATCACGTACACGGAAAGGTCGCAGAACTCGGTGACGGTCGTATCCCCCTGCCCTATTCCCGGGGTCTCCACGATGATGAGGTCGTAGTTGGACGCCTTGAGCACCGCGATCGAATCGCTGATCGATATGGAAAGCTCGTTTTTCGATTCACGCGTCGCGAGCGACCGCATGAACACGCGGCCCGGGTCGATGAAGTTCATCCTGATGCGGTCGCCGAGCAGCGCGCCGCCGGTCTTCTTTCTCGTGGGATCGATCGCGAGAATGGCCAGTGTCTTGTCGGGATAGAAATCGAGGAAGCGGCGGATGAACTCGTCCTCCAGGGTGCTCTTGCCGGAGCCGCCGGTCCCGGTGATCCCGATCACGGGGACGTTCTTGACCATGGCCCGTATATCCTTGCCGATAGTGGAGTACACGTGCTTCTTGTCCTCATAGTCGCGTTCGGCGATGGATATAAGCTGGGTGACCGCCATGGCCTCGCGCCGCGCGATTCGGTCGCGCCAGTTATCGGGCAACGGCGGTTCCTCCGCTGCGGCGGCGCGCGCTATCATGTCGTCGATCATGCCTACGAGTCCCAGGCGCTGCCCGTCCTCGGGTGAATAAATCTTCTCGATGCCCGCCGACTCGAGCGCGGCGATCTCGTCAGGGGCGATCACGCCTCCCCCGCCGCCGAATATCCTGATAAAACCGGCGCCGCTCTCGTCGAGCAGCTGCTTCATGTACGAAAAGAACTCCACGTGGCCGCCCTGGTACGAGCTCACGGCTATTCCATGCACCCCCTCCTGGATCGCGGTGAACACGATCTCGCGCGCGGAACGATTGTGGCCCAGGTGTATGACTTCTGCGCCCGCCTGCTGGAGCAGTCTTCGAATGATATTGATGGCCGCATCATGGCCGTCGAACAGAGACGTGGCTGTGACAAACCGGACGCGTCCGGCGGTTTTCTCGCTGCGTTTCATTGCCCCCCCTCGATGGTTGTGTTTTTCAAACACTTTCATATCCTCGGATGTGTGTCCAGACTTTTTTCATTATATATTAACACCGATAACTATCGGTCATTTCATGAGTTACGGCACCGGAGGGGGGATATCCTCCTGGTATGATAGGGTGAACGAGGGGGATATATCCCTCGGCAGACTGCATCTTCCCTTTTTGCTCCACAACAGGA
>CAYRGX010000021.1:0-63233 GCA_964423905.1 uncultured Leptospirales bacterium | reverse complement strand
TGCGGGGCGGGGGCAGGTCCGGCCTGGTACGGGATCGCGTACAAATAAAAATGGGGATAGATCGGCTCCATCCCCGCGTGCGCTTTCCTGATGATGTAAATATCGTTCATTTAAAACCTGCCGGCTAATGTCCCCTCACAGGCTTCGGATTCCATCCGAGTGGTACAATCCTAAGGGCCGCGGGCAATTTGTCAAGAAAATATGCAAAGTCAGGCGTCGACGAGACGCCTGAACACCGCGAACTCCTCGACCGGGCCGTCGAACGAGACCAGGTAGCGGCCGCCGGGACGGGCCATGTCCACCGCGGCGCCCGAGTCGTCATGGATGGTCTCCACCGTGAGAACGCGGTCGCGCACCGTGTCGTGGATCGGGTAGATCGCCTCCAGCGTCTGTCCGCGCCTGAAGGGGTTGCGGATTTTCACCACGACCGGGTGACTCCCGCTGTCCCCATCGTCGCGGTATCCCATGAACATGGCGCGGTTCACGTACGCGGGAGGGGTATATCCCCCGCCCCCGAACTCGTTGAATATGTCGTCCGTGTAGGGGCGGTGGCTCACCAGGTCGAGCTCGTTCTCGTAGAAAGGGAGACGCCGCTCGAATTCGCCGGTGCCCGATGTCTTGATGGCGTCCAGGTAGATCCGAGCCGTGTTCGCCGCGTAGTAGAGTGACTTCATGCGGCCCTCGATTTTGAACGCGTCCACGCCTGCGCCGGCATACTGGGGAAGCTTGCCGACAAGGCAGAGGTCGCGCGAGGCGAGTATCTCCGTGCCGCGCTCGTGCTCGACGATGTCCAGGTAGTCGCCCGGTCGCTTCTGCTCCACGAGGGAATAGGTCCAGCGGCAGGGGTGCGCGCAGTCGCCGGCGTTCGCGTCCCTTCCCGCGAGGTACCGGCTCAGCAGGCAGCGGCCGCTGTAGGATACGCAGAGCGCGCCGTGGACGAAGACCTCGATCTGTATGCCGGTTTCGGCGCGCATGGCGCGGATTTCTTCGAGCGTGGCCTCGCGCGCGAGCACCACGCGCGTGATTCCCGCGTCCGCCCAGAAACGCAGCGCCAGGTGGTTCAGCGTGGACATCTGCGTCGAGAGGTGCAGCTCGCACGCGATTCCTTCCTCGCGCAGGAGCGCGATCATTCCCGGGTCGGACGCCATGACCGCGTCGGGACCGAGGTCCCGCGCCGCCCGGGCTGCGACGCGGGCCGCGGGGATGTCGGATTCGTGAAGGTACGCGTTCAGCAGGAACACCGCGCGCACCCCGCGCTCGCGGCAGTACGCCACGGCGCGCGCGGTTTCTTCATCGCCGAAATTGTCGGCCTGACTCCGCAGGTTGAATTCCTCGCCCCCGAAATACACGGCGTCGGCCCCGAAGGCCACCGCGAAACGAAGCTTGTCGAAATTGCCCGCGGGGCACACGAGTTCTGGTCGTTCGGTAGTCATGGATGGCAGCTTCATGCACCGCCCGGACGGGTGCAAGAAAATTTTAATTTTCATTGACATATATGAGGTTTCCGCCGAGTGAATTTCGACCCGGCGGGAAAAGCACTTTTTTTCTATTGCGATATTTCCGCCTGTTTTATAACATTTCTCTTTCGGGAGACGCGACAATGAAAGAAAGGCATAACCACAAAAAAAAATATATCCTGGGCATGGATGTCGGATCCATCTCCGCGGGCATCGTGCTCATGACCCCGGAAGGATCTGTGGTACGGACCTCCTATGCCCCGCACCGGGGACGGATAGGCGAGGCGCTCGCGTCGCTCCTGCCCGGCTATGACATACCCGCCGTGGGCGCGATCGCCGTGACCGGAACCGGGCACATTCCCGTGAAGGGGGCCGTCCGCTTCGATCCCCGCGTGAGCACAATCGCCGCGGCGCGGAAGCTCCACCCCGCGGTCCGCGCGCTTCTCGTGGTCGGCGGCGAGCGCTTCGGCCTGGCATTGTTCGACGAAAACGGGGATTACGAAAGCTTCAGGTCGAACACGTCCTGCGCCGCGGGAACCGGGAGCTTTCTTGACCAGCAGGCCTCGCGGCTCAACCTTGCGGACATATCCCGCTTCTCCGAAACGGCCTGCGCCAACGCCGGGCCGGTCCCGAAAATAGCCTCGCGCTGCGCCGTGTTCGCGAAGACCGACCTGATTCACGCCCAGCAGGAGGGGCATACCATCGAAGGGATTTGCGACGGGCTTTCGTTCGGGCTGGCGAAGAACATCGCCGACACGCTTTTCTCCGGCATCGAGCTCAGGAGCGAGCTCGTGTGCGCGGGCGGTGTCTCGCTGAACCGGGCGGTCATGCGCCACCTCGAGGCCCTGGCCGGAATTCCCGTGATAACGGACGAACACTCCCATCTCTACGGCGCGATCGGCGCCTGTCTCACCTACCTGGCAGAGGGTGGCAGGCTCGACGGCGATTTCACGGAGGGGGATATGGTCACGGGCGGCTCCGCCGAAAGGCATTACTACTATCCCGGTCTCGGGCTTCGCCTTTCGGAATATCCCGACTTCTCGTCGCTCGAAAAATACGAATTCAACTCAGCCGAGCGCCCCGAAACCACGCCGGTCGAGGTCGATATTTACGCGGATATCCGCCCCGGCACGAACGACGTGTACCTGGGCGTGGACATCGGTTCCACGAGCACGAAGGCCGTGGCCATGGCGCCCGACGGGACGGTGATCAGCGGGCTTTACACTCGGACCTCCGGCCGCCCGCTCGAGGCGCTACAGACCATACTCGAGTGCATGGACCGCATGGCTGGCGCGCGAGGGGCCTCATGGAACGTGCTCGGGGCGGCCACGACCGGCTCCGGGAGAAAATTCATCGGGGAGATCGTGGGTGCGGACGCCGTCATCGACGAGATCACCGCGCACGCGCGCGCCGCCATCGAGCTCGATCCGGGGGTCGACACGATCATCGAAATCGGCGGCCAGGACTCGAAGTTCACCACGCTCAGAAACGGCAGGGTCACCTTCTCGGTTATGAACACGGTGTGCGCCGCCGGCACCGGGAGCTTCATCGAGGAGCAGGCCAGGAAGCTCGGCTGCCCCCTGTCGGAATACTCATCGCGGGCGGAGGGGGCCGCGGCGCCCCTTTCGAGCGACCGATGCACGGTGTTCATGGAGCGGGACCTGAACCACTATCTCGCCGAGGGATACTCCGTGGAGGAAATACTCGCGTCGGTCCTCCACTCGGTGCGGGACAACTACCTCACGCGCGTGGCGACCGAGGCTCATATCGGCGAGAGGGTATTCTTCCAGGGTGCGACCGCGAAAAACAGGGCGCTCGTCGCCGCGTTCGAGCACAGGCTGGGGCGGCCGGTGAGGGTCTCGCGCTACTGCCACCTCACGGGTGCGCTCGGTGCCGCGCTCACCGTGCGTGACGAGCTCGCGGGGCGGAGCACCTTCCGGGGGATCGGCATCCACTCCGAGCGGATTCCCGTCCGGAGCGAGGTCTGCGGTCTGTGCAACAACCACTGCAAGCTTCGCCTGGCCGAGGTCTCGGGGCAGACCGTGGCGTTCGGCTTCCTCTGCGGCAGGGACTACGACACGGGCCGCTACGTGAAGCGCCCCGGTCATTACGACATGCTCGGGGAAAGGAAGCGTATCGCGAACCGCACACGGGTAGCCGCCGATTCCGCGACCGCCCCGACCGTCGGCATACCGGCCGCGCTGCACCTGGCAGGGGACGCCGAGTTTTGGCTCGATTTTTTCGGCGAGCTCGGCATCAGTGCCGTGACCAGCGAGGGCCTGGAGAACGCGGCGCGCCGGGGCAAGTTCCACACCGGGGCCGAGTTCTGCGCGCCGGTGGCAGCGTTCCATGCGCACGTGATGCACCTCGCCGGGACATGCGAGTACGTATTCATGCCGGTTTATATGGAAGAGCGTCAGAAGAAAAGGAGCCTGAAACGCACCTATTGCTACTACACGCAATACTCGCCGCCGATGGCAATGATCGCGCTGGGAAGCGGCCGCGCAACGAAGGTCATATCCCCCCTGATCAAATCGACCTCCGGGGATTCCGCGCTCAGGCGCAGGCTGTACCGCGCCCTGAAGGATATTCCGGGACTCGGGGATCGGGTATCGCAAAGCAGGGTGAACGCGGCGTACGAGCGCGCGTGCCTGAACAGGGACAGGGTAAACGCGCTCCTCAGGGCGCACTGGGAGGGGGCGCGGAACGACGGCGACGGCATCAGGGTGGTCCTCCTCGGAAGGCCCTACAACGTGCTCTCACGGGACATGAACAGCGGCATACCGGACCTCTTCGCGAGGCACGGCGTGCGCACCTATTTTCAGGACATGATCGACGTGCCGGATGGCGACGACCTCGCCGACCCCCTCCTCAGGGAGATCCACTGGCATTTCGTGTCGCGCATCATAAAGACCGCGCGGATTGTCGCCGGGATAGAAGGAGCCTACCCGGTGTATATCACCTCGTTCAAGTGCACGCCCGATTCGTTCGGCGTGAAGTACTTCAGGGATATTATGGACGCCGCGGGAAAGCCGTACCTGATACTTCAGCTCGACGAGCACGATTCGAGCGTGGGATACGAGACGAGGATCGAGGCGGCCATCCGCGCGTTCCGCAACCACCGCTCGGCTGGCGTGTCATGCGCCGGTGCGGGCGCGGGTGCGCCGGGTATCGTCCCGGCGGTGAGGGATCGCTCGATGTTCAGGGGCAGGACGCTCCTCCTTCCCGCGTGGGACCACCTTTCGTGCCGTTTCGTCCAGGGGGCGATGCAGAGCGAGGGGATCGACGTCCGCCTGCTCGAGGAAAACGTCGATTCCATCCGGAGAAGCATGCGCCTTAACTCGGGCCAGTGTATCCCCCTCACGGTAATGGTGCAGAATTGCGCGGACTACGTGGCGAAGCACGGGCTTGACCCTTCGCGTACCGTGCTCTGGAGCCTCAGGTCGCAGATCGCGTGCAACGTCGGCATGTTTCCCGTCTACCAGAAGAGCCTGCTCGAAGCCTGCGGACTGGACGCGGTAAGGGTGTACCCCGGCGATATCACTTTCACCGACATTTCGGTCAAGCTCGGGGTGAAGGCCTATACCGCATTCATGTTCGGCGGGTATCTCAGGCGGATCGGGTGCGGCCTCCGGCCCTATGAAACCGTCGCGGGTTCCACCGACCGCGCGCTCGAAAAGGCGTCCGATATCATTTACCGCGCATTCGCCGAGGACCGGTCGCGCGAGGACGCGCTCGCCGGGGCCATGGAATGCTTTAACGGCATCGAGAAGTCCGGGAAGGGCAGGCCGAAGGTGGTGATCTTCGGCGACGTGTACGTGCGCGACAACGACGTGATGAACCAGGGGCTCATCCGCGTCATAGAGCAAAACGGCGGAGAGGTCCTCACCACGCCCTACAGCGACCTGGTGCGTATCGTGGCGGCGCCCTACATCCGGAAGTGGTTCAGGCACGGCCTGTACCAGGACGCGGCCATCGCCGCGGCGTTGAAGAGGCTCATTCCGGTGGTTGAAGGCAAGTACATGAAATACTTTCTGCCTCATTTCGACCCGGGCATCGACGCCCCGGAACGGGACCCGGAAGAGGTGGTGAGGCTTTTCGGAATGTCGCACGATCACACCGGGGAATCCATGGAAAACCTGATAAAGATATTCCACCTGGTCGACCGCTACTCGGATATTGCTCTCATGGTGCAGACCAACCCGGCATACTGCTGTCCATCGCTGGTCACCGAGGCCATGGCCGCGCGTATCGAGGAGCTTACCGGCGTTCCCGTGGTGACCATCGAGTACGACGGGACGGGCAGCTCGAAAAACAACGACGTGATTCCCTTCCTGAAATATCCGCGCAAGAGGGAGCGCGGCGGCCAGGAGGGAAGGCTCGCCTGCTGATGTAAACGGCCCGCGTTTCGCGCGGGCCGTTTACTTACCGGAGCTTCTGTTCGTCCTTGAACTCGCCCCCCTTTTTCCTCTGGTAGTGGTCCACGGCCCGTTCGTGCTCGGCTTTTGTCTTAGAAAAATAGTGGGAGCCGTCGTTGCGCGCGACGAAATAGATGAACTCGCTCTCCTTCGGGGCGAGCGCCGCGCGTATGGACTCGATGCCGGGAGAGCAGATGGGACCCGGCGGCAGGCCCTTGCGCATATAGGTGTTGTAGGGGTGGTCCGTCTGGAGCTGTTTCCTGGTAATGGGCCTGTCGAAGTTACCGACCGCGTATCGGACAGTGGGGTCACACTCGAGCTTGATGTCCCGTTTCAGGCGGTTGTGGAACACGGAGGAGACGTAGGGACGCTCGGCCGGGACTCGCGCCTCTCCCTCGACGAGTGACGCCATGGTGAGGAGCTCGTGGAGTTCCTTCGCGCCGAGGGAACCGGCCCCTTCCACGCCGGCCAGCTTTTTCTTCATATGGGCATGCATCATCCGGATCACGTCGCGGGGATCGCTCCCGCGCGGGAACGCGTAGGTGTCGGGAAAGAGATATCCCTCGGCGGAGGGGCCCGCGATCCCAAGGTAATCCAGTAACTTTTTATCCGACGCGAAATCGATCAGGTCGCTGCCGCTCGTGATCTTTTTCTCGTCGAGCCTCGCCGCTATCTGGCGCAGGCTGAAACCCTCGGGAATTACAACCTGCACGGTGGCTGAAGGCCTGCCCGTTATCGCGTGAAGCACCTCGTACGAACTCATACCCGAGTAGATCATGTAGCTCCCGCTTTTTAACGGCTTTTCACCCCTGATTCGGGAGATCGCCAGGAGAAAGCGCTCGTTTCGGATCAGGTTCGCTTTCTTCAGCTTCACGGCGCACGCGCGCTGGGTTGACCCGGGCGCGACATCGAACTCTACGGTCTTCATCCCCGCGGGGGATGAATTCATGTACAGGCCCGAGGCGGCGATCGCTACCAGGGCCAGCGCGCACACGAGAACGAGGGTGGGCGTTTTCTTCTTCATGGCGTCTCCTTGAACCGCGCGGTTCCGATAATATCGTCCATGTTGGGAACGAGCATTTCGTTTTCATACCTGCCGCGCACCGGCCTGGCGCCCATCGTCGTGAGGATCAGCGCGTTGCCGCCGGCGTTTTTGGGGTACTCGTGATATTCCGTCGTGAACAGGGGCACACCGATGTTGCGCGCGGATTTCGCTGCCTCGAAGATGCCGCCCTCGGGCGGCGCCTCCACGATGAAAACCGCGCGCGCCATGGCGCAGGCTATCTTGTTGCGGATGAAGGCGTTGTACTGGTTGGCCTCCTGTCGGGGAGGGAAGGGGGATATGACCGCCATCCGCCCGGGATCGAAGACGTCGGAGATGAGCTTCGCCGGGGCGAAATGCAAAATGCCGTAAGGGACGAGCGCCGCGGTGGCGCCCCCGTGGATCAGGGCCGACCGGTGCGCGATCATGTCCGCGCCCTTCGCGTACCCGCTGATAACGGAGAGCCCGTGCTTTGCAAGCTCCCGCGCCGCGCCGAACGAGATGATCTCGCCGCGCTCGCTCACGTCCCTGTCGCCCAGCACGGCCACGCCCTGAGCGGCCAGGATGTCCTTGTTCCCGAGTACGTAGAGTATCGGCGGGAAGGAATTGCCGAGCGTCTTCATGAGCCTGAGCGGGTAATGCGGCGAGAAGAATGTCACCGCATCCATGCCCGCGTCGAGGACGGCCAGGTAGTCGTCCTCGATTTTCGGCAGGATCGTTTTCATCGCCGCGACGGATTCGGCCGTTCGGTCGGGAAGCGACAGTTCCTCCCTTATTTCCGCGGCGGTGCAGTCGTAAAGGTCAGCCAGGGAGAGCCCCTTCGCGTCGAGGGCCTTCCACACCTCTTGGAGGTGCGCCGGTCCCATTCCCTTTACCTGGTCAAGGGCTATCCAGTACTTGGTGTCGTTCATGACGGTCCGGTGAATCTGTTGGTGTTCATGGTTTTTTGCAACCATATTTTTATATGACGGTGCCGCTCTGCATAGGGAATTCCCCCATATGGAAAAGAGAGCCCATTTTGTATAAAAAATATTAATTCCGTTGACATATGAGGCTTCAATTTTAATCTTAGATAGGAAACGAACTTATTTTGAGGTACTACTTCAAAAAATATCTGTATTAGGAGGTTCCTAATGGCTTTGAATCCGATCATAGACACCAGGGACGTACGTTTCGTATTGTTCGAACTTCTCGAAATAGACAAGATAGGGCAGAAATATGCAAAATACGCCGACTTCGACAAGGACACCCTGGACAGCGTCATTGAACTGGGTGAAAAACTCGCGGTTGAAAAACTTTATCCGGCAAACTCTCCCGCCGATAAAGAAGGCTGCACCTTCCTTCCCGACCAGAAACAGGACAAGGTAAAGATACCGCCTTCCTATAAGGCGCCGCTCGACGCGTACTACGAATCTGGATTTTTCGGTACTCTCAATGATCCCGAAATCGGCGGTATGGGGATGCCCTACGCCATATCCATGGGTATCAACGAGATGCTGTGCGCGGCCAGCTACCCGATGGTAATGTATCCCGGTCTCTCCCACGGCGCGATGGAGCTCATCTATTCATTCGGGACCCAGGAACAAAAAGACACCTATATCCCCAAAATGATGTCCGGGGAATGGGGCGGCACCATGTGTCTGACAGAGCCGGATGCCGGTTCAGACGTCGGCGCCCTGAAGACCAAGGCGGTCCGCCAGCCTGACGGATCATTCAAAATCACCGGTCAGAAAATATTCATATCCTCCGGCGACAACGATTATTATCAGAACATGATTCACCCCGTGCTCGCCCGCATCGAAGGCGACCCGGGCGGAACGAAGGGTATATCCATCTTCATCGTTCCCAAGTACCTTCCCAAGGCGGACGGATCGAAAGGCGAATTCAACGACGTCGTATGCTCCGGTATCGAGCATAAGATGGGAATCAAGGGATCCGCGACCTGCTCGCTGAGCTTCGGCGACAGCGGAAAATGCAAGGGCTTCCTCCTGGGCGAAGAGCGCAAGGGTATGAAGATCATGTTCCAGATGATGAACGAAGCCCGTCTGGGCGTCGCCATGCAGGGACTGGCGCTTTCGAGCGCCGCTTACATGCACTCCATCACCTATGCCCGAAACAGGGTACAGGGCGTTCACGTGACCCAGATGCTCAATCCCGACGCGAAGGGAGTCACCATCGTCAACCATCCCGACGTGAAGAGAATGCTCCTCTGGATGAAAGGCTACATCGAGGGCGAAAGGCTGCTCACCTATTACCTGACCCACAACCTGAACCTGGCGCACGTCGCTGAGGGCGACGAGGCCAAAGAGGCGCAGGCCATGGCCGAGATTCTCGTCCCGATCTGCAAGGCCGGGAACACGGACAAATCGGTCGAGATAACCTCGGAGGCCATGCAGGTTTATGGCGGATATGGCTACTGCGGGGATTATCCCATGGAACAGATGATGAGGGACTCCAAGATCACCTGTATCTATGAGGGGACCAACGGGATCCAGTCCATGGACCTCACCATGAGGAAGATCCTCATGAACCCCGAGCAATACAACTTTACGGTCCTCAAGAAAAAGATCCTCGAGACATGCAACAAGGCGAAAGGAATCGTTGAGGACAAGTACATCGCCCTGGTCGAACGCGGCGTGAAGGAGCTGGACGAGGTCATCGAGATGATGAAACAGCAGATGGCCACCGGGAAATTCCTCCATCTCTTCATGAACGCTACGCCCCTCCAGCAGGCCATGTTCATGCTGGCCATCGCCTGGACGCAGCTCTGGTCACTCACCGTCGCCCAGCCCCAGATGAAAAAGCTCGTGGGCGACGTCAAGGGAGAAGAGCGCGACAAGCTCCTGTCCGACAATTTCGAGGCCGCATATTATTCCGGAAAGGTGCTTTCGGCCCAGTTCTACCTGGGAGCGGAATTCCCGAAATACTTCGGTAAGATTGAAGCACTGAAATTCGGTGAATCGGCGGTCATCAAGGCGTCCGAACAGATATTCACGGGCGCACTGGCCGAGTAGTTTCGCTGATTAAAAGAATCAATGAAGAACGGGGCCGGCGGAGAAATCCGCCGGCCTTTTTATGCGCGCCGGGGAGGGCGCACGTTCTTGAAGGTGCAGGGAAGGAACCGCCCCGGGGTCCTCTACGAATTTTCGTCGTCTTTGTCCTTGGTAAGGTTGAACGTATACACCACCGACAGGGTGGCGCCGTAGAAGTGATCGGATTCACCCGCGAAAGCGTAACCGCCGCTGTCCTTGCCCATGGTTTTGAGGTATTGATACCTGCCGCCGGCAGCGATGGTTATGCTGGCGGGCGCTATGTAATAGGCAAGGGAGAGGGTCGCGTTGCAACCGATGTTGTTGAACTGCAGGATTTTATTTGGGACATTCGTAGGTATTATATTCATTGTAATGCCGGTCCAACCAAAAAATCCTTTTCCACTTGTGTAGATGATGGGGCTCTGGTACAGGGCAGAGATATTGGCAAGTAGATAGAGATTGTCAACGAGATTGACATTGAAACCCAGGCCAATTCCAAGTCCCAGGCCATGGTAATCTAAATTAATTTTTTTAAACGAAAACAATGATGAATTGCCACCAGCCACAAGGAGCAGTCTCTTCACTTTATTATAATTATAATTCTGATATTTTAAACCAACATAGAATTTGAGATATTTGAGCAATGTATAATTCAGGGTCGAATCAACGTCAATCTTTCGGATTTTTTGTGACACATATGATGGTAAGACAGGTATAGAGGGTAAGAGAAAGTTATAGGACCAGTAATTGGCTTTCGCCCTGTAGAAACCCATGACAAACGTATTTGACAGGCTCCAGCGTTCCGAAAAATTGAATGAGAGGGCGCATCCATACAGGGGGCGGGATTCCATTGTAAACTTTTTTTTAAGAGGTAGCTCCATATCTTCCCCTTTACCCATCAGCCATTCCCTGAAATTGGGCTGCCACCAGGCCCACCATCCGTACGGGCCGATGCTCATGCTCGCCGCGGCCTTCGAGGGAGAGGGTACAAGGATGATCGCGATCAGAAAAATGCAAAATACGGTGGCAATGGTGAATCTGAACCGATTGTTCATAAATGACCTCCCTATATTTTAGCGACATCCTAATAATAAAAGCACTAAAAAGTCAAATTTGATTTGGAAGATATCGGTATAAAAAAATGTCAAATCATCAGGTCGGTCCATAAACGATTATTCTTCCCATGAAAATATCTTGATAAATATAGCATTGCATAGCACGAACACATGATACGATTTAAATGAGGTATTTCCGAATCCTGTGGAAATCCTGTAACCAGGGAAGGATATCCCGGTAGAAGAAACAATGCACGACTTGAGTGAGGCGTTATGCGGAGAATAGTAGTACACATTTCAGGATTGATACTGGTAGTGTTGCTGTTGTGTACAACCGACATCCAACCCGTATCGGCAGAGACAGACGTGAAAGGCAACAAATGCCCGACGAAAAACGCCGCAAATGGATTTGCCGGCATTAAAATGGTCCGCGTGCCCGCGGGTAGCTGTATTATCAGGAACAATGGGAGCGCCAGAACTATTCATGTCGGGGCCATCTTGGTCGGGAAATATGAAGTGACCCAGGAACAATTCAAGTCAATTACCGGGTTCAACTGGAGCTATTTCAGGAAGGACGCGAAAAACCCGGTCGAGAACGTGAACTGGTACGACGCGGTCGAGTTCTGCAATATCCTGAGTATGAAGGCCGGCTTCAAACCATACTACAACATAGATAAACAACGGAAAGATCCGGAAAACAAAAACGGAGACGATTTTCTTAAATGGACCGTGACCGTCAACATAGGTGCCAACGGTTTCAGATTGCCAACCTCTGACGAATGGGAATACGCATGCAGGGCGGGCAGCACCATGGACTATTACTGGGGCGACTCCATTGATGGAGAGTACTGCTGGTATACGAACAACGCCGGCGGAAAAACTCATCCCATAGGAATGAAAAAGCCGAATGCCTGGGGGCTTTTCGACATGAGCGGGAACGTCTGGGAGTGGTGCTATGATTGGCACCCTGACTATCCCGGACTCTATCGTATCTGGCGTGGTGGCAGTTGGGGACTCGACAAGAATTATCAGAAGTCAGGATGTATAAATTATAGCCAACCAATTATGAAAGGATACAATCTTGGATTCCGTATCGTGAGAGACGAGTGAGGGTTTATAGCAAAAACCACATATAAACGGTATTTGTGATGGACCACCGCTTCTGACTCATGTGGTTGCTACAGTGCCATCGTATCTGCAGTGATTCTACTCTTTAAGGCATACCACGCCATGAGAGTGCCTCATGGTTTTCGTGCATCCCGCAAGCTCATCATTAACGATGTTTTCGTTGAAGAACGAGATACGCACCTGATGTTTTTCATCATCACACTTGAGTTCCCTTCCGAACATGAACAGCCATTCGTCATTGACGCAGGCACGGTACCCTCTCCGTTTTAATTCCAGAGCAACACCTGTCGCATTATTCCATTGAAGATGATGCGCACTGCAGTTCACCCAGTCGAGCAGGTAAACTCTGTTTTTCACAGGACGTATGAATTTCACTATTGCAGGGATAAACGCATGCGTGTCCGCTGTCTTCAGGCGGAACAACACAGGGGTTGAGATCACAATTGCTATCAGTACGATAATAACAGGAATGAATTGTACAGAGGTGCTTGTGCTAATCCGTGCTATGGTTTTCGGCAATACCCTGGCCAGGCGCTTTGTCAGAACCACGAATCCTATCAACGCGGTATAATAGATTGTCCATACAAAGATATATTGAAACCAAAATAAGTAGTGATGCAGCTCCCCGATGACTTTTGCAGCCGAGAAAATCGAGAGGACTAAGCCGAACAGGGAGATTACGAACAGCCGGCGTTCGTACGCCCGGGTATCATCGAGATAAATAGCTGATGAAAACAACGCTAAAACGGGGAGTGCGATATATGATGCCACAGAATATGACGGCTTCATAAAGTTGAAAGTTTTGAACGTCAATGGATCAGAAAAAAAACCGATTACATAGAGAAAGCTTTTAGAAAGCGGCTGGTTGAAAAAGGGAAAACTTTTGAAAACCATGATGATTTTAACGATGTTCCCGTCCTGGCCGTATTTGAGCTGTTCGTAGATGATCGGAACCGTGCTGAGCAGAACAAACGCAACGGACAGGAAAAAAAAAGTGATTTCAATCCTGTTGAGGGATATTTGTTTCACGAATCTGCTATGGACGATGAAAGCCAACGCGATCAAACCAAGGATGCCCACCGGTATGACGATGCTGAGATAGTTGTGGAGTATGAGAACTGCGGGAATTGTCATTCCAAGGAGGTATTGGAGCCTGCCGTTGATAACCTCCACGAAAGAAAGCACGAGCAGCATCATCGGAAATATCACCGCCGAGGGCGGCCACAGCGACACGAGCGGACTAATTTCGGACGTCTGGGAGATGTGTAGAGGTGCAATGACGAAGAGCATCGCCGCAAAATACAACAGCGTCCTGTAGCCATGACCGTTGTTTCTGGCCAGTATCCTGAGTGAAACGATGATGAATATGTTGTTCAGGAGCCACTGAGCGAGGATATGCTTTGCGTACGGCGATTTCATGAAAAAGAACAAGGGCTCTGTAAATGCATAATAGTAATAGAACGCGGGACCCGGGTGATTGAACAGGAACCGTGAGTAGCACCCAAGGTATTCTTTCAGGTGAACAGCACGCATTATCTGAAGCGCGTTTGCGGCAGTGTCGCCATCCTCGTAAAAAAGCACATTTATCTGGTGCCAGTTGACTATCAGGAACGTCAGCGTGAAAAGGATATAGGCGGACCAAAGGATACCATCTCCAAATTTCATTGACTTGAATATCAAGGACGGACCCGGATGTGCGCGTGTAGGCATGGTATAACCCGTCTGAGTGTATTCCCGATTCCGCCGGCTCTTGGATGTGGGCACTGGTCCCATCGTTGCCGCTCGCCTGTTGTCGGGTCGCATTTATTTCGTATTAATAAATGTGACGGCCCTGAAAAAGTCAATCATTTAGAAATGAAAATGAAGCTCGATTTCCGCTGCGGCTGCTGGATGCTATCGTCGTTGATTCGGTCTCGTGAAAATATGTCTTGAAAAATATAAGATATGATACATTATGTCACAAAAAAAGTGGGACGGAATTGCGTCGCCATCCGTATATACTGCAACGCCCAATGCGGGCAAATTTCATGTTGCAGGGGGTGACCAATGTCCCGCGAAGATACGCTTTACGCGGTGGCTCTTTCAATACTGTCTTCACCGGCCACCCGGGATATCTGGGTGAAACTGGCCGGTGCGGGGCCGGAATCTGTGTTCAGGACAATGGAAGCGACCGGCCCGGTTGAGACCGTCAAGTGCGTGGCGCTTCGCTACGGCACGAATCCGTACAATGCCGCGGAGGGAATACTTGAAGCCTCCGGCAAGGTAAACGCGAGGGTAGTCCATCTTTGGGACAGCGATTATCCGCTACTTCTCAGGGAAATATCGCGTCCTCCCATCGCACTCTACACGCGGGGTCCGATGCAACAAGGTGAATATGTGGCCATGGTGGGCACGCGAAGGTCGGACCTGAGGTCCGACGCGCTGGCGATGAGGATATCCGGAGAGCTTGCGGAACGGGGCATCGAAGTGGTGAGCGGTCTAGCTCTTGGCATTGACCGGGCATCGCACCTCGGGGCCCTCGGTGCGGGTGGACATACCACCGGTGTTATGGCAAACGGCATAGATATTCTCTATCCCTCGGCGAACAGGGACCTGTACGCGAGGATAATGGATGACGGGGGATCCACTCTTCTCTCCGAATACCCGCCCGGCGTCAGGGCGGACAAGTGGACCTTCGTGCGCAGGAACAGGATCATCAGCGGATTGGCCCGTGCCGTGATCGTGATAAAGGCCGGGAGCGGGAGCGGCGCACTGATCACGGCACGCTATGCGATCGAACAGAACAGGGACGTGTTTGCCTGCGGAGGGCTACCATATGATGAGGGTTACGAGGGGTGCCAGCGATTGATTAAGTGCGGCGCATCGATTTTTACCTCGACGGATGAACTGCTGGAAGAATCGGTTTTACACGGCGCTCGAAACATCAGGTGCAAGGCGGACCGGACCATGGAGGCGGAACCAACCGATGGAACAATGACGGGGCCGGCGTCAACCGTTGCCGCGATGACGGATATGACAGGCGCAGAGGAGCGCATACTCTCGCTGCTTCACCAGGGAGACCGGACTATCGATGATCTCATGGCGCTGTCTGGTATTACTCCCGCGGAGATCAACGAAGCGGCCGTTTCACTGGAGCTGAAAGGGGCAGTTCTCTGTCGCGGGAACAGATTGATACTGTTGAAATGATCGGATATTACATCAGGAGCGCGTGAGATGTACATCAAGTACGTGTTTGCAGGGATACTGGCCATCCTTCTAACAATGAGCGTCGTGCAGATGTTCCCGATTCCTCCATGGGGGGAAGATTTGCTCTCGATCTATCAATCAGAATATTTTTCAGAGCTTGACAGGGAATATTCAATTATAGCGGATTCTTTCATCGGAATAAAAACGATGGCACGTCCCTCATTCGCGTGGGTGTTTCTCGACGACATCGAAAAAGCCCACGGCATAGAGGTGAGGGTTTACGACGGAGAGGGCCGCCTCGTAACAATGCCCGGTGAACGGGGTGATACCATCTCGAAGAAAGCCCTCGATGTGCTGTCGGGCAATCCGAAGGGCGCTACTCGTTGGATCGATGGCGGGCGGTATCATTCAATGCTCGTAATGAATGCTGGTAAAGAGTGCGCATTCTGTCACAGGAAAGCGGAACGCGGTCGCGCCCTGGGTGTGCTATCCTTCTCGAAAACCTTCAGCGCGAGAAATTTTTATACCAGGGAAAGGATCCTCATATTCATGATACTATCAATCATGCTCGGAACCGCACTCTTCTTCACGCTAAGATGGGACCCCGGGCGCAGAATAAAAGAATTGTTTGACAAAAAAAATTGAGTCGTGCCTGTTGGACAGGTTCAAACTCAGGAAGGTGGTCCGTATCAATGGCTGTGAAAAAAGAACAGAAGGCGAGGACTCTTGTAATCGTGGAATCCCCGTCCAAGGCGAAGACGATAAACAAGTACCTGGGTTCCGGTTACATCATATCTTCATCGGTGGGGCATATCATCGATCTTCCGAAATCCAGGCTAGCGATAGATATCGACAACAACTTCAAGCCGGAATATATCACAATCAGGGGGAAGGCGAAGGTCCTGAACGAGCTTAAAAAATACGCATCAACCGCAACAAACGTTCTGCTCGCGACAGACCCCGACCGGGAGGGAGAGGCCATCTCATGGCACCTCTCGAACGCACTCTCCGGCCTTAACGCAAACATCCGCAGGATCGAATTCAACGAGATAACCGAGGAAGCGGTAAAGCTCGCGGTCTCACACCCTCGAGAGATAAACATGGATCTGGTGAACGCGCAGCAGGCGCGCAGGATTCTCGACCGCATCGTGGGTTATCACATCAGCCCGATACTTTGGAAGAAAGTCAAAAAGGGTCTCTCCGCAGGGAGGGTCCAGTCGGTTGCGCTCAGGATTATCTGCGATCGCGAGAACGAGATAGACGGTTTTATCCCCAGGGAATACTGGACGCTCACCGCTGAGTTCCAGAAAAAAAACCACACATTCACGGCGCAGCTCACGATGAAGGGAGGCGCTAAAGCGGATATCAGGACGGCTGAAGAGGCGGATGCGGTTCTCGCGGATATCAAGGACGCAGTGTTCGCGGTGACCGACGTGAAAACATCGGAGAGAAAGCGGAAGGCCCCGCCGCCCTATATCACCAGCAAGCTCCAGCAGGAAGCGGCCAACAGGCTTGGGTTCAATTCCTCAAGGACGATGATAATCGCGCAGCAGCTTTACGAGGGAATAGATCTTACCGGTGAGGGGCCCACTGGGCTCATCACATATATCAGAACCGATTCGACACGGGTGTCCCAATCGGCCCTGCAGCACGTGCGTGAATACATTCAGGGAAAGTTCGGCGAAGAGTACCTCCCAGACTCGCCCAACACCTTCGCCAATAAGAAAGGGGCACAGGACGCCCACGAGGCCATACGACCGGCAAGCGTACTGCGGACGCCCGAATCACTTAAAAACGACCTTACCAGGGACCAGCTTCGTCTTTACGAGCTCATCTGGAAAAGGTTCGTTGCGTCACAGATGAAGCCCGAAATCGCCGAGGTCGTATCGGTAAACATCTCCGCAAAAGACTATGTCTTCAGGGCTTCAGGCAGCAGCGTCACATTCAAGGGTTTTACCGCGGTGGACAGCGCTGAAAAGACTGAAAAGAACATCCTGCCACGCCTCGAGAAGGGAGAGGTGCTCGACTTCAAAGAATGCCGCAACGAGCAGCACTTTACCACGCCCCCGCCGCGATTCAACGATGCGTCACTCGTGAAGTTCCTCGAGGAATCGGGTATAGGCAGACCGTCAACCTACGCGCCCACAATCAACACGCTCATCAACCGTTATTACGTGACACGCAGCGGGCGACAGCTGGTCCCCACCGTGCTCGGAAAACTGGTAAACGACATCATGGTAAAGTACTTTCCCTCGCTGGTGTCCATAGATTTTACCGCCAACATGGAGGAGCGACTCGACCAGGTAGAAGATGCCCGTGACGACTGGATGAAGATGCTAGGCGAATTTTACGGTCCTTTCAAAACGACGGTCGATCACGCCGAGGAGCACATGGAGGAAATGAAGGGTGTCCTCGACGAGGACACCGATATCGTGTGCGATAAATGCGGAAAGCCCATGAAGAAAAAACTCGGCAAGTACGGTTTCTTTCTCGCCTGCTCCGGTTTCCCGGAATGCCGTAACGCGAAAGCGCTTCCGCTGGGGAGGTGTCCAAAATGCGGCGAGGGCGACGTTTTAAAAAGAACGACGAAGAACCGCCGGGGCGGGGCGTTCTACTCGTGTAGCCGATACCCCGATTGCGATTTTTTCACCAGGGACGTGCCTGCCGACAAGCCATGCCCAAAATGCGGATCGCTGCTTTTCTCAAAGTCGATAAAGGGAAAGGGAATGAAGCTCATCTGCGTCAATTCACAGTGTGATTACCAGGTCGAGCTCCTGGACGGTGCAAACGGAAACGTACGGGAACAGAACGCCGATACGATTGAAGAGGTATGACGGGTGGTTTCCGAGATAGATCATTTCATGGACTATCTCTCGGTCGAAAAGAACGTTTCCATCGAGACGATTCGCGCTTACAACAGGGACCTCGTCCAGTTCTACCGCTACGCGGCTGGCGATTACGACAGGGACGATCCACCCTCGAATGACACACCGGCATCCCGGGTAGATATACCCGATATTGAAATCCAGGAAATTGACCCGGACCATATTCGCGGCTTCATCGAGTACCTCCATGACTCGGGGATGAAGAAATCGACAATAGAACGCAAGATTGCGGCGATAAAATCTTTTTTCGCATTCCTCGTAAGAAGAGACATAATATCGGAGAATCCGGCCAGATCGGTGCTGTATCCAAAAAAAGACCCGCGTCTCCCGCGCTTCCTGTACAACTCCCAGATGGAGAACCTCCTCAATTTTTCACGCGAATCCCTCATCGACTTCCGGGACCGAGCACTGCTAGAGTCATTTTACTCGAGCGGTGCGCGCGTCTCCGAACTATCATCGGCAGACAGGAACGATTGCGAACTGGACGAGGGCAGGATGCGCGTAACGGGGAAGGGCGCCGAGGAGCGGGTGGTATTCCTGACGCCGGGTGCGGTCGCATCGATACGGGAGTATTTAGAAATGAGGGACAGGGAGTTCCCGGAAACCGACGGACCGCTCTTCATCAACAGAAGGGGCGGGAGATTGTCCGTCAGGGGGATATTCAACGTGGTGGTGAAACGCGCCAGGTCATGCGGTCTCGCAGCGGGTATATCCCCGCATACACTGCGACATACGTTTGCAACCGAACTCCTGAACGGCGGTGCCGACATTAGGGCGGTCCAGGAGATGCTGGGACACAAGAATCTGTCGACCACGCAGATTTACACGCACACCACGCGGGCGCGATTGCAGAAGGTATATGCAAGCTTCCATCCCCACGCACTCAGCGGTCGTCGCCGGGAAAAACATGAATCCGACGACGACGCGGACTAGCAGGGTATCCGGACCGTCAAACCCGCTGGCAGGGTCGCGACCGACGCGGAAGGCACCATTTTTCGGGCCGTTTCCGCAAACTCCTTCAAGCGTATCCGGGGTAAAAATGAAATCCTGTCGATATCGCGCCTGAAGAAATTATCAAAGTGGATGGGAACAATGAGGCGCGGACAAAGGGGCACCGCGGTCTGTTCCAGGTACGGACCGGTCCTTCCCCTCTGTGCGATCCCCAGCAGAAGTATGTCGCACCCTCTACCGTCGTACATTCCCGGTTTAAATCCGGCACTCCCGTGGTGAACCAATGTGCCGCAATGATGCTTGATAAGAATCGAGAATACCTTTCCCGTTTTATATCCCGTAAATGGCGCAGGGGAGCGAAAATCATTGCCGATGTGGCCGTCAAGCAGCATCGATCCGAGAAGTGACGATCCGTGAAGGCTCTCAATAAATTCCAGGGTGAATCCGCCATATGAGACAGCGGTACCGTGTTCGCATGTGAATATTTTTTCCTCCGGGACTCCCTCGAAGCGGCCCACGATTGTGGTGCTCTCCGAACCAAGCAGATCGGCACCTGAACGAATCGCGAAAAGCGGCGCGTCAACAAGGTGGTCGAAATGGCTATGGCTGATTACGATGGCAGAAACGGGACCGACGCGTCCGAGTATGCCGTCAATGGCGCTCGAATCCGGGCGAAGCCTGCATCCGGTGATAATTCGCGAGAGCGGGAACCTGCTTGCATAGGGATCGATGAGTATCCCATTCCTTCCGTCATGAACGTGGATCCCTGCAGTTCCCAACCAGGTGATGGACAGTGACGGTACACCGTTGTCATTGTCGCCGAGAACGAGAGACCCATAGAGCTTCGCATCAGCACTGTTCATTATACGTACCTCATTCGCATTTCGTGTAAATGATCGTACCACCACCGAGAACGCACATATCGGTGTCGTAGAAAACGCTGGATTGCCCGGTCGATATACCGTACTGTGGTCTTGAAAAAACAACACGCATTCCTTCGGGGACTTGCTCGAGCCGCGCCTCGACCGGCATCTGAGTGGACCTGTTCTTGACCAGGCAGGATATGCCGTCAAGGCGCGCCGCCTTCATGTACGTCAGGTCTCCGGCCAGCAGCGAGACTACCGCAAGTTCCTCACGAAAGCCGGCGGTCACCCGGTTGAGCGCCGGATCAATCGCAAGGACGTACATCGGCTGGCCGGCGGCGATTCCGAGACCCCTCCGCTGACCGATTGTATAACGATGGATACCATGATGCCTGCCCAGTATATTGCCGCGCGTATCCACGATATCGCCCGGGGGGGGTACGAATCCCGCGCGCTTCTCGATGAATGATGGATAGTCGTTGTCCGGGATGAAACAAATCTCCTGGCTGTCGGGTTTTTCAGCCGTATTGAGACCGAATGATCGCGCTTGCGCGCGGACTTCGTTCTTCGTGATGTCACCGAGCGGGAATATCGCATGCCGAAGAACTTCCTGGTCGAGACGGAACAGAAAATACGACTGGTCTCTTGCCGGATCTGCAGCAGCATGGATGTAGCATCTTCCATCGGGCGTTCGACCAATTCGTGCATAATGTCCGGTGGCTATCGCGTCGCAACCGAGTGAGAGTGCGACGTCGCGAAGTCGTCCGAATTTGATGGTGGCATTGCAGCGCACGCAGGGATTGGGCGTTCTACCGGCAAGGTATTCTCCGCAGAAAGGCGTCACCACTGATTCATCAAACAACGAGGAGAGATCGTATGAATAAATCGGAAATCCGAATTTGCCGGCAACCGCCCTGGCATCAGCCAGTGAATTTTCGACCGAGGCAAGAACGGTCTCCGGAACGCCCCGAAGGGAGCCGAAGAGCGCGGCATGAATCCCGATCACTTCATGCCCATCGGACTTGAGGAGAAGTGCCGCGACGGAGGAATCTATGCCGCCGCTCATGGCCACCGCTATTTTCATTCGCCGGCCGCCCTAGGGCAATCGGCAAGAAAACCCTGGTGTGTCTGCCGCCTTGAGAATTCCGTGTCTATCGCATTCAGCACTGTCCCCTTGTGAATACTCCATGAAGGGGCCACGAGCAGATCTTCGCTCCGATCGGCCATAAGCCTATGCACGAGGATATCAGGCCTCGTGCGTTCGAGGAAATCGCACAGGGTCGACGCATATTCGGTAATGCCCATCATTGGCACCCGGTTCTTGCGGTTTAACCAATCCAGGGGTGTCCCCCTGATGATTTGAAGTTGGTGAAACTTGATGCCGCTCACGGGAAGTCCTGAAACTTCACGGGCAGTGAGCATCATGTCCTTCCATGATTCTCCGGGGATGCCAAGAATGAGATGCACGCATACGGGAATTCCGACTAAGGTGATCCGTTTAATGGCATCGATTGTCGTGCGATGGTCATGCCCCCTGCGGAGCCATCGAAGGCTCGCGTCGTGCATCGTCTGCATTCCCAGCTCGATCCAGAGTTCGAAGCCCTCATGCTTGTAGGAAGCGATGAGTTCGATGACTTCTCCGGGGAGAGAATCCGGTCTTGTTCCAATCATGAGGCCGATGACCCCGGGAAAGGACAAGGCGCGGTCGTATAGCGATTTGAGGTGTCCGGCATTCCCGTACGTGTTTGTATAGGCCTGGAAATACGCGATGTATTTCGTGCTTTCGTCAGCCCGTCTGAATGAATCGCGCGCATTTTGCATCTGGTCAAGGATATCGGGAAAGTTTTCGGAAGTGGGGGCCGCAGAGCCGTTGTAGCAGAATATGCAGCCGTGCGTACCGACGGTCCCGTCAAGGTTGGGGCAAGACAAACCCGCATCCACGGAAAGCTTCAGGACGCGAGCACCGTGGCGCTTCCAGAGGTAGTCACCAAAAAAGTTGTAAGCCCTGGTAACGGTATTGTCAGAGTTTTCGGATTCGTGAATCATTCGAGAAAAACGAGTTTTTCAGATATAGGTGATTTTGATATATTAGCGGGTCAAGTTGAACGCTTTCCACGCGTCTTGCCCGTGCAATTTGAATTGAGGCTGTCAGGTGGACTACATATATGCCGTTGACGAAAAAAGAGCGCGGTTTCAGTGTGTTCTTTTTAACATTTTTCCCAACCCGGGGAACATAGCACCGGAAAGCAACAAGGAGTTTTCTCATCGAGGCGCGGTCAGGGGCCATGGATTCTTCAATTGCCGCTTCAAGGCTCTGACCTTCGTGCATGACGAAAACGAAGGGTTTCCCGATCGACTGTGTTATGGATGTTGCAACCGCTTCCGCGGCGATACCTGGCGTAGTTCGGGGCACAACCGTGGCAACCTTTGAACCGGGGGAGCGGGCTGCCCGGACCTTGCGTGGAACGAGCGACAATATTTTGTCGTCAAGCATCGAAACGAACGAGGTGAGGGACGCGTCACCCCTCATGAAAGAGCGCGATCGAACAAGATCACGCACCAGGGCGGCATTACTTTTCCCGGAGGGATTTTTCACGGCGAGATCATGGTGAGATTGCGAAGCCGCAAGTCGGGAGCGAAGGGCATTGAACATGGTTCGGTATCCGGCATATTCAATAGAAACGGGCATCGTATCCATGGCATTGATGACCCTGATCGCACCTGCATAGTCCGGGAGCCGAAGGTAGTATATGCACATCCTCGAAAGCTTGAGCATCACCATTCGTTCCGGCGGGGGGTTGAACATCTTTCTCGGATGGGAACGGGAGATGTCGATGCCGAATACCTGTTTCATTGCCTCGAGAAGCGCCTCGTAGTGAGCCGTGGCTATGCGGGTTATGGTCGCGGGATCGCTCATTGCCTTTTCTTCCGCCGGATTCGAAATGAAACCAGATTCATATATTATCGATATGGGATAATCAATGAAATAGCAGAACCTTCCGTCCGGTACCACTCCATCGGCCCACGTGTTTGGTTTCATCCCAGCAGAAATGAGTTTTTGTTTAACCAGCAGGGCATGACGTCTGGAAAAACCGCTTGCATCGAACCTGTTGTAAAGGGTAAGGAAGCCAGTGTGATTGTGGCGAACAAATCTAAGGGCCTTTTTTCCGGGATAATTCCCGAAAACGTGAATGCCGCGAATGTCGGACAGCCCGTCGGATTTTCCCGCCTGGGATACATTGTTGAGGTGTTCGCTCAGGATGATAAAGGCTCCGGCCTTCCGTGCCAGATCGACGGTCTGTTCGCCAGGAATGTCCCTGTACGTGTTCCGTTTACCCTCAAGCGCGGCCAAGTAGTCGTCCGTTGAGCGTACTTCTATCGCAGGGTTTGATTTCAGCAGCGAGTAGAGCTTACGTGATATAGTGAGGGAATACAATTCCTCTGGGACATTCGTGCAGCTCTGCCTTCCGGTGAGGATTCCGCCCTGCCAGTCCCCGCCGGGTGTCAATCCGTGTGCGGGGTCCAAGAATACGACCAGTTTTTTTGTCGCATCGCATACCTGGTGGATATCGCTATATATCCCGTCAAGGCGGTTGAGAAGGGTTATGAGCTCTCCGCGACGGTGTCGGTCCTTTTCATCGTCGATCAGGGATTTTATCGCAGCGATCTGGGGATGGGTCAGGACCGGATTCGATGCTTCCGCTTGACCGGAAATGATGGGCAACGACGCCAGTATAGTTATGGCGATCATTTTTTTGGTTGATTGTTTCATGGTATTCAATGATTATCGTATCCAGTAATAGAGGATTATATCAATATTCTCATATTTAAGGTCGGCGGATGACATCAAGATTTTTTTATAAAACATGTAAAAATAATTGATTTTTCAAATGAGTGTTCAATTTATATTAATAGGTATTCTTTTAGTGCATATAGCACAAAAGGGTGGGTACTGAAAATGAAAAAAGAATATATAAAATACCAGAACCTATCAATTGATATAAAAAGTGAAATTGAGCGATATCATAGTGAAATATTAAAAACCGACAAGCAAAAATCAATCGAAGACAGTATGCTTCAGTGGTTCGAAAAGGAATTCGACAACTGGATCCTTAACAGAATGGGGAAGGGGAAGAAAGACAGCAGGCGAAAGCACTTCAGAATCAATCTCGTCCTACCGGTCAAAATCCTCGACATGCTGGTGGAATCTTCAGTTGATGACGATAGTGCCCGTTACCTTGTCGGCAAGGTGGTTAACATTAGCCGGGGAGGGCTCTATTTTAAGTATTTCCGGCCCATTGAGGTTTCTTCAATAATAAAAGTGAATATAGACCTCTCGGAAATTGATCCTGAATTATCAAATATCGAAGCACTCGCGATGGTGCTGAGGGTCGACAAATTCGGCCCGGAGGACTACGGTATCGGTATCATGTTCAGCAGCATCTATGATTCGAACAGGGAAAATCTGGATCTGTTTATCCTGAAAAACCTCACCAGTTACATAAACAGCGGTTCGGTCTAAATTCACCGCGGGCACTGGGACAGGATAAATTTTTTTATATTATCCTTCTTGATGTCGAAATAATACACATCGTTCGCGTATTTCTCAACGTTCTTTTTGTAAAAAGAGCCGTTCGATTCCATGAGCCTGAGAAGGTTTGCCCTGGTGTTCGCGTCGGATTTTTTGTCTGAATCCTGGATGAATTTTTCCAGAGATGATATCGCTCTCTTCATGCTTTTGCTCTTGATGTCAGATTGGGGCGTACCGTCGTTTTTAGGATTGACTATAACGATTCGGTAAATATTCTTATCGATGAACCCCTCGGCCAGGTATTTTTTTTCGATATCACCGGTTACGAAGCTTTTGTCGTCGGTTTTTGTTCCATTGTCCCTGGTCACAGTTTTGCACGAAACAGCAGCGACAACTACGAGGCACGCCAGAACGAACACCTTGATTTTCATAGATATACCATACCCCCTATTGGATTGTTACGAGTTCAATTGAATCGATAATTGATTCCATTTCGCTCTGCAAATTTTTACCTGAAATTCTATAGGCCATGATAACGGCCATCTGTTCGTTGTAATATACAAACACACATTTACCCCTTGCCGCATATGGCGTCAACTGCGGAATGATCTTATTTTTAATTTTTTCCATGTCGAGCCTGTTCTTCACCGGATTTATATTGAATTTATGGAGCCTGGTCTCGATGCAGTATGCTGCCAGAGTGTCAAGAAGCATCGCCCTGGCATCGGATTTTTTTGCCTTCAGAAGGGAGCTGTCCCGTCGTTCAACAAGCCCTGTCGCACCTTCATCCGGATCGAATTGAACGAGAACCTGGTAACAATTCGGGGTGATAAAACCCTTTTTTTTCATGTCAAATGGGGCATTTCTCTGCAGGGAGCAGGACACGCAAATACATGCCAGGAATAGAGGGAACATGGATAATATAGTTTTCATTTATTACCTTTTAGCATCTGGATGATGTTCCGTATTTTTTCACCGCGAGGATGATTCGGTTTGATAGCCATTAATTTCTCAAAATGCACCAGGGCTTTGTCATTGTTTTTAACGCTCCGGTAATATATCATACCGAGCTCCTCCTGCGAATCATACAGCTTCCCGTCGAGCTGGTAGGCTCGTTCGAATGACTGGATAGCGTCGGAGTAGCTGCCCTTTTCCCGGTACGCGATTCCTATATTAAAATAACTCATCGCATCGTTGGGTTTGAGCTGGATCGAAATCTTGTATTCTTCTATTGCATTGTCGTGGAGCTTCGATTCCCTGTACGCGTTTGCAAGGTTGAAGTGAGCGATCTGTGACTGAGGATTGTTGGTGACGGCCTTGCGATACAGTCCGATTGCCTTGTCGAACATCTTGTTCCGGGAATAGATTTGCCCAAGGTTGATATATGCCTTGGTATAAGACGGATTGATCGATATCGCCTTTTCGTAACTGGCAATGGCATCGTCAACCTTGCCAATTGCCCCGTAACTGTTGCCCGCCTCGTAGTATGACGCATAGTCTTTTTCCTTGATCTTGATCGCACTGTTGAAACAGTCGATGGCTTTTACGTGATCGCCTTTTTGTGAATACAGGAGGCCCAGGTTGAACATTGCCGGGTGATACTTTGGATCCCTCGACAGCGCCCGTTGATAGTAATCAATGGCGTTCGAAAATGACTTCAACTCGTGATACGTTTCGCCCATTTTAAAATTCGAGTCTGGATTGTTCGGGCGGAGCGCAAGATCTTTCGTAAAGCTGGAGAGCGCTTCGTTGAAATTCTTGTTTTCCAGATAAAGTTCGCCGAGCGTATAGTGCGCCCTCTCAAGGTTCGGATCCTGTGATATTGCCGTCTTAAGGTCGCGGATTGCAGCGTTCCTGTCGCTGGACTTGTAATACGAGAGGGCCCTGGAGAAATAAGCCTTTGCGAACTTTGGCTGGTTCTGAACGGCTTTGGTAAAATGCCCGGCGGCCTCGGCATACCTGTTTTTCATATACGCGACCAGGCCCCTCCGGTAGTGTGAGTCGCCGTTTCTGGGATCGACCGCGATGGCTGCCGCGAATTTCTTGTCGGCTTGATCGTATTGTTGCTGGTGGAAATAGATTCTTCCCAGCCAGTACAGGCTGTGTCCGTCCCTTGGATCGTTTTCGACTGCCTTGTTGTAGGCTTCGATCGCGCCGTCATAATCCTTCTCGAGGCGCTTCTTGTCTCCCATGGCGCGCCAGTCTATGCCACCGGGGGTCGTTTTTTTCGACGCATCGTCCTTAACGTTGGTTTTTACTCCTCCATCGCTCATGTCATCCCTGATGGGGATGCCCATCTTTTTCCCGTAATCGGATTTTTCGCCGCGACCGTTTCCCTTCTTCGCTGCGTCGTTCGATTTCTCGATTCGCGCCAGGAGTTTCAACATGTCTTCGTATTTCTTTCTGAGTGCCTTGTCTCGGCTATTGTAGCCAAGAGCCTGTCGGTACCATTCTGCCGCGCGCGGGTATTCTTTCCGTCGGGCGAATATATCGCCGAGTCTTTCAAGAGCCGAGGCATCGGACGGATCATTTTTAATGGCTTCCTCGAACGCTTTTTCCGCATCTGGAATCCGGTCAAGACCAAGGAGCGCATCCCCCCTGGCCCTGTGATATCGCCCCTGTTTTGGATTGAGCGAACAGGCCTTTTCGTAATTTTTCAGTGCGTCGGCGTATTGCTTCAGCCGGTAATGCAGATTGCCGAGATTAAAGTAGCCTTCGGGGTCGTTCGGATTCTTTTTTATTCCTTCTTTGAGAATCTTTATGGCGCCATCGTCGTCCTTTAGTCGTGACCTCTGGTTGGCGATGTTGTTATAGCTTTCCTGGTCGCGCGGTGCCACTTTTTTTGCCTTTTCATATTCGGCGAGCGCTTTGGCGTACTTTTGCATCTCATCATACACGTTACCCATCTTGTTGTATGCACGGGGATATTTCGGCTGCGCATCCTGCGCCCGCTTGAAGACCTCGATTGCCTTGTCGTATTTTCCCCGGAGGGCATACGCGTGTCCGAGTTCGTTCAGCGCCTCGTAATTCATCGGGTCGTATTCCAGTGCCCGGTTATAGTACTTGATCGCATCATCGATGTCACCGATGGACTTGTACAGATTGCCGATCTTGATGATCGCGTCGATATTGCCTGGATCACCCTTGAGAATCTGCTTGTAAAGCTCGATCTGTTTGTATCGCTTGTCCTCGATCCCGTCGCCGGAGCCGGAGCGGGTTAACCTGTAGGTTATGATGGATCCGCTCAGGAGCAACGCCGCGATCCCCGCTGCTATGATTATGTTTCTTTTCCGGTTATTACTGTAATATGCCATGTCCCGCCTCACATATCATCGTCAATGTAAATATCCTCTATTTTTTTCTTAGTCTCCTTGTTTTCGTGTCCTTCTTTTTCATCTTTTGTTTTCCGGTCGATGTTCGAAATGTTGCCTCCGAGGTAAAGCGCTTCTTCTATGCTAATGTCGCTGCCCGGAGGCGGTAAAATAAACGAAGGGTCTTTCAGCAGGGCGATCGCCCGTGCGATTTTGTCGTACTGCGGATCGTCCGGCGCAGCCTTGAGAAATGCCTCCCAGTTCCTGATGGTGTTCTCCTTGTCCCTGAAAATCATCAGGTAGGTGAGGCCTTTGTGGTAGTGGGATATGACCAGCGAAGGCTGGTGCTGCAGGGCTTTTTCGAAATACTCGATTGCCCGCGGTCCATTCTTTCTGTAATAGTATATCTGCCCGATACGGAAGTAATTATCGCCTTCGGACGGGCTTATCGCGATGCTTTTCGTGTAGTGGCTGAGCGCATCATCAAACTTTCTTCGTGTGAGATAGATATCCCCGAGGTACGAGTGGGCGCGCGCGTTGCCCGGATCGTTCTGGACGACCTGCTGAAGAAGCGCTTCGGCCATGTCGAAATTCGACTGGAAAAAGTATTTCGTTGCCCTCTCGAACAGCTTGTCGTTTTGCCTGTCTTCCTGGGCAAACGCGAAAGTCACCGCGAAGAACACGGCCGCGGTGGCCATCGTTATTTTCATTCGAAGATGTATCATCGCCCTTTCCTCCGGGGTAATGATATGATCCGGCAATCTGGCCGGTACGGAAGGACAGGGGAAACCATGGAATTTAGGCCCGACATCAAGCGAAGCCATATCCCCGTGTCCATCATGATAATATATAGCGTCGATGAAAAAAATACAAATATTTTCGGCATCCGGCAAAAGAATCAGCCCGGGTACAACACCAGTTCGGTCCCCGCCTCCCTGATCATGTCCAGGGCGAGCGGGTCATCGTATGGAGAACGATATACAAATTTACCTATTCCGCTGTTTATAAGCATTTTCGTGCAGATGGAGCAGGGTTGATGCGTGACATATATGATGGCCTCGTTTATCGTAACGCCGTGATATGCGGCCTGTATGATGGCATTCTGCTCGGCGTGGAGCCCGCGACACAGCTCCTGGCGTTCTCCTGACGGGACATTGAATTTCGTGCGCAGGCAGCTTTCGTTGGTGCAGTGAGGAACCCCGGTGGGCGCCCCGTTGTAACCTGTGGTCAGAATGCGGCGGTTTTTTACGATGACAGCGCCGACCTGTCTTCTCAGGCATGTGGATCTGGTAGACACGTCCTCGGCAATTTTCATGAAATAATCGTCCCATGACGGCCTGGTAGTCATCTGGCGACCTCGTGCGATAAATTTATTTTTGTTTTCAGGGATTTGTCGAAACGGAGCGATGCACTCACGGAAAAGGGTAGCACAATCATTTTTTTCGACAGGAACGACGAGCGAACCTCTTTCACCTTGGCGGGATATTTCGCAGCAAAACCGTTCAGTTTAGATTTCGATATGGGATTAGTATAAATTTTGTATGTATTGCGCTCTACCATGTTCGCCCCGGGGTCCGTTCCGAATTCGAATCGGGATATTTCGGAGCCCCCGGCATCCACCTTGAGATCGCCTACGGCGCCACCGGAAAAGAGATCAATTTTATCATGGTAAAGCGACTTAACGGTGACGGTCACGAGATAATCAAATTTCCGATCCTCGAGCGTGATTCGCATCGTTGCCATATTGGATGATACTGTCGCGCTTTTCGGGGCCTTTTCCGAGCTAAAAAAATTATAATATACCATCATGGTGAGCACAACAAGGACAGTATATCCAAAGAGTATGACGCGAGATCGTTTCCGGCGTTTGAGCGATTTGCTTCTTAGTTCCTTGTATCTCTGAAGAGGAGTGCTTTCTTTTCTGTTTTCATCCATATAAAAACCGGACTTATACAGTCCGGCCCAATTAGTAAAGAGATTAATGACCCTTATGAATGTTTTTCAAGCTCTTTGATACCGTGCAGGATCATGGCATATTCCTTGGAATCCGCGGGAAATTCGTTGAGATACCTGCGAAAGTACGATATCTGTTCCTGCTTCCAGATGTTCATGTTTTTTGAATTGTCCTTGACCATGGCTTTCTCCTTCACGGGGCGAATGAATAATGAGCGGCCCCTTTTTATCCATTTTCGGCACTATCGGGTCGATTATGAATAAAAAAAGGGCCGTCCTTTTGGGACGGCCCTTTTATGTTTCAATGTGGATATTCGACTACTTTACAAGTTCGAATATCGCAGCGGCTCCCATTCCGCCACCGATGCACATAGACTCGACGCCGTAGCGTTTGCCAGTGCGCTTCATGTTGGCTAAAAGGGTGGCGGCCAGCTTCGATCCGGTGCATCCCAGGGGATGCCCGAGGGCGATGGCGCCGCCGTTGATGTTGATGATCCTTTCGTTGGAATCGGCCGCCCAGTATTTCTTGTCGCCGATACCAAGCTCCTGCGCGCAGTGAATGGCCTGTGACGCGAAAGCTTCGTTGAGCTCGAAAAGACCGTCTTTCACGATGTCTTCAATCTTGAGACCGGCGATCTTGAGGGCCTTGGGTATGGCGTACTTGGGACCAACTCCCATCTCGTCGGCCTTGCAGCCTGCGACTGCGTAGGCAACGAGTTTTGCGATTGGCTTCACATTGTACTTTTTCAGCCCGTCTTCGCTCATGATGAGCGAGGCGGCCGAGCCGTCGGTGGTCTGCGACGAGTTGCCGGCGGTTACGGAACCCTGGTTGGGATCGTTCGGGCTCGGGGCCGAGAAGGCGCCGCGAAGCTTCTTGAGGCCTTCCATGGTCGTGTCTGCGCGGACTCCGTCGTCGAAATCCTGCAATTTGCTTTCACGCTTGATGGTCCCGTCGGCCTGCTCCACGAACTGGAACGCTGGAGTGGGGACGATCTCGGTGAAAAGCTTGTCCTTCTGGGCTTTCGCCGCTTTCAGGTTGGAGTTGACCGCAAATTCATCCTGCTGCTCGCGGGTGACTTTGTAGCGTTTTGCCACGTTTTCCGCGGTTATACCCATGGAAATGTACACATCGGGGTTCTCTTTTGACCAGTCAGGATGAGGCCTCGGCATGTTTCCGCCCATGGGAACGATGCTCATGGATTCGCAACCAGCGCCGATCGCGACGTCGCAATAGCCGGCCATGACTCTCATGGAAGAGAGGACTATGGCCTCGAGACCGGAGGCGCAGAAACGGTTAACCGTGGCGCCGCATACGCTGTCGGGGAATTTCGCGATCTGCGCGCAAATCCTTCCGATGTTGAGGCCCTGTTCGGCCTCGGGGAAGGCGCAACCGACCATGATGTCGTCGACAGCGCCTTTCTCGACTTTCGCTCTCTCCATTAAACTGTTGAGAACGTGGCTCAGGAGATTCTCCGGCCTGGTCTGGGCAAAGGCACCTTTGCCGCGACGGCAACCGGGAGTTCTCACTGCTTCTACAATATATGCTGTTCTCATATATTATTCTCCTCCTTGTTCCAGTTATATCATTAAGGGCTTGCCCGTGGTCATGATGTGCTCGGCCATCTTCTGCGTGTTCTCCGTCTGCCAGAGCTCCACGAAAGCTTCGCGCTCGAGCTTCATCAAGTATTCTTCGCTCACGAGCTGTCCCTGACGGGCCTCGCCGCCGGACATACAGTACGCCGCTTTTTTCGCGATGAACTCCATGTGCGGGGTCAGGTATCCGCCGCTCCTCATGTTGAGCATTTCGGCCCAGATCATACCCTGTCCTTCCTGCCCCATCACAGGGACTTTTTTCTTCACAGGAGGATTGTAGCCGTCGGCAACCATCTTGAGTACTTCTTTCTTGGCTTCGCCGATGATGGCATCCTTGTTGAATACGATCCTGTCGGTCGGTCTCAGGAAGCCGTTATTGCGGGCTTCGGCCGCCGACATGGAAACCTTCGCCTGGGCGACGGTCAGGATGGCCGGTACGAAATACGCCGCGTAGTCTTTCAGGTTCGCCATCGCGGGAGCGGGGATCGAATCCATAAAGCGCTCCCACAGGTGGATCATGCCGCAACCGCCGGGGACGAGACCCGCGCCGATTTCAACGAGACCCATGAAGAGCTCGGTGTGGGCGACGATCTTGTCGCAGGCGAGACAGACTTCGCATCCGCCGCCGAGCGTCATGCCGTAAGGCGCTGCCACGACGGGGAAGTGAGCGTACTTGGTGCCCATGATGTTCGTGTGGACCTGGCGGATAAATCCGTCTATTTCGTTGAACTTTTTGGCTCTGGCCAGACCCAGCATGTAGGAGAGGTCTCCGCCCGCTGAGAAGGCGCCCGGCATACCCGGAGCCTGGTTCGCGATGACCATGCCCACGCCATTTTCCTTGACGTACTGGCCGGCTTCGCCCATGAACTCGACCATTTGCAGGTTCACGGCGTTCATCTTGCTGTGGAACTCGATGTTGAACACGCCGTCGCCGAGGTCGATCAGCGAACAGGAATCGTTGCGTTTCACTTCTTTCTTGTCGGCCTTGAGGTCGGCGAGGAAGATCGTGGTTTCGCCAAAAATGATGTCCTTGTAGCTGTTGGATGCGAAGTCATAGAACTGGCGTTTGCCTTTATTCACCCTGTAGAAGGTTGAGTTTCCGCCCGCAAGCATCTTCTTGACGTTCTCAGGTACTTTGAAACCGTCTTTTTCCATCTTCTCGACGGATTTTTTCACGCCGATCATGTCCCACAGTTCGAAGGGACCGGCTTCAAGGGCATATCCCCATCTCATGGCGTTGTCGATACCGGTTATGTCTGCGCAAATTTCCGGGATGCGGTTGGCCGAATAGATGAGGGTATGAGCGGCCAGTTTCCATGCGATCTTCTGGAGGCGATCGTCTCCATAAAGAATGAAGTTCGCTTTTTCAGCAAGTCCGCCTTTCTTCTTGGCTTCGGTCGCCAGCTCAGGCTTGGCCTTACGATCGTATACTTCGTGCTGGCCGGTTTTAACGTTGAGGACCTTGTTGACCTTCTTCCAGGTGGCCATGTCTACTTCTTTCTTGTAGAACCCGCCTTTCTCCTTGGTCTTGTTGCCGAGCGCGCCGGCAGCGATGAGGTCCTTGTAGAATTTCGGCAGTTTGAACATCTCACGCTTCTCGTCTTTCTCGAGGAGCTTGTAAGAGTTTTCGGACAGGTGGTCCAGAGTGTCCAGGCCGACCAGGTCGCCGAGGGCGAAGATGGCCGTGTTGGGCATACCGAACGCCGGGCCGAATACCGCGTCGAATTCGGGGATGGTAATTTCTTCAGTGTCGAGCAGACGCATGGCTTCGCAGATAAGGCCGACGCCGATGCGGTTCCCGATGAAGTTGGGGGTGTCGTTGCTCCATACGATTCCTTTGCCGAGGATCGTCTCGCCCCATTTCTGGATGAATTCACACACGTCTTTTTTCGTGTCGGGTCCGGCGACGAGCTCGAGGAGCTTCATGTAACGGACCGGGTTGAAGAAGTGCATGATTATGAAGTTTTCTTTAAACTCTTTGCTCCGTCCTTCCGCCATTGCGCTCAGGGGAAGACCGGACGTGTTCGATGCGATGATCGCTGTGGGTTTACGGATCTTCTCAACACGGGAGAAGAGATCCTGTTTGATTTTCAAGTTCTCAACGACGACCTCGACGATGAGATCGCATTCTTTGAGTTTGTCAAAGTCGTCATCCAGGTTTCCCAGGGTGATGAGGTTGAGATCCTTGTTCTTGTCCATGAATGCTGCAGGTTTGGCTTTCAGCTGAGCGTCCAGACCGGCCTTGACGAGCTTGTTCCGGTTTTCCGGTTTTTTCTTTTCTTCGTCCGTCAAGTTGAATGGAACGATGTCCAGCAGCAGTGTAGGAACGCCGGCGCTGGCGCAGAGTGCCGCAATTCCTCCGCCCATGATGCCGGAGCCGATAACGGCCACCTTTTCGATCCTTCTGACCATAGAGACCTCCTGTTTAAGTCTTACTGTTGAATATGGTTGAATTTATTAAGAAAAGAAGACAAGCAGGCATGGTCAGTCCTGGGATTAATCATGTGTTGCTTTATCTTCTCACTCTATTACAAAACAGATGTTATCCCTCTGGACCATTGTACAGGCACGATATGCCCATTTGAACCATAACCATGGTGTTTTCCATGGCTGAAATGTCAATTGATATAAAGGATTTTTATAAAAAAACGATTATAAATTGAGATTAGGGCGCGAGGTATTAATGTTGACAATACAATAATTAATTCGAGTATGGCATGTATGGCGCCGTACCCAAGAGGCTAAGGGAGAGGTCTGCAAAGCGGTTCGAGTCCGCTCGGCGCCTCATCACATTTTCTGCCCAGGTGGTGGAATTGGTAGACACAAGGGACTTAAAATCCCTTGAACCTTAGGTTCGTGAGGGTTCAATTCCCTCCCTGGGCACAGAACCCCTCACTTCAATTCCCTGATACTTCCGATTACCGCAGTGAATATTTCGTGATACGTGTCGTATGTTTCAACGGGCGCACCGCATTCAATGACGTGAAGCGTTTTTGCAGATTTTACGATCAGCATTTTCTTTAGAATTCTCGAACGGCCTTTCGGGTATTCGAACAGGGTGAACGATCCGCGGAGCGTTCCGTCGAACACCACATTTCCCTCCTCGATGATTTTCATGGGCCGGCCATGCGGGGAACCGAACCAGTCCTGCCATCGGTTCCAGCGAGCGATGCTTTCCTCGTCGGCGGGCATCGATGTCAGTGTTATCTCCGCGCGTCCCCTCGAGTATACGGTTATCTCCTGGTATGTCAGGTCGTAATTTTTTTTCGTCCAGCCGCATGGTACAAGTACGGAGAACCTGTACGCCTCGGACACATGCGTCATGAAGCGGGAGGGGCAGGGATCGCCCGAGGGGGCCGCAAGGGCCGCGTACGCGACAATGATGATGGCGGTCCGTATAAACATGTCCGCTCCACTTATATGGGAAACTTCATTTCAAGATAGTGGTCGATGTTCTTTATGATGGAGGTCAGGCGGGGTCTGAGGTACTCTATCGCCTCGTCGATTTCCGAAAAATAATGAAACAGATCCAGGTCCTCCGGGTTGATGAGATTTTTCTCGACGAGGGCGTCGAAATTTATAATACTCTCCCAGAAAGATTTATCATAGAGAAGAATGGGGATATTCATTTTCTCGAGCTTTCGTGTCTGCACCAGGGTGAGCGTCTCGAAAAGCTCGTCCATGGTGCCGAATCCCCCGGGAAACACGATGATTGCCTTGGCCTGGTACACGAACCATAGTTTTCTCATGAAAAAATAATGGAACTTAAGGGACAATTCCGGGGTGATGAACTCATTGGGTACCTGCTCGAACGGGAGCTCGATGTTCAAGCCGATGCTGGGGAGCCCGGCCCGGGCCGCTCCCTTATTCGCCGCCTCCATGATGCCCGGCCCGCCGCCGGTGCATATGTAGAACGTACTGCCAGTCGTTTCCTGTATTTCCCTGCTCAACAGGGCGACGCGGTACGCGCATTCGCAAGCGGCATTGTAGTAATGAGTGCCGGGGCCCCCGTTGTCGGCACCGCGCCCTGAACGGGCCGAGCCGAAGAATACCACGGTATGCTCCACGTTCATCTCGGCAAAACGCTTTTCCGGCTCGATGTACTCGCTGATGATCCGGAGTACCCGCGCCTCGCGTGAATGCATGAAATCCGGGTTGTCGAATGCCTTGATGGGCCTGGATGTCGTCATCAGTATCTGCGTTTGCGCTTCATGTTGAAAATGGTCCCGTCCGTATGTTCCGTTATGCTGGTTGACAGGACCTTTTCCTTGTCGATGAGATCGATGGTGATTGCGTCCATGAAGTTCAGGATAATCTTTAGGCCGGCACCGATACCCTTGAGGGGAATTTCCTTGCCGTTCATCCGCACGACGATCTTGCTTTTTTCGGATTCCGAGGCATAACTGAAAATCTGATCCGTGTAATTGCAGGCACTGCTGTCAGGTATGGTATGGAGGATATTGAATATGTCGAGTCCCTTGCCATGGTCGATGATTGTCGCGTCGAATTCTTCGCCCGAGACCGTGTATCGCACGGTGATATCCCTTCTTTCAAAATCGGAGAGGGGGGCTTCATAGCAGTTTTTCTTCATTGTCTCCTGGACCGCGTTGGTGACGGCTTCATCAACGGAAAGGACGATTTCGTCGATCTCGTCCTGCGCGTACTTCTGGCTGCGTAGATCGCCGATGAGCCGCTCGATGACGGCGGGAACCACAGAGGTATCAGCAGCGTAGCTCTCGAGAAAACCGATTTCGTTTGTGTGGTCGCCCATGAATTGTACTCGCCTGTCAATGGATAACAATCACCTGGAAAGATCACGTTCGTTGCTAGAGTGCCGTGCATATATGCGAATACTAACGACACCGCGAATGTATCAACTCGACATTTTGATTATATCTCAATAAAAAAGCAATGATATTTCTTTTTATAATACAAATATAGAGGGAAAGGTGATAAATTCAAAGGAAGGTTGAATGCATTTACAACAAGACACCATATAGGTGCATTATTTTGAATGCATGCCTATCCTTATAATCATAAAGTAATCCCATTCTTTCGAATGAACGGTCAGGGTGAAGGCTGATTATCGGTCGATGCCGCGTTTCTGGTCGGCTGGTGAATATTGATTTGACCTTCTGGAATGAATAGGTCCACTGGCCGAGACATGGACCTCGGCGTGTATATCCACATACCCTTCTGTAGAAAAAAATGCGATTACTGCGGATTTTACTCGGTACCGCTTGGAGACGGCGAGCTCGCTGAAACAGCACTTCATGCGTACATTGACCGGATAATCATGGAACTACAAGAAAGGAATGGTGAATGGCAGGAGGCGCGTGCGGACACGCTGTACATCGGCGGCGGCACGCCATCGATGCTTCCTGTAGAGGCTGTTGACCGGCTCCTCGTGGCGGTCCGCTCATCGATCGAGCTCGTGCCGGGCGCTGAGATTACGATGGAGATAAATTCCGACGACGCGGATCCCGCACGCCTCGCGTCCTACCGCGATGCCGGGGTGAACCGCATGGTTCTCGGCGTGCAGGCGCTCCGTGCGCGGCCGCACGCAACGATCGGCAGGACGTCGCGGCTCTGCGATACAGAGAGCCTGGCGGCGTTTTTCGGCGTGGAGGGCGTGACGCGCTGCGCCGACATGATAATCGGCGTGCCGGGAGAGGACGCAGAAGGCCTGTCGGATGACGTCGATGCCCTCGCTGCTCACCGCCCCGCGCATATATCAGCGTATGTGCTTTCGCTCGAGGAGGGGACGCCCCTTTCCCGGAGGATCCAGAGGAACGATGTCCTGGAACGCGACCAGGCGGAGGCGTTCACCTCCGCAAAGAGATTGCTGGAGGGGAAGGGATATATTCATTATGAAATCTCGAATTATGCGCTTCCCGGCGCCGAATCGCGCCACAACATGAAGTACTGGCGCTACGGTCCCTACATCGGGCTTGGCGCGGGGGCTCATTCGTTCACGGGGGGGGCGCGGCGCTGCAATGCGATGGGTGTCGATGGCTATCTCTCATCGACGAGGACCGTCCTCGAGGAAGACCGGCGGGGACCGAAGGCGCCCCTGGCGGAATACCTGATGACGGGTATGCGTCTGCTATCGGGGATATGTCTCGAGGAAATGGAGGATCGGCTTGGGATCGCCGTGCCGGTTCCAGTTGAACGGTCGATTGACGCCCAGGCATCAGCGGGCATGATCGTCAGGGATTCACATGGAGGGAGAAGGACTATCAAGCTTACGGAGGGAGGGCTCCTCTTCGCGGACCGCGTTATCTTCGCGCTCGTCGAGAGCGTGCTGTGAGCTGCGCTATCGGACTATGAAGTACTTTTTATACGTTTCGTGCATGCGCCGATAATACTTTTCTCCCTCGGCGTTTCCGGTTACGAGATAGTAATAGGAAAGCAGCTGGCTCGTCTTGATTATGAATATGCTCACGTCTTTGCCTCTAAGACCAGTTCCGATTTCGTAATCGCCGCGCTTGAGCAGATCGATGGCGATCTTGAGGTGATGCCGAAAGCGCGCCACGTCCGCCCTGAGCACGGCGTTGTTGGACATGGCCTGCTGGGTGAGCTTGTCCTGGTCCAGGTTGCCCGAAAGCAAAAAATACTTTTTATTCGACGCGATGGACGAGGAAATGAGGGACTTGTTGTACGCGGTGACGAGCATGAACTTCATTTCTTCGAAGGCTTTGAGCTTCTTCTCGTCGTCATCGGGGGCTTCCTTGTGCTTTTTATGGTAAATCTGGAAGGCGAGCGTTTCGACTTCCTTGCAGTCCATGTCGTTGTCGATGATCTTGGAGAGCTTGTAGTAGCTGCCCGGATTCCTCGCCAGGATCTTGATGATCAGGTCCACGCCCTTGACCGCCTCGAGGTATACCTGGAGGGTGGCCGTGGAAAAATCTTTCTTCGTCAGGCCGCGCATCCCGTCGATGATCATGGACGACTGCGCTGTCAGGAGCAGGGCGTCCATGTCGCGTGAAAAATCCTCAGATGAACGCCGTTTCTGTCCGGGCATTTCCTCGTGCCTGGTTTCCGGCGTATGTTCCGCGACGGAACCGTTCGGCGGCGTAATCTGTTCCTCTTCCTTCTCGGACGGAATACCGTCGTCGAAATCGAAAAGCTCTGCTTTTGATTCGACTGACTGCGGAACTTCTACAGCCATTTCGTCGAAAAGGGAATCGAACTCGTTGTTTTCTTTTCCAGCCATGTTGTTAAAGTGCGACCGTGGTTACTGCTGCTCTATTTCATCGTAAACCATGTTAAAACTTATCAGGCATTGAAGCATTGCCTTGAACGGCATGCCGGTTAACATTTTTACAATATCCTGCCTTGAGCAATCAAGAAAATGCCAGCCGCCCTTCTGTACCTGTATTGATCCCATATATTCGAGCGTATCGGCATCATAAAGTTTTATCTGTTTATCCATGATTATATAATTAACTTTATCAGGCGGGATATTTGTCAAGAATGTTTTATTCTTATAAACCGGCCGGACGGAACAATTGACTCAGCACAAAGGTTGTTGACAGATGCCCGCGCATCGAAGTATTTAGATATTCGTAATTGTAACTTCATCCGTTCTATTCGGATATTACGGGGGCCCGCACCATGTCAAAACGTATCCGCCTTGTCATTTCAATAGCGATCGTATGTATCGCGTGCATCGCATGCCTCGCGGCCCTCGTGAAGGCGCTAGGCGGGGCGTCGGTGCCGAAGGAACGGGGACGCATAACCCTGCAGGGGCTGAATGCTCCGGTAACGATAGGACGCGACGCTCTCGGCATCCCCCTGATCGAGGCGGAGGGGATAGATGATTTGTTTTTCGCGACCGGCTACTACACGGCTTCCGAGCGACTGGGTCAGATGATCATGATGAAGATGATGATCCAGGGCCGCATGACGGAGATCGGCGGGGAGAAATTCATCCCCGTGGACATGTTCCTCCGCAGCCTCGGAGCGCGCGCGTTCGTCGAAGACACCATGAAGAGGATATCGCCCCGCGACCGCGCGTTTCTGGAATGCTACGCCAGGGGCGTGAACGCATTCATCGACACCCATTCGGTCTTCCCCCTGGATGTGATGCTCATGGGAGGGAGGCCCGAACCATGGAAAGCCGAAGACCCGGTGTATATCATCTGCGCCCTCAATATGGAGCTGTCGTTCAACTTCATCGAGGAACTCGATTTCCTCATAATGGCGTCCCGCCTCGGATACGAAAAGGCCGCCTGGCTGTTTCCGGTATATCCCGACGAACCAATCCCCTTTGACGAGGCTAAAAAACTCTCTGGCGTGAACCCGAAAGGGCTGAACAGGAAGGTCATGGCCTCTGCGGTGCTTCGCGACTCGCTGCAAAAGCTCATACCCTCCGGCATACCCGCGTCGAACAACTGGGCCGTATCTGGCACGAGGACGAAGGCCGGGAAGAGCATCATCGCGAACGATACACACCTCCAGATAATGGCGCCGAACGCCTGGATGATAATACACCAGCGTTGCCCGGGTGTCGACGTGGCGGGCGTGACGAGCCCCGGGATTCCGACCGCGGTGCTCGGCTACAACGGGCATGTCGCGTGGGGCGCCACCATGGTCATGGCCGACAGCCAGGACATATTCATTGAAAAGATACGGCGGAAAGGCCGCGACATCGAGTACCTGTACAGAGGTAAATGGCTCAAGGCGGCCAGGACCAGAGAGACATTCGTCATACGCGGCGGCAAAAAAGTCCACAGGGACCTCCATGCCACTGTGCACGGGCCGCTCATCCAGGACATCCTGCGCGAGCTCCCCGTGCTCGGCGAGATGCCGATTCAGCCAATGCCGGTCGAGACCGACTACGGCATCGCGATGGCCTGGGCCCTGGGCGACGGCGCCAGGACTATATCCGCGCTCGAGCGCATGATGACCGCGGCGAACATTTCCGAGATGAGGTCCGCGCTCCTGGACCTCGACACCATGTACCTGAACATACTTTACGGCGACGGGGATCACATCGCCTGGCAGGTCACCGGCAGGTTGCCGATACGGAAAAAAGGAACTGGTTTTCTGCCGTCGCCGGGCTGGGACGGGGAGTACGACTGGACCGGGTTCGCCCCCTCCGGGTCGAACCCTCACGGAGAGGATCCCGCAACCGGATTCTTCGCCACGGCCAACAACAGGACCGTGCGCGGCCACGTTCCCCACATCTCATCGAGCTGGTACGGGCCTGACAGGGTAGACCGCGTAACCGAGGTGGTCTCGTCGTGGAAGAGCGCCACCGCGGAAGACTGCCACAGGCTACATTTCGACACGGTGTCCATTTCGGCGCGTGCGTTCCAGAAAACTGTCTACGAGAAGAAATTTTATGACGATATACTGGCCGCTGCGCGGGGCTGGGAAGGCGCGAGGCGCGCGCGGCTTAAAACGGCGCTCGACATGCTTTCTTCTCCCGGGTTCGACTGCAACCTGGCCGCAACCTCGGCACGGGCCGCGCTTTACGGGGCATTCCTGCACTGCGCGGCGGCCGAGATTTTTGGCGACGAGATCGGTCCTGCCGGCGCCCTGTCGTGGTATGCCTTTGCCGACCTGAACATCATGACCTACAACGCCCTCGATGACCATCTTTATCACAGGCACGACTCGCCGTTCTGGGACGATATTCGGACACCGTCCAGGGAGCGTCCGCCGGAGATCTTCGCCCGGGCGCTCGAGAAGGCGGTGGCATTCTGCGAAAAACGCATGGGAGACAACCGCGATAAGTGGCAGTGGGGCAGGCTGCATACATACAGCTGGAAGAACCAGATTGCAAGCGCGGCGCCACTGCTCGGATTGTATTTCAACCGTGAGGGTTTTCCGGCCGGCGGCGACGGGGGCACCGTCAACGTCGCCACGCCGCCGGTGGGCGAGGGTTTCGACGTGACTATCATACCCGCGATGAGGCTCGTCGTCGATTTCGGGCGGGAGGAGCCCATGTTCCTTGTGTCGCCGCCCGGACAGTCAGGGATACCGTCGAGCCCCCATTATGACGACATGCTCCCGTATTATCTCAGCGGAAGGAATATCGTCATACCTTTCGGGAAGGGAGCGACCGCCAGGGCGCATTCGCGTACGCTCGTGCTCGTCCCTGCGAAGAAATAGCGGGGCATTGACGGCCTACGGTTACGCGCGCCGACAGAGCTTTCTCTTTCAGGGGAACCGTAGCGGACCTGACGGATGAGGGCTGGCCCGCGGTCATATCCGACACGATATTGCCGGTTACCCGTTCGGGAAATTTGCCTGGTCAGAGTCGATCCCTGCAAGCGCAAGCACCCGTTTCCTCATGAGATCGTTCCAGGAAACGCGTTCAGTGATTATCAACGGAGGATCGGCCCAGAAAGAGAGCGGTCTTCCTCCCACCGGGTGCGATATGCACACGAGGCACGAGTGAAGGCAGATGGCGTCGCCGAAGGGCAGGGGGGATGCGCCGTATTTCACATCACCCGCCACCGGGAGCCCGTCGGCGGAAAGCTGTGCGCGGATCTGGTGCTTTCTCCCGGTGAGAAGATCCACGAGAACAAAAGTGTGGCCGTCCCGCGATTCGAGGTTCGTGACGCGCAGGCGCGCTTCACGCGCGGACGGATCGTCGCCGGCAATGACCGTTCGGGATCCCTCCCGCGCGAGGTTCGCCGTCATCTCGATCCAATGCCCGTACTCCCAGGGACTTTCCCCCTCGATGAGGCCCAGATAGAGCTTGCGAACAGAACGTCCCCGCACCTGCGCCGAGAGGCGCGATGCGGCCTTCGATGTCCGCGCGAAAACGATGACTCCCGATACCGGTCTGTCCAGGCGCTGGACCATGCCAAGGAACACATCCCCGGGTTTCGCGTACCTGATTTTTATGTATTCCTTGACCTGGTCAAGAAGGCATGGAATGCCACTGGAATCATGCTGTGTCGGCACGCCTGCCGGCTTATTCACGACAATCAGGTGATTGTCTTCGTAGAGTATATCCATATTCATTATCGTGCGATCAATTATGTATCAAGCGTCAGAAACCCAGGAATGGTGCGCCCGCATATACCTGACAGGAACGCAACCCGCAATTTCATAATTATATAAAAAAAATGTTGACCGGGAAAGCAATATTTTTTTAGCATAGCATTCTTGCCGCGGGACGGAAAAAAACTTGTCTTTTCCCGGCCCCGTTGTAATCTGTCATCCATCAGCGCGAGCGTGGTGGAACTGGCAGACACGCTAGATTTAGGATCTAGTGCCGAAAGGCGTGGGGGTTCAAGTCCCTTCGCTCGCACATCGCGGGAATAACTCAGTGGTAGAGTGCAACCTTGCCAAGGTTGAGGTCGCGGGTTCAAATCCCGTTTCCCGCTCATTAAGAAAGCCCCTTTTTACAGGGGCTTTCTTATGCATGTTCGTAATATCCTTTCAGTTTAAAACCGTAGAATGAATTTTGTTTAAGATATCGAGGCTCCAGGGAAGGGCGAAATGTGTTTGTCGACCTCCTATCCTGTATTAATGAAAAAAGATTTGACTCATTCCTGTACCACAAAAAAATGGGCATATTATTAATATGGAAGGGGTATCTGATTGAACATTTCGGAAAAGAAACTCGAAAATGCCCGTATTGAACTGCAGATTGAAGTTCCCGTAGAAAAGGTAAGCCTGGAGTACAAATCGGTTTTTAATAAAATCCAGCAAAAGGCCGTTGTCGACGGGTTCCGTAAAGGCAAGGCACCGCTCCAGATGATTGAAACCAGGTTCAAGGAAAGGGCAGACCAGGAAGTGGCGGAAAACCTCCTGAAGAGTTCCTTTTTCGATGCGGTCACCGAGAAACAGCTCCAGCCCATCGCAGCTCCGGAATACTCATTCGATTCGATTTCGCGTGAGGCGCCGTTCTCCTTCAAAGCCGTGTTCGATGTAGCTCCCTCAGTTGAGCTCGGCAAATACAGCGAACTACCCGCGGAAGAACAATCCTGCGCCATATCCGATGCCGATGTCGAGTACGAGATCGCGTCCATGCGGGAACGCGACGCGCAGATCACCCCGAAAGAGGCCGACGGAGTCGTTCAGAACGGTGACCTCGCGAAGCTCAAAGTAAGGAGAACGGACGATGTGGCCGAGGGCGAACTCGAATCGGTTGAATTCAAGGAATACTCCATCATCGTTGGCAAGAGCAAGGACGAGTCTGCGCTGGACAAAAACATCACGGGCATGAAAGCCGGCGAAGAGCGCATGGTCGAGGTCAAGTACCCCAGGGACTACCAGATCAAGGACCTCGCGGGACAGAAGGTTAAATATCAGGTGAGGGTCGAGGAAGTCAGCACCATGGCGCTTCCCGAAGTCAATGACGAATTCGCGAAAAAATTCGGTTATGAATCGGTCGAGAATATGAGGAAGGTGTCCAGGGAAAACCTCGAAAAGTACACGGGGAATAAATGCCGCGGGGACGTCAAGGCCTCGCTGCTCAAGCAGGTCATCGAAAACGCGACATTCGATATTCCCGAGAGCATTATACTCAACGAGATGGCGGTCATTTTCAAGAAAACCTGCGAAAGGATGGGTTTCATGACCGACAGTCTCGAGGAATTCGCGACCGCGATTGGCCAGGATACCGATCAGTTCCGGGAAAGACTCAGATCAGAGGCGATCCAGTCGGTGAAGGCGTCGCTGGTTCTTACCGAAATAGCCAAAAAGGAAGATCTTAAATACGACGAGAAAGAGTATGCTGACATTCTCAACCAGCTCTCTCAGAGATTCGGCAAAAGTCCCGAGGAGACGGAAGCATTGATGACAGGGAACAGCATGAAATCTAAAATAGAGCTCGATTTGCTCCTGAATAGAGCACTTGACTTTATCTATGAAAACGGCAAGATCAAAAAGCACAAACCGGTCTCGCTTGATGAATTCCTGAACATTGAAAAATAAAAAAACCACAAAAGTCCTTGATGCTAAGAATGTTTTTGTATATAATTAATCCAGTTGTTTAATTATTAAAGCGAAATCCGAAGATTTTTTGACATGTTTTCGGATTCACAACACGCCGGTTTTATGGCGTTTATGGTAACAGGAAACGGGACAGACCCTCGCAGAGTTCCCGTTACGGCAACCGGTCATAAAACGGCAGTAAAATGCGACATGCCGCAAAAATGGCTGATTCTACTCAACCGCCGTTGCCGACGTTTTAAATGAAGCCTGTGCCAACAATCTGCAAAGAGAGGTAAATGCCGATGAGTTTAGTGCCCATTGTGGTTGAACAATCGAACAGGGGAGAGCGCGCATACGATATATACTCACGCCTGTTAAAAGACCGTATCATATTCCTTGGCGAGCCAATAGATGACCATATATCGAGCCTGATAATCGCCCAGCTGCTTTTTCTCGAAGCCGAAGATCCTGACAAGGACATATATCTGTACATCAACAGTCCCGGGGGAATCGTTACGTCGGGTCTCGCGATCTACGACACCATGCAGTATATCAAACCCGACGTCGCGACAATATGCATTGGCCAGGCAGCGTCCATGGGTTCCCTCCTGCTGGCATCGGGCGCGAAAGGGAAGCGTTCGGCCCTGCCAAACTCCAGGATCATGATTCACCAGCCTGCCGGGGGGTTCCAGGGACAGGCATCGGATATCGAAATTCAGGCGAAGGAAATCATAAAAATAAAGAAGAACCTGAACGAAATATACGCGAATCATACCGGAAAGAACTTAGACAAGATTGAAAAGGATATGGACCGAGATTATTTCATGTCGCCGAAAGAGGCTATGGAATACGGACTTATCGACAAGGTAATCGAGAGAAAATGACACCGGAGCGTTGTAATGCCTAACAATAAAAAAAAGGACGAGACCCAGAAATTGAACTGCTCATTCTGCGGTAAAAGCCAGGATATTGTCAAGAAGCTGGTTGCCGGCCCGGACGTATATATCTGCGACGAGTGCATCGAGCTGTGCAACGAGATCGTCGCCGAGGACAAGGCCCAGAACATAGAGGGTGATTTCCAGAACGTACCCAAACCCAAGGATATCCGAGATGTTCTCGACCAGTACGTGATCGGCCAGGAGGAGGCCAAAAAGGTCCTTTCCGTGGCCGTATACAATCATTATAAAAGAATATTTTCCAATAAAAACATACGCAAGAACGACGTGGAGCTCGACAAGAGCAACATCCTGCTCGTGGGACCGACCGGTTCGGGCAAGACGTTGCTCGCGCAGACCCTCGCGAGGATCCTTCACGTCCCCTTCGCGATAGCCGATGCCACGTCGCTGACGGAGGCCGGATATGTGGGCGAGGACGTGGAAAACATCCTCCTCCGACTCATACAGAACGCGGACAACGATGTCAAGAAGGCCGAGATCGGCATCGTCTATATCGACGAGATCGACAAGATATCACGGAAATCTGACAATCCCTCGATAACGCGGGACGTATCAGGAGAAGGCGTGCAGCAGGCCCTTCTCAAGATCATCGAAGGCACGGTCGCGAACGTACCTCCGCAGGGAGGCAGGAAGCACCCGCATCAGGAGTTCATATCCATCGACACGAAGAACATCCTCTTCATCGTGGGTGGCGCGTTTGTTGGACTGGACACCATCGTGAAAAAGCGCACGGGGACCAAGGTCATGGGCTTCGAGGCGGACATCAAGACCTCGAGCGAGCTCCAGAACGTCAATCTGCTGAAACACCTCATACCGGAAGATCTGATCAAATACGGTCTTATCCCCGAGTTCGTGGGCAGAATCCCCATCAACGCTGTTCTGGACGGGCTGGACAAGGCTGCCCTGGTTAAAATACTCACAGAACCTCGGAACGCCATCGTCAAGCAGTACCAGAAGATATTCTCCTTCGAGGAGGTGGAGCTGGAGTTCCTGCCCGAGGCGATCGAGGAAATCGCCACCATGGCGATGAACAGGGAATCCGGCGCAAGGGGGCTTCGGGCGGTAATAGAGAAACTGATGCTCGATCTTATGTTCGATATACCCTCGGCGCACAATATCTCGAAGGTGACGGTGAACAAGGCCATGGTCTGCGGAGAGGGCGGGCCGGTCATCATCCCCAGAGAAGAGGAGAAATCCGCCTGAACGACTATCCCTTCCCCGCGGTTGTAACAGTCTCCACGGGGAAGCGTCTCATAAGTACGGCGGCTCGTTATGCAGAGCCGCGAGCCGGGTGCGTACGGGGGCGTATCTGCTGATCGCCTCCTCCCCGCCGCAGGCGCGGCCCGCCGAATTCGACAAACAATGGAAGTGACTATACACTATGAAAAAACCCATAGATTTAAAGAATAAATATCCCCTCCTTCCCCTGCGCGATGTTGTGATATTTCCGCACATGGTCATCCCTCTTTTCGTGGGCAGGGAAAAGTCAGTGAAGGCGCTTGACAGCGCCATGAAATCGGACCGGCTCATAGTCCTCGTGACGCAGGTGGACGCGCAGGTCGCCGTGCCGGAAAAGGACGATCTCTACGAGGTCGGAACCATCGCGGAGATCCTCCAGCTTTTGAAGTTGCCCGACGGGACCATCAAGGTGCTGGTCGAGGGCATAACCAGGGTGTATATCTCGGATCTCTCAAGCGACGACGAGAAGGCGCTTGTCGGCATAAGGGACATCGAACGCGCGGTTGACCCCGGAGTCGACGTGTCCATGCTGAGAAAGACCCTGCTTGACGCATTCGAGCGATACACCAAGCTGAACAAGAAGGTGCCCCGCGAGGCATTCACATCCGTCGCCGGCATAGAGGACATCTCCCAGCTCTGCGACGTGATCGCGTCCCACATAGAGATGAAAATCGATTTCAAGCAGTCGGTCCTGGAGCTCGGCAGCCCCGAGCAGCGAATAGAGAAGCTCGTCGACCTCATCGAGGGCGAAATTGAGATAATGTATATCGACAAGAAGATCCAGGGCCAGGTCCGCAAGCAGATGGAGAAGACCCAGAAGGAGTACTATCTCAACGAACAGATGAAGGTCATCCGCAAGGAGCTGGGGCAGGGCGATACCGAGGTTGACGAGATCGAGGAACTCAGAAACTCGATCGAGGAAGCAAAAATGAGCCAGGAGGCGCGCACCAAAGCCCTCCAGGAACTCAAGCGACTGGAGAAGATGCCGCCCATGTCGGCGGAATCGGCCGTCGTGCGCAACTATATCGAATGGCTCAGGGACGTTCCCTGGCACAACAAGACCCGGGACAACCGCGACATCGAACACGCCATGACCATCCTCAACGAGGACCATTACGGCCTCGATGAAGTGAAGGAACGCATCGTCGAATTTATCGCGGTAAAGCACCTTTCAAAGAAGCTCAAGGGCCCCATCCTCTGTTTCGTCGGCCCTCCGGGCGTGGGCAAGACGTCGCTCGGGCGTTCGGTCGCGCGTGCGCTGGGAAGGAAATTCGTCCGCATGTCGCTCGGGGGAGTGAGGGACGAGGCCGAGATACGTGGCCACCGCAGAACGTATGTGGGAGCACTTCCGGGCAGGATCATCCAGATGATGAAAAAGGCCGGGACGGTAAACCCGCTTATCCTCCTGGACGAGGTTGACAAGATGTCGATGGATTTCAGGGGCGACCCCTCGGCGGCGCTGCTCGAGGTGCTCGACCCGGAGCAGAACGGCGCGTTCATCGACCATTTCATGGAAATCTCGTACAGCCTGCGCGACGTCATGTTCATCACCACGGCGAACGTCCATCACAAGATACCGCCCCCACTCCTGGACAGGATGGAGCTCATAGAGATATCCAGCTATACCGAACCCGAAAAGCTCAATATCGCGAGGAACTTCCTCCTGGGCAAGCAGATCGAGGAAAACGGGTTGAAGCCCGTGAACATCGATTATCCTGACGAGTCGATCCTTTACACGATACGGCACCATACCAGGGAAGCCGGGGTGAGAAGTCTTGAGCGCGTCATGGCCAAGGTCTGCCGCAAGGTCGCGCGCGAGGTCGTAAAAGAAGGAAGGGATTTCAGGAAAACCATCACCGAGGAAGTACTGAACAAGTACCTGGGCCCGATTCGTTTCAAATACGGGGTCAAGGAACAGAAAAACGAGGTAGGCCTAGCAATCGGCCTCGCCTGGACCGAGGTCGGCGGGGAAATATTGAACATCGAGGCATCGCTGATGAAGGGCAAGGGCAAGCTCACCCTGACGGGTAAGCTCGGGGAGGTCATGCAGGAATCCGCGCAGGCGGCGCTCACCTACGTCAAGGCCGGACAGAGCTTCTTTGGCATCGATGAGGAACTGCTCAAGAATTGCGATATACACCTTCACGTGCCCGAAGGGGCCATTCCCAAGGACGGCCCCTCGGCGGGGATCACCATGGCAGTTGTCATGGCATCGATCTTCAGCTCGATACCCATACGCTGCGACGTGGCCATGACCGGGGAGATCACGCTCCGCGGAAAGGTGCTTCCGATCGGGGGGCTGAAGGAAAAAATACTTGCGGCGCACCGGGCGCATATCAAGCATGTCATCCTGCCGACTGACAACGCGAAGGACCTGGAGAAAATCCCCGAATACGTGAAAAACGAGATGATCTTTCATCCCGTTTCGACCATGGAGGAGGTTCTCTTCCTCGCGCTGGAGCATCCGGAAAAATTTTTCCGCGATAAGGACATGGCGAAGGCGCTCTACGACCAGTGGAAGGCCACCCTCGGGGATTGGATAATAGATATCGGCGGGACAGGAGTGGAGGAAAGCCCCATCACCATGTGATGGGGCCCGTCCCCGGCGCTACCGGTCAACGTACTCGGTAGTGAAATCGGTGCGTTCCACGACAAGGAAAAATCCACGTTGATCGATGCGGTAACCGTTGTGGTATTCCGTGACGAGGAGCGAATCGCCGTGATCGAGTTCCACGGAACGCTCGCGTCCTTCCGACATGAGAAGCAGTCCCATCTTTCCGTTCAGGCACACAAAGAGTTCCGGGCATGAATGCTTTTCGAGCCTGGTGATTGCTCCGGGAGTATCAAATTCCGGAAGGTATATCCCGGTCCTCCAGTATCCGTCATCCTGGTATGGTACGCTCCACTTTCCCTCCGGAGATAGCGATTTGACTTCCCTGTCGTTCATGGCTGGACTCCACACTACAGTTTTCGAAATACAACGATCATTTTATTGGACAACTCGTTGTACGGCACCTTCATCGTGTTCGAGAAGACATGTGAAACGGTGAAACCGTTATCGGCGATGAAACGGCAGATTTCCTCCAGGGTAAACGCTCGCATGCGATGGCGATCCGATACGGTCCGAGTACCCGATGTATCGGTTATGTAATACTGATAGTCGACCTCGACCACTACCCTGTCCGTATCGCTGACAATGGCGAAACCGCGCTTCCTTTCGATGACGGTCTCACCTGAGGCCGTGGTGGATACATGGCCAAGTGGTTTCTGGCGTATCTGCACGATGGGGCTCGCGTTCCATATCTCGAGAACCACGATGCCGCCCCGGACGAGTGCTCTGTACATGTTCCAGAGTACGGATTCGACGTCGGCATTGTCGATCAGGTAATTAAACGAGCCGAAAAGAGAGATGACGATATCGTACTCATTGTAGTAGTCGATGCTGCACATGGACGCCCTGACGAAATCGATCCCGTGAGGAAAGCGCTTCCTCGCGATTGCGAGCATTTCTTCGCTCGTGTCTATGCCGGTGCAGGACAGGCCCGTGTGCGCGAGCATATTCAAATGCTCGCCCGTGCCGCAGCCCAGATCGAGAATGCGCTTACCGTTGCCGGCTGCCTCACGTACGAACTCGATATCGTCGCTGATGTTTCGGTGGTTGTTCTCTATCGAGAAATAGTACTCGGCGAGTTCACGGTAGAGCTTCATTGAAGGACTTCTTTGAATTTTTCCCTGAAGCGTGTGCGGACCGCGTTTTCAATGTCCTCTACCTTGTCGAGGCAGAGTATGGAATTGACCATGTCCTCGCATTCCTTGATGCTTACCGACCGGATGATCTTTTTTACCTGGAAGATATAGCCCGGGCTCATCGAGAGGTGCTTGAAACCCAGACCGAGAAGGAGCATGGTATACTGCGGCTCGCCCGCGATTTCTCCGCAGATTGAAAGCGGGATCGAAAGCCTGTTCGATGTCGCCACTATCAACTTCAGGAACCTCAGCACGGAGAGATCGAGGGGATTGTAGAGATAAGCGATTTTTTCGCTGATGCGGTCCACCGCGAGCAGGTACTGGACCAGATCGTTGGTTCCAATGGAGAAAAAATCCGCATATTTGCCGAGTACGTCGGCGTTGATGACCGCGGAGGGTACCTCGACCATGAGGCCGATCTTGATATTCCTGTCATAGGGGATGCCCTCGGCATCGAGTTCCCCCATTATCTCGGTGGTAATGCCCTTCGCGCGGAGAAATTCCTCCACTGTGGTTACCATGGGGAACATGAGCCTCACGTTGCCCATGGCGCTCGCGCGGAGAATGGCCCTGAGCTGTATCCTGAAAAGATCCTCATTTTCCAGACTGAACCGTATTGCCCTGCAGCCCAGGAAGGGATTGCGCTCCTTGTACGGTTTGGTGTAGGCGTACACCTTGTCTCCGCCGACGTCGATGGTCCGTATAACGACGGGCAGTGGGTTGAAATACTCCACGACCTTCCTGTACTCGCTGAACTGGCGTTCCTCGTCGGGGAGGGATCTGTCCATGAACAGGAATTCCGACCGGAAGAGACCTATACCCTGCGCCCCGTGTTCCTTGATGATGCGCATTTCCTCCGGGATCTCGATGTTGCCGTAGATGAAGATTTCCTCGCCGTCGATCGTCTGGGCAGGGAGGTTGGTAAGCTTCGCGAGCTCGATCTCCATCTCCCTGAAATCTTTTTCGTACTGCCTGAATTCGGCGATTTCATTCTCATCGGGATTGATGATGATCTGCCCATGCACGGCGTCGACAATGACCGTGTCACCGTGCTTCACGAGCGACGTCGCATTCATGGTACCGACGATCGCCGGTATTTCGAGTGCCCGGGCCATGATGGCCGTATGGGAAGTCCTCCCGCCCCGGTCTGTCACGAACGCCAGAATGCGCTCCTTGTTCATGAGGGCCGTCTCCGAGGGGGTGAGGTCCGGTGAGAACACGACGGCCTCCTCGTCGATGTCGGTGAGCGAGGATGTTTCCCTCTTCTGAAGATTTGACAGCACTCTCTTGTTGATGTCCGAAATGTCGATGATGCGTTCCCGTAGATACTCGTCCTCGATTTTACTGAGGCTGTTGATAAGCTCGAGGGAAATGTCGTTTATTACCCATTCGGCGTTCCGTTTTTCCTCGACGATGATTCTTCTCGCGCGCTCGTCCATCTGCGGGTCTTCGAGCACCATGATATGGCTTATAAAAATATCGGCCATGTCCTTCGAGAGCCCGCTCGCGATCTGTTTCTGGATTTCGAGGATTTCCTTTTTGGTGGTCTCCATCGCGTTGTGAAGGCGCTGAATTTCGCTTTCAACGTCTTTTTCGCCGATCTGATACTTTGGAACGGGAATATTATCGCCGTGGTAGATGTAGGCTTTACCCATCCTTATGCCCGGAGAAGCGATAGTTCCTTTTGTAATTATAATGGACATTATTTGCTAAATGTTAATAAAATTAAAGAGAACGTATTTTTGATTCCGCATCAATCAAAAGTCAAGAGTTTTCCGATTCTTTTCAGGGATAAAAGGCCGGGCCTTCCAGTGCCGTCGTTTCATCGAATCCGAGCATAATGTTCGCATTCTGGACCGCGTTACCGGCCTGTCCCTTGATCAGGTTGTCAATCACCGAGGTGATGAAAAGCATACCGGTTCGATCGTCGATCATAGGCCGGATGCAGCAGCGGTTCGATCCCCTCACGTCCGCGCTTCCAGGGGAGCGGTCGACGATGCGAACGAACGGTTCGCTGGCATAGTAGTTCCGGTACATGTCGATAACGTCCGTAGTTTTCAGTCCGGGCCTGGCCGGGGAGTATATTGTGATCAGTATGCCCCTGTTCATGGGAACGATCTGCGGTACGAAAAACACGCGGTGGCCGCGTTCCTTTTCATTTATGATGTTCTCGACCTCGACCAGGTGCTGGTGCGCGCCTTCCCTGTAGGTGTTCACGTTTTCGTGACGTTGGGGATAGAGATTTGCCTCTCCCGAGTTTTTTCCCGCGCCCGAAACGCCAGTTTTGCCGTCGCATATGAATGTACCTGTCGCGGAGGCAGACAGCTCCGCCGCGGGCAGGAGGCCGAGGATCATGCAGGTCGCGAAGCAGCCGGGATTTCCAACGATTCTGGCCTTCGCGATACGGTCGCGGTATTTTTCCGGAAGGCCATACACTGCTTCATTGAGCAAGCCGGGAGATAGATGCTTCTCATCCATGCCCTTGTTGCGCGCGTACACCACGTAATCCTCGGTCGAGTTGAAGCGGAAATCGCCGCTGAAGTCGATCACGGGAATGCCCCTTTTGTGGAAATCACCGATCAGGGTCATTCCGGCCCGATCAGGCGTGGAGAAGAAGGCAATATCACAATTGTCGAGATTGATTTCTTCCGGAGATTGCACTGTCATGTCGCAGTGGCCGGCAAGGTGCGGAAACACGTCGCTTACGGGCTTTCCCGAGTCTTTTCGCGCGACCAGCTGGCAGATCTCGATTCCGGGATGGCGGGTCAGTATTTCAATGAGGCCCAATCCTCCGAAACCCGTCGCACCGACGATGAGCGCTTTTTTCATGGAAGGCACCTCGCGTGAACAAAGATCGAATTCGTGAATGTTGTTTTCGGGGGCCTATTTGTAAAGAAAATTTTTTAAAATTGATATCGAAGCCGGGTCCTGATTATGTCCCTGCCGGAATAGCTGCCAGTGAAGTCGTCCCTGGACCCTCCGAATATCCCGCCCTCGACCTCGATTGAAAGGCCGAAGGGGAATCTGAGTCCGGCCATTGGCATCAACAGGTAGCCGTGCACGTCCGTAGGCATTATCCCCTGCATCCTCAGGACGACCAGCCCGGAGAAGAGCCTTTTTTCGATCCTGGCAGCAAGCATGTTCGATACGAGTGGCATGAGATATCGACCGGCGTGCCTCAGGTAAAAAGAACGTGTTCCCTCAACCGCCAGGGAAATGCCGTTGCCGTCAGTATGCCATGAAGTACCCGCAGTCGCTGTCGCGTAGTGCTCGGTGCGGATAGTGTACGGTTTAAGCAGGGAGATTCGCGGTCCCGATACCGAGTTCTTGTTGGGCGCGTACATCGCCGCGCAGTATAAGGAAAAATGCCCCTCGCTGACAGTCATGTCGGCGCCGATGGCGGTTACGGGGCGCCATTTCGGCTCGATTATCTCAACGAACTGGGGCCCGACTGCGGGTATTACCGTGGGAACGATCAGGGCGTCCCGGTCTGTTCCCCTGAATCCTGACAGGGCGACGGTCACCGGACCGGCGAATGCTGACAGCCTGCCGCCGAAGGATATGCCGTATGCGTTCATGGCCGCATGGGGTCTGCCTGAGTTGTATACAACGGGGATCGCGTTGCGCACGGGCGGGAACCTGATCCCCCACGGACTCGAGGTGCCAGGCATGACCGTAGTTTCTGGCACTGGAACGCACACGAGCTGCAGGCTCACCTTTTCATGGAGGATTTTCACCGACAGGGCGGTCATGCCGAGCCTGGATTCATCCTCGTCCTTGAAGAAGAGTTCTGAGTAATCGATGGGTTCGAAAAAGGAATTACTGCAAAACCATTCCGGCGATCCCCAGTGGATGACCTGGCGCCCCGCCTTCAGTTCCACATGCCTGGTGAGCCACTTGAGGTATACTTCGTTCGGAAGCAGCCTGTTCGCGGGATAACCCGATCCGTTCTGCGCGGGATAAAGGTAGCCGTGCAGCACTCCGCGCACATGGATCGAATCATCGCCTATAAAGAGATCCAGAAGGCCGTGTAATTCCACCTTGTTAAGTGTGTACTGATTGTAACGAACCGGGACGAAAAGACCGGAGAGGGGGATATACTCTCTTTTCTTGAGGCCTTTGCCGTACATCATGAAATTCTCGTTTTCGATATACCCGCGGAGGCGAATGATCCTTTTTTTATCGGGAGGCTCGTCCTCCTTCACGTCATCAACGGTCCTGTCGATTTTTTCGGTTGAAGGAACCTCGTCCGGGACGATCGGGCCCATGTCTCCCTCCCGCGCGCAGACCGCGCGGGGCAGGGACGATGAGAGGGTGAATGCCGCGAACAGGAAGAGCGCGGCCATGCAGGCGATCGGCCCTGGCACAACCGGGCCCTGTCGGTCGCGGCAAATCGGGCATTCTATCGTGAAGTGTTCATTCGATATCATTGCATTCTTGTTTTATGCGTGTCGCGTACCTGCTGAATGGGGCGCGACATTCGAAGATGAGATCCATGAGATGAGTCTTGTTCGCACGGGTTGTCAAGACGTTTTACCCGGAAGACTGTATTTTTAACAATAGCAGCAAAAGCATCTTGACAGGACACCTGGAAACAGGGGAGCTTATTTGAAAAACCGCGTACCGGACAGTACGGTGAAAATCATAGCTGATCTGCATATACATTCGCATCGTTCGGTGGCCACGAGCAAGAACCTTGTGCCCGAACACATCGAGTACTGGGCCGGTATGAAGGGAATCGATCTTGTCGGCACTGGCGACTGCCTGCACCCGGGATGGCTCGCCGAGCTTGAAGAGAAGCTCGAACCCGTGGAGGGCGGTCTCTTCGCGTTGAAACAGTCTTTCAGGCTCGACGAATCGGGGAGGGCCCGCGGCATGAACCACGGCGGCGCGCGGTTCGTGCTCAGCGGGGAGATAAGCACAATCTACAAGCGCGACGGAAAAGTCAGAAAGGTGCATCATCTCTGCCTTTTCCCTGACCTCGTCTCGGCACGCACGATGCAGTCGAAACTCGAACGAGTAGGCAACATATCCTCCGACGGCCGTCCCATACTGGGCCTCGACTCGCGCCTGCTCCTGGAGATGCTGCTCGACTCCTCCCCGCGCGCGGTCCTGATTCCGGCGCATATCTGGACCCCGTGGTTCTCGGTGCTCGGCTCGATGTCCGGGTTCGACCGCATTGAGGAGTGCTATGGTGATCTCTCCGGGGAGATATTCGCCGTTGAATCCGGGCTCTCCGCCGATCCCGCGATGATACGCATATGCTCGTTTCTCGACCGCTATACCGTGATTTCGAACTCCGACGCCCATTCCCCCGAGAAGCTCGGCAGGGAGGCGAACGTGCTCGATTGCGACATGACGTACGACTCGCTGCGCGCTGCGCTCGGGTCAGGCGATATTTCCACGATCGAATTCTTCCCAGAAGAGGGAAAGTATCATTATGACGGCCACAGGAAATGCGGTGTACGCATGGATCCCCTTGAGACCGTCAGGAACGGAGGTGTCTGTCCTGTGTGCGGAAAAGCGGTGACTCGCGGCGTCATGTACCGCGTGGCGGAGCTCGCCGACAGGGACCCCGGCGCTGGGAACATTCCGCCTTTCAGGTCCATTACCGCGCTGCCGGATCTCATAGCGGAGATCAAGCGGCAGAAAAGCGCAACCACGAAGACCGTGCGCGAGGAATACATGCGTCTCATCGCAACGCTCGGTCCTGAATTCCACATTCTGCTCGACGCCTCGCCGGATGAAATCGCGGAGGCCGGTGGAGAACTCCTCTCGGAGGGAATCACGAGGCTCAGGAAAGGCCGCGTCATCATCGACGAGGGATACGACGGCGAATTCGGCAGGATTCGCGTTTTTGACGAATCCGAACTTTCGGCGCCGGGGCGAAGCCTGTTCGGCCAGATTCCGGCTGCCGCGTCGCGGCCCGAAGAGAGGATATCGGTCCGGTTCAGCATCGAGCAATTCAGGGAACTCAAGGCATTTGGCGTGGGCCAGACGCCTGTGGCGCCGGAGAGGGCCCGCGTTGCGCACCACGCGGAGCCCGGTTTCGGTCAGGCTGAGGCGGTCGCGCACGATGGCGGACCTTGCATGGTGATAGCGGGACCCGGTTCGGGAAAAACATGGGTCCTCGTAGAGAGAATGGTCAATCTGGTCCGAGGGAATGGAGCCGACCCGGGATCGATGGTCGCGCTCACATTCTCCAGCAGGGCTGCAAAAGAAATAGCAGAGCGACTCGGCGCGCACGGCGTCGGGGATGGTATCGTCGCGACAACGTTCCATTCATTCGGACTATCGATTATCGCGCCGAATTGTGCCAGGCTGGGCAGAAGAGAAGGATTTTCTATCATTGGGCCGGCAGAGCGCGAAACACTGCTCGCCCGGATAGGTGTTTCGACGGGAGACATATCCAGGATCTCCGCGGCGATCGAGGCCTTCAAGGAGGGTTCGGGTGGACGTGAAGCCGCCGGGGAATGGCTCGATCGGTATCGCGGGGCGCTCGTGGAAGAGAACGCCTTCGACCTGCCGGATTTGGTCGTGAGCGCAGCAGATCTTCTGGAGGGCAACCCCGACCTGCGCGAAGAATATGCGGCACGATGCAAGCACCTGCTCGTGGACGAGTTCCAGGATATCAACCCGTCGCAGTACCGTCTGCTGAGATTGCTCGCACCCGCTGAGCAAGCCGATCTTTTCATCATCGGGGATCCTGATCAGGCCATTTACGGTTTCCGCGGTGCGAGCGCGCGTTACTTCGAACAGGTAAAAACCGATTATCCGGCAGTGAAGATGATCACGCTCGAACGAAGCTACCGTTGTCCGGACCCGGTTATCAGGGCCGCGGTCCAGGCGCTGGGACGGAAGAGCTTCATGGCGGGTACGCCCTCGAAAATGAAAGTGCGGATATCGCGCTTTCCCACGGACAGGAGCGAGGCGGAATGGATAGCCCGCACCATCGAGGCAGCGATGGGCGGGGTGCGGAGCTTTTCCATGGACAGCGGGATGGCCGATGGAACGCCCACGGACGCATCGTTTTCTGATTTCGCGGTCCTCTGCAGGTCCTCGTTCATGTTCGCGCCGGTCATCGAAGCGCTCGCCAACCACGGTATATCCTACCAGGTCGCAGGCAGGGAACCGTTCGTGAGAATGGAACCGTACAGGGGAGTATGCGCCGTGCTCGAATCCGTGTACCGCGCCAGGCCGGCTGCGGGAATATCTGAAGGACTGCGCGAAGACATACAGGGAATGATGTCCACGCGGGACGAAGTGGCCGACGTGATCAGGTTCCTCATGCACATCCGCGATGACGGCATCGAGGAACGCGAGCGCCTCGCGTCGTTCGCGCGGGAGTACGGCAGTGACTGGGGGGCCTTTTTCCGCGCGGTTGCGCTCAGGTCTCCGTCGGACGATATCGATCCCCGGGGCCAGTCGGTGAAAGTGATGACCATACACGCTTCGAAGGGGCTCGAGTTCAGAAGGGTATTTGTGCCCGGGTGCGAGGACGGGATAATCCCCATGACGATGTTCGGACCGATAGATGATGAGGCAATGCGAGAGGAAGAGAGGCTGTTCTACGTGGCCGCCACGAGAACCGGCAACGAGCTCTTTCTCAGCCACGCGGAATCGCGTACATACAGGGGACGCGTTCTGCGATCCGGAAGGAGCCCCTTTCTCGACAGGATAGAAAAGGACCTCGCATACTTCGCGGAGACCGATAAGAAAAAAAAGGCCGAAGAGGAGCAGCTGGAACTCTTCGGCCGATAGTGAATGGCAACTGTGTAAATTCAACGATTCCCGCCGATCAGGCGGCTTTTTCCTCCTTCGAAAATACGTTTTCGACGAACTTCACGTCCCTGCCCACGATCTTGATCTTGGAATGCTTCTTGCCCTCGGCATCGTCCCAGCGGTCCTGGCGGAGCGTCCCGACGACGATCACCCTCCGTCCCTTCGCGACGTTCGCGGCGCAGACATCCGCGAGCTTTTCCCATGTCTCGACGTCGATGTACGATACCTGCGGCTCCCTTTCCGCGCCGAGATAGTGATTGATGGCGACCGAGAACTGGCACACGTTTTTTCCGGTTTTCGTCATCCGTGTCTCCGGGTTGTGCGTCACGTACCCCTCGATCGTTGCGCTGTGTAAAAAACTCATATGCTCTCTCCTGATTGTTGATGATGTGGTATCTACTGGTAGTACGGATGGAGAGGCTTTGTATGAAAAAAAAATTAGATTCAGGCGATCCCCAGGCGCGAGTAGTCCCTGAAGATGTCTTCCCGCCAGAAGGGATTCTCAACGCGGATTGCATATCCCCCTTCCGTCGCAAGCTCGGCGAACCGGGAAACGTGTTCGTGGCCGCAAATAAACAACGCGACCGTCGGGCCGCATCCCGACAACCTGCGGAGCCAGAAACGCTCGCGTATCGCCCAGAACGACCTGTCGAGATCGGAGGCTGCCCCGGCGACTTTTTTCACGGAATGCGGGTCCTGGGGACCGTTGCGCGGAACCCCGAGGATGCGAGCGGCGAGTTCGCGCAGGTCGGCGAAACAGGGTATGCCGAGACGGGCGCGTTCGCCCGCATCCGGATCGCAATAGAGATGATGTATGCCAATGGATTTCGCGACGGACCGGGCCGTCGATTCATCGACGCCGTAGAGCTCAAGCGCGTCGCTGGAGAATTCCTCGGCGATCAGGCCGGCCGAATACATTCCCGCGCAGCGCGAAATGAATTCTTCGAATTCGGCGAGCACTGCAGCGGGAACGATACCGTTGCGGTACTGAACCAGGTGATCGATGCCAACGACATGAATTCTTGATAGCGCCATTTGCTCCCCTGCGCAATTCCTGACGGAGATTTTACATGAGGGCAAGTATTATTCTTGACATGCCCCGCCCGAGCAACAATATTTCTGCAATCAACGGAATGCTGGTTCGATCATGAAAATGTCGACTTACACAAAACTCACCTGGCGCCTTCATGAAGGAAATCCCCTGATTAAACCGCTTTTCCCGTCGCCCGTCATTGCCGATCCCGCAGTTCTCGCTCCTGATGAGTCCCCTGACAGAAAGTGGCACCTCTTTGCGCATTCAATAAGGGGGATATACCACTACCGGTCTGAAGACGGGCTGGCATGGGGAGTTCCCTGCAGGCTCTTTCACAGCGCCATGCGTCCCTTTATTCTGCGGGACGGAAATTCTTACCATCTCTTTTATGAGAGAACACGCCCGCACGCGCTATGGCTGGGGTGGGTCCCGATGAAGTGGCGTTCGCACATAGAATGCGTTTCCTCGCATGACTGCGTATCGTGGAGCGCCCCGCGCACGGTGCTTCTTCCTCTCCGTACCTGGCACACGCACATGATCTACGGATCTTCGGTGAGCAACCCGTGCCTTGTGAAGCACGGGGGCTCGTGGCGTCTGTATTACAGCGCATCGCTCGTAAGGCTGGAAGACTGCGGCTTCAACGAGCCGAGATATATCGGATATGCCGAATCTTCATCGCCCACCGGCCCCTTCGTGTCCGGACCTGAGCCGATACTGTCCCCGGACCCATCCGATCCTTGGTGCAATCTAGGCGCCGGGGCCATAAAAGTGTACCGGGCAGATGACGGCCTGGTCGGTTTCCAGAACTCGATCTATATCGATCGAGTCACGGGCCACACTGGATCGGCCATCCGCCTCATGGTGTCGAAAAACGGCATTGACTGGAATGCCTCCGGCTCGGGACCCATCATCAGGCCCGGCAATGGATGGATGCGCAGCCACGTGTACGCACTCGACGTGAAACGGGATCCAGTAACGGGAGTCCTCAGGCTTTATTTCAACGCGCGAAATGACTGGCACTGGACCAGGGGCAGGGAAGCGATCGGTCTCTGCACCGGCTCGTGATCCGCGGAGGCGAGGAGAGCGTCATCCATGCCCGAATTCCAGCTGAAACTGACCGCCCCGGTGCTGATCATTCCAACGGTGTGCTCCGGCGTGTTGTTCATGGGCTCAGTCCTCTTTCTCTATATCCTTTTACGGGACAGGAAATGGCTCTACGGGATCATGGCGTCGCTCTCCATCGTGGGTGCGCTGTTCGTCTTCAGCGAGTCGATGATTCTCTTTCTCGGCGGTCTTTTCCGGGACCCTGCAACCGGGATGCAGTTCCATCGTCTCGAGCAGATTTTCGTGGCGATGTTTATCTTTTTAATCCCATTTTTCCTGGCAAACTTCCTTGAACTATCTCCGTTCTGGAAAAGGTCGAACAGGGTGCTTGTCTTTGCGATGCTCGCCGTCTCGGTGTTCTTCATCGTGGTATCGTTCGTCGCGCCCGATTTATACGTCTCGGTGACCCAGCACCGTTCGGACTGGCTGAGGAGCGAGGCCGATCACGGTCGGGGCGTCGAGGGACCGCTGTACCAGGTGCGTGATATGTTCCTCGCAGTGATGATATTCTACGCCCTGGCATGCTTCATCGCGGAAATGATAATCCACAGGAAGTTCCGGTACCTCATCCCGCCGTTTACGGGGCTTCTGCTCGCGGTCCACGGGGCGGTGGTGGATGTCATCTCGGTCTACACCCATGTGTTCTACGACGCTTTCCCCACGGTACGGTTCTCCCGCTTCACACTCGGAATTACCCTCTTCATCCTTTTTTCGATGGGAGGGGTACTGCGAAGGTTCTTCGACCTTGCAGGGGAGGTCGCGCGCGCACGCGAGGAGGCCCACCGCGAGGCGGAAATCAACTCCAGGCAGAACGCCTTCATCCGGGATGTGCTCAGCTCCGGCTCCGAGGAGCTGGTGCGTTCCACTGAAAACCTGTCCGACACGATCGAGGGGTTCACGCACAACACCCAGGAACAGGCCGCGGCCACGGAGGAGGTGACCGCCTCGATCGAGGAGATCATGGCCGGCAACGACGGCGTCATGAAGAGCGCGGAGGAACAGTCCGGCAGCATCGGGGATCTCACCTCCACCATGGAAAGCCTTTCCCGGGCCATCCAGACTATGGGCGAGCGCGTCAAGGATGCGCTGTCCAGCATGGCGCAGATTTCCCAGAACGCGTCCATGGGCGAGCAGTCACTGCGCATCATGAACGACAGCATGATAAACATCAACAGGAGCACCGCCGAGATCACCGGCATCGCGCAGATAATCAACGACATATCCGACAGGATAAATTTGCTGTCCCTCAACGCGGCGATCGAAGCCGCCCGCGCCGGTGACGCGGGCAGGGGATTCGCGGTCGTCGCCGACGAGATATCCAAGCTCGCGGACCAGACCGCGACCAGCATCAAGAACATAGACTCGCTCATCGCGACCAATGAAAAAGAGATCAGCACCGGCATACAGAACATCACGATGGCGGTCGAGCGGATCGATTCCATCATGACCGGCATCGAGACCATCGTAGTGAAAACGACCGAAATATCCGAGGGCATGAAGGAACAGCTCGACTCGAACCGGACCGTCAACGAAAAGGCCGCGGCGGTGAAGATCATCTCCGGGCAGATCATGGATGCCATGGTCCAGCAGAGAACCGCAATAGGCGAGATATCGAGCGCGGTCGGGTCCATCAACGAGCTGTCGCAGCACAACAGCATTCGCATCATCGAGATAACCGATTCATCGAGAAGCCTGGTTACGCGCGTGGAGGGACTCAATCATGAGATTGAAGAATTCAAAGCCGGGGATTGATGAACGGGATGCGCCGCGCCGTATTCGTGCGGCCATGTTCGCGCTCATGGTGGCGGCGTTCATGGCCGCCTCGTCGCCCGAGTGCGCCGTGCGTTTCGTACGGGAGAGGGTAATATCACGAGATATCAAAACGTCGATGGACGCGACCGGCAACCTCGATGCGGCGATCGCGTGGATTGAGAAGTCGCGTTCCCTCTTCCCTGGTGGGGCCGGGCGGAAACCCGACGGTACGGTGATAGCGACGGGAACCAGCGTCATCCGTGGCGGTGCGGAGACGATGCAGGGACGTTACATGGTTGTGTTCCGTTTCAGGGACAGGGGGATATACGCAGTGGCGTCGGTTGGTCCGGCCACCGAAAATTATCGCCTGCGTGCGGCAATCGAGGAGTTCGCCAGGGGCATGTTCGACGATCTTGAAAAATTCCTGGAGAATTACCATAAGCCTGGGGCCGACTGACAGGGGCGACGTATTCATTGGCTGCTTCTGTTGAAAATATATTGACACTCCGCAGCGCCGTCTTTAGCGTGGACCGTCCACGGGGTGTGGCTCAGCCCGGTAGAGCGCCTGCTTTGGGAGCAGGACGTCGGAGGTTCAAATCCTCTCACCCCGAATGAAGTGCGCCAGTAGCTCAGTGGATAGAGCAACGGCCTTCTAAGCCGTTGGTCGCTGGTTCGATCCCAGCCTGGCGCGAAGTGTAACCCCTGATTGTGTCAGGGGTTTTTTATTTTAGTTTAGGAAGTAGAAAACGGCTGGAATCCCCATTTGACCAAATATTGACCAAAGCTGTTAATCATCTCCGGAGACTTTCCTGATAGGTATTACCTTCTCAATTGCTTCCGCCTTTTTCAGAAGATCGGGTCGTCCAAACATCGCATAGCGCCGCTGCGTCGTCGTAAAATCCCTATGGCCTAAAAGCATTTGAATGTCTTCAAGTTGAACTCCCTGATCCATGAGATGTTGCGCGAAGACGTGCCTGAGATCATGAAACCGGAATTTTGTCCCGTCATCAAGGATTGCAAATGAAAGAGATTGACGGAACCGCTTCCATTGCATCCTGATCAGGTTTTCGGTAACATTTAATACCGATTCTCTGGTGGGATTAGAATTTTTTAACGACAGCAGGATATTTTTCAGTGACGGCACTATCGGGACAATCCTGGCGCGCTTCCCCTTTGTTTTTAAACGTGAAAGGCATATACGGGAATTATCAAAATCGACTTCAGACCATTGTAATGATAGAATCTCACCGAAACGCATCCCCGGAATATGTCAACATAGATGTCGCTTGAATTGAATTTTATGCTGCATTAC
>CAYRGX010000020.1:19454-63729 GCA_964423905.1 uncultured Leptospirales bacterium | reverse complement strand
CGGGCGCGCCGCAGGTCCTTGTGCGGCAGGTCCAGGATCCGCTGGTCGTTGGTGTAGGCGTGGACCGTCGTCATCCAGCCCTTGACCATCCCGAAGGCCTTGTGGATCACCAGCGCCGGGGGTGCCAGGCAGTTCGTGGTGCACGAGGCGTTGGATATGACGTGGTGCTTCGACGGGTTGTATTTCGTGTGGTTCACGCCCATGACCACGGTGATATCCTCCTCCTTCGCCGGCGCGGAGATGATCACCTTTTTCGCGCCGCCCCTGAAGTGCGCGGACGCGTCCTCCTTTTTCAGGAAGAGGCCGGTCGATTCCACCACCAGGTCAACGCCCTCGTCGTCCCAGGGTATGGCGGCCGGGTCCCGCATTTTGAAGCTCTTGATGTTCTGGCCGTTGATCACGAAGCCGTCCTTCTTCACCTTGACGTCGCCCGCGAAGTGGCCGTAGTTCGTGTCGTACTGGAACAGGTGCGCGTTCGTGTCCACGTCGAAGAGATCGTTGATCGCTACCACCTGCAGCGTCGCGCCGTGGCGCTCCATGATCGCCTTCAGGACCTGCCTTCCAATCCGGCCGAAACCGTTAATTCCCACGCGTATCATAATGGTTTCCTCCAATCCCGTTAGTTGTCGTCAAGCCGGTCGTTATGGGCCACGAGCAGGTCATAGTCGGTCTGCAGCGCCTGGTGCAGCCGCGCGTTGTCGAGCGCCAGCGCGCTCAGGTTCGCCACCGCCTCCAGGAACTGAATTTCCTGCGCGCTGAATTCCCGCACCTTGCCGGTGTAGACGCGCAGCATGCCGATCACCTTCCGCCCGGTGGACAGGGGCGCGACGACGATCGACTTGATGCCCTCGGCCTTCGCCATCGCGCCGTACTGGAAGTCCGGGTCGGTCTGCACGTCCTTGATGTGGATGAGCTGGCCCTTGAGGACCTTCTGGTCAAGGCCGCTCTCCTTCACGAGCACGGGTCCCTTGGCGATGTAGCCTTTGGAAAGACCGTGCGCGGCGCCCAGGATGAGCGATTTCTTTCTCGAGTCGAGAAGCCGTATCGAGGACGCCTTCACGTCAAGCGCGCCCACGACCGATTTCACGATCTCTTCGAGTACGGTGTTGACATCCAGGGATGAGTGGATGACGCGCACGACATCGTACAGGGACTTGAAATAGTTGTGATCCTTGTCCTTCAATTTCATTATCCTCCTTAATTGAAGTGTAGTGAAACCTGTGAAGGACCCTTCCATGATGTCGGAGCGGCGTTTCGGAATCATGCGCTGCCATGACGGCGCCTTATTTCCGCTTCAGGCGTGCGGATTCGCGGGAAGTGAAAAACGGCGACAGAACCGAGATACTGTCCAACATTTCGCCTCGAAGGAGGTTTTATCACCCGTGCTATAAATGGCAAGCATAATTATTATACGTTGAGACATCTGTTGAATATATTAATTGGATATAGTATCGCGTCATCTGAATGTATATCCACACCTTTATAATGCACATTACAATCTGATGACACCCTCCCGCGGCGAGTGTTCAGCAATGATCATCTCCAGCCGATATTCAGAATGAACATCCACGGGGAACGTTACGCGACCATGCAATACGATATCGCCTTCATGAAGATGAGCCACTACGACGATGTGTACCGGCTCTGGCAGGCCTCGGAGGGGGTCGGCCTGAGCTCAGCCGATTCCAGGGAGAGCATCGAAACTTTTTTATTGAAGAACGACGGCCTGTCATTCGTGGCGGTTCACCGCGGCGAAATAATCGGCGCGGTGCTCGGCAGCCACGACGGGAGGAGGGGATATATCCATCACCTGACTGTGGACGGGCGCTTCCGGCGAAACGGTGTCGGGAGGGCCCTCGCGGTCCAGTGCCTGAACAGGTTCAGGAGGCTCGGCCTGCGCAAGACGCACGTGTTCGTGTTCCGGGACAACGATAACGCGATCGGGTTCTGGAAAAGGATGAATTACTCGATGAGGGACGACCTGTTCGTCATGTCTCTTGAGATAGATTGAAGGGAAAGACCTCGATTCGCGCCGCGCGCCGCATAAATCAAATTTTGTTATTGAAGTAATTTTCGCGACCGTTGCACAATGCCGGGGGCGCGCGGTATCGCCATTTCGCGGTTTCGCCCGTTCCCCGCGAAGGCCGTGGATAACATGAAATGGTCAACTCGTCAGCGTGAATATTGTTATGGGGATATGCCGATGGAATACACGATTCATGAACGCAGCGGCATCGAGATCGCGGAGATCGTATCGAACGACGCGGTCGTGCGATCGGCGCAGGACATGCTGGACATACTCGTCAACGTGCCGTCGCCGATCATCGCGATTAAAAAGGACATGCTCGCGGAGGGATTCTTCGACCTGAAGACCGGGCTCGCGGGCGAGATACTGCAGAAGTTCAGCAACTACCGCAGAAAGCTCGCGATCGTCGGCGATTTCAGCGGGTACGCGAGCAAGAGCCTGAACGATTTCATGTACGAGTGCAACAGCGGAAAAGAAATCCTGTTCGTCGGCACCATCGAGGAAGCAATGGTCGCGTTTTCGGGTTGACCGAAACCCGCCGGGATGCCGTACTATCCGGTGTCCCGTCGCGCGGGGCAGCCGGCGAAATCGCCTGCGGAAAAATATAAACAGTCGTGCCCGCGGCAATGGCATGATGCCGGCCGGTTTCGATGAACAATATCGTTTCACAACAGGAGGGATATGGACACGGTTCAGCGCTCGAATTTCGTTACCGTGGTTTCCTGGATATTCATCGTGCTATCCGGGTTCGCGCTCATCTTCTCGGTGTTCCAGAACATAATGCTCACGGTCATGATGCACGGGACCGGGATCGGTTCGTCGTCCGGGACCGCCGGTACGGGCCCCGGTTCCTCCCCGTGGCCGATGGACTTTCTTTTTGCGCATTTCAGGCTTTTCCTGCTATTGCATCTTGTCCTGTTTTCTCTGGCGCTGGCGTCCTCGATCGGGCTCCTGAAGCGAAAGAACTGGGCGCGAATCCTTTTCATCGCCGTGCTGGTTACGGGAATCTGCTATCTGGTCTTCATTATCGTCTTCAGCTGTTCGTTGATGTCGCTCGTACATGCAGATATGAAAGACGATATTTCGCAGCAATTCAGGGTGATGACATATATGGTCCGTGTCTTCATCATGCTGCTGTACGGGATACCCGCGGGATTGTTCGCATGGATCATCAGGAAACTGGCCACGAGGCCGGTTAAGGACGAGTTCATTACGACGGGACAGCCGTCGCGGGTCATATAGCAGGGGGAGTCATGGGGCATATGGACACGGTGTACAGAATCGCTATGGCCGTTGTGTACTTTTCCCAGTTCCTCGGGTTGATCTACTACAACCGGCGTTCCGGCGTGGACCACGTCGCGTACGACGGCAACGAGCCGAAATGGATACTGGCTGCCAGGGTCCCGTGGATGCTGGCGCTCTTCGCCGCGATCGTCGCGTGGATCGCGCACCCGCCGCTTCTCGCTTTCTCCGCCATCCCCCTGAACGACGCCGCGAGGATCCCGGGCATCGTCCTCGGCGCCGCCGCGGACATCGGCCTGTTCTGGACCATGGCCTCGCTGGGACACAACATCAGCACCACGCTCTCCCTGGGCAGAAAGCACGAGCTGGTCACGTACGGGCCGTACCGATACGTCCGCCACCCCATGTACGGCCTGGGGATCGTTCTCTCGGCGGCGCTGTCGCTGGTTTCCGCGAACTGGCTGATCGGCCTGCTGGGAATTTCGTTCCAGGCATTCGTAATGATTGCCCGCACGCCGCTGGAGGAAAAAATGCTCGCGGGCCGTTTCGGTTTCGAGTACGTGAACTACTGCCTGAAGACCGGGAAATACTTCCCGAAACCGCGGTGACCTTCATGAAAATCGGGAGCGCGCTTGCGAACATTCTTTTTCTGCTCAACATCGTATCCTCGTTCGTCTTCTTCGTCGTCCAGTCGCCGTATCTCTGGGCCCTGTGCGCGCTCCAGGCCTGCATTGTGCTGTATTTCTTTTTTGCCGACTTCACCCGCTTCGTGCATTCCCTGTTCTGGCCGATGCTGCTCGCCTCCCTCCTGGCGCTTCCCTGGCCCGCGGCCTTCATCGCGCCGATCGTCGCGTACCTCGCGGTCGCGCTTCCGGTGAGGCGCATGCGGGAGGAGATCCACTGGCTCCGCGCGGGCGGGTTCAACACCGCCACCGTCATGATCGCGGTCCCCACGGTCCTCCTGAGCTCCGCGGCCCTGGTGCTGTGGGTGGTCCTCGCGAAGCCTGACGTCTCCGATCTCGTGCGCATGGTGCCGTATAACTCGATCGCGGTGATCTTCGCCGTCGGCCTGGTGTTTTCGGTTTTCAACGCCTGCTGGGAGGAGATCATCCTCAAGGGCATCCTGTGGGACGGGGCGGGGCTTTTTATCCGCAGCGTCCCGGCCATCATCCTGTTCCAGGCCGTGCTCTTCGGCGTCATGCACCTGAACGGGTTTCCCCGCGGGGTGATCGGGGCGGTTCTCGCGGGGATATACGGGGTTATGATCGGGCTCATCCGGAAGTACTCGGACGGCCTCGCCGCGCCTATCGTCGTGCATTTCTTCGCGGACGCGACCATCTTCGGCATTCTCGTCTGGCTGCGCTGGTAGCGAGGTGAATGCCGGCGGGACAGGCCGTCACCGGGGGCTTGTATGCGAGAAAAGAAATATCGCGTAACATCGCGGATCGGGTTGCCTCTTAGTCTTAGAGATCGATCGGCATGCCCATCCATGGGCGTCAAGGCGGCGAGAGCGTTCTTGAATTGGGGGGATATACAATATGGCGCTGAAAGATACACACCTGAAAAGGCCCCGCCATCCAATGCCGGATGACATACGGGACGCGTTGGTCGACAGCGGGTTGATGGAACAATACGGCGCGCGCCCTCCATACCAGCGGAACGACTACCTCGGGTGGATCGCGCGCGCGGTACGACCGGAGACCAGGCGGAAGCGCCTCGACCAGATGCTCGACGAACTGAGGAGGGGAAACGTATACATGAAAATGAAGTACAATCCCCGGGGAGGGGAATAGGGCATGCCACAGGCTGATACCGCGTATTTCAACCCGCCGGGATGTACGGTCGACCGGCGGGCATGTCGTCCCGGCCGCGTACGACCGTAACGAGGGCGCGGTGAAGGCGTTTTATGCAATGTCGTCCATGACGCGGCATTTCGACAGATTCAGAAACGATTTTCTCGTTTCTGGCATCCTGTTCATCGTCTTTTTCACGCTGCAGCTCGTTGCGGCTTTTTTTCTTGATTGTAGTTACCACGGCATCAAATGGGATTTTTATACTTATTATATCGCAACTAACGTATTCCTGTACAACATCGGTTGTATCAGCTCATCGTTCTCGTCGATAGTGATATGCGCGATAATCGATTTTGGCATACTTCTATCGCTGGCATTCCTGACACACGCCCTTTCGAGCAGGATAAAAATCACGGCAACGGCCGTCCTGTTCTGTATCGTTAAATTCTTGATTTTTATCGCGCCGTTTATTCATTGAATTCCGTGGAGCGAATTATGAAAACGAGAAACCTGTTCTTTGCCGCGATCATGACTGTCGCGCTGGGTAACGCCCCGAAGCTGAAATCGGAAACCGAGACCCTCTACGTCACCGCGAAATCCGGGCTGGCCATGTATGAAAAGCCCGACAGTAAATCCAGAAAGATCACGACGGTACCCTTTAAGGAAAAAGTCGATGTCATCTTCCAGGAGGACCTGACCGGCAGGGCAGATATCATCGACGGGAGGCCGGGCGCGTGGCTGCGCATATCCTACAGGAAAAAGGAGGGATACGCCTTCACCGGCTACCTGTCCGAGGTCGAGCCCGACGAGAAAAACCCCCTGGTGGGGGAATACATCATGAAGGTCGCCTCGCTCGAAGGACTACCCTCCCGCATGATCCTCTACGGCGACGGGACGTTCGTGTACACGGTCAACATGTGCCAGGGGTTCGGCCTGCTGTTCGGGAAGTACACGGCACGCGGGAATACCGCCAGGCTGAAGATCGACCGGGCCGATTTCACGCTCGCGCGCGAAGACAGGATAGAACTGGTTTTCGCGGTCGAGAAGGATGCCCTGTGCCTGAAGAATCTCGTGCCGGCGAGAAAGATCGGGTGCGACTTCAAGGTCAACACGATGTTCATTAAAAAGTAGCGCGCGTTCCCACGACCCTCAGGGCCGGTAACAGGAGGAGTGTCATGCACGATTACGGCTTTCCCGCGTTCATCGGACTTTTTTTTGTCGTGGTCTTCATCAACCTCGCGGTATACTTCATTTACAGGGCGCCGAAGCTCTTTCTGAAGGGCTGCCGTCTCCACGTGAAAGGCGAGTACGCGGCGGCCGCGCGGTGCTTCGCCAGGGCGATGAAGCTCAGGCCCGGCAGCGCGGTGTACGCGATGGCGCGGGGGATCGCGCTCGACAAACTGGATGAGCGCGCGGAAGCGGGAGAGTGCTTCGACCGTTCGGTGGAGCTTGACCCCGGCAGCTACCTGGCGTTTGCGGCGCGGGGGCATCACCACTGCCTGACCGGGGATCTCGAAAAGGCCGAGGCCGACCTGCTCCGGTCGATTGGCCTGAAAGGCGGTTTCTTCGAGCCCCACTACGACCTTGCGTGCGTCTTTTCCCTGAAGGGCGACCTGCCTGCCGCGCGAAAATACCTTGAAAAAACGCTCGAGCTCGGATATCGTGATTTCGACGCGATCATGAATGACGCGACGCTGGTGCCGGCGTTGGCCGATGAAGCCACGCGGAAAAGGATAGAAGAGTACAGGGCGAAGTGATCGGGGGACTGAGCCATATCACCATGGTCGTGAAGGACCTGGAAAGGTCGGCAAAACTCTTCGCGGACCTTCTCGATGCGGAAATCGCGTACCGGAGCGGGGAAGCGTTTCACTCCGTGTCCGAGGAGGTATTCCTCGTCGCCGGCGGCCTGTGGATTGCGCTCATGCGCGGCGAAGCGCTGAACGAGAGGACATACAACCATGTAGCTTTTCGAATAACGGATGCGGATTACGACCGCTGCCTGGAAAAAGTGAAATCCCTCGGCCTCGAGATGCCCGCGGACCGGAAGCGGATGCCGGGCGAGGGCAGGTCCATATACTTTTACGATTACGACAATCACCTGATCGAGCTGCACGCGGGTTCCCTGGAGGAGAGGCTGGGGGAATACGGCAAAAAATGAACGACAAATACCACATTGCTATCACCGATGACACGGCGCTGCCGTTCCGGCTGCGCCTGGAATTCGCGCGTGATATCCGTCCGGACATCACTCGATCCGGCCTCGGCGGGGTTGCCGAATCCACCAAAAAAATTATTGACTAAAGCGATAATATCAGTTTATATGACCGAACGGTCGGTCATATAAAGGAATAAGCACATGCCTAAACTGGTTGATAAAGAAAGTAGACGGAGGGAGATGGCAGCGGGGCTCATCGAGCTCTTTGCGCGTAAGGGGTACGAGAACAGCTCAATCCGCGAGATCACCGATGTTCTTGGCATGGGCAAGGGCACCTTCTACGACTATTTTGAGGACAAGGAAGACCTGCTCAACGAGATGAGCCGTGTGGTTTTCGCTACCTGGGACGAGTTTTTTAAAGGTAAAATCGCGCAGATAAGTTCCCCTATTGAACAGCTGAAAACAATAATATACGAGGGGGCGGCCTCTGCGGCGATGTTCGAAAAATATCTCATGATTTATATTGATATATGGCGGCTCAGCGTCAGCGGTCCCGCCTTTGCCGATTTCCACAGGTCTTTCCGCCGCTATCTCGCCGCAATGCGGGGTGTAGTGGCCGGCATTATCGATAAGTGTAAAAATGAAGGAACTATCCGGGACTCTGTAGATTCAGGGGCGCTTTCAACGACGATTATCGCCTTTCTCGACGGGCTGTGCTTCCACTATTTGATCCTTAAACCTTCACTTGATCTATCTGAAGCTGCGTCCTCATTCTATTCAACGCTGTTGGACGGTGTTTCACTAAAATAGAGAGATAAAATCATATATAAAAAATGACCGGTTGGTCGGTCAAAATAAAACAAAGGAGCAAAATAATGAAAAGTGATGAGAAAATCACCGGCAGCATCCAGGAATTTATGGGTTTTAGCGAAGAGGAAGCCCGGGCATTCATGGATAGCCAGCGTAACAGGGATGTGATGTCGAAATTCGGCACGCTTATGAATACGCGCCTGGTATTCACCGTGGTTGAAGCGAAGGGTTGCAGCTGCCGTCACAGGCCGGGCCAGGCGATAACTATCCGCGGCGACGGCATGCTGTTGTCCGAGGGCGGCGAAAGCGTCTGCGCCTACCTGGTACAGGCCATGATCCCCGCGGTCTACGGGGCCCAGGAGTTCATCTATGCCGGGCTGGATCCACAAAAGCTCAAATTCAGGCGGGCAGGCTGCTTTGACGTGGGGCTCTCGTGCGGCGGCATAGGGCACGTCGTGGTTGAACTCAATGTCCACTGATTGAAAAAAACTCAAGGCCCCTGTCAGACGCTTTTTGTGTGGCATGTGTTTTAACTGGCATGGGTGCCTACCCCCCGACAGGGGGTATTCTACGGACAGGAAGGTGCCAGACACCGCCCCTGACTGCGTGGTGATTCGCCCTCCGTAGAATGCCGGATCGTGAAAAAAAGCTACATCGAGCGGCTATCTGTCGAATACTTTGTGTGCGGGCTACGAAATATTCGGCTTTACTTTTTTTTGTCATTCCGCTAGCATCCATCGTGCGTAACGGCAGTGCCTCACGTAAGGCAACGCGGGACGCCCGAAATTCTGGCTTGGTGAAATCAATGAATCCCATACTCGGGAAACGCATCATCGTAATCGTTCTCATCGGGGCAGTCGGTCTCATCGTCGGAACCGCGCTGTACGGCATTCTTTCCCCCATGCACGGGCACTACCTCAGAAGGAACATACTGAACATGATGCCGCAGCAGGGCGATTTCGCCTACACGGACGCCGCGGACAGGAAGACCGTTGTCGTGGGGGACCTGAAGGTGGTGGCGCGCAACGATTGCACCGTCGACGAAAAGAGGGCCGGGTACGTGCTCGCGTGCGGGGACGATGCCGTGTTCGTCATGAAGAAAGCCCCCGATCTTCAACTGCCCGCGATGGTAAAAACCATCGACAGATCGAAAGACTTTTCCTCGGAATACGACGCGGTGATGTACGTCCTGTCCAGATCCTACGGGGACTACTCGTTCCGGAACCTGCTCGAGTTTTCCAGGGTCGACGACCTGCTGAGGCTGAAATACGCGTTATGCGCCGCGAACAGGGCCGTGTATTACAAAAAATTCGGGGATTACTCCGTGATCGAGTATCGCCACGACAACAGGCGGATGTTCGATGTCTACCGGAAGGACAGGAAGGACACCCTCGTCTACAAGAAAAAAACGGACGCGCAGAACAGCGACTTGATAAACAGGCTCGTGAGCACCCTGGAGTTCACGGCGCCATGAACGCGGGTTTGCTCATGCGGGGGCCGGGGCCCGGCATTAATGCCCGGGCCTGGGAGCGTGAACGGCCATGCGCGTAGCAACCGACGGACTGTCCGGCGTACCCGTGACAATGCTGCACACCCTGCATGCGAAGTATCTCGAGTCCGTGAGGCCCGACGGCATCATCCGATAACGGAAAAACAGGGGGGGACCATGAAATACGAACTGACCAATATCGCGGCCTCGATCACCGACGGCGGCGACGGCGCAGTCGTGATATCGTCGCCCGGCAAGACCGACTACTTCCGCGACATCTGCAGCGACTATTCCCTGGCGAACGCGCCGTACTACAGCGTTCCCGTCGAGGGCGATTTCGTGTTCCGCTGCAGGGTCTGTCCCGAATTCGGGGAGACCTACGACGCGGGCGGCATACTCGCGTACGATTCTGACGACAGGTGGATCAAGTTCGCCTACGAGAAAACGGACCTCGGGTATCCCTGCGTGGTGGGCGTGGTCACCGCCGGCGTGTCAGACGACGCCAACGGCGCGCCGATCGGCACCAGGGAGATCTGGATGCAGGTGGTGCGGAAGGGCGACAACTGGTGCCTGCACTACTCCCACGACGGGACCGCCTGGAACATGGTCCGCTATTTCCGTCTGGAGGCGAAGCGCTCCGTGCGGATCGGCGTTTTTTCGCAGTCGCCGCTGGGCGGGGGCTGCACGACCCGTTTCGCGGGGATAGACCTCCGGGAGAGGACGCTCGAGAACATTCGCAAGGCGGAGTGACATGAAGCGATACAGGTTCAAGAAGATCGACGCGTTCGCGACGGAAAAGTCCGACGGGAACCCCGCGGGGTATATCCTGCTCCATTCCTTCTCCGATATCGACGAGGGAGAGATGCAGGCGATCGCGCGGGAGTTGAAGGGATATGTCAACGAGGTCGGCTTCGCCGCGCGGACCGGCGGCCGCGAGTTTACCCTGCGGTACTTCTCCGCCGAGAGGGAGGTGGATTTCTGCGGCCACGCCACGATCGCGATCGCGTACGACCTGTTGCGGGGCGACGCCGCCCTCCGGGAACGCGGCCCGATGCGCATCCGCACCAGCCGGGGCGTGCTGGAGGTCGAGGACCGCATCGACGCCGAGAACGCGGTCTTCATCATGGCGCCCGAGCCCGTGGTAAAGGAACCGCGCATCGACGGGGGGGATATAGCCGCGGGCCTGCGGATACGCAGGGACGATATGGATGCGGGCTTTCCCGTCGCGGTGATCAACGCCGGGCTGGACACGCTGCTGGTGCCCGTGCGCGGGCTGGACGCGGTCCTCGGCATGGCCCCGGACATCGAGGAGCTTAAATGGTTTTGCGAGCAATCGGGGCTGGATATAATCGAGGCATTCTCAACCGGAGTGTCGGACAGCGCCAGCGACTACCGGGTCAGGGTGTTCGCGCCGCGGTTCGGATACCTCGAGGACCCGGCGACCGGCTCGGGCAACTCGGCGTTCGGATATTACCTGGCGCGCCTCGGCAAGTTCGCCGGTGAAACCGTGACCGTGGAGCAGAACGCGGAGAGGGACCGGTTCAACGTGGTCAGGCTCCGGCGGCGCAGGGATGAAAAGGGAAACGAGCGGGTCATGTTCGGGGGCGGCGCGGTCACCAGGCTGGAGGGGGAATACATACTATATTGAAGAACGGCGTCCGGACTTTATCCCGGAAAGTTTCATGATGCGCAACGAAACAACATCGCTGAGGAACAACGACATAAGCCAGCATATTACGGGAGATGATGACGTGCCACGGGATTGAAAGCAGGCATCATGTCATCATCTCATATGCGAATCATGGCATCGGCCGGGACAGGGTCTTACATTTTAAGATACTTCAGCAGCTTCCCTCCTTTTCCCATCGCGATATAAAGTTCTTTTCCGGCTAAAACGAATTCAACACTTTCGGTTTGCCCCCCGGCGTGTATCAGCTGCAGCGTGTTTTTCGTGATTTTATAGCCATACATTCTCCTGTCCAGCAGTTTACCCCTATCGTAAAATTCATAAATTGCCTTATCGGCGGTGAAGACGAAAATTGCCGTCGCTCCACTCTCAGAGTATTTCCATTTACCGATTATCGTTTTGTCGTTATCGGCGGCGACAGATGAAATGCAGAATGCAATAATCGACGACAGGACCAGAATCGCTTTTTTCATGCAGTTACCTCTTTGATTTGGCAGTATCAACGCAGTATCATTTATTCACACTATCGTTTGCATTGTCAACCATGTCGCCTCAGCCGCCGATCCTCGCGCGCGCGTCCAGCGCGCACGCGCCCGCGGCGAACACCCTGAGCGGGTTGATGTCGAGCTCGAGAATGTTCGGGTGGTCGGCGACCAGGTGCGAGACGCGCACCACCGCGTCCACGAACGCGTCGATGTCGGACGGGGCGTTCCCGCGCACGCCCTCCAGTATCCTGCGACTCCTGAGCCCGGCGAGCTTTTTCCGCACCTCGTCCGGGGATGCCGGGCACAACACGCACCGGGTGTCGCGGAACACTTCGACGTATATCCCCCCGTACCCGAAAAAGACGATCGGACCGAACGACGGGTCCATGTTCGCGCCGATGAACATGTCGTGGCCCTCGCGGGCCATCTTCGCCACGCGGACCCCGGCGAACGCCGCGTCGGGATTGTAGTCGTGCAGGTTTTTCCGCACCGCGTTGAACGCGCCGACGACCTCCTTCTCGGAGGAAAGCCCCGTGATGACGCCGCCGGCCTCCGACTTGTGGAGCGCGTCGGGGGAGACGACCTTCATGACCACGGGATACCCCACGGAAGCGGCGGCGCGGACCGCCTCGTCGGCGGTCGAGGCGAAGGCCTGCGCCGCGACGGGTATGCCGTATGAGGCGAGGAGATCGACGGTTTCCTCGCCCCGGTCGCCGCGGTTCTTGCCGATCCAACCGGCCGCCGCGCCGCGGTCGATACCCGCGGGGGCCTCGCGGTCTCCGGCGCCGCGGCACGTGAAGAAGTCGCTCTGCTTTTTCATCGCGAGTATCATCTCCTCGGCGCTGTTGAAAATCGGAAAGTTGATGCTCTGCTTGATGGCGGAAATGGTTTTCGAGTGGCCAAAGATGCACGCCGCGAGGGGCTTGCCGGAGGAGAGCATGGTGCCGGTGGCCTCCTTGGAGAGGTCGGTGTGGAACATGCGGTAGAACACGTCCTCGCCGCGCGGCATGTGCGGCCACTGGCTGACGAACACGGCCCCGTCCACGTTGGCGTTGTGCATGATCGAATAGAAGATGTGCGCGTACATGTTCGGGTCGTAGATGTCCCCCATGTCCAGCGGATTCGAGAAGTTGATCACGCCGGCGTTGGAGTACTGCCTCAGGCTTTCGAAGAACTCCGGACCGGGATCGGCGAAGGTGAATCCCACTCTCTCGCAGAGATCGGCCATCATGACCGTGAAGCCCCCCGCGGGGCTCATCACCATGACGCGGTCGCCGCGCATGGGCGGGAGGTCGAAGGCCTTGGTCACCGAGATGAACTCCGTAAACTGGTTGATGCGGATGATCCCCGCGCGCTCGAAAGCCGCGTCGATGATCTCGTCGTCGTTGCTGAGCGCGGCGGTGTGGCTCATGGCGGCCCTGCGGCCCGCGCTCGTCGTGTTCGATTTCAGAATGACGATGGGCTTGTCGATTTTCATCGCGGCCTCGATCAGCCGCGTGCCGCGCGGGACGCTCTCCAGATACATGCCGATGATGGTGGTGTCCGGGTCCTTTCCGAAATACTCGAGGAAATCGACCTCGTCCAGGTCGAGCTTGTTTCCGATGCTCGCGAACTTCGCCATGCCGACGTTTTCGTCGCGCATCAGGTTCCACAGCATCAGGCCCACGCCGCCGCTCTGGGTGATGAGCGAGAGACCGCCCCTGGGGGGGCTGAACGCCGGCACGAAGGGCAGGCACAGGCCGTTTGCCGTGTTCGCCACGGTCACCCCGTTCGGCCCCACGAAGCGGATGCCGTGCTTTCTCGCGCGGGAGAGGAGCTCGTCCGCGAATTTCTTCCCGTCCCCGCCCAGCTCGTTGAACCCGCCGGAGGGGATGGCCATCCACTTCACGCCGAGCGCGCCGCAGTCGTCGACGATCCCGGGGATGAAGCGCGCGGGGACGAGCGCGAACACCAGGTCCGGCGCCACCGGGAGGTCCTTCAGCGCTCTGTACATGCGGATGCCGTTCACGTGCGCGTCCTCCGACGACGGGTTGACCCCCAGTATCCTGCCCCTGTATCCCCACCTGATGAGGTTCTCGAGCACGAGTTTCGGGATATTGCTCGTCTTGGGCGACAGTCCCATGATGGCGATTGACTCGGGGTAGAAGAGCTTGTGCATGACGGACCTCCGCTTCGGTGCTGGGGTAATGATATGTGCCTTCGGCGGCAGGATGCAAGAAAAAAACGGTCCGGGCCGCGTGCCGCAAAAATACTTGACGCCGTCCGCGTCGCGCCGGAAGGTATATCCGCACACGGGCCATGAAACAGTCATCCATGAAAAAGAGGCTCGTCCTCCTCGCGGTTCTTACGTTCATTGCGGTCGATAGCGCATCGCCCGTGCTGCATAATCATGCAATCCTTCCGGTGGCTGACCGGGCCGCGGCGTCGCTCGACGCCGGTCACCCCGGCCACGGCCACGCGGTCGGCGAGAACCACGGCATTTGTTTCATCTGTCTTTTCTCGGGAAACTTCCATTCCGACGGGGCGTTCTCGCGTCCCGTTTCGTGTCATGCCGGGGACGACCAGTCGCCGACGGGCGAACCCCGCGTGCTTGGGTCATCTGCCCGGCCCGGCGGTCCGGGCCCACGCGCTCCTCCTTCTTCTCACCGTTCATGATAATCGTGGCTGTCGTTCATTGACGACAGCGGATCCGTCGCGCGTCCCGCGGCGCAACTGTTCGCGCGCGGTCGCAGCGGGTCAGGTCACTTGCATGAGATGAAGGAGTTTATATTAATATGAAAAGTATTCTTACACTCGCGATGGGGGCCGCACTCCTGTGCGCGGGTGCGCGAGACGGTCATGCGCAGGACGAAGGAGACGCGGGAAATTCCACTTTCTGGAGGCCGGTGTTCGTGCCGGATATTTCCCTGATAGTGGACATGTCCGGAGTGTACCGCAGTGCGGGACGAGCGTACACATCCTTTAAAATTCCGGGCTTCGGGGCGGTGGCGGACGGTCACGGGCACGAGGCGATGAACTCGAAACCGGGGTTCAATTTCAATTACGCGGAGCTTTCCCTACGCGCCGCGGTCGATCCCTATTTTTCGCTCGTGGGGATATTTCACGGCTCGCCCGACGGGTTCGAGGTCGAGGAGGGATATTTTTCCTCGACGTCCATTCCCTTCGGGTTCGGCGTCAGGGCCGGAAAATTTCTGAGCGGCATAGGGAGGATGAATTCGCAGCATCACCACGCGTGGGACTTCGCCACACAGCCCCTCGTGTACGAGGCCATGTTCGGCGCGCACGGCCTGAACGAGATCGGCGGCCAGGTGAGCTGGGTCGCGCCACTGCCGTTTTTCCTCAAGCTCGGCGCGGAGGCCCTGCAGGGAGAAAACGAAGCAGCCTACGGCGCGGACGGCTTTCACGATCCCTCGTACCGGTACCGCGTATCCGGCAGCAACGGGCCAAACGCGTATACCGGCTTTGTGAAGTGGGGGTTCGACATCGGGCCGCTCTCATTTCTGCAGGGGGGCTGGGGCGCGCACGGCATCAACAGGTCGTACCACCAGGCGGGCGACATCGATTACACCACGGTCGACATCTTCGAGCTGACGACCGCGGCGCACGGGAGGAGGGCGCGCTCGTGGACCGCGGGCGCGGAATGCACCGTGAAATGGCCTTTCGATTCCCATCGCTACCTGGCGCTGCAGGCCGAATATATCTACCGTGACGTGAAGGGATACCACTACCACGTGAGCCTCGATGAGCCCGAAACTACCGACCGCACCCTTCTCAGGGAGAAGCAGTCCGGGTTGTATTGCCAGGCGGTCGTGAAACCGTTGAGGTGGTGGAGGATCGGCTTCCGTTACGATCTGCTCAACCTGAACAGGGTGCGGCTCTCGCCGGAAGCGGCGCGGGTCCTCCTGTATCTTGGCGGATTCGGGACATTCGAGCCCGCGGAGTGGGCCGGGGAGAGGGCGATCATCCTGCGCAATCCGTCGCAGGCGTTCCGCCTTACCGCGATGACTGATTTCAACCCTTCCGAGTTCACGATGTTCCGCGCGCAGTACGCGTACGATCCTTCGCGCATGGACCGTTTCCGGCGGAGGCGGACGAACCACGAGGTGATCGTGCAGGCGAACCTGTTCATAGGCACTCACGGCGCCCATCCTTTCTGATGCGAGGTTGACAATGAAAAAAACGATTCTGGTTTTGTGTGTGATTCTCGGCGCGGCGCAGCTCACGGCGCTTCAGGCGAGGCTGCTTGTGGTCGCGACGTATCCCTATATCGGGGACATCGTGACTAGGGTGGGGGGCGAAAGGGTGGAAGTGCACTCGCTCGCGCCCGGCACGTGGGATCAGCACCGCGTGGTGCCGAAACCCTCGCTTATCGCCAGGGTGCGCGGCGCGGACCTGCTCGTCGTGAACGGCGCGGACCTGGAAACGGCGTGGCTTACGCCGCTCATCAACGAATCGAACAACGGGAGGGTCCGCCGCGGCGGGAGGGGATACCTGGATCTTTCCGCGCATGTGAAGCTCATCGACGTGCCGAAGGCCCTCACGCGGGCCCTGGGGGACGTGCACCCGTCCGGCAATCCGCACTACTACCTGGACCCGGACAATATCCCCCCATGCACGAGGGCCGTGTGCGAAAGGCTCTGCGCCCTCGACCCCGCGGGCGCCGCGGAATACCGCGGTCGGCGCGACGTGTTCCTGAAGACATGGTCGAAAAAGTGCGGGGAGTGGGAAGCTCGCATGGCGCCTCGGAAGGGGCTGAAAGTGGTGCAATATCACACCCTGTTCAACTACCTGCTGAAAAAATACGGCCTCACGAGCGTCGCATCGGTCGAGCGGTACCCGGGGATACCTCCCGCGTCGCGCCAGATCCGCGACGTGATCGAGGCCGCGAGGAGGGAGGGAGTGAAAAAAATTCTCACGAGCTCGTACGACCCGGGCGGCCCCGTTCGCATGATCGCCGGGAAGACCGGCGCGCGCGTCACGGTGCTGCCGCACGACGTGAACGCGGCCAGGGGAGTGTCGGACATCGTCGGGCTCTTCGATTGCATCACGAGGACGCTCGGCGATGATTAGCATACTCGCCCCGGCCTTCGCCGTTTCCGTGGTCCTTCTCGGGATCCATTCCTATTTCGGCATCAGGATCATCAGGCGGAACATCATTTTCGCCGACCTCGCCATCGGACAGATGGCGGCGGTCGGCGCCGCGGTGTCGATCGTCGCGCTCGACGGGCGGGGGCTGTATCCGCTCTCGCTCGCGTTCGCGCTCGGCGCCGCGCTGTTCATAGCCCTGCTGTCGAGAAGGTCCGCGCATCTCGAGGCGGTGATCGGGCTCGCGTACGCGCTCGGGGTTTCGGGGATATTCATCCTCCTGGCGAACGCGCCCCATGGCAGGGAGCGTCTGGACGAGCTCATGGCCTACGACATCATCTACGCGGACATGGGGCGCCTGGCCTGGACCGCCGCGCTCTATGCCGCGCTGGGGTGCGGGGCGTACCTGGGAGACAGGTACGCGAAGGGGCTCGCGAACGAGGTCCTGTTTTACTGCGCGTTTGCGGTCACGGTCACGAGTTCGGTGCAGGTCGCGGGGGTGCTCGTGGTGTTCGCGCTGCTTCTCGCGCCCGCGCTGATTGCGCTCACCGTTTCTGGATGGCCGTCTGCGCCCGCCGCGCTCGGGCGGCGTCCGCTCGCGTTCGCCTGGGCCGCGGGCACCGCGATCAACCTCGCGGCGATCGCCGTTTCGTACCTGCTGGATCTCCCCACGGGGTACAGCCTGGTGTTCGCGAACGCGGCCGCGGCGGTGGCCGTTTCCGCCGCAGACGCGGCGCTTCGAGGGCGGGGTTAGCGGGCATATCCCCCTAATCTTTTATTGAAGCGACCCGGCAGTTCACCTCCCTGAGGAGGGCCGCCATGAACACGAGGACGACAGCGTAGAGCACTCCGCCAAGGGTGGAGGCGTATCCCCCGATGAAGCGCGAGAGGAACGCGCGGAGCGGGAGGCCCAGCATGAGGCCGCCGATGAACGCGGCGACGAAGGCGGTTATCTCTCTTTTCATTATGGCACCTGCCGGCAATCATCGGATAATGCAGGATATACGGGCCACGGCGCGCGGCCATGCAAGCAAAAATGGGCCGGCCGGCGAATCCGCAAAAAAAAATATGGATTTTACGGGGGCCCTGTGCAATCATGAATCGAGTAGGCCGCGGAAGGATCGCGCGGCAAGACCGTCCTGACCAGGAGGATCGCACATGAATGCATCGATAAATATAAAAGCGGCGGCGGGACCGCGCATTACGATCGCGCGCGCGGCCCTGTTTGCGTTTTTTGTTGTCGCGTCGTGCGCGTCAGCCGCCGGCGCCGACAACGTCACCGTCGAACCGTCGCAGGGTTGGCAGGGCATCCAGAACGCCATCAACAACGCGGCCCCGGGCAGTACCATCGTCATCAAAGGGGGCGTATACGAATCGGCCAGGGGCCTCACCATCGAGAACAAGGCCGTCACCCTCAGGGGCAGGGGAAAGGTTTCCATCATCTGTACCAACATGGATGACAATGTCGTCTGGATCGGGGACGCGCACGGTACGCATCTCGAGAACCTGCACATGACGCACCGCAAGCCCTATGCGAGCGTGAGCTGCCTGGGCAACGTCGTCTACCTGTATGGCAGCAGGGACGTGACATTGGCGAACTGCGAGATGAACGGGTGCGGCACCGTGGGGGTCCACGCCTACAACTGCGACAACCTCACGGTTACGGGATGCTACCTGCACCACAATACGCTGCTGGCCGCGTGCCTGTGGGAATCGAAGGGGGTCACCATCAGCGGCAGCCGCATCGAGGACAACGGCGGACTCATCAGGAAAGAAGGCAGGACCACGGTCTCCCTGCACGGGAACTCGTTCGCGCGCAACGTCGACTATTCGTCCCCGGAGGACATCATGCGCGACGCGGGCGCTGCCCGGGGGAAGACCGCGAAGCTTACCCTGAACTATCAGGGGGCGGCGGGCGACAACCGCTTCGATTTCCGCGACGAAGGAGAGTGCCAGTTCCTGCTGAAATTTTCCGGCGACCTGAAGTCGGAGATCACGAAGCTCAACGCGGGAAAGGGCTACAGGGTTCTCTTCGTGGTCGAGGACCAGGAGAGCATCGGGGGCGGCTGCGTCATCAGGGGAAAGATCACGGGGATACAGCTCTCAGGGAGAGGAAATAATTAAAAAAAAGATTGACGTTTCCCTTTTTTTCGCATATTATTCATCAGGAAGGTCGGGGAGGGAATGCTCTGACTTCGGCGCTCATTCATTGAAGAATTGAACTGCGGGATTTATACAATTCTTTTCAATTGTAAAGATGGTATAAAAACCTCGATGAGCATGACCGTTAGCCGTCTTTCTCAACGAAGAGTTGCATACTCTCAATTTTTTATCGTAATTACAATTTTTAAGGAGGAGATCATTTATGAAAAAAGCCTTATTATGGGTGCTGGTACTGGGACTCGCCTTTGGTGTTCTGGCATGCACTACTGAGGGAGGCCTTGTTAAGGGGAAAACGTATAAAACCGAGAAATGGGTAGATAACGATACATTCAGGGTTTACACCGTCGGCGTAGCCAAAGAAGGCGTTCCGACCAAGACCCAGAGGCAGATAACGGCCCGTGAAGCGGCCCTCATCGCGGCTCAGAAGATGATCCTCGAGAAATTTAAAAACATCCGCATGGAAGGAGCGTCGGGATCCGTTGACGGTGCTTCCACCGGTATCGCCATATCCAAGGAATTCGGCGGCCTGGTACGCGGCGGTTCGATCGTGAGCGAGACCTACGATCCCGAGACCGACGACTGCGGTATCTGGTACGAAATTAAAGCCCCGGGTCTCAAGAAAAAAGTGAAGGGCGGCGCCGAGTAATCCGGAACCAATACTGAGCGCTAAAGCAGGAAAGCCGCGGACGACCGCGGCTTTCTTTTTTTCAGGAGACCCTTTGCCCGCCCGGGATCCTCACCCTCGCGGCGGAAAACAGGTTGATCGCGGCGATGCACGCTCCCATCACGAAGATGTACTGGTATCCCAGGCGCGACCAGATGATCCCGCTTACGAGCGCAATGGTGATTGAGAACACGTGGTCGATGGTCACGCCCATCGTCATGGTCTGCGTCACGTCCGAGGGCGAGACCGCGATCTTCTTCAGATAGGTGGCCCTCGCCATACCCACCGACATCAGGAGCTGGTCGGCCACGTAGCATGAGGCGGCCACCACGAGCGCCGCGCCCTCGCTGAAGAGGAAGCGCGCGAACCCGTACCCCAGGCACACGCCGATGAGCGCGACCGCCTCCCCCATGAGGATGACGCGCTCGCCCAGCCGGTCGATGGCCCGACCCAGGAGAGGCTTGAACGCGATGCCGATCACGCCTCCTATTGTCAGGAGCGTTGCCACCATCTCCGTTTTCTGGTGATACACGGTGACGAGGACCCACGGCGCGAACGTGAGGAAGATCTGCTTGCGCGTTCCGAAGAGGATGTTCAGCCAGTAGTAGAGCCGGTATTCCCTGCGAAGCGTGAATTTTTCCCTGGCGCTCTGCGGCCGGTCCGGTTTCATCATGAAGATGAGCACCGAGGTCGCCAGGAACCCCGCCGCGGCCATGAGGTAGGACGAGGAGAAGGTGAATCCGAAGAACCTGAAGCCCAGGAACACACAGAAGCTCCCGGCGATGCCAGCGAAATTCATGAGCCCGCTCAGCCTGCCGAGCGCGCGGCCGGTCTTTCCCTCGGCGGCGAATTCCATGGTGATGGCCGAGTTCAGCGGGAGAAAAAGGTGCTGCCCGGAGCTGAAGATGAAGAGCCAGCAGAGCATCACGGCGAACGTCGGCGAGTACAGGCCGATCAGCACGATGCCCGCCGCGCACAGCAGGTTCGCGAACGCGGCGAGCCTCCGGGGACTGAGAAAAAACAGAAGGGCGGAGAAGAACGTCACCAGGAAGCCGGGCAGCTCGCGCGGGAGCTCGAGCACCCCCCTCTGGAGGTTGGTGATCGCGAAGGTCTCGTTGAGAAAATTGTTGAAGGTCGCGTCGACGATGCTCTGCGAGAAACCGTAGACCACCACCGCGGCGACGAAAAGCCTGAGATCCGCGGAATAGCCGCGTATGTATTGCGTTACCCTCACGTTGTTTGCGTAACCTGTAACCCTGTTCCGCCGCCCGGCCTGAGAGCAATACGGGGCCGGGCGAGCGGCCCCGTATTGCTCTCAGGGATCGTCCCGACGGCACACCGACAAAGAGCGGGGGCGTTGGGCGCAGCGCAATGAAGCGCCGCGTGTCCCGCCCCGGGGCGTCATTACCCGGGCGATAAGACCCGACTCATTGGACGCGGGCTGGCGTGGAAGACAGGATGCGTATCCTCCGCCCGGGATGTCAATGTATTTCAGCGGCACTAATTAATTTTGAAAAAAGTTCTATGCAAAAAAACCGGGGCTGTTAGCATTTGTGTACGCTCTTTACATTATCCTTGGAATTAGTGGCGGCGCCCTATGGACAATGACACCATTCTTTTGTGTGCCGTATTCGTGCCTGTCGTATCATCTCTCATAATCCCCCTTGCTGGACGACTCTCCTCGCCTTTGCGGAACATAGTATCGCTCATTGCCGTGCTGGTTTCATTTGCGTGCTCCGCGGCCCTGGTGCCGACGGTGCTCGACGGTGGAACCGTCGCATGGTCGGCGAATTTCGCGATGGGTTTCAACATGAGTTTCGCGGCGGACGCACTCGCGGTATTCATGGCGCTTGTTTCTTCTTTTATAAGCGCGATCATCGTGCTGTATTCTTTCGGTTATATATCCCACTACGAAAACCAGAACGAGTATTACTTCATGGTGGTGCTCTTCCTCGGTTCGATGATGGGAATATGTTACTCGTCGAACCTGATATATCTCTATCTCTTCTGGGAGATCACCGCGTTCACCAGCTGGCGTCTGATCGGGTTTTTCCGGGAGAGGGAATTCGTCCTCAAGGCCGACAAGGCCTTCATGGTCACGGTGTTCGGCGCGCTCGTGATGCTCCTGGGTTTTATCATGATATACCAGCAGAAGGGCACCTTCGACCTTGCCGACATACGCGCGTCCGAGGACATGCGCTCAATATCCGGCATCGCGGTGGCGCTCATTCTCGCCGGCATCCTTTCCAAGTCGGCCACGCTGCCGTTCCACACGTGGCTCCCCGACGCCGGTATCGCCCCGACGCCGGTCACGGCGCTCCTGCACGCCGCGGTACTCGTGAAGATCGGGGTGTACGTCTACGCCAGGCTCTTCGTCGCGACATTCACGATCGATGCGGTCTGGACCGTGGTCGTTCCGGTGATCGCGGCGGCCAGCGCGCTGGTTTCGGCGGGCGCCGCGTTCATAGAAACCGACATCAAGAGGATCATCGCCTACTCTACGGTAAGCCAGATCGGCTTCATCTTTCTCGGGCTGTCGCTCGGCACCGAGGTGGGGATCGCGGGCGGCCTCCTGTATATCCTCATGCACGGACTTGCCAAGGCGGGCCTCTTTCTCTCCGCCGGCATCATCGAGCACGGTACGCACACCAGGGACATCACGAAGCTCGGAGGGCTTATCCGCACCATGCCCGTGACCGCCGTGTCGTTTCTCGTCTGCGCCTTCTCCGTCATGGGCATACCGCCCTTCGGCGGGTTTTTCAGCAAGTATCTGGTCATCAACGCCGCCGTTGACGCAAAACAGGTGGCGATCGGCCTGGTGTTCCTCTTCGGCGCCCTCTTCACGATAGTGTACCTGTTCAGGCTCTTCTACCTGGTGTTCCTGAAAGACGGTTCCTGGGGCGAAACGAAGGAAGGGTCGCGGGTCATGGTCGGCTCGGTCGCGGCCCTCGCGGTGTTCTCACTCGCGGGAGGCATATTCATATACTACCCGTCGTTCTTCGTGGACGTCGCGGTCAAACAGATGCTGGGTATGTAACATGGACGAGCGAATTCTTCTTGTTCCCGTACTGGCGCCCCTGGCGGCCGGAATCATAGCCCTTGCGGGGGGCAGGCTGTCGTACTGGATATCGTCGCTCGCGGCGCTATTCACCGCGGCGGGTGTCTGCTCGCTCGCGCTGTTCCTGTTCGGTACGAACCTGACCTATACCGTGCCCATGGGCGTGTTCGGTTGGGAGTTTTCGTTCAGGCTCTACCACACGAGCGGGTTCATGCTCGCGGCGGCCGGCGGTTTCGCGACCGCGGTCGCGCTGTACTCGGTCCCGTTCATGAGGACCCGCGCGCGCGCCGGCCAGTTCTTCGGATACTATCTTTTCACGCTCGCCTTCACCTGCGGTGCGGTGCTTGCCGACAACCTGCTGGTGCTCCTCTTCTTCTGGGAGGGCCTGCTGGTGATGCTCTTCGCGATGATCGCGGTGGGCGAGAAGGGCGCGTTCAAGTCAGCGATGAAGGCCTTCACCATCGTCGGCGTGAGCGACCTCTGCATGATGTTCGGCATCGCCCTCACCGCGAAGCTCGCGGGCACGATGACCATATCGAAGATAAGCCTCGGGACCGCCGGCACTCTTGAAAGCCTGGCCTTCGTCATGCTCATGGTCGGCGCCATCTCAAAGGCGGGATCGATGCCCTTCCACTCCTGGATACCCGACGCGGCGAAGGATTCGTACCTTCCCTTTATGGCGTTCCTGCCCGCGGCGCTCGAAAAGCTCCTCGGGATTTATTTCCTCGCGAGGATCAGCCTGGACATGTTCTCGCTCACCCCGAAATCGTGGCTGAGCCCGCTCCTCATGATCATCGGCTGCGTCACGATCATCCTCGCGGTCATGATGGCGCTCGTGCAGAAGGACTACAAGAAGCTGCTTTCCTACCATGCCATCAGCCAGGTGGGCTACATGATCCTCGGCATCGGGACCGCAATCCCGGTGGGGATCGTGGGGGGCCTGTTCCACATGATCAACCACGCGATGTATAAAAGCTGTCTCTTCCTTACCGGAGGTTCGGTCGAAAAGCAGACCGGAACCACGGAACTCGCGGCGCTGGGCGGCCTCGGCAGGGCCATGCCCGTCACGTTCGCCTGCTTCATCATCGCGGCGGCCGCCATCTCGGGCGTGCCGCCCTTCAACGGATTCTTCTCCAAGGAGCTCGTCTACGACGCGGCCATGCTCCGCGGAATGCCCTACTACATCGCAGCCCTGGTCGGCTCGTTCTTCACAGCCGCGTCGTTCCTCAAGCTGGGGCACGCGGCCTATCTCGGCAAGCGCCAGGGGGCCGGCGCGGTTAAGGAGGCGCCGGTGGCGATGCTCCTTCCCATGCTGCTCATCGCGGGGCTCTGCGTACTCTTCGGCGTGTGGAACGACCTACCGCTGCGCGGCCTGATCCAGCCCATGCTCGGCGAGCGCATGCCCGCTGGCACGACCTTCAGCGGAATGCCGCATAACATGATGCTCGTCGTCATGACCCTCGTGGTGCTCGGGCTCGCCCTGCTGAACCACGTCATGGCCGCGCGCGCGACCGGCGGCGGGCTCAAGGCCTCCGACCACATCAAGAACGCGGCGGGTCTCTCGTGGGCCTACCGCCACGCCGAGGCCCGTCACTTTGATCCTTATTTCTTTTCCGGCAAGGGGATATACTACCTGTCGCGCCTGCTCTGGCGCATCGACCGCGGCTTCGACTGGCTGTTCGACGGCCTTGCCGCGGGAACGGCCGAAGGCGCCGGCCGCGCGGTCCGTGCCGCGCATACCGGGAACATATCCGTATACATAGTCGCGATCATCGCGGCAGTGTTCGTCATGGCTCTGTATCTTTTATGGTGAGGACCGGCCGATGTACTCGTTGCTGATAATCGTTCCGCTCGTGCTCGTATTCATCCTCAACCTTCCGCCGAGGAATGTCATGCGGAGGGCCGCCGTATCCGCGGCGATAGCCTATACACTGGCACAGGCCGCGTTCGCGGTGCTCTGGCACCTGGGCGCGCTCGATCCATGGTCCGACTACACGCTGGTTTTTTTCAGATTCACGCTCAACCCCGACGGCCTGGCCGCGCTCATGGTGTTCGCGATCTCGCTCGTGGCGTTCGCGGCCCTGCTCACCGCGCAGGGGACCATCGACGACCGGCCGGCGCGCGCCCGTTTCACGAGCCTGCTGCTCCTGGCGGTCACTGGCATGAACGGCACCGTGCTTCTTTCCGATCTCTTTTCTCTCTATGTATTTCTCGAGGTGACCGGCGTCGCTTCCTTTATCCTCATCGCGATGAACAGGGAGGGCGACGGCCTTGAGGGCGCGTTCAAGTACCTGGTGCTCTCGGCCATCGCGACGGGGCTCATGCTTTCGGCGCTCGCGCTCCTTTTCATGCTCGCGGGCGGCACGGGATTCGACTCCCTCAGGTCCGCGGTATCCGCCTCCGGCGACACGTCCCTGGTGAAGCTGGCCCTCGCGCTCTACGTGGCGGGTCTCCTGGTCAAGGGAGGGGTCGTCCCGTTTCACTGGTGGCTCCCCGACGCATACTCGAGCGCGCCCGCGCCCGCGTCGGTGCTCCTTGCCGGGATCGTGACCAAGGTTTCGGGCGTGTACACGCTCATCCGTATCTGCTCGGCGGTGTTCGGGTATGACGGATTGACCGGCGACATACTGAGGTTCGCGGGGGCCTTTTCCATCGTCGCGGGCGCGTTGGCCGCCATGGGACAGCGCGACATGAAGCGCATGCTCGCGTACTCGAGCATCAGCCAGGTGGGATATATCATACTCGGCTTCGCCTGCGCCACCCCGCTCGGGGTCGCCGGCGCTGCCTTTCACATTTTCAACCATGCGACGTTCAAGTCGCTTCTGTTCGTCAATTCATCGTCGGTCGAACGTTCCACGGGAACCCGCGACATGGAGAGCCTCGGCGGCCTTTCGAAGGTCATGCCGGTGACGGGCGCCTCGTCGCTCCTGGCGTTCTGTTCGGCCGCGGGAATCCCACCGCTGGCCGGTTTCTGGAGCAAGCTCATCATCATCATCGCGCTCTGGCAGGTGTCGATGTACGCGTACGCGGTGATCGCCGCCGTGGCGGGCGTCATCACGATGGCGTATTTTTTGATACTCCAGCGCAAGGTATTTTTCGGCAAGATCGCGCCCGCGCACGAGGGACTGAAGGAACCGGGGACCGCCCTGGGAATCGCTTCCGTGGTGCTTTCGCTCGTGACCGTCGGGGCGGGGATTTTTTCGCCCTACGTGATCTACAACATCATCCTGCCCATCGGCCGGGCTCTTACTCAGTGACGGCGGACGTGCGGGCGGCAATCGCGAGGAACACATGAAAATCAATGCCATCGATATCGGGCTTGTTATAATGATCATCGTCACGGCCCTGTGGGCGGTGACTACGCCTAGGCTCCTCAGGGCCGCGATAGGGCTAATCGCCGTCAGCGGGCTCCTTTCGGTGGTCCTCTACCGATTCGATTCCCCCTACGCCGCGGTGTTCGAGCTTTCGGTCTGCGCGGGCCTCATCTCCGTCATTTTTATAAGTACGATCACCCTGACACAGAGGTTCACGGAGGACTCCCACCACGACACGCAGAAGGACGTCCTGCGGCGCTACTGGTTCCTGCCGGTCATGCTCATCATACTCGCGCTCCTCATGAGCCGCGCCGATATACTCATCGACGTGCTCCCGTTCACCGCCGCCGCGGCGGGCGACGTCCGGAACGTTCTCTGGCAGGAGCGGCAGCTCGACCTGGTGGGCCAGATCGCGATACTCCTGTCCGGCGCGCTCGGGGTGGTGATGCTATTCAAGGAGAGGAAAAATGACTGAAGCACTGAAGGAATTTTTCTGGCTCTACGGTGTCTGCGTAGCCTGCCTCTGCGCGATCGGCGTGTACTGCCTGATCGTCACCGGGAACCTGATCCGCGCCATCATCGGGCTTGAGCTAATCACCAAGGGACTCACCCTGCTCATCGGCCTGGCCGGCTACGTCACCGGGAACATCGCGCTCGCGCAGGCGTATATCATCACCCTGATCGTGATCGAGGTCGTGGTGGTGGTCGTCGCGGGCGGGATCATCGTCTCGATATTCAAAACGAACGGCACGATCGATATCCGGGTGCTGCGCAAACTCAAGGGGTAAGCCATGCAACAGTATATAGCCACTCCTCCGGTTGTATTCTTCATAATCCTCGCGTCGGTGGGCGTGTTTGCGCTGCTCCTTTCGGTGTTCGCCTTCAGGAACAAGGCGCAGTCGGCCGGGACGCGCAAGGGATACTCCTGCGGCGAGGACGAACCCGACAACAAGGGGATCCAGCCCGACTATAGCAGGTTCTTTCATTTTGCGTTTTTTTTCACCGTTCTTCACGTGGTGGCCCTGTTCGTGGCGACCGCTCCCGGAGGAGCGGTTTCAACCGCCGGAGTGGCGGTCGTATACGTAGCCGGGGCCGTGGCGGGGCTGTTCATCCTTTTGGAAAAGTAGGGGCCGGCGGACGTTCGATCGGCCCGAATATCGTTGCCTGAGAGGGACACAATGGGAGTGATATCCAAGATACTGACCTGGGCGCGGATCAAATCCCCCTGGATCATCCATTTCAATACCGGATCGTGCAACGCCTGTGACATCGAGATCGTGGCCGCGCTCACCCCGCGGTACGACGTGGAGCGTTTCGGCGTTCTTCTGAAGGGAACGCCCAGGCACGCGGACGTGCTGGTCTGTTCCGGTCCGGTAACAAAGCAGATCGAAAAGAGACTCAAGAGAATATACGACCAGATGCCGAACCCCAAGTTCGTGGTGGCGGTGGGCACCTGCGCCTGTTCCGGCGGCGTCTTCAGAGGATGCTACAACGTGAACGACGGCATTGACAAGGTCATACCGGTGTCGGCGTATATCCCGGGTTGTCCCGCGAGCCCTCAGGCCATAATAGACGGCGTGGTCAAGCTGCTGGGGTCGATCGCGAACCCGCCCGCGGACGAAACAAGGAAAGCGGGGTGACCATGGACGCACAGGGAAATATCTCCGAAGAAAAAATCTGCGAGGCCCTGAAGAGCAGGTTCCCCTTCATAGGCGAAAACGCGAAGAAGGTCAGGGCGCGGCGTGTGACCGTGTGCATCGATTCCGCGCGCACCCTTGAGGTGATGGATTACCTCAAGAACGAAATGGGCTTCTCGACGCTGCATTCGATAACCGGGCTCGACGCGGTTGACAAATTTCAGATCCTGTATTATATTTCTGTCAATTACAGTACGGTCATCACTCTGACGGCTGACGTGGCCAGGGAGCATCCATCGGTCGAAAGCATCACCGGGATTTTTCCGAACGCCGAGTTTTACGAGCGTGAAATCGTGGACCTTCTGGGGATCGAGGTGAAGGGGCTTCCCCCCGGGAACCGGTATCCCCTTCCGGACGGCTGGCCCGAGGGCGAATATCCCCTTCGCAAAGACTGGAAGAAGAAGGGCGGCGAGGACGGCAGCGAGCCGAAAGAGGGGGCCGATACTCCATCAGGAGACGCATAATGAACCGCACTGAAGATATAAAAATACCGGTCGGGCCGCAGCATCCCGCGCTGAAGGAGCCCGAGAGCTTCATGGTGAGCCTCCGCGGGGAGAAGATCACCGCGGTCAACATAAGGCTCGGATACAACCACAGGGGAATTGAGAAGGCGTGCGAGGAGCGCACCTACGTCCAGGACCTGTACCTCATAGAACGGGTCTGTGGGATCTGTTCCCATTCGCACTCGACCTGCTTCATCCAGGCGGTGGAGGAGATCGCTGGGCTCGACATCCCGCTCCGCGCGAAGTATATCCGAACCATAATAGCCGAGCTCGAGCGCGTGCACAGCCACCTCCTGTGGCTGGGCGTGGCGGGCCATGAGATCGGCTTCGACACGCTGCTCATGTACACATGGCGCGACCGCGAGGTGGTGATGGATCTCCTTTCCCTGCTGACGGGGAACAGGGTCCACTACGGCATGAACACCCTCGGCGGGGTGCGCCGCGACATATCCGACGAACAGAAGAAGGAAATACTGAAGGCGGTCGATACGCTCGAAGCCAGTACGAAGTATTTCATCAGCATCGCCTCCCAGGAAACGACGGTCATAAACAGGCTTTCGGGCGTCGGCGTCCTCTCGAAGGATGACGCGCTCAGGCTCGGCGCGGCCGGGCCGACCATGAGGGCTTCGGACATCGACCGCGACGTGCGCAGGGACGATCCCTATCTGGTTTATGCCGATCTCGACTTCAAGGTGATCGTCGACGACCACTGCGACGTGTACGGCCGCACCCTGGTGCGCCTGGGCGAACTCATGGAGTCATATAAAATGCTCCGCCAGCTCGTGGAAAAAATGCCGACGGGCGACATCGCGGTCAAGGCGCCCCGTCGCGTTCCCGCGGGCGAGGCCCTGAGCCGCTATGAGGCGCCGCGCGGCGAGGACGTGCATTTCGTCCGCGCCAACGGCACCGACAAGCCGGAACGCGTGAAGGTGCGCGCACCGACGCTTTCGAACCTTCACGCGATGACCAAGATGCTCGAGGACCGCTACCTGGCGGACCTCCCCATCGTGGTCGCGGCGATCGATCCCTGCTTCTCGTGCACGGACAGGATGATCTCCGTGCGGGAGGAGGGGAAGGGCGATGCGCGCGTCATGGACTGGGAGACGCTCAGGCGCTATTCCATCGAATGGTACCGCTCGCGGGGGGTGGACGTACCCGTAATGAATACTAAGCTCGGTTAGGCAGGCGATCATGGGCCAGACTATATTCAGCATACTGATATTCCCGGGATTTCTCTTTCTCCTGGCATTCAGCTTCGTGGCGGAGTTCGTGGACCGCAAGCTCTACGCGCGGTTCCAGAACAGGCAGGGCCCCCCGTGGTTCCAGCCGTTCGCCGACTTCATCAAGCTCGCCGGCAAGGAAGAGATTGTGCCAGAAGAGGCGGACGCGCCTTTCTTCAAGGTAATGCCCGCCATCGCGCTCACGTCGTCGATCACCGCGTTCCTGTATATCCCCTTGTGGGGCTCGGGCTCGCTCATGCCCTTCAGCGGCGATATCATCGTGGTCCTGTATCTCCTCACCATCCCCACGCTCACGTTCTTTCTCGGCGGCTGGTACTCGAGGAGCTGCTACGCGATCGTCGGCGCGGCCCGCGCGCTCATGCAGATATTCGCCTACGAGATTCCGCTGTTGCTCGGGGTGCTCGCGCCCGCGCTCCTGGCCGGCACATGGTCCTTCAAGGACCTGACGGCCTTTTACGCGGCGAATCCGCTCATGCTCCTGGTGAACATACCCGCCTTCGTCGTCTCGATTATCGCCCTCATGGGGAAACTGGAGAAGGTCCCCTTCGACATTCCCGAGGCCGAGACCGAGATCGTCGCGGGAAGCTTCACCGAGTACAGCGGCAGATTATACGCGTTCATCAGGCTCACGCTGAACATCGAGATGGTGGCGGGCGCGTCCCTGCTCGCCGCGGTGTTCCTGCCGCTCGGGCTGGACCTCCCGGCAGCCGCTGCCGTTCCCGTTTTTTTCGCCAAGATACTTTTCATACTCGTGCTCATCGCGCTCATCCGCTCGGTCTTCGCCCGCATGAGGATCGACCAGATGATCGAGGTGCTGTGGAAAATATTCGCGCCGATCGCTTTTTTGCAGATAGTGATCGTGCTCGTGGTTAAAGGAGCGTTTTTACGATGAAAGGCCCCGCAAAAATGGCGTCGCTGCTCATCAGCTCGCTGTTCAAGAAACCCGCGACGGTCAGCTACCCGGCCGAACCGATGCGGATGCCCCGGGGATTCAGGGGAAAGATTGAATTCACCTCCGATCGCTGCATCGGGTGCAAGATGTGCATGAGGGACTGCCCCTCGGCCGCGATAGAGATCATCAAGGTCGGCGACAAGCGCTTCGAGGCGCGGTTCAACCTGAGCCGGTGCATCTACTGCGCGCAGTGCGTCGACTCCTGCAACAAGGACGCCCTGGCATACACCGACAATTACGAACTCGCAGCGATCAGGCCCGAACAGCTCATCGTCGTTTTTCATGCAGACCCTCAGGTCAAACCTGAAACGGTTTCTTGAGGGCGCGGCCAGGCTGGCCGTGATGGGCATCGGCTCCGACATCCGGTGCGACGACGCCGCGGGACTCATCGCGGCCGGACGCGCCGCGGCGAGGGCCGCCGGCCATCCGCGCGGCGGCGATATCCTCTCGATTGAATGCCACACCGCACCCGAAAACTTCACCGGGGAGCTCGTCCGGTTCGTCCCCACGCACGTGGTCCTGTTCGACGCGGCGGACTTCGGCGCCGCCCCGGGGAGCGTTTCCGTCATCGCGGAATCTTCGATCGGCGGGGAGAGCTTCTCGACCCACCGCATGCCCATGGGCGTGTTCGTGAAATACCTCAGGGAGCGGCTCGGCTGCGCGGTCTGCATCGTCGCGGTGCAGCCGCGATCGCTCGAGCTCTGCGTCCCCCCGGGAGACGACGTGCGCGCAGGCGCGGAAGGCGCGGCGGATGCGGTGATGGATATTTTCCTCGGCGCGTGAGGCCGGTCAGGCGAGCTTCTTCATCGAGTCGTCGATGCTGGACGACATCTCCTCGATACAAACCAACCGGTCACCTCCAGTCGCCGATAAGGATGAACGGCGCCCAGTTGAAGGGGTGGGGATATTTACCTTTCAGCAGCGATATTTTCGCGCGGCGCAGGGACTCCCCGGCCGGGAATCCCCGGCGAACCATGTTCGTGTAAAACTCGATCATGAGCACTCCCGTGGACTCGTCGTCCACCGGCCAGAGGGACGCGACGACGGAGGCGATCCTGTTGTCCAGGAACGCACTTGCCAGGGATATCACCTCGCCGCCGGTGGGATCCATGAGGTTTTTCGAATTCGCGGTATCGCAGGCCGAGAGCACCGCCATCCGTGTGGTCCCCGTGAAAAGGTCGGGATAGTCGAGCTTGAGTTCCTGGAGCGTGAGCCTTCCCCGGTCCCCGCCGTGGAACTCCAGATGGGAAAGGGGGTCGTGCTTTTCGATGACGCCGTGCGTCGCGATGTGCACGATCGCGAATTCGCTCGCGCGCCGTCGGAAATTTTCCTTGGTGGCGCCGTCTCGGTAATAGGCGCAGACCGCGTTCGCGGGAAAAAGTTTCGCGAGCTCCTTGACTTCCTGTTCCGCGCCGTCGAGATCGAGCGTGCCGTTGGCGAAGCCTATGAACGATCCGCCGCCCCCGGGTCGCGCGGGAGCGTCGATGACCGGAGCCAGGGACCCGTCGGGCAGGTAGGCCACGGCGATATCCTCGATCAAATAGCGGCGTGCGCCTCCCTCGGTGCGATAGAGCGCCTCGAACGGAAGGTAATTCAATATGCCGTGGGCAACGATCGCGGCGATGCGGTATTCCCCGAGCCTTTCACCCGCGGGCGCGACGAGCGTGCGGTAGAGGCGCTCGCCCTCGGGGCCGGGCGTGCCCTGATCGCGGAGCGCCTTCAGGTACGCGGTGACGTCCGCCGCGATGTCGTCCGACTTCGCCCTGATGGGGATCACGTCGAAACGGTCCCGGGCGATGCAGATCAGGTACCCGCCCGCTGGAGACAGGGCGTATTCCATGACGATCGCGCCCTGCGGGATCAGCTTCTGGTTCTCGTTGATGGCCTTTTGCGTCTTGTACCTGACCCTGCCGAAGGCGGGGTTCCCTTCCATGGCGAGCAGCAGCGACCGCGACTCCCTTCTCCTCTCCGCGAGGCGCTTTTCGAGCTCGTCGCGCGAGGTCCTGTCGCCGGCGCGGGAAATCTTCTCCGTGAGCCCGGCGGCCTCGGCCTCCATGGCGACCCAGCGGTCGTAGAGCCTGCGGTCGGCGGCGCCGAGCCTGATGTCGCCCGCGGCCGCCCCCTTCAATATGAACTGCTTGCTTTCGTTGAGGTAGCGCATCGCCTCGGCGTTCCGTCCGCACTTCAGCAGGAGCGCCACCAGGCGCTCGTACGCGTCGAGCCTTTCGGACATGAACCCGATCCTGTCGCCCTCGGCAAGCGCCGCGGCGATTTCCTTGATCGCCTCGATGGAGCCGGCGTAGTGCCTTATCGCGGCGTCCGTTTTGCCGGCGGTTTCGGAATGCCTGCCGAGCGCGAGAAGGGCGCGCCATACGATGTCCCGCGCATGGAGCTCGCGGCCGAGCGCGAGCGCCCTTTCCAGTGACGCGCCCGCGTCGGGATTTTTTCCGAGCGCGAAGAGGCATTCGCCCCGGAGCAGCGCCGCCTCTGCCAGGCATGGCTTCCTGCCGATTTCGCGGGCGATCCGTTCCGCGCCGTCGATGGCGTGGATGGCCGAGGCGGGCTTGCCCGCACGCAACCGGACCTCCGCGAGCACCAGGTTCGCGTCGGCGAGCGACGGCTTCTGCCCGATTTCGGTGAAAATCGCCGCGGCCCTGGCGCAGCGCCGTTCCGCCTCGGCGAAGTCTTTCTTCCTTATGAACAGCCGGGCGTATTTCCCCTCGATCTCGGCGATTCGCTGCTTCGCCCCGAGCTTTTCAGCCAGGGCGAGCGAATCCCCGAAAAAACGATCGGACAGGCCGAAATTGCCGACGATGGCATTGTAAAGCGCGATGTCCGATTTCCATACGAGTATGCCGTAGTGGTATTCGATTTTTTCCGCGGTCTCGATGGCCTTTTTCAGGTATTCCAGGTAGCGCGCGTATTCACCGCGGAAGTAGTGGAGCCCTGCGATATTCCCAAGGTTGTTCGCCTCGTTCAGGCGGTATCCTATCTCGCGGTCGATGGCCAGCGATTTCCCGTAGTGCGCGAGCGCGGTGTCGTAATCGCCCTTCTGCTTGTACACGATCGCGATATTTCCCAGGTGGCGGGCCTCGTTTTTGCGATCGCCGATCTCGCGGCAGATGCCGAGCGCCCTTTCGTAGCGTTCCAGCGCACGGGCGTAGTCGCCCCGCTGCGCGAAGACGACCGCGGTGTTGCCCAGGAAGCTGTTTTCCGCGGTCCTGTCCGCGCCGTTATGTGCCAGAGAAAGCGCCCGTTCGAAGCGTTCCAGCGCGGCCGTGAAATCGCCCTGAAAGAAGTGGACGTTCCCCTCGTTGCAGATGTGGTTCGCCTCCCCGGCGCGGTCGCCGACCTTCCGGCTGATGGCGAGCGCCTCGCCTATGCGTTCCCCCGCGAGGGCGTATTCGCCCCTCCTGATATGGACCTGGCCGATGTTCCCCAGGTAATTCGCAATACCCTTCTGATATCCCAGCCTTTTCGCGATCGCGATGGCCCGCCCGTAGCAGTCGAGGGCCGCGGTCAGGTTTCCGGTTTCGGAGTGGACGTTTCCCGCATTGCACAGGCACCGCGATTCCAGGTACGCGTCCCCCGCCCTCCGGGCGAGCTCAAGGGCCTCCGAATGCAGGCGCAGCGCCCCGGGCAGGTCCGACCTGTCGAAGGACTCGATGCCGCGGGCGTTGAGCTCGTCCGCCTTCATGCACTGGGACGCCTTTTCGCGGAGCCCGGCCGCTTCGGGGTTTCTCGCGTCGATCCTGAGGGCCAGGTCGCACTCGTCCCCGGCCGGTCCGTACGACCCGGCATTCATCAGCGCCTTTGCCAGTGCGATTCTCCCGGCGGCATCGAAGGGCGCGTTCGCGACCGTCGTTTTCGCGCGGCACAGGGCGAGCTGGCTTGCGGCCGTGAAATCGCCTGGAAGCGCCGCGAGCGCCTTCTCGAACCGGGTGGCGGCCCCGTCCATGTCGTTCATCCAGTAGAGCGATTCGCCCGCTTTCAGATGGAGCAGGTAGGTCCCGAGCCCGAGTTCCGTGGCCTTGCGGTAGTCCGCGCACGCGCCGGCGTGGTTGAACGCGTCCGCCCGGGCCATGCCCCGTTCCAGGTAGAGTCCCGCGTTGCCGGGGTCCTTCGCGATGGCGCCGTCGAGGAACGCCGTCGGGGATTTTACGGCCGCGCGGAGCGGCGTGACCGGTAAAAGCGACAGCGCCGTCAGCGCCGCAATCATGCATGCTCGAGCTTTCATAGGTGATCTCCTTGCCTGCAGGGTGGTTCGCGGTCTGCGCCTACCATTAATGATACTACCCATCCACGCTCATATCAAGCATAATTCGCGCACTTCCGCGCGGCGGTCCGGGACCCGTTTCTATTTTTCTTGACAGATAGCGCCTCCGGGGGGAGCGTTAACCGTGCGGTGCCGCAGCCGCGCAAGAACCACGTGAGGACGCCCCTATGTACTGGAACAAAGACCTAGAAACCGTCGACAGGAAATCGCTCGAAGCCCTCCAGCTGAAGAAACTCCGGAAGACCCTTGACGACGCCGCGCGGACCCCCTACTACAAGAAGGTCTTCGACGAGGCGAAATTCGATCCCGCGAAGGTCGACTCTCTGGAGCGGCTGAGGGACATCCCCTTCACGACGAAGAACGCGCTCCGCCTGAGCTACCCGGACGGCATGGTCGCGGTCCCGCGGAGCGAGGTGGTGCGAATCCACGCCTCGTCGGGGACGACCGGCAAACCCACAGTCATCTTCTACACCCAGGCCGATATCACCGATTGGGCTGATCTGCTCGCGCGGAGCATCATGGCCACGGGCGTCACACGCGACGACGTGTTCCAGAATATGATGGGATATGGCCTGTTCACGGGCGGGCTCGGCATGCATTACGGGGCCGAGCGCCTCGGCGCCATGGTCATCCCCTCGTCCACGGGCAACAGCCTCCGGCAGATACAGCTCATGCAGGACTTCCAGGCGACGGTGATGCACATCACGCCGAGCTATGCGCTCCACCTGGTGGAAGAGGTCCGCGCGGAGGGGATCAACCCGCCGGATCTCACGGTGAGGAAGGCCTACCTCGGCGCGGAGCCCTATTCCGAGGGGACACGCAACAAGATACAGGAGCAGTGGGGCGTTGACGCGTACAATTCGTACGGCCTGTCGGAGATGAACGGCCCCGGCGTGGCGTTCGAGTGCGTCGAAAAGGCGGGGATGCACCTCTGGGAGGATTTCTACATCATGGAAATCATCGATCCCGACACGGGCGAGCTGAAGCGCGACGGCGAGGAGGGCGAGCTGGTCCTCACGCACATCAACCGCGAGGCGATGCCCATGCTCAGGTACCGCACCAGGGATCTCACCAGGATCGTCCCGGAGCCCTGCGCCTGCGGGAGGACGCACCGCAGGATCGAGCGAATCAAGGGACGCACGGACGACATGCTCATCGTGCGCGGCGTCAACGTGTTCCCGTCGCAGATCGAGACCGTGCTCATGAAAATACCCGAGGTGGGCAACAATTACCAGATTGTGCTCGACCGCGAGGCGAACCTCGACAGGCTGCACGTGAAGGTGGAGCTCTATTCGAAGATGTTCCAGGGCGATATCAACGAGCTCAACAGGTTGAAGAAGCGCATCGTCGAGGAGCTCAGGGCCCTGATCGTGATAACGGCGAAAGTCGAGCTCCTCGAGCCGGGCTCCCTGCCTCCCAGCACGGGCAAGGCGGTGCGGGTCATCGACAACAGGAAACTATAATACAGGTAAGAGAGGAGGATCGCAATGCCGCAGCAGGTATCGGTTTTCGCGGAAAACAAGCCCGGCAAGATCGAACGGATCACCAAGGTCCTCGGTGCGCACAACATCAACCTGAGGGCCATCACCATTTCCGATTCGGGGGATTACGGGATCATCAAGCTCCTCATGGACAAGCCGGTGGACGGATGCGCCGCCCTCAACGCCGAGGGGATCGCCGCGACGCTGAAGGACATCGTCGCGATACGCATCCCGGACAGGCCCGGCGGCCTTCACGGCGCCGCGGAGGTGCTTTCGGGCAACGGGGTGAACGTGGAAGACGCGTACGGCTTCACCATCAAGGGGAGCGACGAGGCCGTGTTCGTGTTCCAGGTGAAGGACGTGGGCAGGTGCGAAAAGATCCTCAGGGACGCGGGCTTTCCCGTGCTCGCGGACAAGGAAATATACCTTCTCTGAACCGCATATCAATACAGCGATGCTGCCTCTACTGCGGCTCCAGCAGGGGTAACGACCCGGCCTTCCTCGAGTCGGCTGCGGCCCTCGGTGCGGAGCTCGCCCGGAGGGGGATCGGGCTCGTGTACGGCGGCGCATCGGTCGGGCTTATGGGCATGGCCGCGTCGAGTTGCCTCCGGGCCGGGGGAAGGGTGACGGGAGTGATCACGGAGCACCTCTCCGGGATGGGCGTGGCCCGCGACGACATCACCGAGCTCATCGTGGTCGAATCAATGCACGAGCGAAAGGAGCTCATGGCATCCCTCTCGGACGCATTCATAGCCCTGCCGGGCGGCATCGGCACTCTCGAGGAAATTCTCGAGGTGCTCACCTGGGCGCAGCTCGGACTCCACGAGAAGCCGGCCGGGCTCCTGAACCCGTCGGGATTCTTCGACGGCCTGCTGGTGTTCCTGGACCACGTGCGGGAATCCGGTTTCTTGCGGGGCGAGCACCTGGATTCCGTCGTGATCGGGAACGAACCCGCTTCGCTTCTCGACTCGCTCGAATCATGGCGGCCACCCCGCGTGGGCAAATGGTTCGACGTGGAAAAGAACAAAATATGACCGCCAGACAGGGCTGTCCGGCCGCCAATATCTACTTGACAGACCCGCAACCAGGTATTTTCATACCGCAAATCCGGCCGGAAGGCGCCGTCCCGCTTGTACGGGTTCGTTCATACCAGACATTTAAGAGGACACGCTCATGAAAAGAAGCATACTACTGACACTCTGTTGCCTCGCGCTCGCGACTATCCCCCTGAATGCCGTCGCTAAAGTGGGCCTGAAACTCAAGGTTTTCCCCGCGGACTATATCGTGCAGGTCGACGATGCAGTCGTCAAGCCGGTCCCGGTGGAAATGGCGACGAAAAGGGTTTTTGTGGACAAGGGCAAGCACACGATCATCATCTCGTGTGAAGGATATGTGTCCAAGGTGATTAAACTCGACCTCCAGAAAGACCTCCTCATCGAGGAGAAGCTCGAGAAGGCGGTTTCGGGCCTGAGCCTTGTCGAAGAGGTGACCACGGGAGGCGCGCCGAAATCGGTCGAGTACACGCCGGACGGGAAATACATGGTTCTTGCCCTTCTCCAGGGTGGAGGGGTTGACGTGTTTTCCACGAAGACCATGAAGAAGGTCAAGACCATTACCGTCCCCGAGAAGTTTGCGAAAAAGAAGGGCTTCGTGGAGACCGTGTTCTGCAAAAAACGCAATGAGATGTGGGTCACCCAGATGCAGACGGATCACGTGCACGTGATGGATTTGAAGACCCTCACCTATAAGACCTCGATACCGACCGGCGGGGTTTTCTGCAAGGTGATGCTTTTCTCCGACGACGAGTCTACGCTGTATGTGTCAAACTGGCTGTCGCAGGACGTCTCGGTCATCGACGCGGTCAACTACAAGCTTATCCGCAAACTCAAGGTGACCAACACGCCGCGCGGGCTCGCGCTCAGCCCGGACAACAAGTTCCTTTATGTATGCATATTCGACGGGAACCGCATCGAGAAGATAGACCTCAAAACCGGGAAGATCGTCAAGGCGATAGTGGGATCGTCCTCGATGCGCCACATCGTTTCCGACCGCAAGAACAAGCTCTTCTTCGCGTCGGCCATGGGCTCCGGCCAGGTCGTCGTCATCTCCATGGAGAACGACCAGGTCATCAAGCGAATCCCCGTGGGCCACAAGCCCAACACCATCAAGCTCTCTCAGGACCGCCGTTTTCTCTTCGTGTCCACAAGGGGGCCGAACAATCCCAAGACATACTACATCAAGGGGCCCGAGTTCGGCAAGATCGTGGTCATCGACACCAAGACCCTCGAGGTGAAGGAGTGGATATGGGGAAAGAACCAGCCCACCGGGCTGGACGTTTCGCCCGATGGGAAGTACCTTGTGTTCACGGATTTCCTTGACGACAACCTGGAGGTATACAGAATCAATTACTAGGATCGATTTACCTCGCCGCCGGATATTTTTCTTGAAAAAAACCGAGCGGCGGTGCAATACTCGTTTAATTCGATTCCTGTACGCGCCAGGGGCGTTCTCCCGGCGTAACGAATGAAAGGGGGATATACATGAAACTCGGAAACGTGATACTGCTGATCGCCGCGATGGCAATGATCATATCGTGCGAAACCGGACAGAAGAAAAACGGCGGGAAGATCAAGGACGGGCCCGGCGTATGGAAAGAGGACGGGTACGTCCGGGGAAAGGGCAACTACAAGAATTCCAAGAAAGACGGAAGGTGGGTGTTGTACCATCCGAGCTCCACGGCTAAACTGGGGGAGGGCGATTATGCGGCCGACCAGCAGACCGGCAAGTGGGTTTTCTTCTACAAGACCGGCGAGAAACAGACCGAGGGGAGCTTTATCAACGGCCAGCGGACCGGCGAGTGGCTGGAATACCACAAGAACGGGAAAAGGAAGAGCAAGGGCTCATATGTGATAAAGGCCATCAAGACCGATTTCGGCGAGGAGAAGATGGGCGTACTCGAGGGCCACAAGCAGTCCTTTTACGAGTCGGGCAAGGTCTGGCTCGAGGAGGACTACAAGAACGGCAAGCTAAACGGCAAGAAGCAGGAATATTTCGAGGACGGGAGGCCCAAGGAAATCAGCGAGTACGTGGACGACGAGAAGACGGGTAAAAGCACGACCTTCCACAAGAACGGAAGCAGAAAAGAGGTCCTGACCTTCGCCCAGGCGATGATCGACAAGCGCGACGACGTGGGAAGGATTGTGAAAGACAGCAAGGGCCTCCCCGTGAAGGTGAAGAAGGCCGTTCCGAACGGAAAATACGAATCGTACCATGAGAACGGGAACATGAGCGCCAAGGGTGAATTCACCATGGGCAAACAGAGCGGCCACTGGCAGATCTTCTCACGCGACAACAGGCTCCAGAAGGAAGGCGATTATAAGGATGGCAAGGAAACCGGGCTCTGGAAGTTTTATGAGTACGAGGGCGGCAGGAGAAACGTCCGCATGGAACTCACGGTCATCGCCGGCATGGCCAACGGGAAAGGCAAGCTTTACAAAAAAGGCGCCCTTGTCGGCGAGGGGGTCCTCAACGGCATACCCAGGCCCGAGTTGAAGAACGAGGCCGACTGGACAGGGAAATGGCAATCGGTGCCCAAAAAGAACGGCCAGTGGACGGAATTCTATCCCGGCGGGCAGAAGAAATTCGAGGGGAACTGCCTCATGGACAAACTGAACGGGAAATATACCGAGTACTACCAGAACGGCAAAATCAAGGCCAAAGGCGAATACATGAACAACAAGATGAACGGCATGTGGACCTTCTATAACCAGGACGGCTCCGAGGACAGGGAACAATCGGGCCGCTACTCGATGGGAAAGAAAATGAAGCAGTAAATGAAGACGATACTCGTTACAGGAGGCGCGGGCTACATCGGCAGCCATGTCGCCCGGATGCTGGCGGCCCATGGATATGGGCCGCTCGTCTATGACAACCTCTCGACCGGGTTCATGGAACTCGTGAAGGGACACGAATTCATCAGGGGGGACATCGGGGATTACGAAGCGCTCATGAGGCTTTTCGCGTCACGCGAAATCCATTGTGTGATGAACTTCGCCTCGTACATCGCGGTGGGCGAGTCCGTGGCCGCTCCGCTCAGATATTACCTCAACAACACGGCAAACGCCATGACGCTTCTTTCCGCGATGAACGATTCGGGCGTGCGGCGTTTCATCTTCTCGTCGACCGCGGCGGTATACGGCTTCCCGAAGACCGTCCCCATAAGGGAGGAGAGCCCCACCGTGCCCATCAATCCCTACGGCAGGACCAAGTACTTCATCGAGCAGGTGCTCGCCGACATGGACGCGGCATACGGGTTCCGGTCAATCAGCCTCAGGTATTTCAACGCAGCGGGCGCCGATCCATCGGGGGAGATTGGCGAGATGCACATGCCTGAGACGCACCTTATCCCCCTGGCGTTCAGGCCGATCCTGGATCCCGGCTACAGGCTCTGCGTGTTTGGGGACGATTACGATACGCCCGACGGGACCTGCGTGCGGGACTACATCCACGTCAACGACCTGGCGAAGGCGCACATCCTGGCCATGGAGCGGCTCCTCGACGGCGGCGCGTCGGACCGGTTCAACCTGGGCAACGGCCGCGGCTTTTCCGTGCTCGACGTGATACGATCCGCCGCGAGGGTCACCGGCCGCGAGCCGTCATACGACATCGCGCCACGGCGCCCCGGCGATCCCCCCGCGCTCGTCGCGTCCTCGGAAAGGGCCGAGAGCGTCCTCGGGTGGAAGCATGCGAACGCCGATATCGACGCGATTGTGGAATCCGCCTGGCGCTGGGAGTCGAAGAAGATCAGGAAGGGTTATTAGCGGGACGGCTTCACCGGCGCGGCCGTTTTTTTCTCTAAGGGCTTTGCCTCGGCTGTTTTTTTCACGTCGGCATTGCTGTCTTCCGCTGTTTTTCTCAGGTAGGTGGCCGCGCCCGCGAACCGGCTCTTCCAGTAGGGCAGGTTCATGTCGGTGATGGAAACCACGTGCCCCCAACGGGGGGAATGGATGAACTTGCCGTTGCCCGTGTATATTCCCACATGCGATATCCTGTTCCTGTAGATGCGGTAGAAGACCAGGTCTCCCGGCCGGAGGTCCTGGGGCTGGATCTTGACGCCGTCGTCGTACTGCCAGTCGGCCGCGTGCCGGAGCCTGATGCCGTACTGCCCGTACACCGTCATGACGAACCCGGAACAGTCGAATCCTCCGGAGCCCGTGCCCCCGTAGCGGTACCGTGCGCCGATATATTTCATGGCGGTCTCGACGATCTGCTCGCCCCTGTCCCGGGGCGCGGACACCGCGGGCGTGCCGGCGGAGTAGAGGGGGCCGGCGATGCACAGCGCGGACAGGGCCAGCGCCGCGGCGCTGGCCGGGCGGGGGCGTTTCGACTGGACGCCCCTCACCGGACCCTGCCGTATCGGCGTATGACGCCGTCGGCCCTGAGGAGCATCACGTCGCCCTCGATGGATATTATTTCGCCCAGCTCTTCCGGGTAGAGGTCTTTCCGCAACGAAAGCCTGATGCGATTCTTCTCGATGCGGAATTTCATCCTGCCGCGGTCCTTGATGACGATACCGTCCGCGGAGAATTTCATGCGGGAGCCCTCGTCGGTGAATATGTCCTTCGCGCAGGCGCCCCTGGCATTGCACGAATCGCCCGTCCATTCCCATGTCCCGACGATCGCGTCCCGGTGCCGCGCGTCCTTCGAGCACGATGCCGCGAACGGGAGGAACGCGGCCATGACGATGCATATCATCCCTGAATATTTTCTCATCCGTATGGCCCCGAAAAAAGCGCGGTTTTTTTATGAACGAAGAACATTCCCCTGACCCTGCGGCCCGATTTCAGCACGGCCGTGAACCTGACCGTGTATGTGTCGCCGGGTTCGTTGTCGACCCTGTCATAGACGATCGACGCTATTTCGCCGAGCGAGGACACCGCGTTCTCGCCCCAGAGGCCGATTGTCTCGATGACATAAGTATTGATGAATTCCGGGGAATTCCTGTCGATGGTCCGTTCGGATATCTTGATATACTCATCAATATGATGCGAATCGAAGTAGGATATGAGAGCTGGCAGGTTCCCCGCCTTCACATCAGCGGCGAATTGTTTCATCTTCAGAGTGACCGGCACGGGCAGGTTTTCGCGCTCGATCTCGGCGTCCGTGTTCCACGCGGGAAATAGAATCGTGCCGAGGACGATCGCGACGGACAGGAGCCTCGCGAAAAGAGGCATTTTTATCATCTGTGAAATCTCCGTATTCTGCCGTTTTGTTCGAAGACCAGGATGCTCGTACCGCCCGGGGGGGGCGGACCAAACCGGTATCGGTTCTTTTTCAAGAATAAGCCTAAAAAATTGATTGTAGTAGATCAAGTCTTTTTTTATACTAATGGAATCGAACTGGTGAGTCCTCATCCGGTTTTTTAGTGCAATCGGTAAGGATTATGGTTCTCTTTTGGCAGTTTTTTTCCGAAAATATACTGATATGACGTCCGATCGCCGGCATGCGGGCATCCTGTCGGAGCGGTCATTTCCCGCGGTGGACGCGGCTGGGTGGAGGATTTTTCTATGAGCAAGCTTCTTAAATATTACGGAACCAGGTACGCCAGGGGCGAGGTAATATTCCGCGAGGGCGATGACGCCGACGCCATGTACATGATACACAAGGGCAAGGTGGAGATTCGCAAGGAGACGGGTTATCTCGACGAAAAGATACAGGTGCTGGGCGAGGGCGAATTCATAGGTGAAATGGCGATCATCGACTCGGTTCCGAGGTCCGCGAACGCCATCGCGCTCGAGGACTGCGAGCTCATCCGGATGGACAGGGAGTCTTTCGAGAAGGCGATTGAAAAAAACAACGATTTCGCCGTGAACGTCATCCGCTTCCTCTCGAAGCGCCTCAGGGAGACCGATGAAATTCTCGCGGTCTATATGAAGAGGGAGAGAAACGCGCGCCTTCACGCCATGTTGCTGAAGAGCATCATGCTCGAGGGCAAGAGCGACCAATCGGGCCGCTGGAAAGTCATCGAGAGGAAACCCTTCGAGCGGAGCGCGTCGCAGACACTCGGCTGGGAAATGAAAATGGTTTCAGAAGTTCTCGATGGACTCATCCTGGAGCGCCGGATCACCACGAAAAAAGACCAGAAGGGATTTGAATGGATCGCGTGCAGCATGGCGTGATGCATCGGCGCATCCCCCGCGCCTGGCGTCCTTTTCGTGCTTTTTTTTCTTTTTCTTGACTTTTTCCTCAATTCGAACGAAACTTACCGCCATGGCCCGGGCCGCAAGCGAGGCTTTTCGCGGGACCGCCGGGCCGGCCCGTACGATTTTTCCGGAGGATTGAATGGCTGGCGCGAAGCGTGATACAGAAATAATAATGAAAAAGACGATGACCTATTCGGACGCGAACGAATTCGGCATGATCGCGGCCGGGGACGTCATCAAGCTCGGCGATCTCACGGCGTCGCTCGTCGCGTCGGGTTACAGCAAGAACCGCTTCGCGACCGTGCACATTGACCCCATGTCCTTCAGGAAGCCCATCGAGCTGCGCGACATAGTCATCGTCAAGGCGAGCATCAATTACGTGCGAAATTCCTCGATGGAGGTCGGTGTGCGCGTCGAGGTGCAGAGCCACCGCACGAAGAGGATCGATCACGTGACCACCACCTACGTGGTGCTCGTCGCGCTGGACGACTCGAACAAACCGGTGCACCTTCCGCCGCTGACCGTTGCCACAAAGGAGCAGAAAACGCGCTTCGACGAGGGTAAAAAGCGGATGGAAGAGCGCATTAAAGCGAGGAAAAAGTAGTCCCTACCCCGCGTCCGGGTACCTCGACTGAATCGACCTGATGAGGTCGAGCGATTCGAAGAAAATGTCGACCATCTCCGGGTCGAACTTCCTGCCCGACTCCTTCCGAATCTCGTCAAACACCGATTGCTCGTTCCACGCCTCCTTGTAGACCCGGCGGGAGCTGAGCGCGTCGAAGACGTCCGCCAGCGAGACGATCCTGCCGTAGAGCGGGATGTCCTCGCCGGAAAGGGGGGCGGGCCTTCCGTGCGAGTCCGGCTCGAGGGCCTTTCCCGTTTCGATGTCGACCCTGCCCGGGTAACCGGTCCCGTCCCATCGTTCGTGGTGATAGAGCACCGCTTCCACGCA
>CAYRGX010000020.1:0-19444 GCA_964423905.1 uncultured Leptospirales bacterium | reverse complement strand
TGCGTCAGGGCCACCGAGGCCGCGATCTCGTCGAACTCCGACTGGCGGTGCAGGAAGAGGCGCGCGCCGTAATAGGTGTGGGACTTCATGATCTCGTACTCCTCCGCGGTGAAACGGGCGGGCTTTTTCAGGATCAGGTCGGATATGGCCACCTTGCCGACGTCGTGCAGCATGGCGGCCATCCTGAGAATGTCCCGGTTCCTGTCAAGTTCCTCCCGCGGTACGCCCCTGCGCTGGGCCCACTTCTCGTAGATCTCCACCGAGTATGCCGCCACCCGGTTGACGTGGGGGCCGGTCTCCTTCGGGTCGCGGAGCTCGGCCATGCCGATCATGCGGAGGATGAGGGCGCGCGTCATCTGGGCCCGTTGCAGGATCATGCTGGCCATGCTGGCGAAGTGCTGCGCCACCATCTCGTCGTGCCCGCTGAAGGAACCTCCCTCGCAGTTCCCGAGCTCGAAGCAGTTGCCGTCGTCGTCGGGATTGAGGGAGTTCACTATCTGCATGACCCCGATGATGTCTCCGCGGCCCGTCTTCAGGGGGACCGTGAGCATCGACTTGGTGCGGTAATCCGATTTTTCGTCGTAGGAGCGGTTGAACCCGTAGGGCGCGTCCGGCGGCAGCCGGTACACGTCCGGAATGTTCAGTATTTCTCCGGTGAGGGCGGCGTAGCCGGATATCGACGAACGGTCGATCCTGGTCCTGAACGTGGTGTAAATGAGCTTCTGTCCCGGGGCGAGCCTGGCCTGCAGGGACTCGGTCTGCACGTGGCTGAACACGAGCTCGTCCCCGTCGCGAATCTGGATGGAACCGCCGTCGGCATGGAGGATTCGCCTCGCCTCGGTGAGTATCCTGTCCAGGAGAATGTCCAGGTCCTGCACGGTGTTGAGCTCCGAGCTGAGCCTGAGGATGTTTTCGAGGTCAACTTTCTTGTCGGTCATGGCCTTTCCCGGTTTTCCGCGATCGGTGCGCGTCCCGCGACGGGCCCGCACCGGAAAGTTTGAACTGTCGGGCCGGTGAATGCGCCTGTCAAGCCAATTACTCCGGGCACAAGCTCTTCCGGGCCGGGACGGAATGGCGTTCGCGGAGGCCCTTTTTCGGAAAAGTGACGCCCGGCAGCGGGTATATCCAAAAAAAATCATTGACAGCATACGGGTGCTGAACAATATTCACATATTGAATGATATTCAACTTCATACACTACGGGAGGGTCACCATGACCAGAATGACGCCATCGGAAGCATTTGTCGAATCGCTGGTAGCGGAAGGCATAACCACCACGTTCGGCATCGTCGGGAGCGCGTACATGGACGCGCTTGACCTGTTCCCCGCGGCGGGGATACGCTTTATCTCCGTGGCGCACGAACAGGCGGCCGCCCACGCGGCGGACGGGTACGCGAGGGTAACCGGGCAGCCCCAGACCTGTATCGCGCAGAACGGTCCGGGCGCGGCCAATTTCATTTCGGCCATAACCGCGGCGTTCTGGGCGCATTCGCCCGTGGTAGCCATAACCCCCGAAACGGGGAGCATGGGCATCGGTACCGGCGGGTTCCAGGAGCTCGACCAGATGCCCTGGTTCGAAAAATGCACCAAGTTCCAGGTGCGCGTCAACAGGTCCGAGCGCATGGCAGAGCTGACGCGGCGCTGTTTTTACATGGCCAAGCTGCTTTCCGGGCCCGCCCAGCTGAACATCCCGAGGGATTACTTCTACGGCGACTCGGACTGCGAGATCTACCGCTCCGGCGACGTCAATTACGGAGGGGGAACCGAGTCCCAGATAAAGAAGGCGGCCGAGCTCCTCGCGAAGGCGAAGAACCCGGTGATCCTCTCCGGCGGTGGTGTCTCCATGGCCAACGCGATCGCCGAGGTGGCCGCGCTCGCCGAGTATCTCACGGCGCCCGTGGTGAACACGTACCTTCACAACGACACGTTCCCCGCGGCCCACGAGCTCGCGGTCGGCCCCATCGGGTACTGCGGTTCCAAGGCCGCGATGCGATCCATCGCGAAGGCGGACGTGGTGCTCGCGCTGGGCACGCGCCTCGGCCCGTTCGGGACGCTTCCCCAGTACGACATCGACTACTGGCCGAAATCGGCGAAGCTGATACAGGTGGATATCGACGGCACCCAGCTCGGCGTCTCCAAGAAGATCGACCTCGGTATCGTCGCCGACGCGAAGGAGTTCGCGGCGCGGCTCATCGCCGCGGTGCGCGCCGTCGACCCGAACCGCCAGAAGGACGCGGCGCGCCTCGCCGACATCCAGAAGGAAAAGGCCGTGTGGAAGGAGGAGCTCGACAAATGGTCGTCCTCGACCAACGCGCTCATGCACCCGCGCCGCTTCATCAAGGAGCTCACCGACGCCATCCCCGAGGGATCGATCGTGGCGACCGACATAGGCAACAACTCCTCGATCTGCAACAGCTACCTCAGGTTCACAGGCCCGCGGCAGCACATTTCCGCGCTTTCCTGGGGAAACTGCGGTTTCGCCTACGGCGCGGCAATGGGGGCCAAGATCGGGGCGCCCGACAAAGCGGTGTTCGCGATGCAGGGCGACGGCGCCTACGGCATCAGCGGCCTTTCCGAGGTGATGACCGCCGTCCGCGAGAATATTCCCGTGATCGCGGTCGTGTTCAACAACCACGAATGGGGCGCCGAGAAGAAGAACCAGATTGATTTTTTCAAAAGCCGGTTCGTCGGCGCGGACCTGCTCACCAATCCCGACTACGCGCAGCTCGCCCGCGACATGGGGGCCGTCGGCTTCAAGGTCGAGAACTACGCGGACGTGAAGGACGTCGTGCGCGAGGCGGTGAAATGCGGCAAGCCCGCCGTCATCAACGCGGTGATAGAGGGCGGCGAGAAGGTCCTCGCCGAGCCGTTCAGGCGCGACGCGTTCAAGCCCGCGGTGCGCTACCTTGCGAAGTACAAGCACCTGAACGCCTGACAGTCGCGGCGCGGGTTCGCGGTAATGAACATCCTCGTCATCAACGCGGGAAGCAGCTCGCTGAAGTTCAGTCTCATCGGGGATGACGGGGATGTGCCGGTCGTCGGCGGCCACTACATCGGGATCGGTGAATCGTCGTGCGGGGGTGGCTGCATCAGAAAGCTGTCGTCGGGCGGGGAGGACCAGGAGTGGCCGTCACCCGCAGGGGACCACCGCGCCGCGATCACGGACATGCTCGCCCTTCTCGCGAAGCGGGGTATCGCGGCGGGAGCGGGCGGCATCGACGCGTTGGGGCACCGCATCGTGCACGGCGGGGAACGCTTCGGAAGCGCGACGGTCGTCACCGGAGAGGTGCTCGAATACCTCGCGGGCATATCCGACCTCGCCCCGCTTCACAACCCCGTCGGCATTTCGTGCATCGAATCCCTCGCGGAATCCATGCCCGGGGTGCCCCAGTATGCGGTGTTCGACACCGCGTTCCACCGGACGATCCCCGAAACCAATTATCTCTACGCACTCCCCCTCGATCTCTACCGGAAATACGGGATCAGGAAATACGGGTTCCACGGCATCAATCACTCATACGTCGCGCGCCGGGCGTCGGAGATTCTCGGGCGCGAATTGGAATCGATGAAGATCGTCACCTGCCACCTCGGGAACGGCCAGAGCATTTGCGCGGTGAAGCACGGCAAAAGCTTCGACACCTCGATGGGGTTCACCCCCCTCGAGGGGCTGCCCATGGGAACCCGCAGCGGATCGTTCGACCCGGAAATCGTCTTTTTCCTGATGCAGCACGGGTACGGCCCGGAAGAGATAAGGACGCTCGTCAACAGAAAGTCGGGACTGCTCGGCGTGTCCGGAGTGGACAGCAATTACCGCGTCGTGGAGGAACGGGCTCGCGCGGGCGACGCCGCGGCAAAGCTCGCCAGCGACATGCTGATAAACAGGATCATCTGCCTCATCGGGGCGTATTCGGCCGAGATGGGCGGAATCGACGCCATCGTGTTCACGGCCGGCATCGGGGAGAACTCGGCCTACCTCAGGGGGGCGGTCCTCGGCGCGTTCGCGCACGCGGGGGTGCTGCCCGACTGGGAGGCCAACGCGCGGAACGACACGGTCATCACGACCGCGAGAAGCGCCGTCCAGGCGCTGATCGTCCCGGCGAACGAGGAGTTGCAGATAGCGCGCGAGGTCGCGCGCGCGCGGCGGGGGATGGACTAATCCGGAGTCCCGGCCGGGATTTCCCGGTACGCGAACCAGGGTCTTTGAAATTTCAGGGGACAGAACGACGCCTCGCAGTCGCAGGACGGGTCCCTCTCGAGCACGGTCATGCCGCGTCCGGCGGTCATATCGCGCACCCATGCGGCGGCCTCGGCCTCCGAGTCCGCGAAACCGGCGCTGAACACCGACTCGGTCTTGCAATGCCTGTATCCGTATATAAGCTCGTACCTGCGGCCCATCGATTCCTCTCCCCGGCGTTTCCTTTTATCGTCCAGGATCGCTTTTTGTGTTGACACCCGGCAGAGGGGGGATATACCCTGTACCGGGATGAATGTTATTCATTATGTGAACGTAATTTATTGCAAGCAGTTTATCGCCGCCGCGACCGCAGGGAACGAAATTTTTTGGGCGGCGGGCGGGCGACCCGCCCGATGAAACACTCTACTTCCGGAGGGACACTATCATGATGACAGATCTCAAGGGTAAAACGGCGCTGGTCACCGGCTCGGGAAAGAAGACGGGCATGGGATATGCCATGGCCAGGAAGCTGGCATCTTTCGGCACGAACGTGATCATCGCGGATCTCGGCGCCGCGTCCGTGCAGGGCGTGGACGTGGCCATGGGCTCCACGGACGAGATGAACAAGATCGCCGACGGCCTGAAGGCCGAGTTCGGCGTGGACACGATGTCCGTGCGGGTCGACGTGTCGAGCACGGAATCGGTGACGCGCATGGCGGAAGAAGTCAAGTCGCGGTTCCCGCACGTGGACATACTCTGCAACAACGCGGGGGCGTCGTTCGGCGTTCCCGCGGCGGTCCACACCTACGACGAGGCCGCGTGGATGAGGACCGTGGACATCAACCTGCACGGCGTTTTCAGGGTGACGCGCGCGATGCTCCCCCTGATGCTCGGTAAACCGGTTTCAATCATCAACAACGCCTCGCGCGCCGGGAAGTTCCCGCCGCTGCTGAACGGAGCCTACGCCGTGGCCAAGGCCGGGGTCATCATGCTCACCAAGGTCATGGCGAAGGAACTCGCGCCCGTGGGCGTCCGCGTGAACGCGATCTGCCCGGGGCAGATCATGACCGATCTCGAGCGGTGGCGCTTCGACCTCGAGGCGAAGGCGTTCCAGACCACCTTCGACGAACGCGTGAAGGAGATGTGCAAGACGATCCCGCTCGGGAGGATCGGCACGACCGAGGAGGTGGGGAACCTCGTGGCGTTCCTCGCTTCGGACGCCTCGTCGTACATGACGGGACAGGCAATCAACATCACCGGCGGGCAGTTGATGGAGCTCTGATCGCTCCGCCCGGCGTTATTAAACCATATCAGGAGAAACACAATGGACAAGATGATTGGCGGAAGACTGGCGGCCGAGGCTCTCATCGAACGGGGCGTGAAGCACATTTTTTCTATCAGCGGCGGGCATATCACCCCGATTTACGAGTTCCTGGAAAACACGAGCGTGAAGATATTCGCGACGCGCCACGAGCAGGCGGCCGTGTTCATGGCCGAGGCCTACGCGCGCATGACGCGGAAACCGGCCGTGGCCATGGTGACCGCGGGACCGGGATTCACCAACGCGCTCTCCGGCATCGCGAGCGCGAGGCTTTCGAACGCCCCGGTGATACTGATCGCGGGATGCGTCGGGCTCGAGACCGCGGAAAAGCTCGACCTGCAGGACATGACGCAGCTCCCGGTGATATCGCCGATGGTCAAGAAGGCGCTTGTCTGCCACAACGTGGAGCGGATTCCCGAGTTCATCGACATGGCGTTCCGGTACGCGATGAACGGAAGGCCCGGGCCCGTTTACCTTGAACTCCCCTGCGACGTGCTGAACGCGGTCCCCGACATGAACAAGGTCAAAAAATACAGCAGCACCGTGGCTGCGAAGATGGTGGACACGGCAGCGGCCGAAAAGATCGTCGACATGCTGGCCGGGGCAAAGCACCCGATCGTCATCGCCGGGAGCGGCGCCTGGTACGCAGACGCGGGCCCCGAGCTGGTCTCGTTCGTCGAAAAGACCGGCATGCCCGCGTTTACGCTCGGCGGCGGGAGGGGCGTCATCCCCGACACGCACCCGCTCTGCTTCGAGTCGTCGCTGGCCATCAGGCCGGGCGCGGCGTTCGTGGCGAACCTCCAGTCCGACCTGGTGCTCTTCCTCGGGTCAAGGCTCAGCCTCTTCTACATATTCGGCGATATCTTCCCGCAGACCGCGAAATTCATACAGGTCGACATCGAGGCCGAGGAGATCGGCCGCAACCGGTCGGTGGATCTCGGCGTGGTGAGCGACATCAAGTCCATGCTCGCCGAGCTCAACCGCATCGTCGACGCCCGCAAAGCCGGGCCCAAGCTCCAGAAGCAGTACGCCGAGTGGCTCGAGGCGGTGAAGGCCGCGGACGCGGCCGGTAAGGAGCAGGCGAAACCCATGTGGGAGCAGGCCGAGCTTCCCATCCACCCGCTCCGCCTGGCGAACGAAATCAACAAGTTCATGGACCGTGATGACGACATCGTGGCCGCGGACGGCGGCGACACTTCCACCTGGATGGGCATGACGCGTACCGTAAAGAAGGCCGGGCACTACCTTGATTATGGACTGTACGGCTGCCTCGCGGTGGGCCTTCCCTACGCGAACGCTGCCAAGCTCCTCAATCCTGACAAGAGGGTGCTCGTGATCATCGGCGACGGCTCGGTGGGCTTCAACTTCATGGAGTTCCACACCGCCATACGCAACAACCTGCCCATCGTGGCGGTCGTCGCGAACGACACGCTCTGGGGCATGATCGCGCACAGCCAGCAGATCAGGCTGGGCCACGCCATCAAGGACGGGACCGAGCTCGGCATGGTGCGGTACGACAAGATGGTCGAGGCGCTCGGCGGGTTCGGCGCCTTCGTGGAGAAGCCCGAGGACATCAGGCCCGCGCTCGAGGCGGCCTTCGCGTCGGGCAAGACCGCGTGCATCAACGTGATGGTGGACCCGACCACGATAAGCCCGGGCAGCGTCGCGCTGGCCAACCTCGGGGGTTACAAGGCGTAACGACGAAGCGATTCGAAAAGGTTTCACACAACTCCCGCCGGCCGCGTGCCGGCGGGATCAACCCCTCACCGGACAGGAGGCGTCATGAGCAATCAGCAAGGGATCTCTGAATACAAACTCTCCAAGGGGTACACGAACTACATTTTCATCCTGTTGTTCCTGCTGTACTTTTTCGATTATGTGGACCGGATGGTGGTGACATCGCTCTTTCCCCACATCAAGGAGGAATGGGGGATAACCGACGCGCAGTGCGGGATGCTGGTGTCCGCCATCTACTGGTCCATCGTGCTGTTCACCATCCCCGCCTCGGTGCTGGTGGATCGCTGGAGCCGCAAGAAGACGATCGGCCTCATGGCCGTCATCTGGAGCTTCGCCACCGCCGTGTGCGCGCTGACAAAAAATTTCTCGCAGCTCTTCGCGGCTCGGTGCGTGATCGGCGTGGGCGAGGCGGGATACGCCCCCGGCGGCACCGCCATGCTCTCCGGCCTGTACCCGCAGGAGAAGCGCTCGCGCATGATGGGCATCTGGAACGCGTCCATACCGCTGGGGAGCGCGGTGGGCATCGCGCTTGGCGGCGTCATCGCCGCCAACTGGGGCTGGCGGCACGCCTTCGGGCTTGTCGCGCTGCCCGGCCTGATCGTGGCGATCCTCTTCTTCTTCGTCAAGGACTACAAGACCGTGGACCTGGTGAAGACGGCCGATGCCGCCGGCGAGTCGAAAGTTAAAATGAGCAAGATGGATGTTTTCAGGGAATTCATCCGGACGCCGACGCTCATTTTCACCTATTTCGGGTTTGCGTTCATGACCTTCGTCACGACCTCGCTCATCACCTGGCTCCCGACGTTCTTCAACAGGGTGCATAACATCCCCATGGACAAGGCCGGGATCAAGGGCGGGTCGGTCATGCTCCTCGCCTTGATCGGCGCTCCGCTCGGCGGGTTCCTCGCGGACCTGTGGATGAAAAAGCGCGTGAACGCGCGTCTGCTCATATCCGCGCTGATCGCGCTCATCTCGTCGGCGTTCCTGGCGTCGGGACTGCTCTTCTTCGAGGGGAACGTCCAGTATGCCTTCATCCTCGTCGTGGGCCTGGTCGTCGTGGGGTTCGTACCCGCGGCCGCGGCGGTGACGCAGGACGTGGTCCACCCCGGGCTCAGGGCCATATCCTACGCCATCTGCGTCATCGTGCAGAACATCCTCGGCTCGTCGCTGGGGCCCATCGTGGTGGGCGACCTCTCGGACAAGTACGGCATCCACAACGCCCTGCTGGTGCTCCCGGCCTTTCTGGTCGGCGGCGCGGTCCTCTTCTTCATCGGCTCGTTTTTCTACGAGCGAGACCTCGCCAAGGTGGAGAAGGTAACGCTCGAGGCAGAGGGCTGAGCGCGATACGGGCCACGGGGGGATAACGTCATGAAAGAAGCGAAATCGTTCGGCGGTAAAATCATCGCGGTCACGGGGGGCGCCAGCGGCATCGGCGCCGCCATGTGCCGCCGTTTCGGCAGGGAGGGCGCGAAGGTCGCGGTCATCGACATGGATAAAAAGGGCGCCGACCGCCTTGCGCGCGGGCTCGCGAAGGAGGGCATCGAGGCGGAGGGATTCGCCTGCGATGTCAGCCGCAGGAAGGACTGCGAGTCCGTGATCGGCAGGGTGATCAAAAAATGGGGGGGGATAGACGTGCTGGCGGTGAACGCCGGCGTCACCCAGCGGAGCGCCTTCAGGGACACCGATCCGGACGTGTACCGGCGGGTCATGGACATCAATTTTTTCGGGTCTCTCTATTGCGCGAAAGCGGCAATAAAAAGCTTGATTGAAAGGAAGGGGCTGATAATCGTAACCTCCAGCCATGCCGGCTACAGCCCACTGCTCGGGAGGACCGGGTACTGCGCCAGCAAGCACGCCCTGCACGGGCTTTTCGAGACCCTGCGCACGGAGGTGGCGCACCTTGGCGTGCATGTGATGATGCTCTGCCCCGGATTCACGAAGACGAACCTCCAGACGCGTGCGATCGGCGCCGACGGGAAGGTGACGAAGCACCCGCAGTCCATGCTCGGAAAGCAGGATTCGCCTGAAAGCGTGGCCGAAGCCGTTTTCCGGGGGGCGCTGAAGCGGAAAAATATAATCGTGCTGACGCCGGTCGGAAAGCTTACGCATTTTCTGCACCGGTTCGCGCCGGCGCTGTACGAGAAGCAGATGGCGAAAAAACTACGGTCCGAAATCGAACCATAAGAGAGAGAAACACCTACATGGGATCACAGGAAAGAAGGGAACGCGAAAAGGAAGCGCGTAAGAACTATATCCTCAAGGCGGCCAGGACGCTCCTCCTGAAAAAGGGGCTGCACGCGACCACGGTCAACCAGATCGCCAAGCTCTCGGAGCTCAGCGTGGGGACCATCTATCTGTATTACCACAACAAGGAAGATATATTCGCGGCGCTCCAGGAGGAGGGCCTGGCCCTGCTGGACCAGCAGGTCGGGAAAATGGTCGCCGCGGCGAATTCGCCCAGGGACAAGATCAGGGCGATCGCCGACTCGTACCTGGAGTTCAGTGAAAAGCAGCGCAACTATTACGACATCATCACCTATTTCCTCTCCACGCCGGAACAGGTGCTGCCCGGACGCCTGAAGAGCAAGATCGACAAGATCGGGGGAAAAATCCTCGGGTACTGCGTCGAGGCCATCAAGGAGGGGATGAAATCCGGCGAGTTCAGAAAGGTAAACGCCACGCGGCACACCATCTGGCTCTGGGGGATGCTCCACGGCCTCATCCAGTTCAGAAAAATGGAAAAGACCATTTTGCAGAAAGACAGCTACACGTTGTTCGTCCAGTACGCCCTGGACAATTTCCTCGCGACGCTCGACGCGTGAGAGTGACCGCCGTCGCGGGGGCGGTCACTCTCAATCCATTTCCCACTTGATGATCGGTTTTTTCACGTCGACCATCGCGTTGACGATGATCTCCACGAGCCCCCCGTAGGTGATGCCCGATTTTTCCCGGACCCCGTAATAGTCGAAGATGTCCCGAATTTGCCCCTTGCAGTTGGAGCACGGCGCGCACACGTATTTTTTCGTTTCGGGCCCCGGGCAGTCCGAGAACGCCCCGAGGATCTGCCTGAGTTTTCTCCTGCCGGCAACGCTCACCCGCCAGTCCCTGAAGTTGTTCTGGCCCATGATCGCGAATCCGCTCCCTCCGCCGCAGCAGTAATTGTCCACGCCGTGCGGCTCCATCTCGCGAAAACGCGGGCAGAGTTTTCTCAAAATACGGCGCTGCGGCTCGACGATACCCAGGTTGCGGACTATGTTGCACGGGTCGTGCAGCGTCACCGGGAAATCGTTCTTCGACGGGTCGAGGGCGATCTTTCCGCTCTCGACGAGCTCGGCCAGGAAGGTGATGGAGCTTTCCCTCGGGATGTTGAGGTCTTCGGTGAGTATGCGGTCGGCTATTGTCATCATGGCCTTGTGTTCGTGTCCGCATTCGCCCATGAGGACTTTTTTGACTTTCAGTTTTTTCGCGATTTCCATGTGGCGTGTCACGATGCGCGCGAGCTGCATGTCGTCGTAAAAGAGGCCGTAGTTCACGCCGTCGTAGCCCGGCGCTTCGGAGGAGAGGGTCCAGCTGATGCCTGCGGCGTTCAGGATGAGCGCGAACGCGCCCGGGTTTTCGGGCCATGCGAGGATCTCGCCCGCGTTGTGGATGAGCAGCACGTCGGCGCCCTCCACGTCCCAGGGCGTCTCGATATTCACGCCGAGTTCCTCGGAGAGGTCCTCGTCGATGAAGGAAACGTTGTCCTTTACGACGTTTGGTTTCATACCGGTTGAGGACCCGACCGTCAGCTGGAGCACGGTCCCCTTCTCGTGGAGTTCGCGCGGAGCCCATCCGAGCTCCTGGCTGAAGAGCTTGCGGAGTTCGCGCGTGATGAGCGCGTTGTCCAGCCCCATGGGACAGGCCTGAGCGCAGCGGCGGCAGAGCGTGCACCGGTAGGAGAGCTCGTAGAGCCGGCTCACCGCGGTCCAGTTCAGCTCGATGTCCTCTCCACTGATCTTCGCGAGCAGGCCACCGCCGGGGCGCGCAAACTTTTTCATCAGGCGGCGGAACACCTCCGAACGGTACGTCGGGCGGTATATCTCGTTGCCGCCGCTTTCACGGTATACGGGGCACGCGTCGGAGCATGTCTGGCACCGCGCGCAGTACCGTAGCGTGAGCAGGAGGGGCTGCAGGAACGTCCAGTTGTTCTCTTTCGTGAGGAGCTTTTTCAGGCCGGAAACGAACGCATCGACGATGCGGCGTTCCTCTTCCTCATCCTTCGGTTTCGGGAGGGAGAGCGCCACGACGCCGTCGAGGTCGCAGGCGACCGTCGCGGCCTGTTCAGCGGAGAGCTTTTTCCAGCCGGGCTGGTCCTCGATGCGGTCGTACGGCGCGGGCAGGGGCTCGAGGTCGTCGATGCCCACCGGGGAGAGGGGTATATCCCTTCCCGTCGCGATATCTTCTATTCCTGGCTTTTTCATCGTATCATTTCCCCCTGGCGACGTCGATCCAGTTTTTCGAACCGTCGGATTTGATATGTCCCGCTGACCAGGTCACCTTCTGCCCGAGGAGCGCCTCGGCTTCCCGTGCGGTGCCGGCACCCGAGGGCTTGTCGTCCCAGAGCACGCGGTGAAAGGTGAAGAATTTCGCCGCGAAGTGCGACATCGAAGTGAAGGGCAGCACCGCGATGAAGACCAGCGCGACGGCGACATGCACGGCACCGGCGCCTGACAGCTCGAAATCGGGATCGGCCCGGAGCGCGGCGCTGATGAAAGCCTTTATCTGATGAATGCTGGACGTGTCCGACAGCATGCCGGCGCCACCCGAGACGAACAGGGCCAGAAGGATCGCGAGGTTGAGATACGCGGGCAGGCCGGAGTAGGCCCTCAGGTCGCGGTTGCACGTTCTCAGGATAAGCATCCCCGCGGCGCCGATCGTCCCGAGCGCGTAGGCGGGGGCGCCGGTGGCGTACGAGGCGCCCTCGAACAGGGCGGACGCGCGGCGAAGGGAGAGCGTATCCAGCACGGTCGACAGAAACAGAAAGAGGACCGTGAAAAAAAGGAGGTATATCCCCGCATGCAACGCGAAGGAAAGCGGCCACAGGCGGCGCTGGCGCTTCCACACGGTGTGGAGAAGCAAAACCTCCTTGAGCATGTAAAGCGCCTCACGGGCAATCGAGCGTTCCCGCGGTGCGGTCCACCATTCGGGTTCCTCGAACAATGATCCACCGTACGACGATTTTTTTCCTTCGCCCGGGACCGGCTGGAGCTCCCACCGCAGATGCATGGGCAGTCGCACGATGCCGATGATGACGCGCGCGATGCCCGCGATGAAGAGCGCCATCGCGCCGTATGCCGTGATCAGCCATAGATGGCCAGACATAGAAGTCCTCCTGTGCGGCGTGTCAGGTGCGCGCCCTCACCGCCGCGGTTATCTTGAAGAAGAGCGTGAGCAGAAGCGCGCCCGCGGCCCAGATGCCCGCGGTGATGGCCCACTCGGGCAGGGTGGGGCGGTACGCGGGGATCCGCTCGAACGGGTCCGGGATGAAGCCACCCACCACGAAGCCGAGCCCCTTTTCGATCCAGACCGAGAGGAACACGGCCCCCGCGGCGAACGCGAGCCCGGCGCCGCGCCTGCGCGCCGGCGAATAGAGCACCGCGAGCGCCGCCGCGGCGAGCGCCGCGGAGAGCCACATGAAGGGGGTAAGGCCGTGGGCGGCCCCCCAGCCCGCGAAGAGCTGCGCGAGGGGTTCACCGTGCGACGGCACGCCGCCATAGAACGCGGTGAAGAATTCGAGCATGATGAAGAAGATGTGCGCGCTGAACGCGTACGTGATGATGACCGCGAGCGGGCGCTCGGGCATTTCGCCCGGATCGAATTTCGTAAAACGACGGACGAAGAGGCAGAACAGGACCAGGAGCGCGGGGCCCGACGAGAACGCCGAGGCGAGGAACCTGGCCGCGGTGATCGCCGAGAACCAGAGGTGTCTCCCGGGAAGTCCCGCGTACAGGAACGCGGTCACTGTGTGGATGCTCACCGCCCAGGGAATCGATACGTAGATAAGGGGCTTCACCCAGGCGGGGGGCGGCGTGCCCCTGTGCTCGGCCGAGAGCACGGTCCAGCCTATGACCAGGTTGAGCACCAGGTAGATCGAGAGCGCGACCGTGTCCCAGAACATGGGCGAGGCCGGCGACGGGTACATGATGACGTGGAGGATGCGGAAGGGACGGCCCAGGTCCACGAAGATGAAGAGCAGGCACATGACCACGGACGAGACCGCGAGGAATTCCCCGAGTATGGTGATCCTGGCGAAGGACCTGAAGTCATGGAGGTAGTAGGGCAGGACCACGGTTACGGCCGAGGCCGCCACGCCCACGAAGAACGTGAACTGGGCGATGTAGAGTCCCCAGGACACGCTCCGCGACATGCCGGTCACCGCGAGGCCCGCAGAGACCTGTTGCAGGAAAAAGAACGTGCCCGCGGCGATCACCGCGACGGTCCCGGCGAGAAGAAGGATGTAACGGCGCGGGCCGTGGAATATGCTTTCTATCATGCCTTCCTCACAGCAGGTAGTATACCGAGGGGTCCGTGCCGAGCTCCGGCCTGCGCCTGAGCGCGGTCTTATCCGCGAGGGCCCTGCGCACGGGGGAATCCGCGTCGCGCAGGTCGCCGAAGGCTATGGCCCTGCCGGGGCAGGCCCCTGCGCACAGCGGCTCGAGCCCTCGGCCGATTCGCTCGTCGCAGAAGGTGCACTTCTCGACGGTCCCCTTCGAGCGCGTGGGATATTCCCTGTTGACGGTTTTTTTCGACAGGTGCTCGCGGGGATCGCTCCAGTTGAAGCTACGCGAGCCGTACGGGCACGCGGCCATGCAGTAGCGGCAGCCGATGCACCGGTGCTGGTCCATCATGACGATGCCGTCGGCGCGCTTCCACGTGGCGCCCGTGGGGCAGACCCTCACACAGGGCGGGTTCCCGCAGTGGTTGCAGAGCACCACCGGGTCCGTGCCGCGCAGGCCCGCGTCCGAATAGCGGTCGAGGGCGCCCGGCATTGCGCGCTCGAAGCGCTCGCGCCAGATCCAGGTTATCGCGCGCCGCGCGTCCGGCATGGACGGCACGTTGTGCCCGGCGTGGCACGCGTCGATGCACGCGCGGCAGTCGCCCGCCTTCATGCAGGCGCGGACGTCGATGCACATCGCGAACCGGGTCCGCTTTTTCCGCGCGGACGCGGCGTCAAGGGCGGACCCGCCCGCGATGACGTCGAACGCCGCGCCGCCGAAGAGGACGAGGCCGGTGCGCCACGCCTTTTTCAGGAATTCGTTCCGTGTCATTTCCATGGTTCTCGCTCCGGGGCTTCCACGTGGCATTCGAAACACTCGGGCGCCGTGGACAGCGTGTTGTGGCACCGGTCGCAGAATGTATCTTTATTGGAATGGCACTTGAGGCAGGTGCCGGTCAGACTTTTCTCGTAGGTTTTTCCAGCGATCACGACGGGGGTGCGGTCTCCCTGCCGGACCACCTCGTCCCGCCATGTGACGAGGAGCGTCATGTGGTTTGCGCGCATTTCAGCGGCGGGAAGCACGCACTCCTTGCCGGTCTTCGGTTTTTCGGGCGCGGGCGGGACGCGACGCGGTCCGCGAAGGGCGTTCCACCAGAACGGGGCGCCCAGGACCGCAACCGCGAGAAAGGCCGCTCCCGCGGCGATGAATATCCTCCTAGCCCGCATCGCGTTCCTCCGCGAGCGGTTCGCCCCTCAGGTTGACGGTCCGGGGCGATTCGCCCTTCATGACGAGGGCGTTGCCGAGGAGCTCGTGCACGCCGCACACCTCGACGCCCGGCACCCAGAACTGCATGAGCGTGGGGAGCGTGGCCTTGTCGATGGCGCAGATGCAGGCGAGCATGTTCGCACCGTGCCGCTCCCGCACGTGGGCGACCGCCTGCGCGCGCGGGAGCCCGCCGCGGAGGCGCGCCTCCAGGTTCTCGTCGGTGCCGATGCCGGAACCGCTGCCGCAGCAGAAGGTGTGCTCGCGGATGGTCCCCTCGGGCATCTCGTGGAACTCCGCGCACGAGGCGCGGATGATCGCGCGCGGCTCGTCGAAGAGGCCCATGGCGCGCGCCGGATTGCACGAGTCGTGGTAGGTGACGCGGTAGGCGGCGTTGCGCGACTGGTCGAGCGCGAGCTTCCCGTGATGGACCAGGTCCGCGGTGAACTCGCACACGTGCAGCATCTTCGCGGAGCGGGTGTGGTCGAAGACCGTGCCCGTGACCGGCGATCGCGGCACCTCGAGGAAGTCCGCGGGCCCGTTCATGGTGTCCATGTACTGGTGAATGACGCGCCACATGTGCCCGCATTCCCCGCCGAGTATCCACTTCACGCCGAGGCGCTCCGCCTCGGCGTAGAGCTTCGCGTTCAGGCGTTTCATGAGCGCGCTCGAGTGGAAGAGGCCGAAGTTTCCGCCCTCGGAGGCGAATGCGCTCAGCGTGTAGTCTATCCCCGCCTCGTGGAGCATCATCAGATAGCCGTAGAAGGTGAAGATATGCGGGTCGGCGAAGATGTCGGCCGACGGTATGATGAAGAGCACCTCGGCGCCCTTCCTGTTTATGGTGGGCTCCACCGTAATGCCGGTGATCTCCCGGATCTCGTCCACGGCGAAATCGATGTTGTCCCTGAAGGTGTGGGGCTGTATTCCCAGGTGGTTGCCGGTGCGAAAACAGTTCGACGCGGGCTCCACGATCCAGTTGATGCTCACGCCCACGAGGTCCAGGAGCTCGCGCGCCATCATGGTGATCTCCGCGGTATCGATCCCGTGCGGGCAGTACACCGCGCAGCGTCGGCACTCGGTGCACTGGTAAAAGTAGTAGAACCATTCTTTGACGACGTCCTCGGTGAGCCGCCGCGCGCCGGCGAGTCTCCCGAAGATTTTTCCGGCGAGGGTGAACTCACCGCGGTATACGGACCTGAGGAGCTCCGCGCGCAGCACCGGCATGTTGCGAGGGTCGCCCGTGCCCAGGAAGAAGTGGCACTTGTCCGCGCACGCCCCGCACCGGACGCAGTTCTCCATGAAGAGCCTGAACGCACGCGACCTGTGCAGCCGCTCTCGCATCCCTTCGAGGATCGTTTTTTTCCAGTCGGGCGGGAGCTTCCAGTCTTCGTCGTGGGGCTGCCATTCCCGCGGGTTCGGGAGCCCCAGGTAGGCGGCGTGCTTTGGCACGGCCGCGTGGCTGTAGGTGCCCTTCCGCATGGAAAGGGGCGTGTGTTGCCAGACGGTGTCGGGTAGCGGCGTGGGCGCGCGCAGTTGGTCCCGGTCGTATTTCTCAGCCATTCCGGTCGCTCTCCAGTTCGTAGCCCGATTTCTCGAGTCTGTCGCGGAACTCCTCCTGCCACTCGGCATAGGTATGCACCTGGACCTCGGGGTTCCACGGGTTGACGTGCCTGCGGCGCCGGCTGTCTCCGGCGGCGTTCCGTGTCGGGGAGAAGAATATCCCCGCCATGTGCGATATTTTACCCGCGGGGATGACCGCCGCGAGGGTGGAGACGAGGGCGATATGCACGTACAGCGAAAGGGGGGCGCCGCGCGGAGGCGCGGGGGCGAAGGAGAGCAGTCCGAGCGCGTATTCCTTCACCGCGAGCATGTCCGCGCGGCCGAAATGGCGCACGTACATTCCGGAGAGCGCCACCGCGGCGATCAGCGCGAGCAGAAAATAGTCCTGGAACAGGGATACGTACGCGAGCCGCCGGTCGGCAACCCTGCGAACGAACAGAAACGCCAGCGCCGCGACCACGGCAACGTTCGTCACGAGGAGAGGGGGCGTACCGGGGTGAAAGAGCCCGTCGGCGCGCTGCAGAAGGTCGACCCAGCCCGGCACGGGCCAGGTAAAAAGCCTGAGGTGGCGCAGGAGTACCAGGAGCAGGGCCCAGTGAAACGCCATCGAGCCGAGCCAGAGCCACTTCGCCGAGCCGTATACGAGCAGGCCGCCCGATCTGCCCGCGGAGGTGTTCCGGAAAAGCGAGCGGAAGAACGCGGTCTCCATGAGCACACGCACCGCTGCAGCCCACGGCCGCTGGGGGTTGTCGAGCGCGTCCTTCGCCACCCAGGGCAGGGAGCGCTGCTGGCCGCACGTGACCGCGATGTTGAAGGGGACCGGGGCCAGGGCCCAACGCGCCACGCGGTACGCCATGCCCGCGACCAGTGCCAGGCATCCCGCGTAGGGCAGGGCCACGCCGATGGTCCATTCCAGGCCCGCCCGCGCCCCGGCCCAGGCGGCCGCCGCAATGGCTGCCGCAGCCGCGATCCCCGCCAGGATTCTCATTGGCGGTCCTCCCGGTGTGGGGATCCGTACCGATAGTTATCGGTATGGGTATCGCGGAACCGGGCACGCGCGCTTTCCCGCTCCTTCAGCCGGGCGACGAGGTCCCTGTATTCGAGGTACATCCCGGCCGCGACCGGGACGAGTTCATCTATGGAGTGCTCCATGGCACGGGCCGCTTCCTTACGCAGGGGGTCCCGTTCGCCGAGGGCCATATCCACCACCATTCTTTTCAGTTCCAGCAGGAAGCGGATCGCGTCTTCGGCCGACTGCGCCTCCAGGGCCTGCAATTTCATGAAGGATTCCATCATCGGTTTCATCAGTGAGGGGTCGGACCCGTCCATGATTCCAGACAGAATCCTGTCCGTGGTGACCTCGATGATGAAGGCGCGGGGATTGCCGAAAGGGCTGCGCGCGGATACGGGCGTTCCCGCGCCCGAGAGAAGGTTCTCCATCCAGGGGCCGGCAACGCCGCGGCAGATGTCGGCGATCGCGAGGTTCATGTCTGCGTGTGCGCCCGTCATGGTGAAACACTCCCGCGGGAGGGGCCGCGTGTCAATTAAAAAATGAAAGGTATTCATTTTTTAATTGACATTCAGTAGACGGCCCCCAGCATATCACCCATCACTACGAAATGACAAGGAGGAACCCATGTCAGATACTCCACTGCTGGACAAGCTTGAAGAGGGCCGGTGGCCGAGCTTTGTCAGGGAGATCAAACGGGCCGCCGAAAAAAACCCCGCCGCCAGGGACCTGCTCGGCATCGTCGAGATGTCGTACAGGGAAAAGGTGACCCACTGGAAGCACGGCGGCATCGTCGGGGTGGTGGGATATGGCGGGGGCGTCATCGGCCGATACTCCGACGTGACGGGTAAATTCCCCGATGCGGAGCAGTTTCACACGGTTCGGGTGAACCACCCCGCGGGATGGTTCTACGACACGAAGGCGCTGAGACGGATATGCGACATATGGGAGAAACACGGCAGCGGGCTGACGAACTTTCACGGCTCAACCGGCGACATCATCCTCCTGGGGACGAAAACCGACAGCGTCCAGCCATGCTTCAACGACCTGTCCGAGGCGGGCTTCGACCTGGGCGGCTCGGGGTCGTGCCTGCGCACGCCCACCGGCTGCGTGGGGCAGGCGCGCTGCGAGTGGTCCTGTTTCGACACGCTGGACCTGATCCAGGACCTGACCCAATCATTCCAGGACGAGCTTCACCGGCCGCGCTGGCCCTACAAGTTCAAGATCAAGGCCTCGGGCTGCCCCAACGACTGCGTCGCGGCGATCGCGCGCTCCGATTTCACCATCATCGGCACCTGGCGCGATTCCATACGCATCGACAACAATGAAATCAAGAAATACGTCGAGAAGGGCTTCAACATGAGGGACGACATCGTAGCCCGGTGCCCGGGCAGCGCCCTCTCGTTCGACGAGAAGAAATGCGAGCTCTCGGTCAGGCCCGAGGAGTGCGTGCGGTGCATGCACTGCATCAACAAGCTCACGAAAGCGGTGAGGCCGGGCGTGAAAAAGGGCGCCGCGATACTCATCGGCGGCAAGGCGCCGATTTTACGCGGGGCGTTCCTCTCGTGGGTGCTGGTGCCGTTCATGGAGATAAAGCCGCCCTACACCGAGATCAAGGACCTGCTCGCGAAAATGTGGGAATGGTGGGACGAGCACGGCAGGAACCGCGAGCGCATTGCGGAGACAGTATCGCGAATCGGGTTGAAGGAGTTCCTCAAGGCCATGGGGATAAAGCCCCTGCCGCAGATGGTCAAGCATCCGCGCTCCAACCCGTTCGTTTTTTACAACCGATAACCAACCGGAGGAAATCGACATGGCACGAACAGACATAGGCCCCCCGGACTTCCGCGCAATGCTCCCGGAGGCCGTAAAAAAGAACTACGGAAAATGGCAGTACCATGAAA
>CAYRGX010000019.1:0-68602 GCA_964423905.1 uncultured Leptospirales bacterium | reverse complement strand
AGGCGCGCTCGAGCGCGATCATGACTTCGATGGGAAGGTGGAGCGTGGTTTCGTGGTACATGGTGGTTTCCCCCTGTGTTGGTGTTCATCGGGGAAACGGATGAGGAGCGCTTTTCGTGCGAATTTTTTTGGTGGGGGGGGATATATCCTCCGAGGAATATATCCCCCTTTATCATTCATGCTTCATGTTTGCCGATAGTTATCGTTGTGGAAGAGGCTTCCTGGTATTCTGAGTATATCTCACCCTACACTCTGATGGGCAGAATAACGATGGGAAGGGCGCTCTGATAGAAACGCCGCTGGATGGCGAAGGCCGAGTAATTGTGGAGCCACCTGCTGAAAAAGGAATCGACCGGGAACACAAGCTGGCCGGCGAAAAAGGTCGCGTTGGGAAAGCGGGCGATGATTTCGGGAGCGAGTCTCATGGATTCCTCAACCACATCCACCGAGATGGAGGTAACGGCCTCGGCGTGGTAGCCGTGCAATTCCATGTAACAGACATATTTGTCTGCGTCCTCCCTGATTTTTCCCCGGAGCTCGTCGAGTTGTTCGCTTCCCTTGAAGACGCCGGAATCCACGAGCCCGATTTGCACGAACACGAAGTTCTTGTACACGCCCTTGAACAGGCGGATAATATGGAACAGGGTGTGAAGACCGGTGCCGCTGAACCCGTTCACGAACAAGACCGCAGTCGGTGCGTTACAATCGGGCTTCGACAAGCGTCTTTTACGTCCCTTCTTGGGTGTTTCCTGGAGCTTGAGACTCGCCACCTCTACGAGACCGTTCAGCCTGTGGAGAAGTGAACCGGTTTTTTTGTAGTGGCGTTTAATGACAACCGCGACTCCCATAAGCGTCCCCGTTATGAATATGGTGAGCCATCCGCCCTCGTTGAATTTTATAATTGCGACCGTGCAAAGAATGAAGGATGTAAGCGCAAGACCGATACCATTGATAAAGAGGCGCCTGAGCCATTGACGCTCCTTCTTTCTCACCTGCCACCAGTGCCGTACCATGCCGAGTTGCGACAGGGAAAAGGTGACGAAAACGTTGATGCTGTAAAGTACTACCAGGAATTTGACAGAGCCACCGGAGTAGATCATAAGCGCAATCGCTGCAAACCCCATGATGAGAATACCATTCTGCGTCACGAGACGGTCGCTCAGCGACGAGAACCGGGCCGGCGCCCAGCGGTCAAGTGCCATGTTCGAGAGGACGCGCGGGCCATCCAGGAAGCCCGTCTGCGCCGCGACGAATAGGAGGAGCGACTCGGATATGAGTGTAACCAGGACAAAGGTCTTCGCCGCGGCGGGGTTCCAGCCCGAGGAGAGGCTTTCGAACAGGACCGCGTTGAGGGTCTTCCCCTGGATATGCTTCACATTGAATAGCAGGTATGCGATCATAAGACCGGCGACCATGATCGCGAGCGATACCGCCATGTAGTGCATGGTGCGTTTTGCGGTGTGGACCTTTGGGTCGCGGAGTATGGGGATTCCGTTGCTCACAGCTTCGATGCCGGTAAAAGTACCGGCGCCCATGCTGTAAGCTCTCATGACGATGAAGATAAGGCCGAGCACGCCCATTTCGTTGGCAGTGGCGTTTACCTGCACCGCGGTATTTGTTGCGATTGCCGGGAACCCGCCAATGTGTGTCGCGATGGCAAACGCGATCGCGAACACGTGTGTGGCGATGAAGACGAGGAAAATCGGCACCAGGGGCACGACTGATTCCTTCACGCCCCGCATGTTGAGCCACATGAGAAGGGCCACACCGGCGATTGCGACGAAGATCCTGAAGGGATACCATGAGAGCGGGATGAAGCTGAAGAGGGCATCGGCACCGCTCGCCACGGAGAGTGTGATCGTCAGCAGGTAGTCGATGATGAGCGCGCATCCCGACACCATGCCCACTGACGGAGACAGGAGCTTGCTTGCGACGAGGTAACCCCCGCCGCCTGCGGGGAAGAGCTCGATGATCTGGTGATAGCTCGTGCTGATGATGAAGATGGTGATAACGGTGGCCAGGGCAACGAACACGCTGAGGTAACTATGCGATTTCAGCGCGAGGAAGGCCTCTTCCGGGCCATAGCACGAGGAAGTGATACCGTCCGCGCCAAGCCCGACCCACGCGAAAAACGCGATCAGGGAAAGCTTGTGGAACAGCGACGGGTCGGATATGCTCCTCGCGTCGCCGATGAAAATGGTCCTCAACCTGTGGAAGAGGGGCGGTCCGGGTTCAGACATGAAAAAGCGCTATCACGCCGGGTTGCGTTAAAAGCAAGGATAAATTCGAATTTTAACACTTTTTTAACATGCCCTGACTTAATAAAAGTAATGTCTCAGATGATTCAATATTTTCTGAAAGTGAGGACGTTGTAATATAAATATGATAAAATCCGGAATCAGTCGCGTTTTACCAGGATGGTTTTCCGTGGACTTCTCGATAGATCGTCGAAAGAAAATCCTCGAGCGCTTCTTTCGGATTTTCAATGTCGGAGCAGATGGTTTCCACCCCCCTTTTTTTAAAAACGTCATTTTTTACGGGGTTGTGCGCGAGCATGAATATATACGATTTGGGCCTCACCGATTCGTTCGAATAACCTTCCCATAGCTTGTTTAACTTGAAAAGGAGGTAGCGTATGTCGATATCGTTCAGGCTATAACCGATGAACAGGATCGACTTGCCGAGAATGTCCGACCTGAGCTTCATGTCCAGCGGGCCTTCGAAGCTCAGCCTGCTGAAATAGCTCGACTCGGTGAGGAGGATCGATGTGTCGTCGTCGAAATCGCCATGGAATTTTACGATCTGGGTGATGCCCGATGTCGGTTTGGTCAGGTCGTAGATGCTGGTTATCTTGATGTATTTCTTGTTATGATGCTCGAACGCCTTTTCCAGCCACCGGTCGTAGTTGGTGGTATAGATGATATGGAAATTGAAGTTTGCGATTATGTTGTGGATCAACGAGTCCCCGATTTTTATCGCGGGATTATGGAAGCTGATGTCCATCCAGCTCCTGAGTGGGCCTATCGAGCCCTTCCTGATTTCATAGAACTCCGCGAGCTCGAGAAAATCGCCGTAGTTCTGGAAGGAATCGGGATCGTATTCCAGCTCGACAGCCATCCGCCTGATGAGCTCGTTCCACGAAGGCAGGCCAAGGTTCATGGAAACACCCGCGCCCACGAAGAGAATCACCTTGTTTCGTTTCAGTTCGCTTATGAGTTCGTCGCATATGTACATGGCGTTATGTTTCCGACAATGTACTATGAAGCCGTGAAGATCGCATTCCTAGAATTTTCCGCTGATCCCCGCGTTCACTATGCCGCTGTAGCCGTAGCCGAATTCGATGTACAGGCCCACGACGGTGCCGATCCTGATGCCGAAGAGGTTTACCTGGAAAGCGGGAAGCCCGCCCACGGACAGATCGCGCGCGGAATACCTGTCAATATATGACCAACCGCTCCCCCTGCTTTTCAACTGGAGAATTACCGCCGTTCCGCCCAGCGAGAGACCGGAATAGAGCTGGACGTATTTGAAATTCGCGTAGTGGAAATCGAATCTGAACATCAGCGTGATATTGAAAAACTGCTGGGTGAAAGTCGAATGGTCTGAATACCTGCTTCGCACGAGGAATGAATCGTAATTGACATAGGGACCGATGCTGATCCATTTTTTCGGATAATAGCTGTATCCGGCAACGATCGGTCCGTATGATTTGTTCAACAGGCTGTCGCCGCCGCTGAATCCCGCCACCAGGCCCGAGAATATGACCTCGGAGAGGTCAAGAACCGAACAATAGCCATATCCGGCATAGAATTCATGTTTCTTGTGCTCGTCGTTCGCGTAGAGCGCATTGCATATCAATAAGAAAGACAGGATCAGGGGTATGGATATTTTCTTCATAAATCGATTCCTTGTTATATAGTCGGATAATACTATTGTGGAAAATGTCGGTTTGTCAACAGTTTTACGCCGTAAGGTATGCGACTTATATCATGACGAAGTGATCCTCTCTTCGTTTTATTTCGCACAGGTTGGCCCGATAGTAATCGGTCACGGAAGGAATCCTGACGTGAAAATAGAGCATATATGGCTCGTCGGATTGATATCACGGAGAGTATATCCCACAAGCCTTGCATCTCAACGGAACATTGTTGTTCTTGACATTTTCCCCTGCGCCATCATCATGTCGCCCACCGATAGTTATCGGTAACCTTACAGCCTTACATGAGGTACTATGACACAAACAAAGGTACCGCCCGTTTCAGGCGCCGACTCGCGCCCGGAAAAAGACATGCATCTGGGGGAGCCGGGCCTCCTCCGAAAGGTATTCAGAAAACGCGGACTCGAGGGGATGTTCCTCTTCGTGACATCCCGTTGCAATTCGAAGTGCCGTACATGCTTCTACCACAAGGAACTCAACAGCGGAAACGACCTCTCCTTCGACGAGATCCGCACCGTCTCGCGCACGTCTCCACGCTTCGACAAGCTCTGGCTCTCGGGCGGAGAACCCTTCATGCGGGACGACCTGGTCGACGTCATCAAGCTTTTTTACGAAAACAACGGCGTGACCGTCATCAACCTGCCCACGAACGGGACGCTCACCGACAGGATCGAGATAGGGATGGCCCGCCTGCTCGCCGAGTGCCCCGGGCTCACCGTGCACCTCAACTTCTCCCTGGACGGCATCGGGAAGATACATGACGGGATTCGCGGAATTCCCGGGAACTTCAAAAAGACCGTGAAGACCATGGAAATCATGAGCGGCAAATACAGGGGGAACCCCCGCGTGCTCATCAACGCGGTAACGGTCATCACCCCCGAGGGATACGACGGGGCATTCGACCTGGGATCGTATCTCCTGAAAAAAAACATGGTCGCAACGCATGTATTCGAGGTGGTGCGCGGCGATCCCCGCGACCCCTCGACGAGGAGCCTCACCCCCGCGCAGATAAAGGCCTTCAGAAAGAACGTGATGCCGCTTTTTGATGCCCAGGCCGAGAACCTGTTCAGGGAATTCACGGGCCTTAAAAAGAAATTCGCGCGCCTTTTCTTTCTGGGTTTCATCAAGTTCATGAACGACCTCCAGGACAAGAACTACACGGGACCGCACCCATGGGGCATGACCTGCACCGCGGGCAAGACCACCGTGGTCATCGACCACAACGGCAATTTCCGCTCGTGCGAGATGCGCCCCCCCATCGGCAACCTGAAGGACTACGGCTTCGACATGAACGCCGTCATGAATTCGGACGCCATGAAGAAAGAGATACGCGAGATCGGCGGCGGGGCCGCCGCAAACTGCTGGTGTACGCACGGCTGCTGGATCATGTCGTCGCTGAAGTTCAGCCCGCGCGCCCTCCTTTTCAGGATTCCCATGGCGTACCGCCGCGCGAAGGCGCTCCTCGGCGACGGGCGCGGCGTCGCCGACGTGGACATCGCGTCGGTCGAGAATTACTGAACCGCGCCGTGAAAATCGTCTGTTCAAGCAGGGGGTCGCGCGGCGACGTCCACCCTGTCATCGAGATCTCGTCCGCGCTCGCGCGGAAGGGGCACGACGTATTTCTCTGCGTGCCGCCCCTATTCGAAAAGGACGCGCGCGCCAGGGGCGTCGTGCCCGGCCATTACTACTCCGAGGATTCCACACAGGTCATGGAGAGCCTGGGCAGCGGCCTCAACGCGTGGAAGGCCGGACTGAAGTTCCTGTCCGATTCGGTCGAGGACCAGTGGAAATTCATGCTCGAGGCCAGCGAGGGCGCGGACGCGATGGTGTCCACCTCGCAGGAGATACTGGCCCCCTCGGTGGCCGAATACCGCGGCATTCCCCATTATCGCATCGCGTACACGCCGGTGCTCCCGGGAACGCAGCCGCCGCCTCTCGTGCCGTGGCAGGGGTCCCACCCGCTGGTGAACCGGGCGCTCTGGACCGTCGTGAACGGCTCGGCCGGTCTGTTTATCAGAGACCTCATCAACGCGAAAAGAAAAAAGCTCGGGCTCAAGTCCGTGTTCGCGGTCGGCCCGTACTTCACGCGCCACAGCCATACGCTGCTCGCGATCAACGACCGTCTCTCGCCCCCCTGTGTCACCTGGGCTGGAAGGTACCGCTACGATTATACGGGATACGTGTACGGGGATATCCACGGCGGCCTCGCGCCTGAGATCGAGGAGTTCCTCGCCGCGGGCCCCGCGCCGGTGTACATCGGCTTCGGGAGCGTGATGGTGCACGACGCCGATGCCTTTACCGGTACGGCGCTACGGGCGATCTCGTCCGTCGGCTGCCGCGCGCTCATCGGCTCCGGCTGGACAGGGCTCGGGCGCAGGGAATTGCCCCGCGGCGTCATGTGCATCGGCGACTCAAACCACGGCAGCCTCTTCCCGCGCACCGCGGGGGTGGTGCACCATGGCGGAAGCGGGACGCTGCATACCGCGGCCCGCGCGGGAACGCCGCAGCTCATCATGCCGCAGATCGCGGACCAGTTCTACTGGGGAGCGCGGGTGCGCGAGCTCGGGCTCGGGCCGACGCCTCTCCTGCCGAAAAAGGCCTCGGTGAAGGCCTTCACGGCAAGGCTCGCCGACCTCCTGGAGAACGCGGAATATGCGTCCAACGCGCGGGAACTGGGCGAGAGGATGAAGTCCGACAACGGGGTGGAAAAGGCCGTTTCCATCATCACGAGACCCGCGTACAACTGACCGCCCGGGGTTCAGCCCCTCCCGGCGGCGAACAGCTCTTTCGCGAGTGACGTGTGCCTCGCTATGAACGAGCTTTTCCCCGCGCTGTACGCGGACCTGTCGTTCGGGTGCTCACGGGAAAGGCGCCGCTTGAGCGCCGCGTATTCCGCGGCCGCCTCCGGGAAGCGCACGAGGTAGTCGCGGAAGAGCAGGCCGTCCCACTGGGGATATCCCCCCTCCACCATGTGAACGTGATGGCTCCTGGAGCCGTCCGCGTTCCTCCGGATGAACCACGCGTACCAGGGCGGCACGTCGTCGCCGAACGAGGGCCTCCAGAAATATTCATATCCCGCGCCGAACAGGACGGGTACCGCCCGCTCCCTCGCCGCGTCGAGCGAGACGACGCCGACGAGCACGTCCACCACGGGTTTCGCCGCGAGGCCGGGCACCGCGGTGCTTCCGAAGTGCTCGATCCGCGTGATGATGCCGGCGGGGACGATCTCGAGCAGGCGCTTCCTCTCCTTGAGGAACATTCCCGGCCACGCGGGGTCGTAGGCCGCGACCGATATATGCTCGCTGACCGCCCTCGCTATCCTGCGTTGAAGGTCGTCGCTTTCGTCGTTCATGATGCGCTCCTGGCCTCTCTGCGTGCCATGATCCGCCGTTCCTGTCAATCGAGATTAATACAGGGGGATATACGCGCCGATGCCGTCGTCTTCCGACTGCATGGAGAAGCTTTAAATATGCGGCTCCGAGATGTGCAATGCACCGTGACGCTGAAAACGGCTTGACAGTCCGCGGAAATGGGATTATCAATCCGGTTAAATACACATTTCTCGCAACAGGATATCCATTTCATTTTTCCAGACTCAATATCGCGTTCAACGAGGAGGAGGACATGAAAAAGTATTCTGGCTTGATATTCATACTTGTGCTTGCGTGCGCAATTCTGTCGTACACGGCAGCGAACGCGCAGAAAAAGGTCGATACTGACAAAAAGACCGAAGAGGGTGACGGGGAAAAAAAGTTCCTCGGTTCCGGGAAATTCAGCATCGGGTTCAAGGCCTATTACATCTGGTGGGACCCGGCCGTTGACTGGGGATTCACCTCGTACAAGTTCAAGGAACCCTACATTCACGATTTTTTATACAACCCCGTATTTTCCGCCGTGTTCAACGATACCTGGTCGCTGACCGGCAGTCTCATGGTTGCGCGCATGGCTTCACTGAAAAGCAAGACAACGCTTAGTCTGGTTTTCTTCGGGAAGGCAGTTATTGATATTACAAAATACGACGCGGACCTCCTTGTGAACGCGAAAGTAAAAACATGGATGAAGATTTATTTCGGAGTAAAGTACCTTGGCACCATCGTAGATATTAAATCGACGCAGTACCTTCCTCTTGGGGTTAACTACTCATATATCCCCTTGGTGAGGAGATCGAACAGCCCCTGGCATTCCCTGGGTCTGGGCGTGGGTAACGCGTATACCGCCCACGTGGTGGAAAATCTCTACGTACTGCCCAATTATTCCTGCATGTTTCTCAGCTCCCTGCAGACAGCCAACAGCGCTTCGATGAAATTCACCGTCGGCGTCATGGGATCATTATCGTTCGCGTACTACATTGAAAAGGCGAGGCTTACGATCGAGGCAGGAGGCAGGATCCAGTATCTGTATAATTTTTATGTCGGCACAAATTCTGCCGCCTCCGGGGGGAGTATAACCGGCACCAAAAGAGGCCAGAGCCACGACCTCTTCTTCGGTCCGTACATAGGGCTTGTGTACGCGTTTTAGCTGCCCGTATATCCCCCTTCATGAAACTGAAAATGCGTCAAAAAAAGCCGGGACCTTTCGGGCCCCGGCCGGCAGCATACGGTCGAACGGTTTGGCAGTTTTCTCAGAAGTTCAGAGTACCGCCGAGTTGCGCGTAGTAACGATGGATGGAGCTTCCCTTGTACCAGGACTTCGCCGGGACCATGATCCAGTAGAATCCCGCGTTGAGGGAGGCCGGGCCTTTCGTCACTTTCATCGAGATCGAGGGAGTCACGTCGCTGAAGCCCTTCTTGAGCGGGGTCCTCTGGCGCCACCATCCCCTCGTGTTCGCGATCCATGCGAGAGAGTCGTCGTAGTAATAGTTGGTGAGCTCCGACGTGCGGCTGTAATAGTAACCCGCGGTCAGCGACGGGGTGAGTGTCACCACGTCCTTTACCAGTATGAAATCATGACTCACGCCGAGCTGGGCGTACCAGTCCAGACCGCGCTTCAACCCGGTATAGTAATCGGCGGTGACGGACAGTTTCGGGTTGATATAGGGAACCGCGGGGACCGCAATCCACAACGTAGGGCTTAAATAGCTCACGTCAAGCTTCTGGTACTTGTTGATAGCCAGCGGGATACCCGACATGGGGCCGCTCGAAGGAGTGTATGTGCCGATCTTGAGCCGGCCAAGCTCGCGCGCCTTCTGGGCGTTGAAAAACCAATAATACCAGAAGCTTGCGCCGACGGTCACCGATTCCTTGATGGTATACGAATATTCGGCCCCGATGTCGAACGACTGGTTCGCGTAGGCCAGGTTGTTGATTTTCTGCTTCTTCTTGTACCAGGTGGTGCCGGTCCAGTAGTATTTGTCCGGTTTTTTGGTAAATCCGTTCCACAGGTACTCCATGGAAAGCTCCAGGGCGAGCGAGAGCGTCAGGCCCGACTCAAAGGGCGTCCAGGACACGGCCGGTATGAGCGCGCCGCTTCTGTTGTAAAACTCTCCGCCCCTCCAGAGATAGTTGCTGTAATAATCCACCCCTAGCTCGACGCCAAGTTTTTTGTTTTCGGCGGATTTCTCCTGCGCATATCCTGACACGGCCAGGCTGATGACGGCAGTCATTGTGATGAGACTCTTTTTCATAGCGACCTCCTTCGCTTGTATGTGAACAAGTAACAAAAACGCCGGTCGATCGTAAAGGGTTTTAAGCCTTCCAGTATTAAGGACGTGTTAAATATAAAGTTACAGAATTGTTAAATAACCGGCAAGTCCCGTATTTCGGAATGGACGTTTCGATGTCATCGCCCCGGCGACTGGATTTCGCGCGTCATGGCCCAGCAGCGGTGGATCTTCGCGTTCCTCTTGAAGTCCTCAGGGATCGTTCGGATTGTAATATCGTCCAACTTTAAATCGTTGAGGCCGCCCGCGTCAAGTTTAAACCGGTTCCTGTTGGTGCTGAAGAAGAGCGTCCCGTCCGGGGAGAGCAGTTTCGCCGCCGCAACGACGAGCGGCGCGTGGTCGCGCTGCACGTCGAAGGTGCCGTGCATCCGCTTGGAATTCGAGAACGTGGGCGGGTCCAGGAATATCACGTCGAACCGCCCGCGGCACGACGATATCCACTCGCGGCAGTCGGCCCGCACAAGGAGGTGCCGCGCCGCGTCGATCCCGTTGAGCTCGAAATTTTTCGCGGCCCAGTCCAGATAAGTCTGCGAGAGGTCCACGGAAACCGAAGATGCGGCCCCCCCGAGCGCCGCGTGCACCGTGGCTGCGGCCGTGTAGCAGAACAGGTTCAGGAAGCGCTTTCCCCCGCACATGCCTGCGATCATCGCGCGGGTGGGGCGATGGTCCAGAAAGAGGCCCGTATCGAGATAATCCTCCAGGTTCACGAGGAGCCTGCACGGGCCCTCGCGTACCTCGTGGAATCGCCCGCCGTGGGAGATCCTGTGGTACTGGTCGCTCCCGCGCTGGCGTGACCTTGTCTTCACGAATACGTTTTTCGCGGGCACTCCAAGCACGTGCGATACCAGCGCTGTCAAGTCCTCGAGTCGTTCGGCAGCGCGCACGGGGTCTACGGTCGGCGGCGGGGCGTATTCCTGAACGTGAGCCATATCGCCGTAGATGTCTATCGCGGCTGAGTATTCGGGCAGGTCGGCGTCGTAGAGCCGGTAGCAGCTTATCCCCTCGCGACGCGCCCACCTGCCCGTCGTGCGCAGGTTCTTTTTCAGCCGGTTCGCGAAGGCCTCGCCCCCGCGCGCGAGCGCGCGGTCGACCGCGGCGCGTGTTTTTCTTTCAACCGCCGCTTCCCTGTCCACGAAGCGGTCCTCGCTGATGTTGAACTGCAGAAGCCGGCACTCCAGGGCGCCGTTGTTGAAAACGTTGGTTTTGTGCGCCCTGAGATCCATGGCCCTGCAGAGCTCGGGTTCGGCCGTGATGACCGAGGCGCGCCATCCGGTGAAATGTTTTTTCAGCGCCGATCCCAGCTCCGCGTAGAGAACACGGAGATCTTCGCCCTCGTTGAGCCTCACCCCGTAGGGGGGATTGGTGAGCACCAGGCCCTTGCCCTCCGCGGGGGGGCCTTGTATGTCCCCGAGGGCCAGGTGACGTATGTCTATGATATCCGCCGCGCCGCTTCGACGGGCGTTGTGACGCGAGGAGTTAACCGCGGTGCCGTCGGCGTCAAAGCCGAAGCATCTTCCCTTGTAATGGGCGATTCCCCGGGTGCGGCGTCCCGAGGCCTCCTCGACGAGCTGGTTCCACAGTGAGGGGTCGTGACGCGGCCAGGACGTGAAGCCCCACTTTTCGCGCAGAAGGCCCGGCGCGATATCGGCGGCGATGAGCGCGGCCTCTATGACCAGGGTGCCCGATCCGCACATGGGATCGAGAAAGATCCCCCCGTCCCGGGCGATGTCGTCCCATCCCGATTTCAACAGGATGGCGGCCGCGAGGTTCTCCCGTATGGGCGCCTCGCCGCCGTCGAGGCGGTATCCTCTTTTGTGAAGGCCCTGTCCCGAGAGGTCCCGGGCGATTTCGAGAGCGCCTCCGCGAAGGCGGCAGGCGATGCGGATGTCGGGCGTTTTCAGGTCGACCGAGGGACGCGCGCCGAGCCGCTCGCGCAGGCGATCGACCACCGCGTCCTTCACGAGCTGCGCGCCGTACATGGTATTGTCGATGCCGCTCCCCTTTCCCGAAAAATCCACGGCCAGTGTCGACACCGCGGTCATCTGGTCCTCCCAGGGAAAACCGCGCGCCGCGACGTAGACATCATCGGGGGCGGCGGCGTTCACGCGGACGAGAGGCGCCAAAATTCGACTGGCGGTGCGGCTCCACAGGCATGCCCGGAGCGCGGCCGCAACGCCGCCGGCGAAGCGAACGACGCCGGGGCCTTCGCGGGGCGATACAGCGCCGAGGCGCGAAAGCTCGGCCGCCAGCACTGGTTCTACTCCGCGGGGACAGGTGGCCAGCCACTGAAGCGTTTCCTGTCCGGGGGATGAAGGGGATATGTCCTCGATCAACGGGCAGTCCTTACAAGGGAGTACGCCACCCGTCCGTAACGGGGGAGGGCGCGCATCGAGTGTGCCTCCGGGCCCGGGATGGTGTCAAGAAATATCCCCCGTTTTCGCCCATTATTGCTCTTGACTTGATGACAGGGCGGGCACACTCTCCCGCCATGGACGAACGCGACCTGGAACGCGCGCTTTCACTGCTCGCCGCGTCGCGCTATCCCGCGGCGCTCACTGGCGCGGGCGTATCCGTGGAGAGCGGCATTCCTCCCTTCAGGGGCGGCGGCGGTCTCTGGGGCCGCCACGACCCCGCACGCACCGCGCACATCGACGCCTTCCGCGCCGATCCGCGTGCAGTGTGGGACATGGCCCGCGAGCTCTACGCAACGGTGCGAAGCGCCGCGCCGGGGCCCTCGCACCTCGCGCTCGCGGCCATGGAAGGCGCCGGGGCGCTCACCGCGGTGATCACCCAGAATATAGACGGACTGCACCGCAGGGCCGGCTCCCGCTGCGTGGTGGAGCTCCACGGCTCGCTCGACACGTGCCGCTGCCTGGAGTGCGCGAAGGACTTCCCCTCGGCCGGTATCGACATGGAAGCGGGCGTGCCGCGTTGCCCCTGCTGCGGTGCGGCGCTCAAGCCGGGCATGGTTTTCTTCGGGGAGGCGGTGCCTGCCGGGGCGCTCATGGAGGCGAAGCTTGTCGCTTCCTCTTGCGATTGCATGATCGTGATAGGCACCTCTGCCGTGGTCCAGCCCGCCGCCGGGATTCCCGTGATCGCGAAGGGCGCCCGGGCGCGCGTCATCGAGATAAACATCGCGGAAACGGGTTTCACCGGCTCCATCACGGACTGTTTTTTGAAGGGAAGGGCGGGGGATATACTCCCTCTGCTCGCGGAAAGAATCCCGCGGAAAAAGGACGGTGCCGGCGGCCGGCGTTGATGGATCACGCCGGGCAGGCGTTCTTTTTTCCGCGATATCGTTGACATTTCCACACGCGTTGCTGATATTGAAGTATCGGGCACCCGCCTGGCGCGCGTGCCGATGCCGCCCGGAGCGACCTTGATGAAGCTCTCTGAGTTGAACTATTTTTCGGAATTCCTTTCGGTCCTCTTCGACTTTTTCAAGGAATACCGCATAGTATCGAGCGCCGAGCCCCTCGACGATATCGAAGGCTTGCGTGACCGCCTGCTCGGGGCCGATCTGGTCGCGTTCACCTACCTGTCCAACATACGCAAATACAGCATGGAAATAATGTTCGATACGCCTCCCGATAAAGACGAGATATACACCTTTCTCTGGGGAGCGGTTGATTCGAAGAAGATCAACGAATTTCTCGTCGATATCGGCGCGAACCTCGCCTTCCTGCATGTCGAAATAATCGCGGAAAAATACCCTGTATTTGTACGTGATTTCCTGACCGGAAGAGGCGAGCTCCGCGCGTCGTGCTTCGGCGAGGATGACATGATGATCCCCCTCGACGACGCGTCTATCATGTCGATGGACGAGTTCCGGCAGTTCCTGGCGGGGAACGCCGCGCAGAAGGATTACACGATAATCGGTGTGGAGTGAAGACATTCGAAATCCGCGGGGTGAAATCGAAAATACGTGAATGAAAACGAAATCCTCAGACTCGCTTCCTATACCATGCCCTATGGCAAATACAAAGGCCGCCTGCTTCTGGACCTGCCTGAATCGTATATGGTCTGGCTGCGCAGGGAGGGTTTTCCGGAAGGCGAGCTTGGGGAAATGCTCGCAACCGTGTACGAGATCAAGCTGAACGGTCTGGAATACCTCTTCAGGCGATTGCGTTAGAACCTGCGGCCTGGCACTCCGTATTCCCGTGCAATCCAGAAACGTGAGGGTGTCATTCAAGATTCGCCGGCAGAACCCGCGCGCATGCCGTACTGTGAATCGGGGAATGACCTATCCCCCTGCATTCCTCAAGTGGGATGCCGGCTGGTTGGACGATAACGCTGTAGCTGTAATAATGTAAAAAAGTGTTTGAATTTTTTGGCATGTGCCGGTATAAAGCAACCAGAACGCAGAATATCCGCCGCGATGATTTCTATAGCAAACGGACGTTTAAATAATTTCTTTACCGTGCTCCTCGTCCTTTCAATCCTGAGCCCGATGATATGTGAAGGTCTGGACCATTCGGATTCATGCTTCAGCGATTACGAGTTTCTGGCTTCACACGCATTCGAGATCGCGACCGTTCTCCATTATAGCGGATCATCGATGTTCAAAAAAATGGCGCGTTCATTATATCAGGGATCTGTCGTGATGGTTCGTAGCATCTTGCTGGCGGCCATCCCGGTCTGTTTTGCTTCATTTTTAAATCGATCCTTCTTTTCCGAGTTCGAGAAATATTCCAAATGGTCTTCTTCAGCTTTCACCTGATTGCTGCCGCCCCTTTATAATTATTACTACTGATCTGGCACCTGGTCCCCTTAAAACGAGGATGCCGCGTTGATGTCCGTTCAGCGCATGTGCGACCGGGGTTAGTTGAAGGCAATGCGGTTTTGCCGTTGCTTTAGCAACATGGATTTTATATACTGTTTGGGATGCATCATGAATGTTGAAGAATATTTTTTACCCGCTCCCGGGTCCCATCCTCTGTTGTCGCGGTTCCTGCGTTCGTGCTATCTTCCGGTGAAGCTCGCCTATAGCATGCTCGGCGCGCAGAAATTGCTGAATGTTATCAGGCCGAGCGTGTTTCACAGCGATTACCGGGTTCTCGACGCATACTACGACATGATGCTCGAACGGATACGGAGGTTCGGCTTGCCCCTTGAACAGCCGGTCGTGCTCGAACTCGGTCCCGGGAATTCGTATATCATTCCCTATAATTTTCTGCATCACGGCACCCGGAGAATATACCTCGTGGACAAGTACCCGCGGCAGAGCTCGAGCGAGAAGCAGAAAAGGTTTTTTCGCGAGGAATCGGTTCATTTCATGCGGAAATACGGGCTCGAAAATGTCAGTTATATCGATATGGACGACTGCAAGCCATGCACAGCGCGCCTGTCATATATTGAAGGTGATATACTGCACATCGATATACCCGAACACGTGGATTTTGTGTTTTCTGTCGCGGTATTGCAGCATGTTCCCGATATCGTTCCGTTGCTCGAAAAACTGTATTCGATAATGCGCCCCGGGGCACTCATGTACCACATCGTCGATATGAAGGACAAGTGGCATGAATTCGGCACTGCGTTTTCCTTTTACCGTTATTCCGATAAGGTCTGGGACGGGTATCTGACGAACACATCGAATTACGTCAACCGACTGAGATTCGGCGAATATATGGATATATTCACGAAATGCGGATTTGACGTGATTCACTATACCTCATGGGAGTATCCCATGGATGAGAGGTTCCTGGCGCCACGGTTCAGTACGAGGAATGACCTCGGCATAGGGATGGCCCATTTCTTTTTAAAAAAACCCTAGGCTCTGTCATTAATGCGTTATCCTTGATATTCCGGTCAGGGATTGCCTGAATCGTTAATGTGATTGACAGATATAGTGCTAATAGTAAAATGTACCGAACGGTCAGTATAATAATTGGGGGATATTACCCATGGCAACCGGGAAAGGCCTGGAAACGAAACGTTTGGTCGCGCGGGAGGCGCTACGCGTCATCAACGAACACGGCATACGCGCCACGAGCGTGAACGACCTGGTCGAGCGGACCGGTGTGAAAAAGGGCAATCTCTACTTTCATTACGAAAGCAAGGAGGCCATCGGTCGCGCCGCGCTCGAGGAGGCGCGCGCCCAATCCGCCGGGTACCAGCGCGCCGCGGTCAAGGGACAGACCCCTCTCGAGAAACTCTTCGACATCGTCGAGGCGGTGTACCGCTTCCACGAGGAGCGGGGCTTCGTGGGAGGGTGCGTCTTCGGCAACACCGCGCTCGAGACCGCAGACGACGGGAGCGGGTACGGGCCGCTTGTGCGCGATATCTTCGATGAGTGGGCCGGAATGTTCCGCCATCTCCTGGAAAAGGCGCGCGACAGGGGGGATCTCCCGCCCGGTATCGATCCCCTCCCGATGTCCCGCCATATCGTGGCCGTACTCGAGGGCGGTATCATGCTCTGCCGGCTGAATAAAAAGGGGGACGACCTCGCGTCGGGCATCGCGTATCTCAAAAAGCTGCTCGGGGTCGTCGCCTGAAACGAATCGAACATGCGGCCTGTCAGTCGAGCCGTGAATGGCGGGCCGGAAAGGAGAAAGGAACATGTTGCACAGGGACGCCGTCATAGAAAAGGCGAGGGAGCTCGGGTTCGCCGACACGGGCTTCACTGACGCCTCCCCCTTCAGGGAGCACCGTGAGTTCCTCGAGGCGCACCGGGAGGAATACTCCTGGTGCGAATCCGCGGGATTCTCGCTGCTCGAGGGGACGGACCCGGGATCCGCGCTTCCCGGCGCGAAATCGATCATCGTGCTCCTGGAAAACTATTGCCGCACGTCCTTCCCTGCGTCAATGACGGGGAACTTCGGCAGGTGCTACCTCGACGACGACCGCGTCACGAAGGACGGACTCGCCGTCAGGGTGAAGGCCTTCCGTTCGTTCCTCCGCGACGCGGGGATCGGCTCGAAAGTGCCCTTCAACCTGCCGCACCGGATGGCCGCGGCGCGCGCGGGGCTCGGCACCTTCGGCAAGAACTGCCTCTTTTTCGCGGGAAGGGCCGCGCGGGGGAGCTCCTGGGTGCTGCCGCTCACCGTTGTCACCGACGCCGCGTTCGAGCCGGACGCCCCCACGATAAGGAAGGGGTGCCCCGACTGGTGCAGGAACGCGTGCGTGGCGGCGTGCCCCACGCGCGCGCTCAGGGGCGACGGCACCCTCGATCCCCGGAAATGCATTTCGTACCTGAGCTATTACGGGAGCGGGCTCACGCCGCTCGACATGCGCGAGCCCATGGGCACCTGCGTGTACGGGTGCGACCGCTGCCAGAACGTATGCCCGCGAAACGCGGCGTGGGCCGCGCAGGACCTTCCCCCAAGCCCGCGAGTCGAGGCGAAGGCCTCCGGCTTCGCCCTTGACAGGCTTTTGCGAATGGACGAGGCGTACTTTGCCGCGAAAATCCAGCCGCACATGTTTTACATGTCCGTACGCGATATCTGGCGCTGGAAGATGAACGCCGCCCGCGCCATGGGCAACAGCCTCGACGACAGGTATATCCCCGACCTCTCCCGCGCGCTTCGAGAGGAGCCCGATGAACGCGTGCGGATCATGGCGGCCTGGGCCCTGGGCAGAATCGGCGGCGGCCGGGCCAGGGAGGCCCTCACGTCTCTCGCCGGCCCGGTGCCGGATGCCCTCCGCGGCGAGATCGCGCTCGCCCTCGACCAGGCTTCGCGCTGACCGCGTATCTGCTTGACAGGTGGCCCTTCTACGCGTTCTTGTGTGTATACGCCTGATCTCGACATCTAAGGGGATACCATCGTGGGAATACGTTCCGCAGCCATAGCACTGGCGCTCTGCTCCTTCATGACCTCGTCAGGAGCGGGAGGCGTGTCGCGTTTCGAAGATCCTTGCAGGTACGACTCATTCAAGGCCCCAACCGGGCCGGTCTGGTGGATGGCCACCCACAGGGTGACTCTTCCCGTTGACGGCAACGTGATATCAGCGCGCTATCTCGTCGAGGGGAACAGAGTCATCCTGTCGACGGATAAACATGAAATCGCCCTTTTTGACGTTCCCACCTGCAAAATAACATGGAAGCTCGTCCCGGGCAGGGATGTCAATGACGTGCAGGTCTGCGACACCAGCGCTGACGGATCACAATTCATCACTATGGTGCAATCCAGCTCCGCGAACTGCCATGGATGGATCGAGGTCCGTGAAACCAGGACCGGTCGCGTGCTGAAAACGGTACGGGAGCATTCGCGCTACTATCATTCTTGCCACGGCGAGACCTGCGACCACAGGCCCCCGAAGAACAGGAAGCCCGGGGTGCCGCCGGGAGGCGGGACCACTGAGTGGCCCATGGCGCCGGGCGGGGCGCAGTTCAGCTTTGACGGTTCGCGGGTGCTTGTGCGCTGGCTGAACCGGGACATGATTGAAGACATTTACGATCAGCATTATTCAATGTACGATTTTCCCTCGATGAACCTGTCGTGGGCATGGTCCGTCTACCATGGCGGGCAGCCACACGATTCATGCAGAAGCAGGGGATATAAAAGTTTCGATTCCTCGGCGATGATGTTCATGTCGCGCACCGGGCGCATCATCTATTCGATCCCGGAAGGGGGGATATTCGAATTCACCGAAGATACCGTCAGGAATGCCATGGCGATCGAGAACATCTGCAGGCGCCCGCCGGGCTCGCCGCTCATGAGGGTCGATATGACGGGCATGGCCCGCTACGGGGTCTGGCTCGAATTCAGCCAGGACGACGGGAAGATGCTCTCGTCCTGGAAGGACGGAAATGGATATCGCATAACTCTTATCGACCTCAACGCGAGGAGGGTGCTCGTCCAGTCCGATGCGATCCAGAGAATCGTATATGCCTCCTTCGCTCCGGCGGACAAGCTCATCGTCTCCGGGGGGCATTCAAGCCTCGTGATATGGGATTCGGCCGGCAGGCTGCAGTCGGTCTGGCCTGCAAATCCGGCGGGGACGGATCGGATCACCGTGGCGCTCCATCCGGGACGGAAGGAGGTCATGGCGTTCCGCGGCAGGGACGCGTACCTGATCCACGAGCGCAGGCCGCGGACGGTGAAGCTCGTTCCGGGGGAATTTACCCCTACCGGAGCGTATATCCGGCATGGCGTCGATCTCTATATCGCGGGCACGGGACCTGTCGTGTTCAGGAGCGGCGACGTGGAAATACGAAAGCCATTCAGCGGGACCGTGAAAGCGCTGACCTCGACCGCCGCGGGCAACGCGGTGATGCTCCTCCCGGACGAGAAAAACCGGTTCGGCGAGGTGTTCCTCAGGTCGGAGAGGGGGGAGGAGGTGCAGGTGTTCGGCGGCCTCACGAAGGACGAGTACGCGTCCATGTGGGGGCTCAGGAGCAGGCTTTCATCGTGGTAATCACGTGATCATTTTTCCCTGGAGGTGATCAATGCATTTCATGGGGTTTTTTCGTATTCCCGTCTTTTTCTGCATCGTTATACTCGTCTGTTCACCCCTGAACGCTGAAAATCTAAACGTAAGATTCGTGGAGTCCGTCCGGAATTGCGACATTCAGACCGCGGAGAAACTCCTTGACGGGGGAGCGGACGTCAACTGCCGCATGGACTGGAGCGGCGAGACACCGCTCATGATTGTTTCTGCGTGCAGTCGCATTTTGAATGATCCCAAAGATGCGGCGGAACGGAGAACCTTCGAGCTCGTCCGTTTTCTCATCGCGAAAGGCGCCCGCGTCAACGACAGCGACCGGTCGGGCCGCACCGTGCTCATGCACAATCTTCGGAATGGCCGCGCCGTGGTGAAGCTGCTCCTCGATGCCGGCGCGGATCCGCGGGCCAGGGACGCGCAGGGATTGACCGTTTTTCACAACTGGTCCAACGATGCCGATACCGTGAAGCTTCTGATCAGGGCCGGCGGGGACATCAACGCGCGCGACAACCGCGGCCTCGCGCCCCTTGTGAGCGCCATGTATGACATGAGCCTGAATTACAGGGACGCACTGCCCGCCTGGGTCGAAAGGATGGTCTCGCTCGGCGCCGATGTGAACGTCGCCGACCTGGAAGGGGCCACTCCCCTCATGTACGCTGCCTCTTTACATTACGGTGATATCGTGGAGCTCCTTCTAAAAAAAGGCGCGCGCGTAAAGGTTGCCACGCGCACAGACAGGAACACCGCGCTTCATTACGCGGCGCATGAAGCAGACGAGTTGTCCGTCAGGTCCCTGCTGAAGGCCGGGGCGGATCCAAATGCGGAGAACGCCGGCGGCGTCACCCCGTACATGATGGCCGAGTTCGGCGGAAGCGCGCGCTGGCGCGGGACGGATCTCCTGAAGGCGGCCGGCGGAAAGCTCCCGCCGGAGGGGAAGAAGACCGGCCCTTTCAGGATGGTTGTCGTTCAAAGGATATTCAGCCTGCCGGAAGACGCGTATGCGGATTACGGGGACTACCGGCTACAGATGGCCGTCCGGACATCGGATACCAGACTGGCGATGACACTGTTGAAAAAGGGCGTCCGGGGGAAGCCGTCAACGATGACCGACCTTCTGTCACTGGCGGCATACAAGGACAATGCGGCCCTGATCGATGCGTGCATCGCTGCCGGGGTCCGGATTGACCTCGTCAACGATCATATGATGACGCCGCTTGCATACGGGGTGGCCGCAAATTCGGTGGCCGCGGTACGGCGGCTCCTCGAGTCCGGGGCCGATCCATGCGTCGCCGGGTGCTTGCGCCACTGCATTGACGCGATGGCGGGCGACGACCGGCTGGTTCGGAAGGGAACCGGGCTCGACGCGGCGAAGTTCGTTGTCGACTGGTCCGGGTACGATCGCGGTTTTCTCGAGGCCAACCGGTCTTTGGCGGAAGCGGTGTCGCGCAAGGATATCGATGCCGCGAAAAAGTCCCTGGACAGGGGTGCTGACCCCGATCTCCCGGCAAGGGGAATACGTCGCGACGCCATACGATATCCCCTTACCCATGCCATTGAAGTGGGTGATGTCAACATGGCGCGGCTTCTCGTCGAACGCGGTGCTGACGTCAACGTGAACATCGACAGGGATTCCCGACGCAGCCCCCTGGCAGTCGCCTTAACAACACGGTTCGATCATTACTACCCTGCAGAAAGACTCTCCCTGGCGGAGATCGAAGCCCGTAGGGTCGAAATCGCCGATCTTCTCGTGCATGCAGGGGCCGACGTCAATGGCAAGACCCGACATGTATCCTTGATGGGTGGGTCGTTCCGGGAAATGGCCTATCTTCCCCATCTCGCCGCTGAGGACAACATCGAGGCGGTGCGCTACCTGCTGAGTCGCGGCGCGGACGTCAACGCCTTTGGCGGCGGGGACTGGCAGAAGGACGGGGCAACCGCCCTCATGCGGGCATGTGGTACGGGAAATCATGAAATGATCCGAGAACTCATGGCCGCGGGCGCGGATACGGGAAAGAAAAACGGCTCAGGAAAAACGGCCCTGCACTTTCTCGCGGGGTATATTCCCTGGCATGGGCAGGGGGCGTTTGCTGGCGGAATTAACGCGAAGGCGAATGCCGACTGGTCGCATGCAACAGCGGTGAAGAAATATGAGGAAACAGTCATGCTCCTCGTGAAATCGGGCGCCGACATGAATGTCGCGGACGCAGAAGGGAACACGCCCCTCATGATTGCGGCGCGCGCAAACAACAGTATTGCCGTTCAATGCTTTCTCGCGGCCGGAGCCGACCCGCTGCGCAGGGACGCCGCTGGATGGTCGGCGCTCACGCACGCCGCGGTCGCGGCCGATGCGGCCCTGGTTGAGCGTTTAATGAAGGCAGGCGCAGGCACTGCCGCGGGCAAAGACGGCATGACTCCCCTCGGGATTGCCCTCGCGTGGGGCAATGCCAAAGCGGCCAGTATGCTTCGCGGCACCGATACGGGGTCGGTTGAAAGCGTCGAGGGGCAGAGGATAGTATCTTCCATATTGAAGAAAGAATCGATCTCGCAACTCCTGTCGCGGGGGAACAGGAAGATCGTAAACTTCAGGGACCGGAACGGCCTTACTCCCCTGATGCACGCGATCGTTGAAGGGGACGAGTCCGCGGCCATGGATCTTATAGCCGCAGGCGCCGACGTTAGCGCAAGAGCGCCCAATGGATCGACGCCGCTTTTAATTTTTGCAACTGACCCTCATATACAGTACCACAACAGGACCACGCCCCTCCTGAACGCGCTCCTCCGAGCGGGCGCCGATATCGAGGCTCATGACAGGGAAGGGCGCACGCCCCTCATGGCTGCCGTGCAGTTCGAGAACCAGGCGCTTATGAAGGCCCTGTTCGCGGCAGGGGCCCGAAAAGACGTGAAAAACAGGGCTGGCATGGGCATCCTGATGTATTCGCTCAGCAATCCCTATCAATCGGCCTTCATGGTCGTGGAGCGCGAGAGGCTTTTCGATTACTATCTGAACCTGGGCCTCGACGTGAACGCGGCAACGGGCAGCGGGGTCACTGCGCTCATGCTGGCTTCATGGATGGGCGATTACGCCGCAACGAGAAAGCTCCTCGTCTCGGGCGCCGATCCGGCAAAAAAAACCGATCGGGGCACCACGGCCGCGGACATGGCTCTTGTGAGGGGACATTCCGATATCGCATCCCTTTTATTGAGGGGGATTCGCCCCTCGGCACGGCAGCGCCTGGCCCTGGCGAGGCTCTACGCGCACGAGGGAAGGTTCAAGCCCGCGGAGAGGGAAATCGAGAAGGCCCTTTCCGAAAAGAAGAGCGCGATTGCGTACAATGAACTCGTCCTGCTGCACATGCGCGCGCGCGACCCTCTCTTCGCCATCGAGGCGGCGAGAAAGGGGCTTGCGCTCTGGCCTGACGATGCGACGTTGCTTTACAATGGCGCGTGCGCCTGGGCGTTGCGGGGCGATACCGGGGAGGCATGCAGATGGCTTGATCGCGCGGTGGACGCCGGCTTCCGCGACAGGAAGAAGCTGCTGCGCGATCCCGACCTGCGTTCGATTCGCGAGAGCGGCGCGTTTCAAGGCGTACTCGAAAAAATCGGCCCAGGAAAATGAGAGGTTATCCACAAGGGGCGCGGGTTCGCGCGCCCCTTGTGGATCTGGTAAGGGATGGCGGTTATTTCGCGGTGCGCTCCCTGAACACGCGGATGGCGTTGTTCGGGGACCCGGCATCCTTGTTCGCCGCGGTGAAATAGAAGTAGTAGAAATCGTTGTCCTCGATGCTCGCCGACGAGAATATCGTGTCGTAGCCGTTGCCCAGCCCGTTCGTGCCGCGCTGCGACCAGCCCGCGCTTGACAGCGTCGATCCGTCGGTGGCGGCCGGGTCTGCTGAATTCACCCTGAAGACCCTTGCGCCGTTCACGGCGTCGTCATATCCGACATAGAGGTGCCCGTTCCCCATCGCCTCGAGCATGCTGATCGATTTGGCGGTGCCGATCTCGGATTCGGCCCCGCTTATGATCCTCGTCCAGTCGGAGGGATCGCAGACACCGTCAGAACCCGGGTCGCATTTCCAGAGCTCCCCGCGGAGGTGCGTGTTGCGGTCGACCGCGTTCAGGCCGACCGCAACGTTGCGCGCCATGTACAGCCTGCCGTTGTATTCCAGGAAGCGGGGGATGCCGCGCTGGCCCGGGGTGAGCTTGCCCAGTCCGCCGTTCGCGGACGTCGGGAGCACCAGGGTGTAGCTTGTGGTGGGGCTCGTGAACCCGGAGGGCGTGGACGCGTTCACCGAGGAGAAACTTGCGACACCGGCAACGATCGAGAGGCCGGATACGTTCACGATCCCGTTGCAGTTCCCGAAATAGATCTTCGATCCGAACCTGACGGTGGAATCGATCCCGATGACCTCGGTTGTGTTCTTATAGGTGCTGGCGCCCCAGTACGCGACGCCGTTTTTGCCCAGGTGGTTGTAATCCTTTATCGTCGTGACGTCGTTGACGGTGTCCACCGCGAGAACGCCCAGCGTGGCCTTGAGCGTCAGCAGCGAGCACGAGGGTGCCTGGGTGTTGTGATCGGAGGCGGCGCCGCTCAGTATGTTGTTGTTGAAAGCGTACACGGTCTGGAGGCTCCGCGTGTTCGATCCTCCCGTGCCGGAGAACGGATAGCGTATCCAGTTGAGGGTGGTGTCCGCATCCTGGGTGAAGTAGCCGTAGGACAGGGCCGAGTTCGAATTGAGAGGTCCCGCCAGTAATATTTCGTAGTCGGTGCCGTCTACCGTGACATGCCCGTTCGTGAAGCCGACCACCCCCTCTTCATAGTTGAAACCGCTATTGGCGGACGAGGCGTACCCGAAACCCTTCGCTCCCGCGTTCAGCTTCGCGTCCGCATCGAACGTTACGAGGGTCGAGTTGAGTCCGTTGGCGTCGAACCTGAACGCCCCGGTGTTCGTGTCGTTGGTTCCCAGGTATACCCTGTTGCGGTACGCGAAGGACCATGAGTAGCTGGTGCCGTCTGCAAAGGGATCCTCGAAATAGGTGCCGTCGGTGATTTCATCGATCACGGAGCCCAATCCGAGGAAGGTTGCCCTGTCCCTGGGCGACGAATCGAGCATGTCGGACGCGTCGCCGCTCTGGTAGATGGCGGAGTTCGCCACCACCGTGTACGCGACGCCTTCCATGGCAGGGGCCGCGGCGAGCGTCAGGGTGACGGTGTTTGCCTCGTCGCCGGTACCCACCGAAGCCGACTGTATGGCGCCTATGACACTTGAAGGAGTAATGGTGTAATTGGTCTTGGTCCCCGCGGTGGTCGTGTCCACGGGCTTGCTGAAAAGGACCTTGACCTGGGTGGAGGTGGCCGCGGAGGCGGATATGACTTTCAGGCGTTCACCGCTCGTGAACGTCAGGTACGTCGGGTCCGTGATGGTATTGCCGGCGAGGTCCTCGGCCGCGGTGTTCCTGACCTTGTACACGGTCGAGCTCTGCAGGGCCGATCCGAGGGTGATCCTGAACATCGTCTTTTCCCTGCTCGATTCGCTCGTTTCGACCTCGGCGACGGATATGATCGATGGCCCCGCGGAGCCGTCCGAGACTTTCGTGATCGCGTAATTGCCGGCGCAATCGGCCGCTCCCGTGCCGCCGCCCGTCTTCATCTTCTCGTTGTACGTGACGACGACGGTGGTGGTCGACGGGTTGGTGATGTTCAGCATGTACGGGGGAATATACTCGCTCCTCCCGCCGGCCGCGCCGGCTCCCGCCAGGGCCATGTAGGTGAGGGAATTGTCGTCGCCGAGCAGCGAGCGGAAAACCGTCCCGTTGCATGCGGTCGATGCCAGCATGGCGATGGCGGCCGCTGCCAGGGCGATGCGCTTCCCGTGTGATCTGAAAAGACAATGTATCCTGTGTATCATGGCCGGACCTCCCTGCCGGCGGGGTTCGCCGCTTGTATCCGTAATTATCATCGCCGCAAAGGCGTTTTTATCGTGTTGTGTTTTCATTTCTTTTTCTCCTCTGCAACGCCGAAACGATAGGCTACACCGATGTTGACGTTTATGAAATCGCCCCGTAACGTTTCGAAGAGCATTAAATAGTTCGCCTCGATGGTTATCTCGATGGAGGGTGCCTTCGCCGGCACGATGCCCAGTCCGAGGCCGCCTGAGAACGTGGGATCGAAAGACGAGCCCGCGGAACCGAAGACCGGCGATATTCCTCCGCCCAGTTTCAGGTAGGGCCTGAGGAACACCGCGCCGGGATTGAATTGGAGCATGGGCTTCGCGTAAAGCATGACGGGCGCCATCATGAATTTCCCATGGTAGATGAAGCCTCCCGTGAATCCCAGGTTGAGGTTGAACACCATGGGTTTGATCGGCATGCGGAGCTCGGCATAGAGAAAAGCGCCGAACCCGATCCCGGCCTTGGGGCCCAGGTCCCCGATGGCCAGGGTGAAGGCCGGCTGGATGCCGATTGCGGGTTGCAATTCGGCAATTTGAGAGGTCTTTGCGTCGGCGCTTTTTTTATCTTTATCCTTTTTGTCGCTATTCTGGGCCGAAACCGGGGAGACCACCAATACCGCGGCGAAGATCATTGTCATAACCGCTATCAGAGTGTTTGCTGATGTTGATTTTATATTTTTCATATCAGTACCATCCATATTCATCCTTCATTCCTGTGAGCTTTTCTCGTTCCCTCCTTGAATTGCTTGATAATGAATTCCCGTTAAATTCATGTCGTTCAAGCATCCCCAATATAGATAATGGCTATACATGAGTAAATAGGACTAAAGTCCTGTTTTTCGTGTATTTTTAGACAAATTAATACTATTTGTATATGGAAAGAGGTTTTTTTCTAGGAAAAAAGTCCCGCCTGGATGGGCTTTTTATCTTTGTGTTTATCGGGGATCCATGTAGACGAAATTTAGCCGGTGATAAGCTTCAACAACTTGGCCCGGCTGGATACGCCGGTTTTTTTGTAGATGTTGTAGAGGTGGTTCTTTATGGTCTTCTCGGAACAGTTCATCGATTTGGCTATTTCCCTGTTGGAAAGGCCGTTCAACAGCATCATGATGATTTCCTTTTCCCTGTCTGTAATGCGGTACTTCTTGATGAATACGTCCGACAGGTCACGCGCCTCGACGCAGACATCTGCGGCCTCGCCGATGCTCGCCCTGATCAGCTGGATAAGGATGAATATCCCCGAAAAAATGATCGCGACAATGACAAAGAGGCCCAGGTCTATTTCGAGGTCGGGCTTGTTGACGTCATAGAGATATATCGCGACCAGGATGGCGGCGTTGGGAACCAGAATCGAGGCCATATTAAAGAGCAGAGTCGGTGAGGGCAGGGCGGTGACGCGTGGCAGCGGCCGTTTTCCCGGTGTCAGGCGCCCCATGATCACGATTGCGGTCACGAATGCGATGATCGACACCGTGAGCGACGTGATGATCACCACGAGCCAAATCGCGATGAACTGTTGCCCGTTGAGGGCGGCGATGATGAAAAGCAGTGTGGTAACGATGAATGAGCGGATAATGCTGTATACCATGATAAGAGACGCGACTACGAGGGGGAGGCGTGCCAGCCGGCCGTAAAACTCGCTGCGTTCATCAGCCGGGGGCTCGCTGTAAAAGATATTCATCCGCCTGAGGAGCCAGTTGAAATTCAGATAGGCGATACCCATGAGGGTCAGGGAAACGATCGGCTGGATGGTATACGCGGCCTCAACCTGCCCCTTGTCGAACGTATTTGTCAGGATATTAACGACAAGCGACAGGACGGTCGCGAGCGCCAGGGAACATAGCAAAATCAGATTGGTATATAGTATTATTTTTCTCATGATAGTGATCTACATTTACTATATCGACATCCCATTAATATTTATGAATATAGAGTGTTCTAATAATTAAATAAATCCGGACACATCATGAAATTGTCCAGAAAATGTGACGCTCATTATCCCATGTCCGTCACCAGGTGAATGTGCACAGTGATACGTGGCAAGCCGGTGCCCGTCTGTTACCTGTCGATTCCATATTTTTCATTGCGGTCCGTGGGTCCCGATCATACATGTATTGACAGGGCCGCTACCGACGTCCAGCCTGTCATGTACCGGTTGCGAAGGCATGCCTCCGTGCGGCGGCCAGGCCACCGGATGATTCACCGGGGGTGGGAGATGGGATCGTCAAAGGCTTTGTGGATATTTCTGGAGATCGGCGCAATCATGTTGTTTCCCGTCGCGGTGGGGATCGGGTACCTGCTTTTCCCGGAGGGGGGGATAAGGTCGTGGGGAATATTTATCGCGATCGTCGTGCTCCACCTCTCGGAGTCTTCCACCGGCCTGAAAATCGGCAGGAAAAAAAACCTGTCAACGGCCCGAATCCTCCTCAAGACCTGGCTCTTCGGTTTTACCTGGTGGCTTCCCCTGAAAAGGGGCGTTTTCGAGAAGTGATCCCGTGAAGAACCTGTTCAGGTACGGACCCACGAAGAAAATGGTGAAGGCCATGATAACCCTGTCGTGGCCCGCGATCAGATATGGAAAGATGTGGAGCGGCAAGCCCCTTCTGGGGAAAATCATCAATCCCTTCTTCAGAAGACCGTGGAACGAAGTGACCTCCGTGCCGGTAAACGTATCGCTCCCGGCGCCCGGGAGCGTTCCCGTGCCGCTCAGGGTGCTCGAGCGCCTGGTCGCCGCGATCGACGACCGCTTCATCCTTCACGAATGCATCTGCCGGGGGCACCTGAAATGCGCGACGCATCCGCGCGACATCGGGTGCATGGCGCTCGGGCCCGCGGTTGACCGCATGCATCCCTCCCACGGAAGGCGCGCGGGCGCGGAGGATGCCATCGCGCACCTCAGGCGCGCGGCGCGGGAGGGGCTTGTGCCGAACCTCGCGCATGTCTGGATAGATCCCCTGGCCTTCGGCCTGAGGTTCCAGAAGCTCATGTTCATCTGCTTCTGCGACGACTGCTGCTGCCTGTACCGCACCTACATGAAAGACCGCGGGCCCAACCTCGACCGCGCCTATAAAAAAATACCCGGCATATCCATCGAAACCGACGGCTCGCGGTGCGACGGGTGCGGCGCGTGCGTCGACGCGTGCTTCCTCGGCGAGATCCGCATCGAGAACGGCGTGTCGGTTACGAACGAGTCCTCGTGCGCGGGTTGCGGCGCGTGCGTGAAGAGCTGCCCGCGCGACGCCCGCACCCTGGTGATCCCGGGCGAGGAAGAGCTCTACCTGCGCGTGCTCGAAAGGGTGCGCGAAATGTCAAGGGTCGAGACGGGCGCCTCGCCGCGCCGGTCCTGAAGCGCGCCGCCCTGCCGGAATATTGCCCTTGACAGTACCGCGAACCTGTGATCCCTGATGACATCAACGCGCGGGCACGGCACGCCGTCCGGTCCGCGCCCCATCCCGGGACCTGTCGCCGGTACGCCGGCTGCGGTCCCGTCACCGCGAGGTGCCGCATGGCATATCCCCTCATCGCCGCGGGCGTCGTGCTGCTGGCCCTGCTTGCAGCCGCGGCCTACGGCAACCTGCGGCGCCATCCCCGGTCCCGAACCATCCCCCTGGCGGGTCAGAGCTTTCCCCGCGGATTCCTGTGGGCCACGGGCGAGGACGCCTACCAGCACGAGGGGGGGAATTTCAACAACGACTGGGCCGCGTGGGAGGCCGTCGATCCGTCCCCCATAACGAACGGGGACCGGTGCGGCATCGCGGCCGATTTCTACGAGCGCTACGCAAGCGATTTCCGACGGGCGAAAAAAGACGGGCAGAACGCCCACCGCATCGGCGTGGAATGGAGCAGGCTCGAGCCCCGCGAGGGCGAATACGACGAGAGGGCATGGAAGCGCTACGAGGCTATGCTCCGCGCCCTGAAGCGCGAGGGCTTCACCGTGTTCCTGAACCTCTGGCACTTCACGCTCCCCCTCTGGGCCGCGCGGAAGGGCGGGTGGGAAAACCCGGGGCTCATGGCCCGCTGGGAGGAGCTCGTCGCCAGGTGCGCCGCGCGTTTCGGGCCCATGGTCGACTACTGGAGCACGATGATCGACGCGCAGATCTACGCGCTGGCCGGGTACGCGACGGGCGAGCTTCCCCCGAACCGGAAGGACCAGGCCGCGGCGATCCGCGTGTACCGGACGCTGATCCACGCGCACGCGCGGGCCTACCATCTCATCAAGAAGCACGCGGACGCGAAGGGGCATGGACCGCGCGGGGGTCCGCCCGTGGGCATGATATACTTTTTCTTCCACTTCGAGCCGAAGAGCTTTTTCATCGACCGCGTCGTGTGCCGCCAGATGGAATCGCTCTTCAACTGGAACATGCTCGACGCGCTCCACACTGGCACCATCGACATCCGCGTGCTGCTGGGGCCGAAGGTGCGCGAAAGCGATCCCCTGCTCAAGGGCACGCTGGACTGGCTCGGGGTGAACTATTACACGCGGCAGATCATATCCTTCAACCCCCTGAAACCGGGATTCATCGACCGTGCCGATTACGCCGATTATCCCGCCTCGGACATGAAGTGGGAGATCTACCCCGAGGGCCTGTACCGCCTCTGCGGGGAGATCGGCGCGCGCTACCGCGGGGTGCCGGTGATGATCACGGAATGCGGCATCGCCGACGCCGCCGACACGAAGCGCCCCCGTTTCATCGCCGACCACCTGGCGTGGGCCCACAGGCTCGCGGGCGATGGGTTTCCGCTCATAGGGTTTACTTACTGGAGCCAGACCGACAACTGGGAGTGGAAGGAGGGCTTCTGGCCGAAGTTCGGCCTGTACCGCGTGGACAGGCAGACCATGGAACGGCGCGAGACGCGCTCGGCGCGGCTTTACCGGTTCATCGCGCAACGCAACAGGCTCCCCGACGAGGGGGAGTTCGGGCAACTTTTATAGCCGGATATACCCGCGCACGGGCGGTTACCTGGCGGAGGATGTATGGCATACCTGAGCACGGGAAAAAAGTTTTCGTACGCCGCGGGCGGCATGGCCCTGAACCTGGCGAACCTGGCGATATCGCAGTGGCTGTTGAAGCTCTACGTCCCGAACAGGGACGAGGCGCTCGTGAACGGCGCGGTCTTCTCGGTCATATTTCTCGTCGGGAGGGTGGTCGACGGCATCACCGAGCCGCTCGTGGGGTTTTACAGCGACCATCACCGCTCGCGCCGCGGCAGGCGAATCCCCTTCATCATGGCGGGCTTCGTGCCCGTGGCCCTGGTATCGTTCCTGCTCTGGTTGCCGCCGTTTCCCGGCGAGCGGCACTGGCTGAACACGGTCTACGTGTTCGTGCTCGTGCAGCTCTTCTTCATCCTCTGGTCGATCGTGGCCAACCCCTACATGTCGCTCCTGCCGGAGATGACGCCCGACCTCGACGAGAGGGTGAACATATCGACCATGCAGGCGGGATTCATCATGCTGGGGACGCTGATGTTCGGGGGCCTGGGCGCCGTGGTCGGTTCCGTGGGCTGGATCGGCGTCGGCCTGGCCGTGGGGATCGTCACGATCGTGTCGTTCACGCCCACGCTTCTCGCCATCAAGGGAGCGCCCTCGACGGACATGCCCGGGGCCGGCGAGCGGTTTCACGTTACGGCTATTTTCGGGTGGGCGCGCTCGACGTTCAAAAACGGGCCCTTCGTGCGGCTGCTGGGCGCGACGGCCAGCTTCTGGTTCTCGCTGAACATGATCATCATGGTCATCCCGTTTTTCGTGCAGTACGTGCTCGGGGCCGGGGACGCCGACGTGGTGATGGTCATGGCCCCCTTCCTGGCGTCGAACATCGTGTTCTTCTTCGTCTTCAATTACTGCTCGAAGCGCTTCGGAAAATACGCAATGTTCCTCGCCACCCTGGGGGGATCCGCCGTGGCGATGCCGCTCCTCGCCGCGGTGGGGCATCTGCCCCTGGGCAGCCCCATGGCGCAGACCCAGGCGGTCATGGCGCTCGTGGGCATCCCCGTGGCGGGGTTCCTCATGCTGCCCATGGCGCTCTTCGCCGACGTGGTGGACTACGACGAGACCCTCACCGGCAGGCGGCGCGAGGGCATCTACTTCGGGGTGCAGTCGATATTCCAGAAGCTTTCCATCGGCGTATCCATCGCCGTGGGGACGAACCTGATGTATCTGGGAGGGGGAAAGAACCCCTCCGCCGCGGGGCTGAAGACCATCGCGGCGCTCGCCGGAGTCATGGCGCTGGTCGCGTTCGTCATCTTTCTGAAATATCCCCTCCGCGAGAAGGACGGGAAGATATACCACAGGTGACGGCGCGCATCACGACGGCGTGACGCGCGCCCTCCGGTTCCGCGGAACTACGGGGACGCGGGGATCGTGGATTTAATGGTTTTACCGGCGTCGGATTCTTCGTCAGTATTTGATCACGCGACCGAGCTTCTTTGCCTGCGCGATCCAGTCCTGTACCATGGATAGGGAGGGGAGCTGGCGCACCAGCTTTTTCTTCGCGTTGGTGCTCTTCATCGCCTCGCAGAGGTTCTCGGCCTTTCTCTGCGCGAGCTCCACCACCGTGTCCACGCCCGCTTCCTCGAGCAGATCCGAGTACTGACCCGCGACGCCCTTGATCCTGAACAGGTCGCAGTGGTTGGTCCATTCCAGGATGAGTTTTTCGCTGACTCCGGACTCTTTTGCGATCTGTTTTCTGCCCTCGGGAGTCGCACCTTTTTTCAGGAGCTGGCCCGTGGATCGCAGCCCGGCCTTTTTGAGCATTGCGGCGTATTTTGGCCCGATTCCTTCGATTTTTTCAAGACTTGGCATGGAGATTACCTCTTGTTCGTTTTTTTGGTGGGATATGCTATAAATGGCATGCGTCATTCTTCCTGCTGCGCATATCCGAACAATAGCCATCATCGAAGCAAAAGTCAAGCGATTTAATAGTGCGTGAACAAGGCGGCCGCGCTGATTTTCCGGCGAGCCGTGACGGCAGGCGTCAATCATCAAGCATCGCAAAATGATTCCAGGCTTCATTGACGAATAAAGCCGGTCAATAATGACCGGCTTTGTTTCATGAGCGGGTGATGGGAATCGAACCCACGTGATCAGCTTGGAAGGCTGAAGTTCTGCCACTGAACTACACCCGCGTGTGTTTCGGGAGTGGCAAAAATATCCCACCATTCGATTGAGTCAAGGAAAATTATAAATATATACAAATTCCGTGAAATTATCTTTTTTTTGTTGACAGATTATGTCACTATGGGATAAAAGTGGGGGAAAGTGGTGATTTGTGTTGCATGGTGTAGTGAAAGTGGTGCAAAGCGGTACAATGTATGTTCATGGGCGAGTATAATCCCACTCTCGACGAAAAGGGAAGGATAGCGATCCCCGTAAAGCTCAGAAAGGCTTTCGGGGAGGACTCGACCATATCCACGTTCGTGCTGACATACGGGTTCGACAGCTGTATCATGGGGTTCCGCGAGGAGGATTGGGCCATGTTCGTGAAGGAAAAGCTGGTCCCCCTCCCGCAATCGAACCCGACCAACAGGAAATGGATCCGCCACCTCATGGGAGGGGCGCGCGAGCAGGAACTCGACCGGCAGGGAAGACTCCTCGTTCCGGCGAACCTTCTCGAGTACGCGGGCATCACGAAGGACGTCACCATTCTCGGCCTGAACGACAGGATCGAAATCTGGGCCACCGAGGTCTATGGGAAGTACAAGCCCGACGAGGAATCGCTCAACGCGCTCGCGCAGGACCTCGGAATATGAGAACGCGGCGCCCGGTGCCGCGTCTCAATGAGACATAATTCGGGAGGGGCAGTCGTGGAATATATCCATGCTCCGGTAATGCCGGACGAAGTGCTCCGATGGGTAGGAGACTCGTCCCGGGGCGGCGCCGGGACCGCGGTTGACTGCACCCTGGGAGAGGGCGGTCACAGCGAACTTCTCCTGAAAATGTTTGACAATTTGAGGGTGGTCGCTTTTGAGAGAGATGCAAGGATCATCGATGCGGCACGCGGGCGCCTCGCCCCGTTCGGGGAGCGGGTGCGCATTATCAACGACAATTTTTCCCGCATCGCCGAGCACCTGGCGCCCGGCGACGCCGATTATATACTGTACGACTTCGGAATATCGTCATTTCATTTCGAGGCGAGCGGCGGCGGGTTCGGCTTCGCCAGGGACGAGCGGCTCGATATGAGGCTCGACGGCGAGGGGCCCGATGCCCGGGATCTGGTGAACGGCCTCCCGGAGAGGGAACTCGCCGACCTGATATATCGTTACGGCGAGGAGCGCTGGTCAAGGCGGATCGCGGCGAGAATATGCGAACGCCGGGACGCGGAACCCGTCGAAACCACGGGCGACCTGGCGCGGCTGGTCATCGCCGCGATCCCCGCACGTTACCGGGTGAAGAACATCCACCCCGCTACCAGGGTCTTCCAGGCCCTGCGGATCGCCGTGAACGGTGAGCTGGACGCAATCGAGAAAAGCCTGGGCGGCGCGCCGGGCGTGCTCGCGTCCGGGGGGAGGATTCTGGCGATATCCTTCCACTCGCTCGAAGACAGGATCGTCAAGTACGCGTTCCGGCGGCTGGCGCGTGGATGCACCTGCGGGGCCGACCCGGCTCACTGCGAATGCGACGGGGAGCCGGTCGCGAAGATACTCACGAAGAAGCCGGTCACCCCCTCCGTGGAGGAATGCAACCGGAATCCGAGGGCCCGGAGCGCGAAGCTCAGGGTGTGTGAAAAAATATGAGCGCCATACGGATGGCGAGAATGATACGACTGGAGGCCGGCCATCAAATACTTCATGATCATCGTCCTCACCGGCACGCTGGCCGTGGGTTACGTATGGCAGAACATCGAGGTGGTAAAGCTCAGGATGGAATACGAACGCCTTACGAACGAGGAAATACGGCTCGCGATGAAGAACAACGCGCTTCGTTACGAGATCGAGCGCCACAGGAGGATGCCCCTGATGGAAAAATGGGCCTCGTCCCACGGCTGGAAAAAGGCGGGGCCGAAGGACCTCGAGGTGCTGGTGATACGCAGGAATGATAAGTGAGCGACTGAACATAACCGCGACTGCGGGCGCGCTCGTCTCCGGGAGCAATGGAGCGGCGGAGCTCGCTGCCGGCGCTCCCGCGACCGTGATATCTTCCATTGAATACGATTCGCGCGCGGTCGTCCCGGGCGCTCTTTTTGTCGCGGTCGAGGGCCTGGCGTCCGACGGGCACCGGTTCGTGGAACAGGCCGTCGCGGCAGGCGCCGCGGCGGTCGCCGTGTCGCGCGGAAGGCTCGCCGAATTCTCCGGCCTGGCCGGTAAGGGCGTCGCGGTGCTCGCGGTCGACGACGGCAGGCTGGCGCTTTCGGCGCTGTCGGCCGCCTTCTACGGAAATCCCTCGCACGACATGACGGTCGTCGGGGTCACGGGCACGAACGGAAAGACCTCCATCACCTATATGCTCGAGTCGATATTCGAGACCTGCGGCATGGCCGCGGGTGTGATCGGCACGGTGAACTGCCGCTGGAAGGGAAAGAGCGTGCCCGTGCGGAACACCACGCCCGAGTCGGCCGACATTCAGCAGGCGCTCCACGTGATGCGTCGCGACGGCGTGAAGGCGGCCGTCATGGAGGTCTCGTCGCACGCGCTGGCCCTGTCCCGGGCCGACCATGTGTCGTTCGACGCCGCGCTCTTCACCAACCTCACGCGGGACCACCTGGATTTCCACCCCGATTTCGAGGACTACTTCAGGGCCAAGGAGCGCCTTTTTTCGCTTCTGTCCGCGGGCGCCAAGGCGAAGAGGGCCGGCGCGGTGAACGTGGACGATCCCTACGGCCGCAGGCTCTACGAGGGCCGCGGCGCATATACTTTTCCCGTCGCGAGCTTCGCGGTCGAGGGCGAGGCCGATTACATGCCCGAGCCCGGGAGCGTGGTGAACGCCACCTCCGGCCTGTCGTACCGGCTCGCGCTGCCCGAGCCCCTCGATGTCAGGCTCCGCCTGGCCGGGGCGTTCCACGTGCAGAACTCGCTCGCCGCGATCGCCGCGGCGCACCTCCTGGGCGTTCCCATGGTGGATATCGGCCGCGGTCTTTCCGCGCTCGGCGGGGTGCCAGGCCGCTTCGACCTGGTCCCGTGCCAGCTCGGCTTCGACGTGGTGGTGGACTACGCCCACACATCCGACGGCCTCGAGAAGCTCCTGCGCTCCGCGCGGGAGATCACGCGCGCGCGCCTCATCACGGTGTTCGGGTGCGGCGGCGACCGGGACAAAACCAAGAGGCCCGTGATGGGCCGGACTGCTTCCTCTCTCTCCGACGTGGTGATCGTGACGAGCGACAACCCGAGGACCGAGGACCCGGGCGAAATCATAAAGGATATTTTGAGGGGGATATACCCCGCGGCCTGCGAGGTTGTTCCCGACAGGGCGGAAGCCATCGGGCGCGCCGTGGGCATGGCCCGCGAGGGCGACGTGGTGATCATCGCGGGTAAGGGCCACGAGGACTACCAGATCGTCGGGACGGTGAAGAGGCATTTCGACGACCGGGAGGTCGCGACGGAGCACATCGGGAGGAGGAGGGCCGGATGAAGGCCTCGTACGCAACGACCGCCGGCGCCGTGGCAGCCGCGTGCCGCGGGAAGGTCGTTTCCGGCGATTCCACCGCCGTCATCAGGACCGTGTCGAGCGACTCGCGCGATCTCGGCCCCGCCGCGCTTTTCGTGGCGCTCAGGGGCGACCGCTTCGACGGTCATGACTTCATCGCCGATCTCGCGCGCGATGGAAAAATTACCGCATGCCTGGCAATGCGCGGGACGGATGCTCCCTTGCCCGGCGTTTCGGTGATTCGCTGCGCCGACACGCTCGCGGCGCTGGGGGATATCGCCGCGCGTCACCGCGGTTCCGTGAGAACCAGACTCGCGGGAATCACCGGCACGAACGGCAAGACCACCACCAAGGAGCTCGCGCACCGGATCCTGTCATCCCGCTTCTCCTGCCTGAAAAGCGAAAAGAACTACAACAATCTCATAGGCGTCCCGTTCGCACTCCTGGGGCTGGAACCGTCTCACGAATTCGCCGTCATCGAGATGGGCATGAGCGCGCGCGGCGAGATCGAGAGGCTTTCCGGCATATGCGCCCCGGACGCCGCGCTCATCACGAGCATCGGCGAGGGTCACCTCGAGTTCCTCGGGTCGGTCGCGAACGTGGCCGCGGCCAAGGCCGAGATCGTCGCCGGCATGGAACGCGGATCCACCCTCTACGTGCACACGGAAGTGCCGTGCATGGACACGGTCGCCGCGGCGGCATGCGCCGCGGGCGTGAGGCTCGTAACGTTCGGCACCGAAAACGCCGATATCGTGCCGCGATCGTATGCCATGGACGCAAACGGGATCGAGGTGGTCATGGAAGGTGTCCCTGTCCGGGCGCCCCTGTACGGCATACATAACGTGAACAACCTGGTGGGGGCGATCGCGCTTGCGTCCCATTTCGGCGTGGGCCCCTCGGACGCGCGTGAGGCGCTGGCCGGATTCGAAAACGCCGACGGCAGGGGGCAGGTGCTCTCCGGGGACTACACGGTGATCAACGACACCTACAACGCCAATCCGCTTTCGCTCCGCGCGGCGCTCCGCTCGGTCAGCGAGATTTACCCGGGGCGGCGGAAGATCGCCGTGCTCTCGGACATGAAGGAGCTGGGTGAGGCCGCGCCGGAATGCCACAGGCGTTCGGGCTCGGACGTGGCAAAAAACGGATTTGACATGCTGTTCCTTTACGGCGAGATGTCTGCAAACTACCGGGCCGGGGCCGTCGGTGCCGGAATGCCCGGCGCCTCGGTGCTCATGTTCGATACGAAAGAAGAACTCGCGGACCGACTGGCGAAAACGGTCCGTAATGATGACGTGATCCTGGTCAAAGGATCGCGTTCCATGAAAATGGAGGATGTGGCGCTGGCCCTCGCGGGCCGTGCCGCAACCGCGGGGAGGAACTGCTGACATGCTCTATCACCTTGTGCTTCCGCTTAAAGACAGCCCGGCCGTCAGGGAATTCCTAGGACAGTTCGGGCTCCACCTGGGGTTCCTGAGGCTCTTCCAGTACATCACCTTCAGGTCGGCCTATGCCGCGCTCACCGCTCTCCTGCTTGTCCTCATACTGGGACGCCCGGTCATCAACTGGCTGAGAAGGCTTCGATTCGGCGAGGAGATACGCGCTCTCGGTCCCGAAAGCCACCGCGCCAAGGCGGGCACGCCCACCATGGGCGGCGTCATCATCCTCGGCGCCGTGCTCATCGCGATGGGGCTCTGGGGTAATTTCGCCGAGCCGTACCTGATCGTCCTCATTTGCGCCACGCTCGCGCTGGGCGCGCTCGGATTTACCGACGATTACATCAAGTCCATAAAAAAGAACAAGAATGGCGTTCCGGCAAAGATCAAGCTCCTGATACAGTTCACGGTCGCGGTGGCGACGTGCATTATCATCTACATGTTCCCCTCCGCGCCCGACCACAGGAGCGAGCTTTTCGTCCCGTTCATCAACGAGGCGGTGATGAACATGGGCGTGCTCTGGGTGTTCTTCGCGACGATCGTGATCGTGTCGTCCTCGAACGCGGTGAATCTCACCGACGGGCTGGACGGCCTCGCGATAGGTTCCGTCATGACCGTGGGGGTGTCCCTGGGCATCATGGCGTACCTCACAGGCCATAGCAAGATCGCGGCATACCTGAGGATTCCCCACGTTCCCGCGGCCGCGGAGCTCACCGTGTTTCTCGCGGCGCTCATGGGGGCGTCCCTGGGCTTCCTCTGGTTCAACAGCAATCCCGCCACGGTATTCATGGGCGACACCGGGTCGCTCTCGCTCGGCGGGGTTATCGGCATCGTGGCGGTGATGCTCAAAAAGGAAATATTTCTTTTCATCGTGGGCGGGGTCTTCGTGGTGGAGGTCCTGTCGGTCATCATACAGGTCGTTTCATACAAGAGCAGGGGGGTGCGCGTGTTCAAAATGGCGCCCCTGCACCATCATTTCGAGCTCTCCGGCTGGAGCGAGCAGAAGGTGGTGGTGCGAATGTGGATCGCGGGCATCATACTGGCCATCATCGGCCTGAGCTCGCTGAAGATACTGTAAGAGGCTGGGATGTACGACCCCGAGGGACGCAGAGTGCTGATCGTCGGGCTGGGATACCGGTCCGGGCTCGAGTCCGCCAATTTCCTGGCGGGGAGGGGCGCGCTCGTGTCCGTGTCCGACATAAAACCGGCGGGGGACCTGGCGCCCGTCACGTCGAGGCTCGATCGGAAGGTCCGGGTGTTCGCGGGGCGCCAGGACGCAACGCTCCTCGACGAGGGGTTCGACGAACTGGTGATCTCGCCGGGGGTGCCGGCCGATATCCCCCTCGCCCGCACCGCGCGCGCAAAAGGCATACCCGTCATCGCAGAGGTCGAGCTCGCGTGGCGCTTCCTGAAGGGCCTGGTCGCGGGCATCACGGGAACCGACGGGAAGTCGACCACCACCGCGATGACGGGACATGTACTGAGGGCTCTCGGTTACCGGACCTTCACCGGCGGCAACCTGGGCACGGCCCTCATCTCGTTCGCCGCGAACACCACCACGGACTCGGTCACCGTGGCCGAGCTCTCCTCCTTCCAGCTCGAGACGATCGATTCGTTCAGGCCCGACGCGGCCGCGGTGCTTAACCTCACCCCGGACCATCTCGACCGCCACGGCTCAATGGAGGCCTACGGCGCCGCCAAGTGGCGCATCGCCGGGAACCAGGGGCCGGATGATACGCTGGTGTTGAACTTCGACGACGAGGCGCTGAAAGGGGGATGCCCGGGAGCCGCTTCGCTCACCAGGACCTTTTCCCTCGTCTCGGCCGGCGCGGATATTTTCATGAAAAACGATCGCGTATACATAAAAGATGGAGGGGAGGCCCTCGAGGCTTTCCGTCCCGGGCGCATGAAGATCATGGGCCTGCACAACGTGCAGGACGCGATGGCGACGACGCTCCTCGCCGCGGCGATCATCCGGAAAAGGGGGGACAGGCCCGATTTCGGCGCCATCGCCGACGCGATCTATACCTTTCCGGGGCTCCCTCACAGGTTGGAGCCGGCGGGTGAATACATGGGACGCAGGTTCGTCAACGATTCGAAGGCCACCACTGTCGCCGCGGTCATACGCGCGGTCGAAAGCCTGCCCGGCCGCGGCGTGCTCATCGTCGGCGGAAGGACCAAGGGCGACGATTACGCGCGGATGGCGGACGCGGTGCGCGGCCGGGTCGGCGCGGTGGTCTGCATCGGCGAATCGAAGGATTTCTTTTACGACGTGTTCGAGGGCTTCGAGCGCGAAAAGGCCGACGGCCTCGACGACGCGCTCGCCAGGGCGATGCGATTGAGCCGCGAGGGAGACACGATCCTTCTATCGCCGGCCTGCGCCTCGTTCGACATGTTCAGAAACTACGAGGAGCGCGGTGAATCATTCAAGGAGGCCTGCCGCAGGCTCGCCGGGGGAGGGCTCCGGTGGAACTGAAGGGTATCATGGACACCCGTCGGCGCGGCGAGCCCGATATCGTTCTCTTCGTCGCCATATTCATCCTGGCCGCGGTGGGGATCATCATGAGCTACAGCGCGAGCGCCGTGTACGCCCAACGGGTGTTCCACGACTCGTTCTATTTCCTGAAACGCCAGCTGGCGTGGTTCGTGGTGGGATTCGCGGCGCTTCTTGCGGCCCAGGAGATCGATTACCGCTTCTACCTGAAGCATACGAAGATACTGCTCCTCATATCCCTGTTCCTGCTTTCACTGGTCCTCATTCCCGGGGTGGGTCACAGCGTGAAGGGGTCGATGCGCTGGCTGAACCTCGGGTTCCTGTCGATCCAGCCGTCCGAGTTCGTGAAAGTCGTCATGGTCATCTATCTTTCGAAGGTGTTTTCGTCCGACACTCAGGAGCACGTGGTCAAGCTCCTCATCCCGATGGTGGTGCTCGCGGTGATGTTCATCCTCATCATGCTGCAGCCGGATTTCGGGACCTCGATGGACCTGCTGGTCGTATCGGTGATGGTCCTGTTCGTATCGGGATTCCCCTTCCTGTATATCCTCATGCTCTTCCTGATAAGCATTCCCATGTTTTACCTGCTCATCTACCAGGTGAGCTACCGCTGGCAGAGGCTTGTCGCCTACGCCGATCCCTGGAAGAACCGCTTTGGAACGGGCTACCACGTGGTCCAATCCTTCATCGCCTTCAAGCGCGGAGGGCTCCTCGGCGCCGGGCTCGGGAACGGTACGCAGAAAATCCAGCGCCTCCCCGAGCCCCACACCGACTTCATCTTCGCGGTCATCGCCGAGGAGACGGGCCTCCTGGGGACCCTCTCGCTCGTCGCGCTCTACGGCCTTTTTTTCTGGAGGGGGATTCTCGTCGCCGTGGCCGCGCCCGACCAGTTCGGGAGGCTTCTCGCGATGGGGCTGAGCCTCATGGTGACGGTGCAGGCGGCAATCAACATCGGGGTCGTGACGGGCGTCCTTCCGACGACCGGCGTCCCGCTGCCGTTCGTGAGCTACGGGGGGTCGTCGCTCCTCTCGAACATGATCGCGGGGGGCATATTGCTGAACATTTCCAGGTACCGGGACGTCGCGGGAAGGGAGATCAATTTTTCCGAAGGAGTACAGCAGTGAACGCACGAAGCATTCTCATCGTCGGGGGAGGGACCGGGGGACACATCAGCCCGGGGATCGCGCTTTACGAGGAATTCCAGGAGCGGGGCGTCCGCGTGAAGTTCCTCTCCGGGAGGAAGGACGAGAGGTTTTCCTCCCTGAACGTGATAAGCGAGGGCAACCGGTTTTTTTACGGCGCGCCGACCCTGACGAAAAACATATTCAGGCTTCCCTTCTTCGCGCTTTCGTTCCTGGGCGCTGTCCTGAAGGCCAGGAAGATCATACGGACGAACGATATCGGCGCGGTCATAGGCATGGGGGGATATGTCTCGGCCCCGGCCCTGATGGCCGCCCGCCTGACAGGGACGCCGCTCTACCTCTGCGAGCAGAATTCCGCGCCGGGGAGGGTCACCGTCTTTTTCAGAAAGCGGGCCAGGCGCATCTACGGGACCTTCAAGGGCTCCCGCCAATACTTCGAGGACGGCTGCCACTTCGTCCAGGCGGGGAACCCCATGAGGAAGAAGGTCGCGGAAGCCTCCTCGAAGGACGAGGCGAAGAAGTATTTTCACCTGTCGCACTGCACCAGGGTCATACTCGCCATCGGGGGAAGCCAGGGCGCGGTCGCGATCAACGAGCTCATGCTGGAACTCAAACGCACACGCGCCGACGAGCTCAAGAACATCGGCATCATATGGAGCACGGGAGACCTGTCCTACGAGAAATACAAGGAGCTCGTGCACAGGGAGATGGAGGGCGGTTCCGTATACCTTTCGCCCTTCATCGACAGGGTGGGCCTGGCGTACATGGCGTGCGATCTGGCCATCTGCAGGTCCGGGGCCGGTGTCATGATGGAGCTCGCCGCGATGGGAGTCCCCTCGATCCAGATACCCTATCCCCACGCGGCGGCGAACCATCAGGAAAAAAACGCGGACGAGTTCGTCGAGGGCGGGGCCGCGATCAAGATCATGAACAGCGACGCGCATGCAGACACGGTGTTCCCCGTGATCATGGACCTCTTCCACAACGAGACGAAGCTCGCGCGGATGGCGGCCAGGGCGCGCGAGCTGGGCCGGCCCGACGCGGCGGCGGTCATAGCGGACGACATACTCGGGGATTCGGGCATCGCCCCGGCGGGAACCATGGAGAAGAAGTAGCGAGGCGGCAGGGTGTTCAGGAATACCAAAAAAATGCATTTCATAGGGATCGGAGGTATCGGCATGAGCGGTATCGCCGAGATCCTCATCAATCTTGGATACGAGGTGTCGGGATCCGATCTCGCCGAGTCGGAGCAGACGCGGCGGCTCGGTTCGCTCGGCGCGCGCATCTTCCTGGGCCATTTCACCTCGAACATCGGCGATTACCATGTGGTCGTGACTTCGAGCGCCATAAAGCCTGGGAATCCGGAGCTTGTCGAGGCGCGCGCCAGAAAGATACCCGTGATCCACCGCTCGGAAATGCTCGCCGAGCTTGTCCGCCTGAAGCACGGCATCGGCATCGCGGGTACCCACGGCAAGACGACCATATCCTCCATGCTCGCCTTCGTGCTCTTCCACGGCGGATTCAACCCGACCGCGGTCATCGGCGGCAAGGTGCTCAACTTCGGTACCAACGCGCGCTCCGGCGAGGGCGAGTACATGGTTTTCGAGGCGGACGAGTCCGACGGCTCGTTCCTGAAGCTCCTCCCGAGCATCGCCATCGTATCGAACATCGACGCTGACCACCTGGACCACTACAAGTATTTCGAGGGCCTGAAGGACGCGTTCTTGACATATATGAACAATATCCCCTTTTACGGGTACTCGGTGCTGTGCGTCGACGATCCCGTCATCCGCGAGCTCCTCCCCGTGGTGGAGCGGCCCTATTACACCTACGGATTCTCCGCCGACGCCGATTTCAGGGCCGAGAACACCGCCATGGAAAACGGCCTTACCGCGTTCAACTGCCTGTACCGGGGCGAGGACACCGGGCGCTACCGCATCCGGCAGCTCGGAAACCACAACGTGGTGAACGCGCTATCGGTCATCGCGGTTGCGATGGAGCTCGGCATCCCCAGGGACGTTATCCGCGAGGGGCTCGCCGAGTTCCGCGGCGTGGGGCGCCGCCTCGAGCTCGTCGGCGAGGAAGGCGGGGTGGCCGTGTACGACGATTACGGACACCATCCCACCGAAATACGCGCGACGCTCGAGGCGCTCGCGAAGCTCGGCCGCCGGCTCGTCGTGGTGTTCCAGCCGCACCGATATACCAGGACCCAGCTCCTGTGGGAGGACTTCGGCCAGGCTTTCGGCCACGCGGACCGCGTCTTTCTCACTGAAATTTACCCCGCGGGAGAAACGGCCATCGACGGTGTGGGATCGTTCCTGATCCGGGACGCGATCGAACGCCACGACGGTCACCGCGCGGAGATCGTCGCGCGCTTCGAGGATATACCCGCGGACGTCGCGGCGGCGGCGTCCCCCGGCGACATCATACTGACGCTCGGCGCGGGGGACATTTACCGCGCCGGGAAACCGATTCTGGAATCGCTGCGCGGGAGGAGCGCATGAAGGCGGTGCCGATCATGATCGCCGTGCTCGCGTGCGCGGTCGCGGTAGAGGCCGGCTCGATCCGGGTCCGTTCGATCGAGCTGCGCGGCGCGAAATACCTCACCGTCCGGGAGATACTGCGGGGGGTCAGCATGGCCGCGTCGAACGGCACGGTCGCGGTGGACGCGTCCGCGCTTGACCGCTCACTCTCGAGAAATCCCATGATTACGACGTACTCGGTCAGGGAAAACGACGGAGTGCTGATCATCACCGTCGAGGAGCGGGAACCGGTCCTGGCCGTGGCGGTTACGGACGGGCCCCTGTTCGAGATGGGTGCCACCGGCGCGATACTGGCCGCGGGGGCGTTCCATAATCCCGATGCGCCCGTCCTCAGGGTGCCGCGCGCCTTCCTTCCCGGTGGAAAGCCGACCGCCGAGCTGCGCACCCTCACGGCGCTGCTCCTGTCGATGCGCAGAAAACACCCGGCGCTGTATGGCCAGATCGCGGAAATCAGCCCGGCGGAAGAAGGGCTGGAAATCATACTGCGGGGGCGAAGGACCCGCTATTACGCACCGGCAGACGAGGGCGGCTTTATCCGCCTGAAATACGTCGCCGGATATTTCGACAGGGCTGGCAGGGCTCCCGGGGCGGTTTACGTTTCCGGGAACGCGGCCGCCGCATTCAATCCCCGGGGGGAATGACAGATGGAAGACAGGCAGGGCGCTGAAGAGATAATCGTCGGTCTGGACATCGGAACGACAAAGACATGTGCGGTCATCGGCAAGTTCGACGAGAACGGGCAGGTCTCGGTCGTGGGCGTAGGGTCCGCCCCCTCGAAGGGCCTCAAAAACGGCGTAATCGTGAACATCGACAACACATCGTCCTCGATATCGAGGGCCATCGACGAGGCGGAGCTCATGGCGGGCTACGACGTCGGCGAGGTCATGGTGGGGATCAGCGGCAACCATATCAAGGGCATGAACTCGCGGGGAGTCGTCGCGATCACCAACCGCACCCGCACCATCCAGGCACAGGACGTGAAGCGGGTCATCGAGGCGGCGCAGGCCGTGGCCATCCCGGTCGACCGCCAGATACTCCACGTGCTGTCCAAGGAATTCTCCGTGGACGACCAGATCGGCATCAAGGATCCCATCGGCATGAGCGGGGTGCGCCTCGAGGCGGAGGTGCATATCGTCACCGGCATGATTACCAGCATGCAGAACATGGTCAAGGCCGTCATCAAGACGGGCTTCCAGGTTCGCGATATCGTATTCAATCCCATCGCCGCGGCCGACGCGGTCCTCTCCAAGGACGAAAAGGAGCTCGGCGTGGTCCTGGTGGATATCGGCGGCGGTACCACCGACATCATCGTGTACATGGAAGGGGGCGTCGCGTATTCAACGGTCCTTTCAATCGGGGGGATTCACGTCACGAACGACATATCCATCGGTCTCCGTACGCCCCTCGAGTCGGCCGAGATCATCAAGAAACAGTACGGCTGCGCGGTCCTCGAGCTCATCGACCCGTCCGAGACCATCGAGGTCCCGTCTGTGGGAGGAAGGGCGCCGCGGAAGCTTTTCAGGCAGGAGCTCACGCAGATCATTGAACCAAGGGTCACCGAGATAATGGAAATGGTCGACCACGAGCTCATGAAAAGCGGAAAAAAGGCCATGATATCGGCGGGGATAGTGCTCACGGGCGGCTGCAGCATGCTCGAGGGCTCCATCGAGGCGGCCGAGAAGGTATTCAACCTTCCGGTACGCATAGGTATCCCGAAGGACATTTCCGGTTTGACCGACACCGTGGCAAGCCCGCAGTTCGCCACCGGCGTCGGGCTTCTCAAGTACGGCCTCCGGCAGAACCAGATGCAGATGTCGGGCAAGTACGCGAAGAGCGGAGACAGGCCGTCCCTTACGGGAAGATTTAAAAAATGGCTCGAAGAGTATCTCTAAAAGCAAATTGTTGTTGCACAAAAACGTCATTATGACGATACTATAATGAGACATAACATGACAGGGGGAGTGTATGTTCAGACTCGAGGAAGAAAAACCGTTGACGACAGTCATTAAAGTGGTGGGCGTCGGAGGAGCTGGCACGAACGCGGTAAACCGGATGATCGCCACCGGAATGGAGGGAGTTGAGTACATCGTCGCGAACACCGACTCCCAGCAGCTGCGGGACAGTCTGGCCCCGGTTAAAATCCAGATCGGGAACAAGCTCACGCGCGGACTCGGGGCGGGCGCCGATCCCATAGTGGGAAGGGACGCCGCGAACGAGGACAAGGACAAGATCCAGAAGGCCCTGAAGGGCGCCGACATGATTTTTATCACCGCAGGGATGGGCGGCGGCACCGGGACGGGCGCAGCGCCGGTCATCGCCGAAATTGCGAAGGAACAGAGCTCGCTCGTGGTCGGTGTGGTGACCAAGCCCTTCAAGGTTGAGGGAAAGCTCCGCAATGCACGCGCGGAGGAGGGGATCCACAACATGAAACAGAAGGTCGACACGCTCATCACGATCCCCAACGATCTTCTCCTCAAGATAATCGACAGGAAAACGCCAATCGACGAGGCATTCAAGCTCGCCGACGACATACTCCGGCAGGGCGTTCAGGGTATCGCCGATCTCATCATGGTGACCGGGCTGGTCAACGTCGACTTCGCCGATGTGCGCACGGTCATGCGAGAAACGGGTGACGCGCTCATGGGCGTTGGCATCGGGACCGGCGAGAACAAGGCCCTTGAGGCCACGCGCCAGGCCATCAACAGCCCGCTCCTCGAGGAGACGAGTATCGAGGGGGCCAAAGCCGTCCTGATCAACATCTGTGGCGGCAACGACCTGTCCCTGCACGAAGTGCACGAGGTCACCGACATCATCACGCGGCAGGTGGATCCCGAGGCGAACATCATCTTCGGCACCACCATCGATCCGGCCCTGGACGACAGGGTTCGCGTTACGGTGATCGCAACCGGTTTCGATAGAAGGAAGAACATGCTTTCGAGAAAGAACGCCACCTCGGCCGCGCCTGACGCGGGTGAGAGAAAGCCCGGAACGGCCCTCACTCTGATCGAGGGGAACCAGGAAAGGGTTGAGAGAAAGGAACAGGCCAGGGGCCAGGCGTTCACCATCGATTACGAGAAGAAGCGCGTGCGCAGCTTCGAAGAACAGGACCTCGACATTCCCGCGTTCCTCAGGCGGGGAGTGGAATAAACCCGAATCGCGCCGCGGTCTTGCGACCGCGGCGCCCTATCATGCCGGCGGGCAAGGCCGCTACCTCTTGTAATCGGTGCGCAGGTCGAACGATGTGAGGTACTGAGAGTAGAGGTACTTGTCCCTGGTCTCCATGTACTGGAAATAATAGAGCCTGTGTTTGAAGGTCATGCTGATGATCGGCGTGATCTTGAACGAAAACGCGTTGATCATTTCACCACGCAGATACCTCCTCCTCTCGGTGACTTCCTTTATGATCGGGACGTTCAGAATCGTCGATAGCTGGTAGTTCTTTTTTTCTTCGTTCAAGCTGCTGATTTTCGGAAACGAGATGAAGGAGTCGATGGTGAGGCGGTACGTGATCAACGGCGTGAAATCGTACTTTATCTTCAAGTTGAGCTCGAAGCCGGGAATGAACGGCTTTACCGGCTGGAATATCTGCTTTTCAAAACCGAGGCCGATTATCCCCGTCACATATTTCGTGGTTAATGATGCGCCCACGGTGTCCCTGATTATCACAGGGCGCTGTTTTTGTTTATAATGATAGTACTGGATGAGGTCCAGTTCTGATTCGTAGGTCGAAGGCATCACGTCCCCGCGTACCTCGGCCACGACCGAGTCCACCGTGAACTTGTTGTAGGGGTTGATCCATGGGTGCACGTTGGGATAATAAAAGAGCGTCCCCCTGATAAGGTTCTTGAGGTAGAGGCTGTCCTGGCGCGCGTAATTGATATAGGGTGTGAAGATGAACTTATGGTAGCGGTTGTAAATCGTGATATCGGTGTACGCCTCGATCCCCCACTTGTTGTATGACCTGCTAGGCTCCCCGACTGGCACGTTCACTTTTTTATCGATCAGCACGTCGGACTTGTCGTAATAGAGCGAGACGTAGAAATCGAGTATTGCTCTCAGCTTGTTGTCCAGGTACCTGTAATCCTCCTTGAGCAGGACCTTCCTTTTCTGGAGGTCGCGTGTGACCATGTCTGAAGGGGTCGCCCAGGTGTTCCAGAAGCGAATCTTCTTTTTCAGGAAGCCCCGGATTTCCTCGTAGGTGGTTTGCGACGAAATGACGGAGTATTTCCTGTTCTCGTCGATGGCATATCCCTGCACCAGGTCGTCCTCAAGCCCGGACAGGGTATATCCCTCCCAGAAATCCTTGAGCTCGCTGAGATCGCTTCCATTGAGGTAGTACCAGTAAAGGGGGAAATTTTCGGTCAACGCCGCAAGGACTTCGCTGCTCGAAAGCCTTTCCCCGATGGTGAAGGGAGTGAAGGAATTGTTTTGCACGATGCCTATCTCGGTGTGCCACTTCGCACGGAGAAAATGCGCCATCCGCTTTGCGTCGACGAGCACCGGTTTGCCGGCTCGCTCCAGAAGTATTTTTTCGGATTCCTCGATGAACTGCTTCTTCCACAGAGTGATCCGCTCTATGAAATAGCGGTACCTGTCTGTCTGCAGCTTGATCGGGGACGGCGTGACGAAGCGGATGTCGACCGGCCTGACCGCCTCGCCCATGGAGAGTGTCAGCACGCAGTAGCCCGTCCCGGGCGGTACCGAAACCATGGTCTTCCCGTTTCCGAGGTCAATGCGCACGATTTTTCCGCCAAGCAGGAAGCCCCGGTTGTCACCGCCAGTTATTATCATCATGATTTCCGGGAATTTCGCCATGATGTCCATGTTTTCCTGGTACTCCAGTCCGGACATTAGTATGATCCGCTTGATTCCCTTTTTTACAAGATCGTCCAAGCAGGCACGGAGGGCCTTCTCGTGGTCCTCGAGCGTGACCTTGTATACTTCCTTTTCCGCGACGTCGAAGAGGCTCCTTTTGGAAGTGAGGCCGACGAGCGCGAATTTTCCCGATGGGGTGTTGTGGATGATATACGGTTTAAAAAAGGGATTCCCGTTCACAAGGATGTTCGCCGATACGAGCTCGGTGGTGCCGCTTTTCATGTTGAATTCCAGGGACTGGATGCCGAGTTTCAGGTCTTCGGATGAAACGAGACTCGCCCTGCAGTTGAAGAAGCTGAAAAAATCCATCATTGACGCACCGAAGTTGTAACGGGACAGCACCCCGGGATGGAAGGCGTTCCCGAGGTCGATGAAAATCGCGTTACCCTTCTGCTTTTCGGCCAGGATGGCCTGCCCGAGCACGATCATCGGGTCGGACGTTTCCTGTCCCTGTATCTCGGTCGTGAACCTGCCGCCGAGGTTCGAGGTGAGGATGATCCTCACCGTGTCGGCTGCCTCGGAGTGGGGCGGCACCAGCGCGAGCGAGGCGAGGCAAACCGCGACCAGCGCTGCCGGGATCGTTTTTCGAAGGGAGTCTCTCATTTTCCTCCGAGGTTTTTAATCTCGTTTTCCTTTTCCTCGAGCTTTTTGCGGAGCCCGTTCAGTTCCGCACGGAGGGAATCTGCCTCGGCGGACTTGCCAGCCAATGCCTTTTTCAAGGCATCGTTCGCGGTGTTCAATTCAGCTGTTTTTTCGCTGAAAAGTGAAATGCCTGCCTCGAATTGTTTTTTCAACTCGGCATATTTATCGTCCTTCTCGGCAACCAATTTTTTCCAGGTGACCACCTCCGTCTCGAGGGCTTTCCTCTGCTCGTCCGCCGATTTTTTATGCGTTTCGATCTCCGATGCATGGCCCCGGTCTTTTTCGGCGGAGGCCTTTTCCAGTTCATCGACTCGCGTCTCGAGCTTTTTCCGGGCCTCGGATGCGCTCCTTTTCTCGCCGTCGAGTGATTCGTTCAGGGCCTTGATATCGTTTTTGAGCGAACCTGTCGTTTCATCTTTTTCACGCAGGCTCTTGTTCAGGGAATCTATCTGGAATGAAAGCGCGTTTTCCCTTTTCGCGGCGGCCTGGCGGGTCGTTTCAAGGACCGCGTTGAGCTCGGCCTCCCTTCGATTCTTTTCCTTTACGAGATCGTTCATTTCACGCTCGTGATTCAGCGCCAGTTTCTTTATGAATGCCTCTTTCTCATCGAGTTTCTTCCTGAAGTCCGCCTCCATCCTGGCCTTGTCCCTCTCGAGCTGGGACATTTTCTTCTTCCAGTCATCGATTTCTGACTTCTGATCCCTGTTCTCGATCTCGATGACGGCGTTTTTCCTCTCAAGGAGCGTGACCTTCTTTTTCAGGAGGTAGTTTTCCGCCTGGAGTGTATCGCTCTGTTTTGCGTAAAGCACGGAAGGGATCGCGAAAGAGGAAGCAATAATTATGAAGATAATATTTTTCATTGGCGTGGCTCCTCGCGTCATTGAATACAAACCCGGTATCAATCGCGTCGGTTTATTGCAATAATAATTTGGCGGGACCTGGCAAATCCTGCCGAACGGAACTGATCCGGGGCGAAGTCCCGGGTTTAGGAGCTGGATACGAGAAGGGGACAATAAAAAACCCGCACTGCCGTGTAAGATTCGTCTTGAACCTGGTAAACCAGGTGGGCTCCCTCACGAAAGGTCAGACCTTCCCTTTCGGGCTTGGCCATTTCATCCGGATATTGAGATCCCGAGTTAAAATGTTAGGCTCAAAAACGCGTTTATCCTATCACGAACAGCGCAGGCCTTGATGTAAATATAACCGAATATTATTATGGCAACAACTTTTTTATTAATTGACACGTCCCGTCCATTGTGAGATTGACGTATCTTCACGTCGGATTGCATATCGTACCATGCTCATGCACACAGCAAAGCCGGAGCCATCTCGCGCAATAATTTTGATTTTTCGGGGGGATGTCGATGTTCGAAAAATACTTTAACGATTTCAGCAAGAAAATAATCGGAAAAGATACGCTGGTGGATCCCGCCCTCCTCAGGGAGAAGCTCGCGCCATTGATCCCGTCATCGATGTCGATCGAGCCGGCCAGGATCGTTGACATGAGCGGGTACTCTCCTGACGGCACTGACCTCGTGGTGTACTCCCCCTATTGCCAGGATATCGTCAAGCTCATGGGGGGATATGTCCCGTGCGAGCTGGTGCGCGCGGCATTGTTCATGACGGGCGACCTGACCAGGCCCGTTCTCGCGGAAATACTCCCCAAGGTGGCAGCGGTAAAAACCCTGAACGAATACCAGTCCGCCGAGGAGAGCGAGACTTTCAGAATTCCCTGTATCGTGATCGCGACGGGCATGCCTGGCAACTTTATGGAGCTGAAAAACGACATCGTTAATTACTACATATCCAAAAACGTACCGCATCTCCATGAACTGGATACGCTGATCGTACTCGACAGGGGGGTCGTGAATAAGAACTGGCGCGAAAAGAGAAGCTTTACTGCCCTTGAAACGAAGGAAGATACCGGTTTTCTTTTTTACATACTTCTGTCGGATGCCCTGTCGGGAGGGGATACGCGTGAATTCGAGTTGCGTAATTACGTTAAAAAGAACGTGGTATACAGCGAATATTAACCGCTGGCGGGATTCGTATCACGTCGGGCCCCGTGGTATTTAAGAAAAATATTCAAAAAGATAGCCATTAATATCCTTGACACAATACTGTTGTCCTGTGAATATCATGAATAATCTATCATTAATCAATACTATCAGAGGAGTAACACCTATTATATGAAAGCGATAAAAGGGGTTCCCGTACTCATGTTCGTGTCCCTGGCGATGGTCGTGTCGCTCTTCGCGTCGCCGCTGTCAGCGGCATCTAGTAAGGACGTCATCGTGGTCCTTGACACGTCGTATACCATGGAAGGATATGGTGGGGGGAAAAAGATATTCTCCGATGTGAAAGATAGCATCAAGCGGTTCATCGATAAGGAAGTCAAGGATGGCGATACCCTCACTTTCATAAGCTTCGATGAATCCGTCAAGGTGTACCCCTCCGTAAGAATCGACGATATCAACGATCGGAATATTGTCAAAGGCTATATCTCGATGACCGAAGCCCAGGGGAAATGGACCTATACCGCGAAAATGCTCGCGGAGGCCTTTAAAACCGCCGAGGAGCTGGAAAAGAAAAGTAAAAAAGAGGGAAAACAGACACTGCTGGTCATCATGACCGACGGTATCGACGACCCCCCTCCAGGATCGCCGAGGCATATCAACATCAACGAAGTGACAAAGGCGTTCCAGGGCCATAACAACTGGTGGATACACTACGTTTCCTTCGTTGATTTCAAAAAGAACCAGAAAGCGCTCGATAAGCTCAAGGGGCTTCTCGAGAAGGTCGGACCCACTGAAATGCAGAAGGGCGGCGATAACGGCAAGATGGATATCGATAGAAAGAACAGACCTAAAGAAGAATCATGGTTCAAGAAATACGGAATATACCTGTTGCTCGGACTTGGTGTCCTGTTCGCGCTTTTCATCCTGGGGGTCATAATCTACAGGATCATTTCGTCGATCGTGGTGAAAGGCAAGCTGGAATACTGGAGCAACGAGGTCATCGAGCCGTATATCATGACCTACGATCTTGGCCGGAAACAATTGCGCGAGATAATGATTGGCAAATCAGCCGGATGTGCGCTCTATATTCGTGATATCAACATCAGCTCTCCGTTTGGCATAAGGGCGGCGAGGGTAAAGGGTAAAATCAGGCTGCAGCTCCTGGCACCTGAAGGCTCCGGTGTCGAGATGGTCAATCGTGAAGCCGGGGGATTCATTGAAGATGGTGATATCTTTAAAGCGAATAACTACACGTTCAAGTATTATGCTCCGTCGAAGGAATGACCGTGTATAAAAAATGGAAAATCATATAAAAAGTTGGGAAATAAATCTTGACAGGAAAAGGATTATTGCTAAAATTTCGCAAATTAATAGTGGAGCTTGAAAGAAGTATCAAGTATTAATTTTTTTGTGCATATTAAGTGAATAAAGCCGTTGTTTATGTTTATAAAGCGGTTTAGTTCATTGCACAATAAGGCTTATTTCTTAAACATCTAGGCCGATAAAGATGACATTTTCTTGTAGTAAATCGTATTTAATCGTTAAAGAGGAGGATTAGTACATGGCATTAGCTCAATTTCCAAAAAGCCCGAATAAATTCCACCCGACTGTGCCGAGTGCGGTAGGTTCACGTGAATCGCTGGCCCAGGAAGGCAGGGATAAGATTGTCGAGCAGAAGGTTCTTCTCGATGAATCGACTGATAAGGTTCTCAATCACATTCTCAGCAAACTTCCGGAAGAAGTCCTGGTTAAACTGGACGTCATGGGCGGTTTAAAAGAGAAACTCTACAATTATATAAACCAATCCTACGTCAACATGTTCAACCGTTACACGGTTACCATGGAAGATGAGTTCCTGAAAAAGATCAGGGAGTTTGTAGATAAAGAAGAAATCAAGGGATTGGCGCGGTATACGCCGCGAGAACTCGTTGAGCTCCTTGATAAAATCGGGGGTTCTGACAAGTTTCACACGGGTGAAATTGAAAAATCCATAGTCAACATGTACGGTCACCTCCATGGACACATTCAGAGGGGAGTGAACGACCTTGAGACTGAAACCAACTCCCTCCTCCGTCAGAAGACCGACGTTGGCGCGTTTGTCCGCGGTGAAAACGCATACGCGATACTTAAGTGTATCTTTAAAGACAACGAACTGCGTCCCAAATACGTATATGATGTCAAGCTTTCAGTGAATATTCTCGATAGCGAGCTCATCAGCCCGTTGTACCATTATCAGGTGACGGTCGAGAACCTTCTGAAAGACGCGATCCAGAAACACGTCCATCACCTGATCGAGCGCCAGGTTGAACTCTTCAACGACGAGCTCATCGACCAGGGAAAAAGCGAGCTCTCGCCCAGCGAGAAAATGTTCGAAAGGATCAAGCGCATCGAGAATTTTACCGAGGACGAAAAAGACGACGAGAAATCAAAGCGTTACACCATCCTCGCGAAAAAGTTCCTCGACAAGATCGAAGGTCTGCGCGCGGAAATCGACGTTGAAGACTACGATCCCCTCAACATCAGGGAAAACATCAAGTTTATCATCGACGAGGAAAACATCCGTAACCGCGGCTACAATACCGTCGTTAACAAGATGACCTCTATTCTCGACACCAGTAAGCTCGGCTACCAGGTGTGCGACAACATGAAGAACGCCCGTATCTGCCATATCAAGGAATACGAGGAAACGGATTCCACCATACTCCCCGATGAACGGTATGGCATGAGGATCGCATACTACGATCAGAACCAGTTGAAAGAAGAGAAGAAGGAATACGACAAGCAGATGGAATCCTTTACGACCGAGATCAAGATGATCTGGGACGTAACACATGCGTATTACGAATCCAAGAAGCGTTTCCGCGCGCTGAAGGACTTCGATGACCTTTCGTCCCGCCTGATGACAAAAGAATGGAAACGGGCGAAAAAAGAGCGCGAAGAGGATCCCAACACGATTCTGTGGAATGAAATCGGCGAAATGTACAATGAAGAGTCCTTCGTCGAGAAAAACAACAGAACGTATGAAGATAGATCGAACAATCTTAAAAGAAAGCTCATCTATCTTAGGGAAATGCTCAAGAAGATGCACGGCTTCCAGAACCCCATTGAGCGCGTTATTCTCGATGAGCGTATCAACTTCTTGGAAAAACGCTTCAACTCGTTTACATACCTGGTGAACCCGCACCAGATACAACCAGGAGTTGTTCTAGACCTGGACATCACCACGATCAAGCGCAAGCAGTACATGCTTAAAGGAATGGCGAACGTCCTCAATGAGTTCCTCTACGGCGTATCCAAGGGATTTGCGGATGCCGCATTCGCTACCTACAGCAGGAGAAGGTCCACCGTACGCGCCGACATCGAACAATCATTCGGAGCGGAGGAAAAAGGCGACAGCCTGTTCGAAAGTGCTTACAAGGCGGAACAGGAATCGTCAAGTGCTGCAGCCCCCGCGGTAGACATGAGCAGTATGACTGGTTCGATCAGCTTGCCAAAAGGAGGAGCCAAACCGTCGGCATCCCCCAAAAAGAGCTCGGGATTAAAAGAGCTTTAATCGAGTATGAAAGTTTCTATCAGAGAGAGGGTGCGAAAGCACCCTCTCTTTATTTCAAAACGATTTAAGTGATTAGCGGCTTTTTTAGTTTAGACGATAATCGTTTATCATCATTATTTCAAATTTTAAATGTACAAAATGCTTGCAATTATATCCTTGTTTGTTAGGGTAACGGCATAAAAGAGAACTGCATACATAAGGAGTAGTAGTAATGGAAACCACCTTTTATTCTCTTGCATCAAAGACAAATTTTAACAAAGCCTTGCGCCATTTTTTCAAGGTTAACGATGTTGTCGACGCCATCGAGGGGAGAAAAAACCTCGCAGATTTTGTGAATGATGAATTGGACGCTGAAGAGCTGGTGTCGGACCAGATCCTTCCGATCATTGGGGCAATTATCAGGGATAAATTCGGATATTCATATGATTCATTTAGCATACCTTCAAAGATGAATGATTTTAGTAAAATATCGAATGAGACAGCTAAATGGACCGCCCTCGATCTCGTCTGCGTCTATTTTAATCCAAACGGTAAAATTCAGCTCGCGAATCCGAAGAACGCCGACCACTGGGACAGGCTCGGGGAAATATCTCTGGACCAGCTCATGGTTATTTACGCCAAGTACCAGAAGGGTGACAACAAAAAACTTGAATTGGAGGCGATCACTTCAATAGAAGAAATGATCGCTGGAAAGGATGTATTTATCAATAAAGACTTCATTGATCAAACAATGGCCGTTGCGGCTCCCAAACCGGCTCCAAAACCGGCTGCTGCCGAACAGAAAAAAGCCCCGTCGGCGGGGAAAAATGTCACACCCCGTTATGCGGTCAGGGTTTCGAACGAATTATTCCACAATGGAAACGTTGAGGCATGGAAGAAAATAATTGAAAGCTTCAACCACACCTATCCGGAGCTTCAGGTAAACATATTTCATGAAGGAGAACTCATCAACGATATCAACGCTCTTTTCAAGTGGGGCAAGGTGAAGGGCGGTGATGCCATCTTTTTTCAAGTGGCGGGCGATGCCATAAAAGGGGTCGCGAAATTACAGAAATACCTTTACGAAGGCGCAAGCCCGAGGTACGAGCAGTTCTTGAAAATCGGACTCGGTCAAGTCCTGCAATTATTCTAATAATCGATGGGGGAAAAAATGGATAACATAGTATATTTTAATAAAAACTTGACTGAACTTGATCCCAAGATACGAGAACGTCTTGGTATACGCGGACGTCGGGCCGTTGATCTTGCCATGATGGGACTTCCGATCGTTCCGGGATTCATAATTGATTCGGAGCTGACAAAAAAACTGCCGCAGCTCAACCTCAAAGAGACACTGAAGGGCAACATCGAGAGCCTCGAAAAGGACATGAAGAAAAAATTCGGGGACAGCAAGAAACCCCTGATGCTGAAGGTTGTTTTGAGCTCCGATCTCAACATTCCGAATTTTCCTTCGATCCACAATATCGGTATGAATGAAAAAACGGTCGAGGCGTTCGGTACTTTTACAGGAAATGATTTCGCATACGGAGAATATCTTTTCCTGCTGCGCAATATGGCGAAAAAGATTTATGAATTCGACGCCAAGGACATTGATGCGATCGAAAGTAAAATCCCCAAGAAGGCGACGATCGACGATAAAAAGAAGGCGATTGACGCGTACAAGAAGCTTTTTGGAGATAAATTCAGCGAAGATGTCTACGACCAGCTGAGCCTGATATTAAAGGGTGCATCATCGCGCTACTGCGATTCCGATATCGATGTCGAGAATTCGCTTTCAATCATGGTACAGGCCATGGTATACGGGAACTTCGGACAGAATTCATATTCGGGGTTCTATCACACGAGGAACGTGGTAACGGGCGATTCGAACATCCAGGGCGATTTTCTTCAGAATGAGTTCGACCTCGGGGAAGGGGCCTCGGGCAAGTCAAAAGACATCAGTAAAATCGACAAAAAATACTACGATTTTTTTGCCGATATATCGAAAAAAGTCGAAAACAATTTCAAAGAGATACGCGATATCAAGTTCACGATTGAAGAAGGTGATGTCTGGCTGGTCGAACAGCGGGAGAACGACGAAAAGTCGACACAGGCGCAGTTGATGAGCCTCCTCGATCTCGTGAAGAGAAAAGTGATTACTGAAGAGTTTATCATCGAAAAAATAAAACCGAACCAGCTCAACGAGCTTCTTCACCCGGTCATCGACCCGCGTTCGATTAAAGCGATAAAGAATGTCCAGGGCGGGATATCCGGGTCCACTGGGGCGGCAATCGGTCGCGTCTTTTTCTCGACGCCGAAACTGCTCGAGGAGCATAAGAAAGCGGTCATGAGCGGATCAGATACGAAATTGATACTTGTGCTCGTGTCTTCTTTCGCGGAAGATGTAAAGGCGATCGAAGTTGCCCAGGGGGTTATCACCTGCGAGGGAGGTTTCTCGTCGCACGCACCCGTTGTCGCGCGCAGCCTTGGCAAGGTCGCCATGGTTCAGCCCGATATGAAGGTGCGGGGCAATTCCTTTACGCTCGACGGAAAGACCGTCAAGGAAGGGGAGTATATTTCCATGAATGTTCCGTATTCGGAACCGCCGATGATATTTTTCGGAAAGGTCGATCTTATCGAGCCGGATTTCGAGAAAAATGGGTTGCTCGAGTTCCTCGGAATTATTGAGAACCACATAGAATATTTCAACGTTCGCGCGAACGGCGATCAACCCAAGGATGCGGTGGTGGCAAAACAGTTCAACGCGAAGGGCATCGGCCTTTGCCGTACGGAGCACATGTTCTTCAACGAAAAGAGGATCATGCGCTTCAGGGAGATGGTTATCGCGGGGGGTGAAGCAGAGCGGCGTAAAAGCCTTGATATCCTGCTGCCAATGCAGAGATCAGATTTTTATGAATTGTTCAAGATCATGAAGGGACTGCCCGTGACGATTCGCTTGCTCGATGCGCCGCTGCACGAGTTTCTTCCAAGGACCGAAGACAGCATGAATGAATTTCTGAAATACATGCAGGCGAAAAAATCGCCACTTTCGGCATCGGAGATAAGGCTCCGCTGCGAGGAACTGGCTGAAATGAACCCGATGCTCGGGCACAGGGGCTGCCGCGTGGCAATAACCTATCCCGAGATATATGAAATGCAATGCCGCGCGATATTTGAAGCGGCCTGCATGCTAAGGAAGGAGGGGATTGAAGTTAAACCGGAAATTATGATCCCCATTGTAATGAGCAAGGAAGAGATTAAATTCATTAAAAACGGCAAGAAAATCGAGGGCATGGTAGTACGGGGCCTGAGGGATATTCTGAAAGAGGTTCTGGACGAATATGGTTTTGATGATCTGGAATACGAGGTCGGTACAATGATAGAGCTGCCGGCGGCTGCGCTGGCAGCAGGTGAGATCGCACAATACGCCGAGTTCTTCAGTTTCGGCACGAATGACCTCACACAGACAACCTACGGACTTTCGCGTGACGACTCCAACTCATTCTTCCCCAGCTATTCGCTGTTCGACCTCATGAAAAACAATCCGTTCAAATTTCTAGGCGAGGAGGTCAAGGAGCTCATAGCCACAGCGGCCTTGCGCGGCAAACTCACGAGGCCTGATATAAAAATGGGTCTCTGCGGGGAACATGGGGCCAACCCCGACAATATCAAATTCTGCATGGAAGCGGGGCTTGATTATGTATCGTGTTCGCCATATGCCATACCGCTTTCGAAACTCGGAGTGGCACAGATCAATATTGCGAAAAAGAAAGAAGCTTAAGCATAGAATTACGTTGACGCATACATAGCTGAAAGGGCCGTTTATCGCGGCCCTTTTCTATTTCATGGATAACGGAGCAAATTCATCAATTTGCGAAGAACTATAATCGATTCTGCGGTCATAGAGATAAAATACTTTAATTATATCTCAATGAATTAATCTGTTGACTTTTTTTAAGGTTTTTTTAGGTTATTTTTCATACAGTTATTCACCACACCAATGCTCAGGGAATCATCAAAATGGTGGTGTTGCTTCTATTTGCCACAAATTCCCGGTATTGTCATGTGTGAGTACTGAGGGTTTTTCAATTTTTACTATATAACGAATAATTAAACACTAATAAGGGGGTTTATAAATGTCACAATTCAAGGAAATCTGTATGCCGGCAATTTTTCAAAACCAGGCCGAAAAATACGGAGATAAAGCCTGCGTTGCCTATAAAAAAGGCGGGAAATACGTAGATATATCGTGGAAAGAAATGAACATAATGATCCATGATCTGGCATATTATTTATTATCAATTGGAATAAAAAAAGGGGATAAGATCGGCCTCTTTTCTCCAAACCGCTACGAATGGTGGGTAGCAAGCCAGGCCTCCCTCTCAATTGGGGCGATCAGCGTGCCTATCTATGCAACCAACTCGGCGGAAGAAGCGCAGTATGTTCTTGAAAACTCGGAATCACGCGCATGCTTTGTAGGGACACAGGACCATCTTGAAAAGGTCATGAAAATATGGAAAAAAGTTCCCCGCATAAAACAACTCATCATTTTCGATGAGTACAGCGCCAAGGCGAAAGGCGTCATTTCCCTGGGGGATGCGTACAAGCTCGGTCAGAAATACAACAAGAAGCAGGAATTCGACAAGCGTTTGAAGGCTATCAAAGGATCGGATATATCCACCCTCATTTATACCTCGGGTACTACAGGAAATCCCAAGGGCGTCATGCTGACGCATGACAATTTCGTATCCGACGTGAGAAACACCCTGCATGACATGATGGACAAGCTGGGACCGGACGACGTATTCCTTTCCTTCCTGCCCCTATCCCACTCGCTGGAGATGACGGTCGGCTATTATGGCGCGATTTATATCGGCGGCAAGGTGGCATTTGCTGAGGATGTCAGCAAACTAATGGAAAATTTCCAGGATGTGCGCCCGACGGTCATAATCAGCGTACCGCGCATTTACGAAAAAGTTCACGCAGGTATCCTTGCAAAACTCGCGGACGCGCCCGGAATTAAAAAGAAGATATTCGCTTTCGCGAACAGCGCTGCCCAGCAGAACCTCCCCTATGTCTGCAAGGACACGACACCCGGTGGACTTCTGGCTATCAAATTCGCGATAGCCGATAAGCTCGTATTTTCGAAGCTGAAGGCGACGCTCGGCATGGACAGACTGCGATATGCGATTTCGGGCGGCGGCCCTCTGTCGGTTTCCGATGCCGAGTTCTTCATCGGGATGGGTTTTAGAATACTCGAGGGATTCGGTCTTACCGAGACGACTCCCGTAACCAATTACAACAGGCCCGAGCGCCTGAAGCCCGGCACGGTGGGCCCGGCCATCCCTGAGACAAAAGTCAAGATTTCCGACGAGGGCGAGATCCTCATCAAGGGGCCGCAGGTCATGAAGGGATATTACAAGAATCCAAAGGCGACCAAGGAAGTTTTTACCAAAGACGGATTTTTCAGGACAGGTGATATTGGCATTATCGATGAGGACGGGTTCCTCAAGATAACCGGCCGCATCAAGGACATCATAGTCACTGCCGGCGGTAAAAACATATCCCCGCAAAATATTGAAAACAGCCTGAAAACATCGCCTTACATTGAGCAGGTCGCGATCATCGGCGACAGGAGAAAATACCTCGCCGCCCTCATTATACCCGCCTTCGAGGCATTGGAAAAATGGGCGAGAAGAGAGGGCATATCCTCGAGCAGCAGGAAGGACCTTATCGATAGTGATAGCGTCCACAAGTTGATCGCATCAGAAATCGACAAGTACACGAAGCAGTTTTCGAGGGTCGAGCAGATCAGAAAATTCAAACTGCTCGATGCCGAGTGGACACAGCAGAGCGGAGAGCTCACTCCGACCCAGAAGGTCAAGCGTAAAGTGGTTGATACCAAGTACGCCGCCGAAATCGAGAGCATGTATCCACCCGATAACGATTGACAGACACACGACCGGAGGGGCGCACGAGAGTGCGCCCCTTTTTATTTATCTTGACGGAATCTCGCCAGGCTGAAATGCTGTGTGTATCATTTATAGGGGGGGTGCACAACATGGTACCAATCATCGATTACGGCGAGATTGCACTGGTTATCCCCATGATCGCGGCGGTAGGTTCCATCAACGATAATAAAGGAGGCGCCTCTCTCAGCGTATTCATGTCAGGCCGCAAGGAACCTATCGTTATTGAATTCAAGGCCAGGGATGATGCCGAAGCCGCGCGCGATGATCTGATCGCCGTTATCGCGCATTATTACATGACGAAGGATCTCGGTCCCGATATGGAGTACGACGATTACGATGACGGCGAATTGGAAGACGAAGACGAAGATGAAGTTGATGATACACACTAACTAACAGAAATGGCCGAATATGATAAAGAACGATGTCGAACTGCTTAAGCGTGGTACCGAGGAAATCATTCCTCTTGAGGATTTCGAGAAAAAGCTGGAGCGATCAGAAAAGGAAAACAAGCCGCTCATTATAAAGGCCGGATTCGATCCGACCGCTCCCGATATACATCTTGGACACACGGTCCTGCTGCGAAAAATGAAGCATTTTCAGGATATGGGTCATACCGTGGTTTTCCTGATAGGCGATTTCACGGGGATGATCGGGGACCCGACCGGGCGCTCGGACATCAGGAAAAGGCTGACCAGAGAGGAGGTCCTGGAAAACGCGGAGACCTACAAACGGCAGGTATTCAAAATACTGGACAGAGAAAAAACCATCGTGGATTTCAACTCGAGATGGTGCACGCCGATGACATTTGCCGACGTCCTTGACCTTACCGCGAGATACAACGTTGCGCGAATGCTGGAACGCGATGATTTTTCGAACCGATACAAGATCGGGAAACCGATTTCGATACTCGAATTCATGTATCCGCTGGTGCAGGGATATGACTCGGTCGCGCTTAAAGCCGATATCGAGCTCGGCGGCACGGACCAGAAGTTCAATCTGCTGGTAGGCAGGGACATCCAGAAGGAATACGGCCAGGAGTCCCAGGTCATAATGACACTTCCTCTGCTGGTGGGCCTTGACGGGGTCCAGAAGATGAGCAAGTCCCTCAATAACTACATAGGGATCGACGAGCCGCCCCGGGAGATATTCGGGAAAGTCATGTCCATTTCGGACGAGCTCATGTATCTCTATTACGAACTCGTAACTGACGTACCCCGGACAGAGATAGAGGGGATGAGGCGCGGCACGAAGGACGGGTCTGTACACCCACGTGATGTGAAAGTAAGGCTCGCAAGGGAAATCTGCGCGCAGTTCCACGGAAAAGATACCGCGGATGCCGCGGAAGCGGAATTCAGGAGGATTTTCGTCGATAAGGCGCTACCGGACGAGATACCGGAGTTTTCCATTCAGGACGAGGACAGGACCGCGGGGAAAATCTGGATCGTTAAGCTCATGGTGACCGCGGGCCTGGCCCAGTCGAACGGGGAGGCGAGAAGACTCGTTCGCGGTGGGGGTGTCTACTTCGAAGGAACCCGGATCGACGACGAAAACCACGAGCTGTCGTTGCCGGTTGAGGGAGTGTTGAAGGTGGGTAAGAGAAAATTTGCGAAAATAATCGGATAAACATGTAACACGGGCGAAACGGGAATGTCTGATTCAGAAGATCTGGCTGTACTGGAACGCGTACTCGCTGGCGACACCGAGGCCTATGCGAGTATCGTTAAAAAATATCAGGACAGGACTTTTCGCTATGTCTATTCGCAGTTTAACAATTACGACGAAGCGCTGGATATCACGCAGGAAATTTTCATAATGGCGCTCGAGGCCCTCGCATCCTTCCGGCGTGAAGCCAAATTTTCGACCTGGCTCTTCAGCATCATGGTGAATTATTGCAAGAACTACAGGAAAAAATCCGGCAGGTTGAACGTAGTATCCATAAACGTTTCCCCTGGAGAGGATGGAAACGACCTGCAACTTCCCGATGAAAGGGAAAACCCCGAAAAAACGGTCATCATGAACGATTCGCTCATGATCGTGAGAGATGAAATCGAAAAACTGCCAGATGATTATCGTGAAATCATCACCCTCAGGGATATTAACGGCCTTTCGTACAACGAAATAGCCGATATATTAAATATCTCGCTTTCGAACGTGAAGGTGAGAATCCACAGGGGCAGGGAATTCCTGAAAAACAGACTGTATGCGAGGGGCCTCATATGAACGCCGGACATATCGCCTTTGAAAAGCTCTCGGATTTTTGTGACGACTGCCTTCAGAATGAAACGGAGAAAAAGACCATTCAGTCGCACCTGAAATCGTGTCGCGCATGCCGGGACGAATTCGAGCGCCTGAAAAAAACCATTGGTTTCTGCGCGGAAATCGGAGCCCACGGTCATTTTTCTTCCAACCTGTCCGGCCGCGTTGTCGACCTCGCGGCAAAAAGACGTCGCAGGCGGGTGTTTTTCAAGGCGGTCCCGGCGGCGGCCGCCGCAGTTGTCATCATTTCCGGTATCGCGTTTTTTAGACCCGGCGGAGACGGTACCATGGGCGGAATCGCCAGGGTTCGGAACGAAGCTGCCAGGCACGAATCGGAGCAGATTATAGATATTATCCGTAATAACAAGGCATCACTTGTGCGCGTATCCGACGAGTTCATCGAAGGACGGGTGTCAATCGCCCACTACAACAAACTGAGAAAAGATCTCAGATCGAGGAAGGTCGCTTTCAGCCAGCCATTTACAGAGGGAGAAGAGGCGGCGGCAGCGTGGTCGCCAATGGAGGAAGTGGCCGCCGGCGACATGGCGTTGTCCAGGGAAACGGTCGACGATAACCCGGGAGAGAGATACGTGTTCTTCAGGGTTTACCGGAAGTAATTTCCATTCTCAAGATCGAGGAACTCCGTTGTGGTATAGATGTTCCCGCCGCACACCCCCTGCGAGCTGAAAAGCGACGAATGGTGGGTCATTTCATCGTAATCTGCCTGCGCATCCTCAACATGAACAACGATATAATCCCTCTCCGAGGCGTCTCGTGCGGTCGTTTCCACGCACTGGCTCGTCGCCAGGCCGGTGAAGACCAGGGTTTTTATCCCCTCCTTTCTGAGTCTCGTGTCGATATCGGTCAAAGTAAAGGGGCTGAACGTCGTTTTCCGGATGACGATATCGCCATGGGCCGGCGAAAGCGCGTCGACGACATCCGACATCGGATCTTCATCGAGGGGGTAGAGGTCGGGGTAGCCCTCGCCAAGCGCCCGGAGATGGCTCCTCCTGAAGAAAGGGTGCAGGTCGCTCCTGTCAGGCTTTTTTCCGCAAAGCCTCAGGAATACGACGGGAAGATTGTTTTCGCGGAAGCTGTCCATGATTTTCGAAATGTTGGGGATAACGGTGCGGGAGCACCGGGTTATGATGTAATCAAGGCAGCCTTCGCGTATCATCGAGAAATACCGGTAGTATGACGATTTCTGCGAGAGATAGTAGTTCTGCATGTCGACGACGACAAGCGCTTTCGCATCGAAATCCATGAGCGGGGACCTTTAGTTGCCGTTTCGTCTTTTCAGCAGGTATGCGATGGTTTCCCTGAATTCGTTGTAGAATTCCTGGAGAAGGTCGTCTTTCCTGAGCGGCCGTATATCCGGATCGCGCCCCTCCCTGATGTCGTGCAGGTAGCCGGTGATGACCTGTATCGGGCCCGTGATTTTATGTGTGTAATACATGAACAGGGCGAAGATGGCGAGAATCTGGACCACGGTGAGCGTGATAACGATGCAAAGAACGATATAACTGAAACGGGTAATCTGGGAGCTGTCGCTGGCGATTTTTTTCAACTGCCCGATGTTTTTTCGATACGTCGCCTCGCCCTTGATGATGGTGGGATTATTCGATGCCTGCAGCGCGGGCGAGGACATGAACATCTGGACTATTATCCCCTGATCCTCGGTTATGGAATTGATGGATTTGTTGCTCTTCGTGATCATGTCATTCGTGACCACGGTAAAAACGAGCAGTATCGCTGAAATAATGACAGTCGTGATAAGGGGAAGGATGATGGCCTTTGTTGATATGGACATCTGGAGCTTTTTATTCACCACGTAGTGGGTGCGCTTGTGCATGGTTTTCATTTCGCCCATCGTTGTCCTCGCCTGCTAATAATCGATCCGGTCCCCGAAATGGAACGCTGCGGCATCCCCGGCATCATATTGATGATTGATCCATCATGCATATTAGTCAATGATTTTTAATGGGGGGGATATAAAATGGCGTATTAACACTTGACACAGGCCGTGCGAGTGAACCATATTAGCATCACAATAATGATGAGCGGTATCTACTTCAATGATACTCGTAAGCGTAATATTTTCCATAATTGCATCGGTCCTGATAGTCCTGCAGACGGTTTTTGTGCTTATGAAGGACTGGCGCGACCAGGTGCACCGCTACTATGCGTTCTTCTCGATGAGCGCCTTCGGCATCCTGTTTACCATGTTCCTCACCTACGCTTTCCCGCAAAAGCTGGATCTGGTCCTCGTGAACAGGGTTACCCAGATGTCGACAATCATGACGTTTTCGAGTGTATTCGCCCTTTCATTCGTCTTTCCGAAACGCGAAAGCCTTTTTCCGTTCAAGCTCGCGCTGCTCATCTGCTTGCCCGCACTGCTGATCGGTCTTGTCGTGGTCACCACGGGCGTGACCATCCGCACGGCTTACTTCAAGGACGGGGTGTTCGTCAGGGAATTTACGGATTTTTACACGGTATACGCGGTGATCACATTTCTGTATATTATCGCCGCCGTCGTGAATTTCATCAAGAAATACCTTTCCCTGACGGTCAAGATATTCCGCCTGCAGATGCGCTATGTGTTCATCGGCTCGTCGTTATCCATGCTCATCGCCGCGTTCTTTTCCATCATTCTGCCGAGGTTCTTCGGAATCACAGAATTGTACGTCATCGGTCCGTCGCTCGCCGCGTTTTTTACCATTTCGGCGCTTTTTTACTCGGTCATCGCGTATCATCTCATGGACATCAGCACGGTCATCCACAAGACATCCATCTACGCCATCATTTCCATGGTGATAACGTTCCCCATCGTGACCATTCTGTACCTCCAGGAAAACAGGGTCTGGATATTCGGGATGGCGGGCGAGGCCATCATCAGCGTGATCATCGTCGTGCTTTTCATACTTTTCTCGGTTTACATCCAGCCGATGATCGACAGGGCGTTCCGCAGAAAGCAATACCAGTTCGGGACACTCGTTGACGACTTCATCAGGGACGTCCAGACCATGAAGGAGATGGAACCCATCGTCCAGAGGACGGTCGATATCCTGTACCGCAGCCTTTTTCTGAAAAACGCGTTTTTCATGATGCTCGACGAAAAAAGCAGGCGTTACGAGAAGGTGTATTCGCGCTCGATGGAGGGCGAATCCGTCATCGAGCCCCTGGACAGGAACTCGCCGCTGATCCGCTGGTTCATCCGCAACCAGGAACTGCTCATGATCGGGCGGGTCTATACAGATGACAGGACATTTGCCGATGTAAGGGACGATATCATCTCGTTTTTTGTCGATAACGAGGTCGAGGTTATCGCGCCCGTATACTACGAACGCCGCCTTTACGGCCTTCTGTGCCTCGGCGGCAAGGAGTCGCTCGCGGGGTTCCGGCCGGAGGAAATAGAGAAGCTCGAGTATCTGCAGATGAAGTGCAGCGATTTCATAACCACCGCGATCAACTACGACAAGGCCATGAAGCAGCAATTCCTGGCCAGGAGCGTCAACCTTTCGGCGGACATTCTCTCGAAGGCGCTCCCTTCGGGCCTCCCGATCATGGATACCATCCGGTTCGGCGCGTTCATTGTCCCCAAGTACGTGCACGGCTGCGATTATTTCGATTTCATCCAATCGGGAGACCAGGGCGTGGGCGTGCTCATCACCGATATCGCGGGTATGGGCATAAACAGCGCGCTCCACTCGGTCCTTCTCCAGTCTTCATTCTATTCGAGCATACCGGATCTTCCCTCGACATCCTCCGTAATCCAGAATATCAACAACGTCCTTTACGATTTTTCGCGCGGGAGGGGCGGGCTGGTAACCGCATTTTACTGTTATATCGATGTCAGGAACATGCGTCTCATGTATACGAACGCGGGTTTCCCCGCGCTGGAATTGTTCCGCGTGGAGAAAAATAACTTCGACACCCTCGATACCGAGGGTATACCGCTCGGCTACGACGCGCATACCACGTACGGCATGGGACGTACGGGGATCATCAGGGGGGATATCGGGGTGCTCTATTCGAAGACCCTGACGCGTTCGAAGAACCAGAAGGGCGATGAGTACGGTCTCCTTCGTCTGAGAAATGCGGTCATGGAGAGCCGGGCGAAAAACGCAAACGATATAGCTTCAAGGATCAAGACCTCATACGAGGGATTCATGGGCCTTTCCCAGCCGGATTCTGATATCACCGTTATCGTATTCAAGATTGTATAGCCCCGCCGCCGAACAATTTAACTTTTTTTCCCGCGTTTATTGACGATCGGATTATTTTTGTATAACATAGAAATGTGAATACAAAATAATATTTACAAAAAGAGTTTTTTTACCACGGCTGAGAATATCCGGAAAAGCATTGGGGCAAAGAGAAGGATTATAAAGGTTACCGCACATATTGGCAATACCGGAAATACGACCGCGGACCAACCGAATGTGATGAGCGCCAATAGCAGAAAAAAAACGAGGAACGCAATGAACAATGGGGCGATAAACAGGGCTTATGTCGACGCGTATGACCAGATCGATTTAAGTAATTCCATACTTGACGAACGTTGCTGCGAAGAGCTCATGGAGATGGATAAACACGAGATTATCGTGAAAATATGCGAGCGGCTCGGAACCAATCCCGCGAACATGGGCATCGCCGAAACCATTTTCGAGGACCTGAAGTTCGACATGGCTCGCTTCGTGATCCATCACGAGTACTGCAAGAAAAACAGCGTCGCCTCGCAACTCCTCCTGTGGCTCGACAGCAGGACCAACCCTGCCAAGGCGCAGAAATTGTCGAATTTTATCAACAAATACCTGAAGTAGCGGTGAATTCGCCCACGTTGCTTTTACACGCCTGCTGCGCGCCGTGCGCGAGCTCGGTATGCGAATCCCTGAAGGGCGAATTTCATACGACCATATACTTCTGCAATCCCAACATTTCGCCGGCGGACGAGTACACACGCAGACGCGACGAGCTCGCCCGTTTTTGCGGTATCGTCAACGTGGGCATGATCGAGGCTGATGCCATTACCGCGTCCTGGAGGGAAATGGTATCCCCTTACGCGCACCTGGGGGAAAAATCACCCCGTTGCCGGGAATGCTACCGGTTCAGGCTCGGGGAGCTCTTCCGTGAAGCTGTCCGCATGAAGGCGGATGCCGCGGCGACCACGTTGTCGGTGAGCCCGCACAAGGACTTCGAGATGCTGTGCGATATCGGCCGCGAGATGGAAAAAAAATTTGGCATCCCGTATCTCGCCCGCGACTTCAAGAAAAACGACGGATTCAGGCGCTCGGTCGAGCTATCCCGTGAATTCGGTTTCTACCGTCAGAGCTACTGCGGCTGTGAGTATTCGCTGCGGGAAAGACTCGCCGCCCGCCGCTCCTGAAAAAATTTATAAAACCGGCATTCCGTCCGTATACACGGTATGGAAGGGAGCCCTGAACAGACACGGGCCGCATCGGCCATATGCGGGGTGACACTTGTCATTGCGGGGGCCGGCAGCGGGAAAACCAGGACACTGGTCGATGCCATCGGCAATGCCATCAATGTTGCGAGCGCGCCGCCAGAAAGCGTCCTCGCGCTGACGTTCAGCAGGAAGGCGGCAGAAGAGATACGGCACAGGGTCGTGAAAAGGTTCGGGACCGCTTCCGGCGTGATACAGGCCGGTACCATTCATTCCTTTTGTCTCGGCCTGGTGCGGGAGTTCGATGAATCCGCGCGCGGCGTCAGGGTCCTGGACGAGGAGGGCAAGAGGAATGCCATCATGGATCTCGTCCTGCCGCGTACGCGGGAATTCCTCGGGGTGCCCGCGAGCGTGGTATGCTCGCTGGTGAGCGCCCCGCCGCATCCCGCAAGCCCTCTCGGGAAAAGCCTCGCGGCATCTCCTGTCGCGACCCACGTCCTCGACATTGCCCGTGCGTACCGCGAGTTCAAGATGGAATCAGCCACGATTGATTATGACGATATGATCGCCCGCGCCACGCAACTGCTCGACGGCAACGCCGGTGTCAGACGGCTGGTCGCGGGCCGGTATCGGCATGTGCTCGTGGATGAATTCCAGGACATATCAGATGCCGATTTCGGGCTTATCAGGAGAATACTCCCCGAAAGGGGAGGGAACCTATTCGCGGTCATCTCATTCGCACTTATACCACAAATTAAACATATCTTCCAAAGTGGCCACTTCC